>JAWSUI010000027.1:0-51103 GCA_033551855.1 Deferrisomatales bacterium
ACCAGGTGACCTTCACGGCCACGGCCAACGGGCTCACCGACAGCGAGACGATCACGATCACGGTGACGAACGTGGACCGGCCGCCGGTGCTGGCGCCCATCGGGAACAAGACGATGCCCGAGGGGCAACTGCTGAGCTTCACGGTCAGCGCCTCCGACCCCGACGGCGACCCGGTGACCCTCAGTGCCGCGCCGCTTCCCACCGGGGCGACGTTCCTTGGGGGAACGTTTTCCTGGACGCCGAATTTTACCCAGTCGGGCAGCTACCAGGTGACGTTCACGGCCACGGCCAACGGGCTCACCGACAGCGAGACGATCACGATCACGGTGACCAACGTGAACCGAGCCCCCATCCTCACGGCCATCTCCAATCAGAGTGTTTCCGAGGGGCAGACGATCACGGTGTCGCTGTCGGCCTCGGACCCGGACGGGGACGCGCTTCGGCTGTCGGTGGCCGGCCTGCCGGGGTTCTGCTCCCTGACCGACGCCGGCAATGGGACCGGGTCCATCGGGTGCTCCCCGGATTTCGGGGACGCGGGAAACTCCTCCATGGTCGTGACGGCGACCGATGACGGGAGTCCACCCCTTTCGGATTCCAAGAGCTTCAACCTGTCGGTCGGGTTCGTCGACCGGCCCCCCCAGCTCTCGCCCATCGGCAACAAGACCGTGGCCGAGGGGCAGCTTCTGAGTTTTGCGGTGAGCGCCACGGACCCCGACGGCGACTCCGTGACGATCACCACGTCGGCACTCCCAACCGGTGCGACCTTCGACGGGACGACTTTCAACTGGACGCCGGGCTTCGACCAGGCGGGCAGCTACCAGGTGACCTTCACGGCCACGGCCAACGGGCTCACCGACAGCGAGACGATCACCATCACGGTGACGGACGTGAACCGCCTTCCCGTGGCCGATGCGGGCCCGGACCAGACCGTCCGGGAGGGGGAGCCGATCTTCCTCAACGGGTCGAACTCCCACGACCCGGATGAGCCCGAGGGGTTCATCGTCGCCTACCGGTGGGTCCAAGTCGAGGGTCCCGAGGGGGGGGAGCTGGTCGCCCCCGACGAGGCGGTGACCGAGTTTCTGCCTCCGCCGGTGCCCCCGGAGGGGGCGGCCTTCGTCTTCCAGTTGACGGTAACGGACGATCTCGGGGGGGCGGGCACCGACACGACGGTGGTGAACGTGAGCCTCAGCCTGGCCCCCGTGGCCGACGCGGGGCCGGACCAGGCGGTAGCCGAGGGTACGACCGTCTTCCTGGATGGATCCGCCTCCACCCACCCAGACCCCCTCGGGTTCATCGCCTCCTATGCCTGGGTCCAGATCGGGGGCCCCGCGGTGGCGCTGATCGACCCGGACACCGTCGGGCCTTCCTTCGCCGCGCCCCTCGTCTGGCCGGGTGAGGCGACCCTGACCTTCCAGCTCACGGTGACGGACGAGCTGGGGCTCTTGGGGACCGACCGGGTGCTCGTGAACGTGGTGTCGGTGAACCGGCCCCCGACGGCCAATGCCGGGTCCGACGCGGCGGCGACCGAGGGGACGACCGTAACCCTGGACGGCTCGGGCTCCCAGGACCCGGAGGGGAGGGCGCTTGGCTACGCGTGGCGCCAGACCCAGGGGCCGGCCGTCACCCTGTCGAGCGCCTCCGCCGTCCGCCCCACCTTCGTGGCGCCGCCCGTCGGGGAAGACGGCGCGAGCCTGGTGTTCGAGCTCACCGTCACCGACGACAGGGGGCTCGCCGCCACCGACAGCGTCGGCGTCTTCGTGGAGAACAACGGCATCGAGGGGTTTCCCCCCGACGTGACCACGGTGCTCGGGGCCACCGGCGACGAGGCGATCGGCTTCAAGGTTCTCACCTTGACGAGCGGCCTCGTCTTCCTGGAGGCGCTGGACCCCCTGTCGCTGCCCTCGTCGCCGTCGTCCCCCCTCGACCTTCCCTACGGGCTCTTCAGCCTCCGGTTGAAGGTGGCGAATCCCGGCGACACGGTGACCCTGCGGGTCTACCTGCCGGAGCCGGCGCCGGAGGGCTACGTCTGGCTCAAGTATGATCCGGCGTCCGACGACTGGGTGGATTACAGCGCCGTCGGCGCCCTGTTCGACGAGGAGGCCGGGCGGAGGGAGCTCCTGGTCACCTTGGTCGACGGCGGAATAGGCGATTCCGACGGCAGTGCGAACGGGGTGATCGTGGACCCCGCCGGCCTGGGGCTCCCGAGCCCCTCGGGGAACGGCGGCGGAACCCCGGCAGCGGACGGGGGCGGTGGGATGGGTGGGTTCTGCTTCATTCGGGCGTTGGTGAGGTAGGCTGGAAGCGAATAGGCCAGAAGCTGAGGCACGAAGCTTGAAGCCGGAAGCTTGAGGCTGGAGGCAAGAGAGCCGGAAGCTGGAAGCCGGAGGCTCGAAGCGAGAGATCCGGAAGCCGGGAGGCAAGAGGGTTCCCGTTTCTCTGCTTTCGCGTCAAGCTTCTCGCTTCCAGCGTCCAGCCTGAAGCATCCCGCTTCAAGCTTCCAGCTCCCCGAAGAGGGGAGCGGTGGGCGGTTACGCGGATGGGGGAGAGGAGAAGGTGGAGGTTGAACGTGTACAGGGGAGAAGCCATGGAGTTCAAGGCGATTCCGGGGCCGGCGCACGAGCAGTGCGGTCAACTGCTCGCCTCGGCACCTCATAACCCCTTCTTCACTCCCGCCTACCTGGCCGCCCGCGGCGACTCGGGGGAAAGGCCCTGGCTGCTCGCCCTGTGGGCGCACGGCAGGGTAGTGGCCGGGTGCACTGCATTCGAGACGAGGCGCCGCACGGGAAGGGCGCTCGAGATCCACTCCGCGCCGGCGGTCGTTCAGGAGCGCGCCTACTGGGAAGGACTGCTCGGCTTCTGTCGTGAGCGCGGCGTGCAGGAGTTGGTGCTCCAGACGTACGGTTCCCCGGAGCTGACGATTCCGGGCGGTACCCGAGAGCTGTGGCGCCGGCGCCGCCGGGAGCACGTGTGGGATCTGACGGCCGGGAACGGGGCGGCAGGGTTCTCGCCCAATCACCGGCGAAATGCGGGACGGGCGCTGAAGGCAGGAGTGGAGCTGCGAGTCGCCGAGACCCGGGAGGCCTGTCGGGCTCACGGCCACCTCGTTGGGGCGTCGCTGACACGTCGAAGGGAGCGGGGGGAGGCGGTGCCTTCCCCTCGAAGTGAGGCGCTCTGGCTCCGCCTCCTGGCGAACGGGGCGGCGCTGATCTATCAGGGCACGAGAGAAGGGACCCCTCTCTCCTCCGCGCTCGTCTTGCTGGCTCCGGAGGGGGCCTACTATCAGTCCGCCGGCACCTCACCGGAAGGAATGGCGGTGGGGGCTTCGCATTTCGTCGTCCAGGGCGCCGCGGATGATCTCCGCCGGCGCGGCATTCGGCGGTTCAATCTCGGCGGGGCGGGGCCCGACGAGGAGGGTCTCGGCCGCTTCAAGGCCGGATTCGGCGCCCGGCCCGTGGAACTGGAAGCCGCGGCCCATTGGGTGGCCAGTCCATGGCTCCTGGCGCTCCGGCGCGGGGTGCAGGCGCTGCGGAGGGTTCGGGGGGCTGGGGTCCGCCGTCCCGAGGGTACCCCGGGCCCAGCCGGAGCGCCGACCGGGGCCGCTGCCGCAGGCGCGGGCTTTTCGAGCAGGGGGCACTCGGCTTGAGGAATTCCGGGTACGACGTCCTGGTGACCGGGGCCGACCAGCGACAGGGCTTGGCCCTGATTCGCGCGCTGGGCACGGGGGGGGAGCGGGTCTTCGCCGCCGGGCCCCATCGCCGCAGCATCGGGTTTCACTCGCGGTATGCCGCCGGGCGCGGGTGTTACCCGCCCCCCCAGGACGACAAACAGGCCTTCGCCGGCCGCATCCTGGACTTGGTCCGCGAGCACCGCATCTCCGTCGTGTTCCCGAGCGGGGAGTCGGAAGTCATCGCCCTCGACGAATTTCGGGACTCGTTCCCGCCGGGCGTCGCCCTCGCGATGGCGCCCCGCGACTCCCTCACCCTCGCCCTGGACAAGCGCCGCACGTATTCGCTGGCCGAGGCGGTCGGCGTCCCTTGCCCCAGGACCTGCTGCCCCGGCTCGGTCCCCGAGGCGACGGCCTTCGCCCGCGAGGTCGGGTTTCCAGTTGTCCTGAAGCGTTTCGCCATGCCGACCTACGGCCGCACCGATCGCGGGAGGAGCGTCAAGGTTGCCTATGCGAAGGACCCGCCTGCGCTGGAGAAAGCGCTCGAGGTCTGCGGGACCGCCGGATGCCTGCCTCTCGTGCAAGAGTATGTCTCGGGGGACGGCGTGTGCCAGGGGACCGTGTGCGTCAGCGGGGAGGCGCGGGGGGTGTACCAATACCGGCGTGCCCGGGAATACCCGGTGACGGGCGGGGTCACCGCCGTGCACGTCACCGAGGCCGTCGACCCCGTGCCGCTGGCCTGGACGCGCCGCCTGCTGGGGGAGATGCGGTTCGAAGGGCTGGCTCAGGTCGAGTACCGCCGGAGCCGCAAAACGGGCAGGTATGTGTTGATCGAGGTGAACGGCCGCTGCTGGGCCCCGATCTCCGGCGCCCTCCGCGCCGGCCTCAACTATCCCCTGGCTCACTACCGCCATCTGACCGGCGGGGAGGCCGTCGAGCTGCCGCCCGCCTATCCCGTCGGCCGGCGCACGCGCTACCTCCGGGGCGATCTCTCGGCGCTGGAGCAGCACCTCCAGGGCCGGACCCCGGACTATCTGGAGCCCCTCCCTTCCAGGGGCCGACTGCTGTGGGACATCCTCAAGGACTTCTCGCCGGGCACGAGGGGAGACGTCCACGACTGGGGGGATCCCTCCCCGTCCCTGTGGGAAGCCGCGTCCCTCGGCAACCGCTACGGCCGGCGGGCGGCCGGGGCGCTCTTGCGATTCGCCGGGGTCGGGCGCCGGAGGGCGGCGGAGCCGTCGGTTCGGCCCGACGCCGGAGCGTGAGCCGGCCCCTCGCCTTGCGGCAGGAGAGCGGATGAGCCTGTGCATCGCGGGCACGGGCTACGGGGGCTTGGTGACCGGCACCTGCTACGCCGAGACGGGGAGCGACGTGGTGTGGGTGGACATCGTCCGTTTCACGGTTGAAGAGTTGAGTTTTTAGCTTCCAGCTTCCAGCCTGAAGCTTCAAGCTCCCCTCAACAGAGAGGACAGACACGGATGACAGAGGGTCGACTTCGCGTCGGGAGGCGGCTGCATCGTGGGAGCCGGAGGCTTCGCTGGGCGCTCACGGGCTGCCTGCTGCTGTGGGGCGCCGCAGCGGCGGCTTCGGGGCCGGCGGAGGTGGGACTGGTCGTGAAGGGCGGCACCCTGGTGGTGGAGCCTTCCGTCACCTACGTGCGCACCTCCGCGGAGGAGCTCGCCCTCGAGGACTACGTGTTCCTGCCGATCCCCGGGGCAACCATCGAGGACCTGGACCGGAACCTCTGGAGCGCGGCGCTCGAGCTGCGGTACGGGGTGACCTCGCGGCTCACCGTCGCCGCCCGCCTTCCCTACGTGTGGCGGGACGACGAGGTGACGTTGCGGGCCGACGCCGAGGGGGCGCCACGGGAGACGGTGGAGCTCACCGGCAGCGGCCTGGGCGACGTGGAGTTCGGGACCCGCTACCAGCTCAACCGGGACCGGGGCAGGGGACCCGTGTTCTTCGCCGACGTGTGGGCGAAGGCCCCGACCGGGGAGCACCAGTTCGAGATCGACCGGGGAGCCGACGGGCTCCTCGAGGACCTTCCGACGGGTTCCGGGTTCTGGTCGGTGCGGCCGGCGCTGACCGCCGCCCTGCTCCGGTACGAGCTCACCCTGTTCGGCGAGGCGAGTTACCGCTGGACGGTGAAGCGCGACTTCGGGGGGACCCACGGGGAGGTGGACCCGGGGGACGTCGCGGCGGTCCGGGTGGGCCTCGACCGGCAGTTCCTGGAGAAGTACGGGATGGTGCTGGCCTACGAGCACGGCGTGGTGACGCGGCCGGAGGTGGACGGCCGAAAGGTCGAGGGGTCCGAGACGCTGCACGTGGGGCTCTTCACGGTGGGCTGGTACTACCGCCCCGGCGGGTTCCTGGGCTGGAACCTGAACCTGAGCGCCCGGATCACCCAGGACGCGCCCAGTTTCGTGGCGAGCTTTTCGGTTCCCCTGTCGTTTCCCCTCTTCTGAGGGACCACCCTTTTTGAGGAGAGCCGGTTGAAGATCCTGGTCCTCGCGCCCCACCCGTTCTTCCAGAACCGGGGCACCCCCATTGCGGTGCGCATGCTCGTGGACGTCCTGTCGGGGGCCGGGCGCAGGGTGGACGTGCTGACCTATCACGAGGGGGAAGACTGTGAGGGGCTCGATGCCACGATCCACCGCATTCCGGCCCTGGCCGGGGTGCACGGGATCAAGCCGGGGTTCTCCTGGAAGAAGGTCGTGTGCGACGTCCTGATGATGGGCAAGAGCATCCCCCTGGTCAGAAAGAATCGCTATGACCTGATCCATGCCGTGGAAGAGTCGGTTTTCATTGCCATGACCTTGAAGAGGCTCTTCGGTGTGCCGTACGTGTACGACATGGATTCCTCCCTGGTCCAGCAGATGGTGGAGTCCTACCCCTGGCTCGGCCGAGCGCGGCGGCCCATGGAATCGTTCGAGCGGCTGGCCCTGAAGGGCAGCCTCGGCGTCGTGGCGGTGTGCAAGGCCTTGGAGGAGGTGGCTCGGCAGTGCACCCCCGACAAGGCGATCCTCCGGCTGGAGGACGTGAGCATGCTGAGCTCCTCGACGGCCGGGGGAGAGAACCTGAGGGATGCCTTGGGAATCGCGGGACCGCTGATCCTGTACGTCGGGAACCTCGAGAAGTACCAGGGGATCGACCTTTTGCTGGAGGCCTTTCGCCACGCCTCCGCCCAGGTTCCGGACGCCCATCTCGTCGTGATCGGGGGTGCCCCGGACGACATCGAGAAGTACAGGCTCCGGTCGGGAGAGCTCGGTGTGGGGGAGAAGACCCACTTCACCGGGCCCCGGCCGGTGGCCGCGCTGGCCGCCTATCTCTCCCAGGCCGACGTCCTCGTGTCTCCCCGGATCCAGGGCCAGAACACCCCGATGAAGATCTACTCCTACCTCGACGCCGGCGCACCGGTGCTCGCGACGGACCTGCCGACCCACACCCAGGTGCTGGACCCCGAGATCGCCCTGCTGGCGGCCCCCGAGCCCCGAGCCTTTGCCGACGGGCTGGTGGCGCTGCTGCGGGAACGGGACCTGCGGGAAGGGCTCGCCGGGAGGGCTCGGGAGAGGGTCCGGGAGGAGTTCAGCCCCGAGGCTTTTCGCACCAAGCTGGTGCGGTTCTATTCCGAGTTGGAAGGCCGACTCGCGGTCGGGACCTGACCCGGGCCCGCCTGTCGGGTCCCCGCAGGGAGCGCGCGCAAACACGCAGGCGAGGAGGTCCTGCGCCGGATCGAGGGGGTTCCCGCCTCCCGCGGTTCCCTTCCCGGCGACCCGGCGCCGCGTGAGACCTCCCGGGTGCACGCGGCCCCAGGCTTCCCTCCCCTTCAAGGGGAGGGCGAGGGTGGGGATGGGTTGTCCGGGGGGAGGATCAAAGAGGGGGCGGGTGCCGCCCACACGGAGCGCAACGGAACCGGAAAGGAACGAAGGATGTCGAGAATCCTGGTGACCGGAGGCAAGGGGTTCCTCGGGCAGCACGTGGTGGCACGGCTGCGGGAGGATGCCCACGACGTGCAGGTCTTCGCGAGGCCCGAGCCCTCCAGCCCGGCGGAGGAGGACGGCGTGTTCTGGGGCGACATCCGGGACGGCGAGGCCGTGGATGCCGCGGTTCGGGGCTCCGACGTCGTGATCCACCTGGTGTCGAACTTCCGAAAGGGCGGGTCGGACAAGAAGGAGGCCCGCGCCATCAATGTCAACGGCACGGTGAACGTGCTGGAGGCCTGCGGGAAGCACGGGGTGCGCCAACTGATCCACTGCAGCACGATCGGGGTGCACGGGAGCGTGCGGGAGATTCCGGCCACGGAGACGACCGCCTTCAACCCCACGGACCTCTACCAGGAGACGAAGCTGGAGGCCGAGCAGGAGGTGTGGAGGCACCACCGGGAGAAGGGCCTGCCGGTGACGGTGATCCGTCCCATCTCGCTCTACGGGCCCGGAGACCTCCGGATGCTCAAGCTCTTCAAGATGATCAAGAAGGGCACGTTTTTGATGGTCGGGTCGGGGGACGCCCTGTTCCAGCCCGCCTACATCGACGACGTGGTGGAGGGGTTCCGGCTGTGCCTGGAGAATCCCGCAGCCCTGGGGGAGGTCTTCATCCTCGGCAGCGAGGGGTACCTGCCCCTGAAGGAGCTGGTCCGCACGATCGCGGAGGAGATGGGCGTGGCGCCGCCCACCCGGAGGATTCCTCTCGGCCCGGTCCTCTGGCTGGCCGGCGTCTGCGAACGGGTCTGCGAACCCTTCGGCATCGAGCCCCCGCTCCACCGCCGCCGGGTGAGCTTCTTCCAGAACAACCGGGCCTTCTCGATCGAGAAGGCGAAACGCGTCCTGGGGTTCGACCCGCAAGTCCCCCTGCGGGAGGGGATCCGACGGACGGTGCGGTGGTACGAGGAGAACGGGTACCTGTGACCCGGCCACCGCCTGCCGGCGCGCGCGGGAGGGGTTCGGAAACACACTCCAGGACGGGGTCGCCATGAAGCTTCGAAAGATCGCCCAACGCTTCCTGCTGCCGCAATTCGCGGTCACGATGTACTACGGGCTGAAGTACGGCGCGATGGTGAGCCCCCGCGCCGAAGTGGAGTTGAGCCCGCTGCTGACGATCGGGAGGGGCTCGCAGATCGGGTCGTTTTGCAAGATCAAGGCAACGGACGGGCCCCTCGCCATCGGGCGAAACGTGTCCGTCGGTTCCAACAGCTTCATTTCATCGGAAGGAGGGGGGGTGGAGATCGGGGATGACACGATGTTCGGGCCGGGCGTGTCGGTGGTCGGCAACAGCTACAAGTTCGACCGGTTGGACGTGCCGATGTGCCTGCAGGAGAAGACCTCGAAGGGGATCCGCATCGGGCGGGACGTCTGGGTGGGGGCCGGCGCGGTCATCCTCGACGGCGTCACGGTGGGCGAAGGCGCGATCCTGGGGGCCGGGGCGGTCGTGACGCGGGACGTGCCGGCCCGGGCCATCGTTGCGGGCGTTCCGGCCAAGGTGATCGGGAGCCGAGAGCGGGAGAGCGCGGCTCCGCCCGGCCCGGGCCGGCCATGAGCCCTCGACCGAGGCCGCGGCGCGTGTCCGGAGGGCCCGGATGCCGGACGTGACCCCCGAACGGCGCAAGGTCGAGGCGCGTCGCATGATTGTGCTGATCGATCGGTACCTCCCGATCCTGGGGGGTGCGCAGAACAACGTGCACCTCCTGTGCCTCCGCCTTCGGGAGCTCGGCTGGGGCGTCACGGTTTTCACCCGGCGGGTCGACCGGAGCCTGCCGAAGGCGGAGACGATGGGTGGGATCGAGGTGCGGCGGTTCGCTCCATTTCCGGTCCGGCTCCTGTCGAAGGTGTGGTGTGCCGCTGCCTTCGTGTGGGAACTGATTCGGCGTCGGCGCGAGTACGACGTCGTGCTCGCTGTGCCGTGTATCCCGATGACCGCAGAATTGCCCGCCTACTTCGCCGCCCTGGTGACTCGCAAACCCTACCTCGTGCGGACGACGAGCGTGAATTTCGAGCGTTTGGTGACCCGCGGCCAGCCGGTGACTGTGCTCGACGAGGCGATCCCCTCGGCCGTGTGGCGCCGGGTCTACCGCAGGGCGTGGGTCGTGGTAACCCAGTCGCGGTACATCGAGCAGCTAGCCCAAGACCTGGGCATCCGCAACACGGTGACGGTGCCGAACCCGGTCGATACGGAGCGCTTCGCCCCTGCGACCATAGCGGAGCGCCAGGTCTTGCGGAAGGAGCTCGGCCTGCCGGGGGACAAGGTTGTTGCCGTGTACACCAGTCGCTACGTGCGGGGAAAGAATCACCTGGCGCTCGTGCGGGCGGCGGCGCGCGTGGAGCGCGGGGAAAGGCCCGGCCGGCTGCACGTCGTGCTCCTGGGGGCGACCGAACGGGACCAGGCGAGCTCCAACGAGCGGGAGGTGAAGCGCTACGTTGCGGATCACGGCTTGGGGGGTTTCGTAGAGCTGCGAGACGATGTGCCGAACGTGGAGGACTACCTGCGGGCGGCCGACCTGTTCGTATTCCCGACCGTCTATGGAGAGGGAATGTCCAATGCGCAGCTCGAGGCGATGGCCTGCGGGTTGCCGGTGCTCGCCAGCAGGCTGCCCCAGGTGCTTGCCGCGCTGCCCGAGGACTGGCCCCTGAGCTTCGATCCGAACGACGAGGAGGCGCTGGTGTCGCTGTTGTGTCGGATGATCGACGGGGCCGAGCAGCGGCGTGCACTGGGGGCCGAGTTGGCGAAACGGGTGCGAACCCGGCACGAGCCGGGCCGCATCGCGCGGGAGTATGCGCGGCTCCTCGCGTGCGCCGTCGAAGGTTCCCCGCCGCCGGAGTCACCGCCGGTCCTTGCGACGGGAGCCGACGCATGAGCACGCGCCCGCGCGACGTCTCGCCGAACCGACCCATTCGTGTGCTGGCCTTGGCCGATCACCTCGGCCACCCCGACGGCCGGGTGCACGGAGGGACCACCTATTTCCTCGACACCTACCCGGCACTCCAAAGGGCGGGCGTAGCGTTGACGGTCTGCTTCCAGTCGCGGCCGCACCCGGCCGGCGACGTCCTGAGGGAGCGGGGGGTCGAGCCGATCTTCCTCGGCCGGGCAAAGTGGGACCCCCGAGCCTATGGCGACGTGAAGCGCCTCGTCCGGCAGACGCGGGCCGAGATCCTGCACCTGGCGAGCTTCAAGTCGCACCTGATCGGGCGCCTTCTGCAGCCGGGGACGGGGGTGCGCACGATCGTCCACGTCCACGACCTGTTTCCCCCCACGGGCGCCGTGGGTTGGCTGCAGCGCCGGGTGGCCGGCCGCACCGACCTGGCCATCGGGGTGTCGGACGCGGCACGCCGCGTCGCGGTCGACGCCTACGGGATCGATGCCGCTCGAACGGTCACGCTGCACAACGGTATCGACCTGAGGCGGTTCGCGACCCTGGAGGACGGCGACCGCGCTCGGGTCCGGGATGGTCTCGGCCTGGGGCCGGGCGACTACGTCGTCGGGATGGTGGGGCGGTTCGACCCGGTGAAGGGGCACGAGGACGCCCTTCGGGCCCTGAGCGCCCTCCAGGACGGTACCACCCGGCTGCTCTTGGTGGGCGACGGACCGACGAGGGCTGCCTGCGAAAGCTTGGCGGAGGGCCTGGGGCTCCGGGACGCCGTGCGGTTCACCGGCCAGCGAAGCGACGTCCCGGATCTCTTGAACGCGATGGACGTCCTCATTATGCCTTCTTCCGCAGAGGGGCTGGGTTTCGCCGCGATCGAGGCGTTCGCGGCGGGGAGGCCGGTGGTGGCGTACCCGGTGGGGGGGTTGGGTGAGATCGTCGCCCATGGGCACAACGGCCTCTTGGTCGAAGAAAGGCATTTCGAGGCCCTGGCAAGGGCCCTGGCTCGCTTGCGGGACGATCGTGCCTTGCGTGTCGCGCTGGGAAAACGGGCCAAGGAATCGGCCGGGAGCTTTTCGATCGACGGCCACGTAAGGGGGTTGATCGGGCTCTACGAGGCGCTTCTGGCGGCTCCCCGCCGCGATGGGGGCGGCTCTCCCCCCTGAAGGGGTTGCCGAGGATTCGGATGGAGCTTCTCTTTCACGCGTTCGTGCCGGGAGAGCCCCGTGCCGCCGGCACGCAGCAGTCGGTGCGCGTGTGCTACTTCCTGGCTCGGAATGGGGTCCGCGTCCACCTTCACCTGGCGTCGTGTTTCTTCCACGACCGGGCGCATGTGCTCGAGTTTTTCGGGCTCGAGGACGAGCCGAACCTGCTGCTCTATCTGTATTCGATCCGTCAGGGCGGCCGCCTGGCGAAGCTGCAGGGCTCCTGGTGGCATCTCCGGCGGCTGCTGACGCTGCTCCTGACGGGGGAGAAGCGCCGCTACGACGTGTTCTTCGCGAGGGGGCACCGTTTCCCGGCGTTGCATGTCATGCTCCGACGGGTTCTCGGGTACAAGGTGGTCTTCGAGCTGCACGAGATCATCTATCTCGACCGCGTTCCCGAGGAAAGGCTCCTGTCCGAGACGAGGCTGCTCGATTGGGAGCGCTACAGCTACAGACACGCCGACGGCGTGATCGCCATTTCGGAGACCCTCAAGGACCTGGCGGAAAGGAAGTGGGGCCGGCGGCAGACGATCACGGTCATCCCGTCCGGCGCCGTGACCTTCGAAAGCAGGCCGCTCCCGGACGACCACGCCATTCGGCGCGTGTTCTTCGTGGGAAACTGCTACCCGTTCAGTGGGGTCGACGACCTCGTGCGGGCCATCGCCGAAGTGCCGGAGGCCACCCTGAGGGTGGTCGGCGGCGGGGGACCGGACGACCCGGACCGGCTTCGCCTCGCGGCGCTGATCTCTCGCCTCGGCCTGGGCGATCGGGTCGAGCTCCGGGGCTTCGTGGAACCGTCCCGACTCTCCCTCGTCTATGCGGAAGCGGACGTGCTGGCCATTCCTCTGGGGAACCAGGTTCGGTGCAAGTACTTCATGTCGCCGCTGAAGCTCTTCGAGTACATGAGTGCCCGGCGGCCGATCGTGGCGTCCGCACACCCCACCATCCGCGAGATCCTGAGGGACGGTCACAACGCGCTCCTGACCGAGCCCGGGCGCCCAGGGAGCATCGCGGGGGCGATTGCCCGGCTGATGGCGGACCCGACCCTCGCGCGGCGGATCGCCGAACAGGCCTACGCGGATGCCCCACAATACGCGATGCCTGAGAAGTGCGCGGCAATCAAGCATTTCTTGGAAGAAAACATCGTCGGACCGGCCCACCGGGCCCGAGGGGGATCGGTGCGGAACGGGCGGGAAGTCCACCAGCAGCAAGCTACGAAGAGGCTCTGACGAGGCGCAGGAGCAACGTATGCTTCCCCTGGTTCGAGAAGTGCGCAACAAGTGGGAGAAGAACTGGCCGGAAGTGCACGCCCTCCCGACGGGCGGGCTGCCGCGTTTTACCTACGCCAGGCGCCCGGGGGACCTGGGCAGCAGTGTTCCGGTGTTCTGCTATCACACCATCGACGCGGAGAGGTTCGAGGGAGATCTCGAATTCCTGGTCGCCAACGGCTACCGTACGATCGGCGCGGATGCCCTTCTCGACCACCTGGAGGAACGGTGCCCCGCCCCGGAGCGGGCGGTGGTGCTCTCCTTCGACGACAGTGCCCGGAATCTCTACGAAGTCGTCTATCCCCTGCTGAGACGCTACCGGATGAACGCCGTTGCGTTCGTGGCCCCTCGCTTCCATGAGGGCGCGGTGACGGGCGGCGGCGAGGGCGGCCTCTGGGGTGGGACGAAATCCGGGAAATGTCGGACCCCGGGGTGATCGATGTCCGATCCCCCTCGTATGAGCACAGGCACGTGCCGAGATTGCCGGAGCCGGTTCCCCTTACGGGCTTGGTAGGACACGCTCGCGCGGGCGATGCGAAGCCCGCCCCTGACCCTGGAAGAGGACTTTCGCCAGGCGAAGAGCGTCCTCCAGACCAGACTCGACAAGCCCTTGCGCCATCTCGCGTTTCCGCCGTTCCGCGGGACAGAGGAGGCGATCGTTCTCGGCCGGGCCGTCGGGTACCGGTGGTTCTACTGGGGAGCCTTGGCGTGCCACCCCGGCAACGGACCCGGCCAGTCCCCCGCTTACATCGCCCGCCTGGACAGGCTCTTTGTCCGGCGCCTGCCGGGTGTCGGGAGGGCGCGTCTGAGAGATGTCCTTTTTAATGACGCAGGACACTGGGCATGTGACGTGGAATGGCAAAAGGGGAGAGAAGTATTTGAAAAAGATCAAAGATTCCGCATTTAAGCATTTAGCTGGTGACCATCTATTTCGCAGAATACTGAAAAACTCAAGTTTTCTCTTGACAGGCGATGCAGTTGGCTCCGGGATTCGGCTGATTTGCATGGCGTTGACGGCGCGAGTTTTAGGTGTTGAATTTTTTGGTGTTTTGGTATTGATTCAAACATATGTTGGAGTAGTAGATCGGCTGATAAATTTCCAATGTTGGCAGGCGGTGATTCGTTTTGGTGCGTCCTGCGTCAATGAGCCTGACCGGTTTAAGAAGCTGATACGTTATACGGTGAAGGTAGAGTTGGCGACCTCGGCTGCGGCAACCTGTCTGACCATCTTGCTCTCACCTGCCATTGTCAGGTGGTTTGGTTGGGAAAAAGCCATCATATGGATGATCGTTTTTTATAGCCCTGTAACATTATTCAATTTGACCGGCACCTCCATCGGAGTTCTGCGACTTTTTGATCAGTATCGACGTCTCGGATTGCAAAGAATTTATTCAGCTGTTTTCAAGCTGGCGGGAATCTTGGCGCTGGTGGTGTTTGGTGGCGGAATCTGGGGTTTCCTGTTCGTTTGGATGGTGACCTCCGTGGTGGAGTACCTACTCTTGGGCTGGTTCGCCTGGATCACGCTTCGCGAGCGGGGTATGGGCGATTTTCTGCGAGGTGATTCGTCGTCGTCACCTCCCAATGACAAAAGCCTTTTCAGGTTCATGGTCATTACGAATCTGCACGGCAGCGTGCGGATGAGCTCGCGAGAAGTGGATACTCTAATCGTAGGATGGCTCATTGGTGACGTTGCGGCAGGCATGTACAAGGTTGCAAAGTTGTTTTCTTTAATCCTTTCAAAATTATCCGACCCAATCTACGAGGTTGTGTATCCAGAATTGGCGCGGCTGGTGGTGGAGGGCAGGCGAAAGGCTATGATTCTGTTGATGGGCAAATCGGCATTATTGGGTGGGGGCCTTGCCTTGAGCGTTTGGTTCACATTTTATGTGTTCGGATCGAACATTATTCATCTGACCGTCGGCCCTGAATTTCTGAACGTCTTGGGCGCTTTGCTGTGGTACATGGGGGCAATTGTATTGGCCTCGGCAGGTTTGCCTCTTTCGCCGGCACTGCTGGCGATGGGGCGCCCGGCTTTGATTCTCTGTGTCGATGTTGGGAGTACTATACTATACTACTGTGCCCTTTTCGGATTCATCATGTTTGGTTCACTTGGAATAGAAGGGGCGGGAGCAGCGTACCTAGTTTACTATGTTCTGTGGAGTCTGGGGATGCTCGCATGTTTGGTTGTCTTGATCAGCAGGAAAAATATACATATCCTCGATAACGCGTAGGCTGAGGTTGACATGAGAATTGCCTTCTGCCCAAATGTCAATGTTCCAACCAGAGCCGCTGAAGGCCTCGACGTCATGAAAAGATGTCAGTGGTTTAGCAAGATCGGAAACGAGGTTACACTCTTTGTGCCGAATGTACCCGGACCTGAGTCGGATCAGGATCCATACATGTTTTATGGAATGGAGAATATCTTCGGTATTGTGAAGCTTCCTTGGGTCGGCGTTCCGGGGAAGCGCCTCTTGTGTGGATACCTGGCTGCGAGGGGCGCCAAACGGAAGGGTGCCGACTTGGTCTATGCGCGGTCGGTTTATGCGGCTTATTTCGCGGCAGGGTTGGGTATCGATGTGATCCTGGAGTCCCACAATCCAATCCGGGACGAAGGCAGGATGCCTGAGTGGGTGTTTCGGCGGATCCGGCGATCGGGAGGCTTCAAGAGGCTTGTAGTGATCACAGGGGCGCTCAAGGAATACTTCGAGGAGCGGTATGGCCTTGACGGGAAAATGATCATGGTTGCCCCCAGTGGTGCTGATCCGGCGGAGGAGGTGGAGCCGATGAGTTTGGGGAGCGACCGCTTTAGCGTTGGGTATGTGGGGCACCTTTATCCCGGCAAGGGAATGGAGGTAGTTGGGATGGTCTCCAAGCTTTGCCCCTGGGCTGACTTTCACGTCGTAGGGGGGACAGAAGTCGATATACAGCGGTGGAAGAGTGAGTTGGTGGGAAACCCCAACGTGATCTTCCACGGATATGTTCTTCCGTCGGAGACTGTAAAATATAGGGCTGCGTTTGACGTCCTTGTCGTGCCGAACCAGCGGACGGTCTCGATTTTCGGTGGTGGATCGGATATTGGGAAATGGACTTCCCCTTTGAAGCTTTTCGAGTACATGTCGGCCGGCAAGCCAATTATTTGCTCCGACTTGCCTGTACTCCGGGAGGTGGTCGTAGACGGAGAAACTGCGCTGTTATGCGATCCGGAAAAAGCCGAGGATTGGGCGGAGGCATTGATCCGGCTTCGAGACGACGAGGACCTTCGTGGTCGGTTGGGTGCGTCGGCACGAAGGGAATTCTTGGCGAGCTACACATGGGAGGTACGGGCGAAAAAAGTGCTATCTGGCTTGAAGGAGTCGGGTTGAAGGGAGCCAGGGATGGTTTCAGGGGATTCGCGGAGTCCGTATCGTCGGTGCGCCTTTGCCGGGATGCGTCGGTGGGTCGGGCGCGGTCGGGGAATGTGGCCTCCCTTTGGGCGGTGATCCCCGGGGGATGTCTCGGCCAGACAAAACGCCGGGATATCCAATGCTTTCGTCGCTGAGGAAACCTTCCCTGGCCCGCACGTTCCGCGCACGGATCAGGATGGGGACGGCCCCCTCCGCAAGGGAGCACAGGCCCGAGGCGTTCGGGTTCATCCCTGCGGCAGGAGGGTGGTGGCTCAACGGTGCGCCCCTTGCATGGAAACTCCGGAAGGGATGGGCGAGACGCCATGCGGGGATGGGTGTCGGGGACGCGGGGCGGCCGGCGGGGGGACAGACAGAAAGTGAGAGGGTCCGACGTGCGAGGCGGGGTCGATGCCGCGAAGGAGGCGGAGGAGAGGTGGAACCGATGAGGAGCTCGATCGGGACGGCGTCTCACTCCCAGGGCTTGGCCTCTGCGGGGGCCCCCTGGCAGCTGCGCATGTTCTCGAAGAGCATCAAGAAGCGCCAGAAGGTCGCCTTGCTCCTGCGCCAGCTCGGGGCGACCGAGGGCAAGGCGTGCCTGCTCGTCACGAACGGGGACAACAACGGGGTGCTCAACTACTGGTTCCGGGCCCACGGGGGCGACTGGACCTGGGTGGAGAACGAGGCGCGCCAGATCCCGGAGATGGAGGCGTTCCTCGGGGAGGAGGTCTGGAAGGGGAGCGGCTCCCGGATCCCGGCCGAGGATGCCCGGTTCGACGTGGTGGTGAGCATCGACGTCCACGAGCACCTGGACGACTGCGGTCCCTTCAACCGGGAGCTCTGCCGCGTCGCGAAGCCCGGGGCCACGGTCGTGGTGACGACCCCGAACGGGGACCCGTGGAAGCCGGTCACCGTGCTGAAGAACCTCGTGGGGATGACCAAGGAGAAGTACGGCCACGTGGTGATCGGCTACAACGTGGCCCAGCACACGGCCATGCTCTCGGAGGCCGGGCTGCGGGTCGAGGCGTCGGGCAGCTACTCGAAGCTCTTCAGCGAGCTGCTCGAGCTCGGGATCAACTTCGCCTACGTCGCGGTGCTCTCCCGGAAGCGGGGCGCAGAGGTCCCCCAGGGGACGATTGCCCCGACCTCCCGGGACCAGATGAAGTCCGTGGAGAAGCAGCTCCGGCTCTACTCCGCGGTCTACCCCCTGTTCCGGCTTGTCTCGGGGTTTGACCTTCTCTTGTTCCCCTTCACTGGGTACGCGGTCTCGGTCGTGGCGAGGAAGCCCGGGTGAGGGCGGGGACGGGCGTGCGCCGGGCCCTGGTGACCGGCGCCGGGGGGTTCATCGGGAGCCACCTGGCCGCCGAGCTCCGGCGCCGGGACTGGGCGGTCGTCGCCCTGGACCTGGACCTGGCGCGGGTGCGCCACCTGGCGGGAGGGCGGGGCTTCGAGCTGCTGGAGGGGGACGTGGGGGACGGGGAGACCCAGCGGCATGCCCTGCGGGGGGCGGACACGGTGTTCCACCTCGCCGCCGCCCACCTGGGCGTTTCCCAGGGGGACGCGGAGTTCCGCCGGGTGAACGTGGAGGCGGTCCAGACCCTCGTGCACGCGGCCCGGGAGGCCGGGGTCCGCCGGTTCGTCCACTGCAGCAGCGTGGGCGTCTACGGGCACCTCGAGCGCATGCCGGCGGACGAGGACACCCCCTGCCGGCCCGACCTCGTCTACGAGGAGACGAAGCTGGCCGGCGAGACCGTGGTCCGGGACGCCGCCCGCGAGGGGTTTCCGGCGGTGATCCTGCGGCCCGCCTGGGTCTATGGGCCGGGTTGCCCGCGCACCGAGAGGCTCTTCCGCACGATCCGCAAGGGACGGTTCGTGATGGCAGGCAAGGGGGACACCTTGCGCCACTGCGTCTACGTGCGGGACATGGTGGACGCCTTCCGCCTCGCAGCCGATGCCGAGGCGGCCCTGGGACGGGTAATCGTGGTGGGGGACGAGGGGGCGGTGGCCCTGCGCCGCCTCGTGGACGAGATTGCCGGCCTCGTGGGGGCCCGCCCCCCCCGGTCCGTCCCCTTGGCCCTCTTCCGCTGGGCGGCCCGGGCCTTCGAGGCCGCGTACCGGCCCCTGGGAAAGGAGCCCCCCCTGTCCGGGCGCACCCTGAAGTTCTTCACCGGCGCGACGAGCTTCGACATCTCCCGGGCGCGGGAGCTCCTGGGGTTTCGTCCCGGGTACGACCTGACCCGGGGCCTCGCCGAGACCTGGGCGGTGCTCTCGGACCCGGCGCCCTGGCGGGTCCCCCTCCCGGAGCGGGGACCGGCATGAGGTGGGGAGGACGCACGGGGGCGCGTGCCCGTCCTGCGGGGCACCCCATCGGAGGGGCCGGCTGATGTGCGGCATCTGCGGAGTCGTGGGCGGCGACCGGGAGCGGGAGGAGGGACGGGTCGCCGCGATGAGCCGGGCCCTCGCCCACCGGGGCCCCGACGGGCACGGCCTGTGGGCGGACGACGGCGCGGTGCTCGGCCACCGGCGGCTCGCGGTGATCGACCCCAGCCCGGCCGGCCGCCAACCCATGGGGTCGGCGGACGGCCGCTTCTGGATCACTTACAACGGCGAGGTCTACAACTACCGGGAGCTGCGCCGGGAGCTCGAGACCCTGGGCGCGTCGTTCCGGACCGGGACCGACACCGAGGTGGTCCTGGAGCTCTTCCGGCGGGAAGGCGCGGCCTTCCTCCCCCGGCTCAACGGGATGTTCGCCTTCGCCGTCTGGGACCGGGTCTCGCGGCGGCTCTTCGCCGCCCGTGACCCCTTCGGCCAGAAGCCCTTCTACTATGCGGTCCGGGGGCGGCGGTTCCTCTTCGCCTCCGAGGTCAAGGGGCTGCTGGCCCACCCGGAGGTTCCGGCGGAGCCGGACCTGGAGGCCGTGGACGACTTCCTGTCGCTGCGCTTCATCGCCGCGCCGGCCACGATGGTACGGGGCGTCCGGAAGCTCCCGGCCGGCCACTGGCTCGCGTGGGGCGAGGCGGGCCTGCGGACGGGACGTCATTTCGAGCTGTCCTTCCCCGAGGCGGGAGACGCGGCCGACGGCGACGCGGAGGCCGAGCTTCGGGACCGCCTCGAGGAGGCCGTGGCCGCCCACATGACGAGCGACGTGCCCGTGGGCGCCTTCCTCTCCGGCGGCCTCGACTCGAGCGTCGTGGTGGCGGCGATGGCCCGGCGCTCCCCCGAGCCCGTGGACACCTTCTGCGTGGGGTCCGGGGTGCCCGGGTTCGACGAGCGGCCCCACGCCCGCCTCCTCGCGACCCGTTACGGGACGAGGCACCGGGAGAGCTGCGTCTCCCCCGGCCTCCTTAGCCGCATCCCGGAGCTCGTGGCCGGCCTGGACGAGCCCTGCGACCCGATCGCGGCCTGCTTCGACGAGGCGGCGCGCCTGGCGGCCCGTCACCGCAAGGTGGTGCTCGGCGGCGACGGGGGGGACGAGATCTTCGGGGGGTTCGACCGGTACGCGGCCTTCGGGTGGGCCGAGAGGTACGCGGCGCTCCCGCGGTGGGTCCGGGGCGGGGTGCTGGGGCCCCTCATCCGCTCCCTGCCCGAGTCCTTCGGGTACAAGAGCCTGAGCCAGAGGGCCCGCTGGCTGGACAGTGTGGGGCGGGACCGGGGAGGGCGCCTCTACGCGCGGATGACGGCCCACTTCCGCTTCGGGCCCGAGGACAAGGCGTGGCTCTACGGACCGGCGCTCCAGGGGCTTGTCGCCTCGCGGGACGCCCTGGCGGCCGTGGCGGACCCCTTCGAGCGGGCGCCGTCCGACGTGCCCCTGAACCGGATGCTCTACGCCGACCTCCTGACGCGCTTCCCGGAGCACACCCTGGCCCTGTCGGACCGGCTCGGCATGGCCCACGGCCTCGAGGTCCGCGCGCCGTTCCTCGACCGGGAGTTGGTCCGGTTCGGCCTGTCCGTGCCGGCGGGCCTCCGGGTGCGGGGGCGCACCACGAAGGCCCAGTTGCGCTCGGCCGTGCGGCCGTGGCTCCCGGAACCGCTCGTGGAGCGCCCCAAGCAGGGGTTCATGTTCCCCGTGGCCTACTGGCTCGACGCCCAGGCCCTGGCCCGGGTCCGGACCGACCTCTCCGCGGGGAGCCTGGTCCGGGAGGGATGGATCGACGCGGCGGCCGTGGAGCGCCTGGTGGGGGAGCACGCCCGGGGGCGGACGGACCATCACGTGCGCCTGTGGATGCTCCTGAGCCTGGAGGCCTGGCACCGCCTCTACGTGGAAGGACGCGGTGCAGAAACCTCTGTTTCCGAACCCCTGCCGCGCGCCGGAGGCCTGCCGTGAGGCACCAGCGCCTGCGGCCCCGCGCTGTCCCTCCCAACCCCGACGACCGGGCGGTGAGCCCCAAGGGAGACATGCCATGCGTATCGCCATGATGCTTCGGGCCCTGGACGAGAAGGGCGGGGTCGGCGTGTACACGCGAAACCTCGTCGAGACCCTGCTGGCCGTCGACCGGGAGAACGAGTACGTGCTCCTGTACCGCAACCCCGAGAACCTCGGGCGGTATGCCGACCGCCCGAACGTGACGGAGCGCCTGGTCCGGGGTTGGGGCGTGGCTCTGTGGGACCAGGTGGCCGTGCCCCTGGCCGTCCGCCGGGAGCGGGCGGACGTGGTGCTGCACCCGAAGTTCACGGTCCCGCTCTTCTCGCCGGCCCCCGCGGTGATGGTCCTGCACGGGGCGGACTGGTTCCTGCCGGAGGCGGCCCACTTCTACGGGCGGCTCGACTGCGTGTACATGCGCCTCTTCACGCCTCTCTATCTGAAGCGGTCCGCCGTCGTCCTCTCGGTGTCCGGCTTGACCACGGATCACTTCAACCGGATCTTCCGGCTCCCGGAGGGGAAGGTGCGCACGACGTACTTCGGCCCGGCCCCCCACTTCCGGAGGATCGAGGACCCGGCGGAGCTCCGGCGGGTGCGGGAGAAATACGGCCTGCCCGAGCGCTTCGTGCTCACCCTGTCCAAGACCTCCGGAGGGGAACGAAAGAACATCCGGGGCGTGTTTCGGGCCTACGAACAGCTCCACGGCGCGATTCCCCACCGCCTGGTGGTCGCTGGGAAGGGATGCGAGCGGTTCCGCCGGGACTACGCCGTTCCGGACGAGGGATGGGGGGCCGACGTCCTCTTCCCGGGCTGGATCGACCAGCAGGACCTGCCGGCGGTCTACTCCCTGAGCGACCTGTTCCTGTACCCGTCGAACATGGAGGCGTTCCCCATCCCCATCACCGAGGCCCTGGCGTGCGGGACCCCCATCGTCTCCTCTTCGGCGAACGGCCTGCGGGAGATCGCCGGCGACGCCGCCCTGCTGGTGGACCCGGGGGATCCCGCGGCCGTGGCCGCGGCGGTTCGGGAAGTCCTCGGCGACGCGGCGGTCCGCGACCGCCTCCGGCGGGCGGGCCTGGAGCGCTCCCGTGCTTTCTCGTGGGAGTCCTGTGCGCACAAGACCCTGGCGGCCCTCCAGGACGCCGTGGCAGCCCGGACGAACGGGGGGCGAGCCTGAGGAGGGCCGTGGGCGGTGCGGGCGCGACCGGCGGGGGAGGGCCGGAGGCTGCCTTCGGGGACCGGATCGTGGTCCTGGCGCCCCACATGGACGACGAGACCCTGGGCTGCGGCGGGCTGCTGGCGCTCCTGTCGCCGACCCGGGAGATCGACGTCGTCTTCGCCACCGACGGCTCGGGTTCCCCTGCCCCCCCGGGAGGCAGGGCCGGGGATCCGGCGCGTTTGGCGGCGCTCCGGGAGGAGGAGGCCGCGGAGGCCCTGTGCGTGCTCGGTGTCCCACGGGGTCGCCTCCATTTCCTGCGCTTTCCGGACGGGGGGCTCGCCCGGAACGAGACCGGCCTCCGACAGGCCTTGGCGGCGACAGCGGCCGGGTGGGGGCCCGCGGAGTTCCTGGTGCCGTTCCGGCAGGACTGGCACCCCGACCACCTCGCGGCCTACCGAGCCGCCGCCGCGGCCCTGGCCGCAGGGGACCTGAAGGGGCGCCTCGTGGAGTACTTCGTGTACACGCGCCGGCGGCTGCTCCCCGGCGGGGACGTGCGCGCCTACGTGCGGCCCTCCCGGCTCGCCCGGGTCCCCATCGAGGCGGTGGCCGACCGCAAACTCGGGGCACTGGGGCGATATCGGTCCCAGACGACCCTGTTCTACCCCGGCCAGGGCCGGCCGGTCCTCGGGCCGGAGCTCGTCCGCCGCGCCTGCGAGGAGCCGGAGTGTTTCCTGACCCCTGCCCCGGACGGGGAGGATCGGGGAGGGCTTCGGGTCGGCGGCCTGATCCGGGCGGCCACGCTCCTGGAGCCGGCGTTGAAGCGCCTCAAGGACCGGGTGTGGGCGGGGGGGGCCCGGTGACGCCCGGGGACCTCGGCCGGCCCCTCCGGGCGGTGGTCTTCGGGGGCGCGTTCTTCGAGCCTGCGGCGCTGGAATTTCTGGCCCGCCTCGACGAGCACCCCGAGGTGGAGTTGCTGGGGGTGTTCTGCCAGAGCCGGGGCTTCGGGCTTCGCCGGCGGGTCGCCGACGTCGCCCGGCGGCGCAAGGCGCTGGCGGTGCCGATCCTCGCCGCCCAGGCGGCCGCCGCCGCCCTGCGGTTCGCCCGGGCGCCCGGGGAGACGCTTTCGAGGGCCCGCCGCGCGCGCCGTGCCCTGCGCCGCGCCGCGGCGGTTCCCGACCTCCACGCGCCGGCGGTGCGAGACCGGGTGCGGGCGCTTCGGCCGGATCTGGGGCTGAGCTACGGCTCGCCGCTGCTGCGCCCGGAGCTCTTCGAGATCCCGGCGCTCGGGACCCTCGGCATCCACCACGGGAAGCTGCCCGGGTACCGGGGGGTGAAGACGACCTTCTGGGCGGTGCACAACGGGGAGCCCGAGGCCGGGGTCACGATTCAGCGCCTGAACGCGGGTCTGGACACGGGGGAGGTCGTCCGGGAGGGGTCGGTGGGGACCGCCGGGAAGCGGTACGGCAGGGTGGCGGCGGAAGCGGAGGCACTGGGGATCGAGCTCTTCGTGGACGCGGTGCTCGCGGTGAAGCGGGGAGAGGCCCGGCCCCGCCCGCAATGGGACGGCGTGTCCACGATGTACCGCCAGCCGGGAGCCCGGGACTTCCTGCGGTTGTGGCGCCGGCAGTTCGCCGGCCCGCGGCGGGGGGTCTGACAAGTGGCCCGCGCCCTGCGCGTCGTCCTGGCGACCGAGACCTTCCACCCCGAGGTCGGGGGAGGGGAGAGCCAGGCCCGCCTTCTCGCGGACACCCTGACCCGGCGCGGCCACCAGGTGACCGTGGTCACGCGCCGTTCGCGAAAGGGGCTCCCGAGGCACAGGACGGAGGGCGGAGTGCCGGTGGTCCGCATCCCGCCGGCCGGGCCGGGGCGCTGGAAGAAGTGGGGGCTCGCGTTCACCGCGCTGGCCCCCCTGTGGCGCCTGGGCGGCGGGGCCGACGCGGTCCTGGTCTCGGGATTTCGCTTCCTGGGGGTGCCGGCCGTCCTCGCTCGAGCACCCCGCAAGGGGATCTGCGTCCTCAAGGCGGACAGCCCCGGGGAGCTCTCCGGGGAGTACTTCCGGGCGGGGCTGGCGCGTTTCGGGCTCGCGCCCCGGTCTCCCGGGGTGCGTTTGGGGATCGCCGCGCGCAACGCGCTCTTGCGCCGGGCGGACGGCTTCGTGGCGATCTCGGGGGAGATCGCCGAGGAGCTGGCGGACCACGGGGTCCCCCCGGGGCGGGTCCGCCGGATCCCGAACGGGGTGGACACCCGGCGGTTCCGCCCGGCCGGGGAGGGCGAGCGGGAGCGGGTGCGGGAGAGGCTCGGGCTCCCGCCGGGCCCGATGGCGGTCTACACGGGGCGCCTCGTTTCCTACAAGGGGCTCCCCCTCCTGCTGGAGGTGTGGCGGGAGCTGCACCGGGGGGTCCCCGAAGCGGTCCTCGTCCTGGTGGGGGCGGGGGGGACGGACATCCACGCGTGCGAGGCGGAGCTGCGGGGGTACGTCCGGGCCAACGGGCTCGACGGGAGCGTGCGGTTCGCCGGAGAGGTGCAAGCGGTGGAGGAGTACCTGCGGGCGGCCGACGCCTTCGTGTTCCCGACGGAGCAGGAGGCGTTCGGGATCTCCCTCGTTGAGGCCATGGCCTGCGGTCTCCCCTGCGCGGCGACGCCGGTGGGGGGCATCCGGGACTTCCTGGAGCACGGCCGCAACGGCCTCGCGGTGGAGCCTCGCGACGGCCCGCGGCTCCGGGACGCCCTGGAGACCCTGCTCCGGGGCGGCGACGGCGTGGCGGCGCTGGGGCGCGCCGCTCGGGAGACGGTGCTGGCGCGCTTCTCGGAGAACGCCGTCGCCGACGCATACCTGGCCCTGTTCGAGGCGTTGGGACGCCCGGGGGGAGGGGAGCCGTGACCCCACCGGGGCGCCCGGTCGATCCCGACCTCACGGTGGTGATCCCCACCCTGGGCCGGGACCTCCTGCGCCGGGTGCTCGAGGCCCTCGAGGCCGGCACGGTCTGGCCGGCCCGGGTCATCGTCGTGGACCAGGGGCAGCGGCCGGACCTGGGGCTGCTCTTGGAGGACGTGGGGGCGAGGAGCTACGACACCCTGTGGGTCCCCTCCGGCGAGAGGGGGCGGGCGCGGGGGGTGAACCGGGGCTTTGCCCACGCGGCCACCCGGTTCGTGGCGCTGACCGACGACGACTGCGTGCCCTATCCGGACTGGGTGGAGCGGATGGCCGACCGGCTCCGCCGGAACGAGGGGGCCATCGTGACGGGCCGCGTGGAGGCCGGGGAAGGGGAAGTGGTGCTGTCGGTCGTCACCGAGCGCGGCGAGACGGTGCAGCGCCGGCCGGGCTTGCGGTTCGACCGCCTGAGCGGCGGCAACATGGGGATCGCGAAGGCGCTCATGGAGCGGCTGGGCGGGCTCGACGAGGACCCGTGCCTTCGCACCGCCGAGGACGGGGAGCTCGGGTATCGGGCATTGCGCGCCGGCGTACCGATCCTCTACGCGCCGGAGGTGGCGGTCACCCACCTGGGGTGGCGCCGGGAGGCCGAACGGGAGGAGCAGTACCGGGACTACGCGAGGAGCCAGGGGGGGTTCTTCGGGAAGTACCTGCGGAGGGGCGACGCGTTCATCGCCCTGCGCGCGGCCGTGCACCTGCTCCGGGCCCTGCGCCGGTGGGGCGTGGGCCGCCTCCGGGGGGACGCCGAGCTGGCAGCCAACGGCCGGGCCTACGTGCTGGGGCTCCTGCCGGGGATCGCGGCCGGCTGGCGCAGCGAGGGCCCGGGATGACCCCGTCGATTTCGCGACGGGCCGGGGCGGCCATGGGGTGGCAGGCGGCGCAGTTTGCCTGCACCCAGGCGATCTATTTCCTGCGCCTCCTGATCCTGGCGCGCCTGCTGGCGCCGGACGACTTCGGGCTGCTCGCCATCGCCACCGTGGCCCTGGGCGTCCTGCTCGGGCTGAGCGAGCTGGGGATGGTCTCGGCAGTCGTCCAGCGGCCCGAGGTGACAGAGGACCACTACGACGTGGCCTGGACCGTGGGAGTGCTGCGAGGCGCGGCCGTCGCCGGCTGCCTGGCCCTCGCGGCGCCCGGGGTGGCGCGACTCTTCGGGGAGCCGGGGGCGGCCCCCATCGTCGCCGCCCTGGCCCTGCGGCCGGCGATCGAGGCGCTCGCGAGCATCGAGATCGCTCGGCTCACCAAGGAGCTTCGGTTTCGCGAGCTCTCGGCGATCCGGGTGCCGCCGGCGGTGGTGGACATCGCCGTCGCCGTGGTGCTCGCCCCCCGCTTCGGGGTGTGGGCTCTGGTCGCCGGGGCGATTGCCCACGCCGTTGCCACTGTGATCCTCTCCTACGCCGTGACGCCTCGGCGTCCCCGCTTCCTTCTTCGAGCGGAGGCTGCCGCGGGGCTGTTGCGCTACGGCCGGTGGGTGCTGCTGAGCGGTGTCGTCGGCTTGGCTGCGAGCTCCACCTCGCAGGCCGTGATCTCGAGCGTGCTAGGCGCCGCAGGTCTCGGTGTCTACTTCCTGGCCTACAAGGTGGCCTTCTTCCCCTCGAACGTGGCCGGCGCGGTGGTGGGGACCGTGGCGTTCCCGTTGTATGCGCAGGATCCGAAGGGTGAGAGCGGCGCGAACGTGTTCCGTGCCCTCCTCACCGGTCAGGCGGTCGTCGTCCTGCCCGCCTATGCCCTCGTGATCACTTTGGCCCCGGAGCTCGAGAGCGTGCTCGGGCCACGGTGGGCCGGAACGGCTCCAGTGATCCGGATCCTCGCCGCCACGAGCGCGATCGGTCTCTTCGGGGAGTCGGTTCTCCCTTTGCTGATGGGAAGGGGAAGGCCGAATCAGGTGCTCGTCATCGAGTCCGTCCAGTCCGGGGTTTGGCTGGCCGGCCTCTGGCCGCTGGTCCACGGCCTGGGGGTCCCCGGTGCCGCCGTTGCGTGGCTCCTCGGAGCCTCGGCCGGACAGGTCATCGCCTACGCCTACCTGCGCCGGGCTGCTGCCCGTCCCCTGCGCGGCCTGGCCGCCCGCCTGGGAGCCGTGACGGTGGCTTCGATCGGGGGAGGGGGCGCGGCTGCCCTGGTCGTGACGGCCTTCGGGGGGGTGGGAGGGCTCGTTGTGTCGGCGCTGACCGGGGGCGGCGCAGCGCTGCTGCTGTTGCACGGCCTGGACCGCCGATTCGACCTGGGAATGATGCGCGCGCTCCGGCAGCGCGGGGCGACTCCCGACGGGGCGCCGGCCGAAGCCACGGACTCCATCCGAGCCATCGGGCCATGAGGGAGGAGAGGGTTGCGCCGGCTTCTGCGGGGCTTCGGAAGGCGGGCCCACGCAACGGCGCGGCGGAGCAACGAAGGGAAGGACGGGTTTGGCTACACGTAGGTCGCGTCGCGGCGTTCGTGGCGCAAGAGCATATGGAGGCGAACGTGCTGAAGCGAATCGGGCGGTCCTTGCTGCCCAAGCCGGCGAGGCGAAGGCTCGCCGGGTGGGCCCGACGGCTGACGCGGCGCCCACCCGTCGGGCGGGTCGATTTCGGGGATCTGCGACGACTTAGGCCCATTAGCGGGGACTGGGGATTCGACCGCGGCACGCCGGTGGACCGCCACTACCTCGGATCGTTCCTGTCGAACCACGCAGGGGACGTGAGGGGCAGGGTGCTGGAGGTGGGGACGAACGCCATGACCCTAGGGCTCGGCGGGGCGAACGTCACCCGGAGCGATGTGCTCCACGTGTCCGTCGGAGACCCGCCGGTCACCATCGTGGGGGACCTGGCCACCGGCGGCGGCCTGCCGATCGAGGCATTCGACTGCGTGATCGCGACCCAGACCCTGCAGTTCATCTATGATGCGGCAGCAGCAGTGCGGACCATCCATCGGATGCTTCGGCCCGGAGGGGTCGCGCTGGTCACGGGGGCCGGCATCAGCCGGATCTCCCGGTACGACATGGAGCGGTGGGGAGAGCACTGGCGCTTCACCTCGTGCTGTGCCCAGAAGCTCTTCGAGGAGGTCTTTCCGCCGGAGAACGTGACGGTGGAGACCTTCGGGAACGTGCTCGCGGCGGTGGCCTTCCTCCACGGCGTAGCGGCGGAAGAACTGACAAGGGAGGAGCTTGCCCACCATGACCCGGACTACGAGGTCCTGGTGGCCGTGCGGGTGGTGAGGCCGGAGGTTTCGTGAGAATTCCGGGAAGGCGGTACGTGGGGCGGTTGGTGCGGTGGGCGCTCAGCCGGGGCCCGGGGAACGTCTTGATTCTGGGCTACCACCGGGTGGGGAACGGTGACCCCGACCCCTTCGGTCTGGGTGTGTCGGCGCGACATTTCGCCGAGCAGATGGAGGTTCTCGGGCGCAGCGCGCGATGTATGGCGCTAGGGGACGCGGTCCGCGGCCTGGCGGAGGGGACCCTTCCGCCCCGCGCCGTGGCGGTCACCTTCGACGACGGGTACGCCGACACGCTCCACACAGCCCTGCCCGTGCTGGAGCGCCAGGGGGTGCCGGCGACCGTGTTCGTGACGACCGGTTTTCTGGGCACGGAGTTCTGGTGGGACGAGCTGGCGCGGACCGTCCTGGCGGGCTGGGGCCCGGAGAATCGGAGGGATCCCGGCACGGTGCGCCTCACGACGGGGGGCCGGACCCACGAGTGGCGCCTGGAGCCTGGTCGCGATCGGAGAGCCGCGAAGAACCGTCGCCGGGTGCTGGAAGAGATGTCAGGCATCCTCCTGACGGCGCCACCCGCGGCGAGGGCGGCCGCGCTCCGAGACGTCCGCAGGTGGGCTGGCCTGCCGGCAGCCGGAGCCGACGATCCTCGCGCGCTCACCGATGAGGAGCTGAAGCGGCTGGCCGCGAGCCCCCTCATCGAGATCGGGGCCCATGGCGACTCGCACGCCATGCTGGGCACCCTGGGCCTGGCCGAGCAGCGCCGGGAGGTCGGCAAGAGCCGGGAAACGCTCCAGGCCCTGACGGGTGCGGTCGTGACGAGCTTTTCCTACCCTCATGGGTCGTTGTCCCGGGAAACCGTGGAGATCGTGGGGGATACGGGCTTCACCGCCGCGTGCTGCAGTCGGGAGGATGTGGCGGTGACCGGTGAGAACCCCCTGACCCTGCCGCGATTCTGGGTTCGAGACCGTGGCGGCGGCCCTTTCGGGTGCTGGTTGGAGAGGTGGCTTCATGGCTGAACGGGGATGGTCTGCCCTGGACCCGGAGCCCCGGGTCGCCGTGGTGATCCTCACGGTGAACCAGCGGGAGAAGACCCTCCGTGTCCTCGGAAGCTTCTCTCCGGAGGAACGGCGGCGGCACCGCTTCCTGGTGTGGGACAACGGGTCCAAGGACGGGACCGGGGAGGCGGTGGCGCTCGCCTTCCCGGAGGTGGCGGTCCAGGGCCACGGGACAAACCTGGGCGTCGCGTCGGGGCGCAACGCCGCCGCAGCCCTGGCCGTCGAGCGTTTCGCGCCCACCCACCTGCTCTTCCTCGACAACGACATGGTGGTGACCGAGGGTTTCGTCGAGGCGCTGCTGGCGCCCTTCGGCCGGGACCCCCTCCTCGGCCAGACCCAGGCCAAGCTGCGCTTCCTGAAGGATCCGGAGCGCCTGAACGACGGAGGGGGGTGTCGGATCACGTTCTGGCGCGGCCGGACCCATCCCGTCGGCTTCGGGGAGCTCGACCGGGGGCAGCGGGACCGCGAGGCGCCGTGCATCGCCTGCGGCGGCGCGATGATGGTGCGCGCCGACGTCTTTCGAGAGTTGGGAGGCTTCGACTCGGCGTTCGACCCCTTCGGGCCCGAGGACCTGGACTTCTCTCTGCGGCTCCAGGGGCGGGGCTACCGGGCCCTGTACGTGCCGCGGGCCGTGGCGTACCACGAGGTCGGGCACACCTTCGGGGGAGGACGGTACTCGGGGGCCTACGCCCGGGCCAAGGCGAGGCACTGGCTGCGCTTCCTCACCCGCCACGGGAAGCCGCACCAGGTGGCGGCGTTCTTCCTGCTCGGCGCTCCCTGGGCGGCGGCCCGCCTGGTCCTGCGGGAGGGGAGGAAGGGCAACCTCGGGGCGGTGGCCGGGACTCTCCGGGGAGCGCTGGAGTCGCTGTTTCGCCGCTGAAGGCGGGGTCGAGCGGGGCTTCGCTCCCGTGTCGGTCTCCAACGCCCGCAGCCCGGGAGCCCGCGCTCTACCCGGCAGGTTCTCGGAGCCAGCGATCCTGCCACGCCTGGAACATCATGACGGCCCAGAGCTGGTGGCTGTGGTTCCTCCGGCCGGAAAGATGCTCCTTTCGGAGCCGGTCCACCTCGGACTGCTCGAAAATCCCGTCCTGCCGGAGCCGCCGGTCGGAGAGCAGGTCCTCCATCAGACCCCGGTATGCGCCCGCCAGCCAGTGTTTGAGCGGGACGCTGAACCCCTCCTTCGGCCGGTAGACGGCCTCGGCCGGGAGGTGACGCTCGGCGATGCGTTTCAGGATCCACTTCGAGACCCCTGCCCGGATCTTCAGCCGATCGGGCACCTGGAAGGCGAGCTCGACGACCTCCTTGTCCAGGAAGGGCACGCGGGACTCCAGGGACACCGCCATGGACATGCGGTCCACCTTGGTGAGGATGTCGTCCGGGAGGTAGCTGAAGAGGTCCACGTACAGGCACTGAGCCAGGGGCTCCCTGCCCCTGGCCTCCCCGAAGAGGGTCTCGACGTGGGCGCCGAGGGGCGAGTCCATGGACGCTAGGGCGTCAGGGGTGAAGAGCGCGGCCTTTTGCTGCTCTCCCAAGAAGACCCGCCACCGGGCGTGCCCGAGAGCGGTCTCGTGCCGTACCCCCTCGACGAAGCGCAACGCCTTGTTGACCAAGCCCTTCTTGGACCGGGTGGGGCGGAGCAGGCGGACGGCGGGCTCGATGAGCCCCCGGCGCAGGAGCTTCGGCAGGGCCCCGTAGCGGCGCGCGACACCCTGTGCGAGATACGACTCGTAGCCCCCGAAGAGCTCGTCCCCGCCGTCGCCGCTGAGGGAGACCGTGACGTGGCGCCGGGCAAGCCGAGAGACCAGATAGGTCGGGAAGATCGACGAGTCCCCGATGGGGTCGTCCATGAAGTGCATGAGGTGGTCGAAGAGCTCCAGGGCGTCCGGGCGGATGACCTCGGTGAGGTGGCGGATGCCCAGATGGCGGGCGACGCGGGTGGAGTGCTCGAGCTCGTTGTAGGTGGGGTCCTCGAAGCCGATGCTGAACGTCACGGCGTCCCCCATCGCCGCCGTGATCAGGGAGGAATCGACGCCGCCCGAGAGAAACGCCCCGAGGGGCACGTCGCTCACGAGCTGGCGCCGCACGGCGGCGCGCAGGGTGGCCTCCACGCGGTCCAGCCAGTACGCGTCGCCGCGCTCGTCCGCCCCTGGGGGGGGCGGAAGCTGCCAGTACCGCTGCACCTCCTGGCGCCCCGAGAGCAGGTCGAGCGTCAGCAACCGTCCGGGGAGAAGCTTCCGGACGGTCTGCAGCAGCGTCGCCTCGCCGGGGCAGTATTCCCAGGCCATGAACTGGCCCAGGGCGTCCAGGTCGAGCCGTCGCTCCACCAGACCGGAGGCCAGAAGCGCCTTGATCTCCGAGCCCCAGATGAGAAGGTCGGGCGTGGACGCGTAGTAGAGCGGCTTGATGCCCACGTGGTCGCGGGCTAGCAGGACGCGGGCCCCGGCGCGATCGTACAAGGCCAGGGCGAACATGCCGTTGAGGCGTGTGAGGAAGGGGTCGCCCCACTCCTCGTAGCCGTGGACGAGGACCTCGGTGTCTGTACGGGTCCGGAAGCGGTGACCCGCGGTCTCGAGCTCGGACCGCAGCTCCCGAAAATTATAGATCTCGCCGTTGCACACGGCGAGGACGGAGCCGTCCTCGTTGGAGATGGGCTGCCTGCCGCCTGCAACGTCGATGACGGCGAGACGGCGCATGCCCAGCCCCACCCGCTCGTCCCGAAGGAAACCGCGGTCGTCCGGGCCGCGGTGGGCGAGGGAGTCGCACATCCGGAGGAGGACGGCTGCATCTGGAACCGGACTTCCGGTGCCGGTGCCGGCAAACCCCGCGATCCCGCACACGGCTCAGAGTCTGTGGAACCGTGTGCTGCGCGACCGGATTGCTTCGTTCCGCACTCGCTCACTCCACTCCCATCCACCGGACAGGTCTCGTCGTTTGCCCCCGCGTGCCTCGCCCTCCGGTCAGCTCGCGACGCTTCTTTCACAGGCTGACGGCCCGGCGGTCAATCCGCCCCGCATCCGGCCCCCTTGGCTCGGCACTCGCGTCGTCCCTGACTCCCGGCGGAGATGGGCTCGTGCTCCGGCGATCCGGCACGTGCACTCGGCGCTCCCCGCCGCGACTGCGGCGCGGGTTCCCGGGACACCAGCGAGAGCAACTTCGCCATCTTTGCGGTGTACGCCTCCCGGGAATAGTGCTCGCCATACCACTCCTTGGCACGGGCTGCGAGGCCCAAGGCGGCCTCCGGTTCGCGCAAGGCCCGGAGGATCGCCTCTGCCAGCGCCTCCGGGGTCGTGTCTGCCAGAATCGAGATCCCGTCGTTGAGCACCTGGGTGTGGGATTCGATACGGGTCGCCACGAGGGGGACACCGTCGGCCATGAGCTGGTAGATCTTCATCGGCGTGTTGGTGCCCGTCAGCCGCATGGAAATGCCGACGGCGGCGAGGGCCACGAGACGCTGCGCCTCCTGTTGCGTGACCTGCCCCGTGAAGTGAACGGCCTCGCCGAGGCCGAGGGTGTCCGCCAGACGCCGGAAGTGCTCCACCTCGCGAGGCATGCCCCCTACGATCAGCAGCCCGGCTGCGGGCATCTCCCGGCGGACGGCCGAAAAGGCCTCGAGCAGTCTGTCGATTCCCTGGTAGGCCTCGAGGGTGCCGGCATAGGCAACCACGGCATCTCGGCCCCGGCCGTCGATCCACCTCTCTGCGGCCGCGAGCTCTTCCCCCCGGACGCCGTGGTCTCCTCCCGCCGGCTCTCCGGCGAGCCGGACCGGATCGGACAGGGAGTTCTCGATCAAGAAGATCTTGCCGTGATCCGCCGTCAACCCACGCGCCTGGGCGAGGAGGGCAGGGCACACCACGATCACCGCCTCGGCGGCCCGGACCGCGCTTCTCTCCAAGGTCTCGAAGAGCCAGTGGACGAGCCGCAGTCTCGTGAACTGGAAGTTGTGCAGCTGCTGCGGCAGGCTGCTGTGCATGTCGTAGATCAGACGGAACCCGAAGATGGGCTTCAGCCAGCGGCACCAGAAGACGGCCTCCTCGTGGGCATGGACGACCTCGTGGCGGCGCGAGAGGAGCAAGCCCACGGTCCACAGCAGCAGGAACCCGTCCAGGAAGAGCTTGAGGAGGGAAGGGCCGACACGGACGGGGCCGAGGGCGCGGAAGGCGGGGATGCGCACGACGCGGCAACCCGGGATCTCCACGTCGGCCCCCTGCCCATAGGTGAGGAGGTCCACACGGTGCCCCAGCTCGCACAGGACCTGGGTGCGGTAGTAGACGCTGAACGGCGTCCCTCGGGGGGTGAAGAACGGCTGGGGGGCCACGACCAGGATGTTCATCGCGGGCCTCCCTGTCCGCGCCGGCTGCGGAGCTGAATGCCGATGTTGTTGAAGAGGAAGCGCAGGGGACCGAGCGCCTTGCCGTAGGGCCGGGGTGAGGTGTCCACTGTTTCCAGCCAGGCGGCGAGGTCTCGCCACGGGGTCTCCGGGCCGGCCTCGCCCCCAAAGAACCCGAACGACCCGACCCGGCGGTAGTCGCCGCCGAAAGGGAACGGGTCCGAGCCGGGCAGGACCCGGTAGCCGAGTCGGCTCGCCTCGCGAATCAGGCGGGGCCGCCCGAATGCCTGGAGGCGGCTGCCATTGTCGCACACGGCGAGCGCCTCCGGGGAGCTCCGACGGAGACACTCTCGGACCGCCTTCCCCCGCCGGCCCGTCCACTTCCCGAAGCCCCACGGCAGGCTCGCCAGGGCGCCGGATTCCTGGACCTCGAGAACCGTTTCGCCCAGGGGCCGGCCGTCCGGGAAGTCGCGGGTCGTGCCCAGGGCCGTGACCTCGAGACCGGTCGCGCAGCGGATCTGGCGGCCACAGACGACGATCAGGGAGGCGTCGCCGCGCTCGGCCACGAGGCTCTGGTCTTCCTGCGGGGCGGGAAGAATCGTCCAGTTTCCGCAGGACGACCGAGCCCGAAGGGACTCGAACACCCGTTCGCCCTTCGCCTGGGTCAGAAGGAGGACCCCCCCCCAACCTCGCGCGCCCCCCCGGTGACGCCGAAAGTTGGCGGCCGCCGCATCCAGCGTTGCCGCGGCGCCCTCCAGGGAGTGGAGGTGAACGTGCCCGTCCACCGGCAGGGTGGGTTCACGGGGCGCTCTTCCCTCCGCCGGTTCCGTCGTCCCGGGGGCTCCCCGGCCGTCTACGTTCTCGTCCCTCATGTGTCGGTCCCCGAGCGAAGCGTCACCCGATCACTCCGAATCCACACGGTACTGGGGCCACTGCAGCACCTCGGCGACCTGGCGCCTCTGCATCTCTTCCCCCCATCCCATCAGACCCGCGACCGACCTCGCCGCGCACTCCAGTGTTTCCCGGGAAGGGCGCCCGGCGCTCCCGATGCCCGTTCTCCGCAGCACGTCGCCCAGGGTGCGGGCATGCTCCGTCTGCACGGCGTGGACGAGCTCCGCCGCCCAGACACCGCCGCTTCCCGGCACGGTCTCGGTGCCGCCGGGAAGGCTCCGTGCCAGCTCGAGCACGTCTGCGGCGCCGCCCCCGTAGGCTGCCTCCATCCGGCGTGCCGCCCCCGGCGCAAGTCCCGCCTGCCGCAACGCGGCGCGTGCCGCGGAGAGCCCTGCCGGAGCTCCGCCCGGGAGCGGGAGGCGCGTCGTCCGGGAGGGGCCTGCCCGGACCGCGCCTTCGGCCGACAGGCGGTCCACGAAGCCCTCGGCCAGCCGGCGCACGGTCGTCCACTTCTCGGTCTGGAGATGCCACAGGCCCGCGGGACCGCCGAAAGCCCGGGCGGGTTCGCAGAGCGGCTTGTCCATCGGGACCGGCTCGGCGTCGCCCGTCACCGAGGCCGCGAGTGCGGGCAGAAAGCCCACGTGGAGGGCCCGCACGTCCTCGGCTCGGAACCGCCACGCGCCGTAACTGTCGTTGACGGAGCGGAGGATGGATTCCAGCTCCGGCACCGCGACCCCTGCCCCGGGACCCCGTGGGTCCCGGGAGTACCAGGTGCCCACGATCGTGGCCCCGTTCCAAGGGGTTGCGAAGAGCATGCGTCCGGGGAGGATCCGCCCCTGCGCATCCCGCATCGGGAAGCCCAGGGCGCACTGCAGCCCCGTCTCGGGCAGGATCACGTTCACGGCCTTGATGAAGGGCGGTGCCGCCGGAGAGCCGGGAGGAACTGCGTCCGCACCGGCCCACGCACAGCGGCAGTCCGCAACCGCGGAAGCAGGAATCTCCAAGCTGCCGCCGTCGAGGAGGTTCTCGGCGACGATCCCGGCGATCCTCCCCTTGTCGGCGGAAAACGCGGTGACCCGGTGGTGGTTGAGCAGCACGGCCCCGTGGGCCTCCGCACCCAGGGCGAACGCCAACGGCAGCCGCTCCGAGTCGAGCATCTGGGCATCGAACCAGCGGGCGCCGGCCGTGGCACCTTCCAGGTTGAGGCCGGGTGCCGCATCGGCGAGCGACGTCAGGCTCATCAGCCCACCCGCCGGCAGGCGCCGGTCCGGCCGGAGCCCCCGGTTGCGGTCGGCGGTGACCAGGGCGTTGACCGCAATGCCGCCGGCCATGGCGAGACGTCCCCGGAGGAGCGTGCTGCGCGTGGGAAGGATGCAGGGCAGAGGCTGCACCAGGTGGGGGGCGATGCGCAAGAAGACCGAGCGTTCCGCCGCCGAGGCCCTCGCCCGCTTCAGGTCGAGCTTCTGCAGGTAGCGAAGGCCGCCGTGGACGATCTTGAGGCTGTTGGCGCTTGCTCCGCTCCCGAAGTCGTCCTGCTCCAGGAGGACGACGCGGACACCCCTGGTGGCGGCTTCCCAGGCCAAGGCACAGCCAAGCGCCCCTGCGCCGACGACAGCGAGATCGAACCCTCCTGTGAGGTCCGCGGTTCGTCGAACCATGGGAGCGATGCCCCTTTCTCCAACCCGCCGTGCGCCGGCCTTCGCGACACGGTCGCGAAGCGGATCGGGTGGACGGAGTGCCGCGGTGCAGGGACGCTCGCGGTGCGTCGCCGTCTCTGCGGAACGGACCCCTACACATAGCAAGGGCTGTGCCTCGCCGGCGCCCCGGGCCGTTCCCGCGGACGAAAAGCGCCCCGGAGGGGCCCGTCACCGAACCCCCAGGAACCGTGGGGGCCGGAGTCAATCTTCAGCAATATGCCTTGTGGGGCGTGACATTTCCCATGCACATCTCAGGTGAAAATGGAGATACCGTGGCATGCTTGGGCTGCCGCGCCGCAGGGAGGGGGACGGAGAGATGCCGGGCAGTTTCCCGTCCTGGACCGCTGGAGAGACAGAAGATGTCCACAGGGAAGATCGTCCTGGGCACTCTTGTTCCCAAGGTGGGTACTGCGCACCACATCCGTGTGGCGGGGAGCCTCTCGGGACCCGTGAGGTTCTGCCCGGGTGCCGCTCCCTAGGCCGGACCCCCCGGGCCCCCCGCAGGCGGCGCGGGCCGTTGACCAAGCGGTACCGAAAGGCTAGTCTGCCGACCGTCGGCGAGCTCCGGCTTTCAGGTGTCGAGAGACGGGCCTATGTACTATCTGGACATCTTCCGGGCCCTCCACGACGGCGGGGTGCGGTACCTCGTCGCGGGTGGGGTCGCCCTCAATCTCCACGGCGTGCCGCGCATGACGGCGGACCTCGATCTGGCCCTGGCCCTGGACGGTCCGAACCTCGAGGCGGCCCTTGCTGCTCTAGGAGATTGCGGGATGTCGGCCTCTCTGCCGGTGCCCGCCCAGGATCTTCTCGACCCGCGGCGACGGCGGGAATGGCTCGATGAGAAGGGGTTGGTCGCATTCCCCATGCACCACCCCCAGCGGCCGTTCCAAACGGTGGACCTGCTGGTCAACGCACCCCTGTCGTTCGAAGAGGCGTGGGGCCGCCGGATGGTGTTGGAGGTGGCGGGCATCCCCGTGCCCGTGCTGGGAGCGGGAGACCTCATCGCGCTCAAGCGTGCCGCCGGGAGGCCCCAGGATCTGGCGGACGCCGACGCCCTGGAGCGGCTGCTGGCCCGGCGGGGGGAGACGCGGTGACCCCGAAGCCCCACGGCCCGGTGGCCGGGGCGAGGGGAGTGCTTTCACTTCCCGACGACGAGGCCGTGGACCGATGGGGAACGGTCCCCCCGGAGGAGCGGCTTCGCTGGCTCGCCGAGGCCAACGAGTTTCTGTGGCGGGCGCAGCCCCCCGAGGTCCGGCGCCTGTGGCACGAGCTCCGGCGGGCCGAGTGGTGACACCCGCTCCAGGCTTCCCTCCCCTTCGCTTCACCCCAGCCCCCTCCCGACCTCCCCCTTGAAGGGGGAGGAGCAAAGAGAGGGCGGGGGCCGCCCACCCAGATCGCCACAGGACCGTACGAATTCTGTTCGAAGCTCGATGTCCGGAGAAAATTTGGACGGGCGGTTCATGGAACCTACAGGGCAACACGGGTCAGGGGCGCACCGCTCTAGTCCGGTTTGCGCAGGAAGACGGCGCCGAACGTGTAGGGGCGGCGGTCTTTGTCCGGCCAGACGAGGTAGGTCTTGCCGTTGTCTGCGAAGGCGGTGTTGCCGAGGGGCTCGAAGCACGGGGCCGAAAAGAAAGTGCGATGGACGTCTTCCGGGGTCCGGAGGAGGTGTTCCGGGTCGCAGCTCGGCCCCCGGCCGCTCAGGTAGACCCCCGGTGCCCCGTAGTCGAAGGTGAGGGAGAGGGTGCCGCCGGGCTTGAGGACCCGCGCGATCTCCCGGAGGGCTCGCTGCCGCAGGCCGCTGTCGAGGTGCTCGAACACGCAGACGGAGTAGGCGTGGTCGAAGGTGCCGTCGTCGAACCGGAGGTCGGCCATGTCCATGCCGGCCGACCGGAGATTCCAGCCTGTGGCCCGGGCGATCTCGTGGCCCGCCGCCACCAGCTCCTCGTTGAGGTCCACGGAGTGGACCTCGGCCCCGCGGGACGCGAGGTGGCAACTGAACAGGGAGGCGGTCCCCCCGGCGTCGAGGACCCGGTCCGCGGGGGAGAGCCGCGGCCCGTGGGCGCTGACCCAGTAGGCTTCCCAGTAGAGGAACCAGGGGTGGCGGTCGTCCCGGCTCACCCCGGGCAGGGGCTCGTAGGAGGCCCCCCCTCGATTGATCGCGTCGGTCCTACCCAGGTGCTCGGGGCGGCCCAGGAGCCGGCGGCCGAGGGCCCGGAGGCCCCGGAAGGAGAGCTCGGTGCCGCGCACCGGCAGCCCCCCGTACCACGAGGTGACCGGCAGGCGCTTCGCTTCCAAGGACTCCGCCAGGCGGTTGAGCTCCGCCGTGAAGGCCCGCCCCCCGGGGGTGAGGAGGTCGTCGCGGTCCATGGTCTTGTTGATCGGTGCTGTGTCCACCGGCATCTCCGGAGCATGGGGGGCCCAGGAAGGCGCTCCTGCGCCCCCTGAAGCGGCGGTTCTCCCGGCCGCGAGGCGGGAGAACCGCTTAGCGGCTGTTGGGGTCGTCGTCCGCGCGCACGGCGATCCTGTAGGAACGCAGAGACAGCGCCTCCTCTGCACGCACGGCGTCGATGCCCCGCGCGATCCACGGGACGCCGGTGGCGGCGGATACCGTATCCATCAGGGGCGCCAGCGAGACATCGGCGCTTAGCGCTGTGAAGGACCCGCTCCGAGCGACCTCGTGGAGGAGGGAGGCGAGTGCCTCGCACCCCTCAGCCCGGGGCCCGCCCCCCCTGGAAAGGATCGAGGAACAAGACTCGGCGAGATGGGCGGGTACTTCCCACGCGGTCCGCACGCCGTTGGATCGAAGGGATTCGATGCACGACGACAGCTCGACGCCGTCCCAGGGCGTGCCCGGAGGCAAGAGGAAAAGCACTTCCGGGGGGGTGCGCTCTCCTCGCTCATCGAAGAACCGGCCGACGGCCTCACAGGCTGCGGGAGACACCGGAGCCCCGCCGGCGAGCACCAGGGGGCGGCCATACGCGTGCGCGATGTCGCTCAGCGGTCCGAGCGCGAACCCTGCGGGAACCTTCGGTGAGGGCTCTATCGTCGGGCTCCCGTCCCGCCTGACCGACACGTCCACCCACAGGCAGCTCGCCACCAGTGCTCCCCGCAAAGCCTTTCCCACGGTGTTGGACCCCTCCTGACAGGTCCGTGTGTCCGTGTTGCGAAGGAGGGCCTGGGTGGCGCGAAACAGGATCGTCGCGGCATCCGTCGCATCGCGGGGCCCCTGCCGGGAATCCGGCGCCGGAGCGCGACTTCCCACTCTCACGTGGGAATAGCCGTCCGCGGTCTGGCGCGTGAGGATCGGCGGCAGGAGGTCGGGATCGTCCAAGCCGACCCCCTGGTAGTGGGTACCTCCCGCAGCCTCCACGCCGAAGAGCGCCAGCAGGGTCGCAGGCAATTGAGCGAGAGTGGAAGTCCGCTTGCCGGCTGCGGCGTCGCGGAATCGGTGGAACAAGTCCGGATGTTGCCGGACCGCTTCGTCGTTGAAGTAAACGAAAAAAGGGATGTGTACCATTTCGTGAACGAAACGCGATGAGTCGTGACGCCTGCCAGTATAAACGGACTCACCGTGATCAGAGAAATATACAAACACAGACGGAGAGGGAGCCTTCTTGACGCGTTGCATGATCGACACGACGGAGTGATCTATGTACCGAACCGCCGAATCATATTGCTGAACCAAGCGAACCACGGCGTCCGGGTCCGCAACCCTCTCGCCGCAGATCGCCTCGGAGGAAAGGCCGTCCAGGAACGAGTCCACCGGTTCGCGGAACTCCGGGGCGACGTTCCTCAGGTAGGGCGAGTGACCCGCGTACGAGTGCAAGAACACGATCTCGGCCCCTTCCCGGTGGAAGAGCCGCCGCCGGTCGAGGGCCGTTCCGAGGAACTCCTTGTCGAAGGGCCGGTCGGCCCTGTGTTCCAACTCGCCAAGCCAGAGGGAATGAAACGAGAATTCCTTTTCACCGACGTTTCGAAAGACGACGGTGCTCGCCAGATTGTTCCAGGTGCCGGCCTGCCCCTGGTTGCTGATGAGGGCCGAACGGATGCCGGCCTGGTTCACTGCGTCCACCAGAGCCGTCCTCTTGCGCTCCTGGATCGGGAAAACGTCCTCGTCCGGAGAGACACCGATGCTGAGCGCTTCCAGGAGGCTCGGGGCCGTGTGGGCATGGGTGGAGAAGACGTTGTAAAAGAGCAGGAATCCCTCGTTTTCGCCGGCGAAGGCTTCGAGCTCGGGGGTGGTTCGGCGCGGGTAGCCATAGATACCCATGTGGAGCGCCGACGTGGATTCGCCGATGTACACGACGACCTTGAGGTCACGCGCGGGCTCGCCGGCCGCGACGGTCACCCCGGGGTGGCCGTGGAAGTTGTGAAAGGTGCGCCGGTACAGCCGGCTGTTGGATTGAAAGGCCCCGAACGCGGGGTGGACCTGCGCCGACAGCGAGCCGACCGTCAGGAGCAACGCGACGATGCTCACCGCTGTCGCCGGCGTACCGACCCTTTTGCCCGGCAATAGGGCGAGACCGGCGGCCGTGAAGCCGACGGCACACCCGAGGGCGACGGTTCGTGTCGTCTGCACCAACCCCTCGCGTCGCACCACCTGATCGAGCGATGCGAGGAACTGCAAGGCCTCGTCCAGATCGAAATTCTGCGCCTCGCTCCAGGAGTCGCTGCCAAGATGCTCGATCCAGACCAGAAGGGACGGGGAGTACAGGAGCCACGCGGCGCCGGCGAGGAAGGTTGCGCCAAAGGCCCCGTATCTCCTGAAGAGGAGGAAGATGCCCAAAAGCATCAACCAGCCCGCCGAAAAGACGATACTCGATGTCATGGCCTGCAACGCCTGGGGCGTCTCCGCCTTCCGCGTCCTCCTGTGGCCGAGGTCGTCACGGCTGCCCGCCGGAGGAGCGCCCAAGCGGTACTCCCAGGGAGCGGCGCTTGTACCGCAGGTAGGCGCCCGGCAGCAGGGCGAGGCAAGTGTGCAAGAGGCGTTCCTCGGGGTATGCGCCGGCCCGCAGCAGCCACAAGAGGGCCGCGAGACGAACCGAGAGACGCGGGCTCGTGAGTGCCTCGGTCGACTGGGCTTCGGCCGCCGAGGCGTGCACGATGCCCTCCAGGCCCTCCCATTCCTTTTCTCGCCCGGGCAGCAGGCGCCGGGTCGTGGCAAGGTCCTCCAGGCGGCTCGCGACGTTCCTCCGGGCGCGCGCGATCCCCAGCCGCATACGCTCCCGGTAGGCGTCCAGGGAGGCGAACTGTTCCAGGTCGGCGGTGAGGCTGGCCGCGTGGCGCCGCGCCCGGACCAGGGGCTCCGGAAGGTAGGCCACGCCGCCCAGGAGGCTGGCCCGGAACGGCAGGACGATGTCCTCGTGGATGTCCGGGTCGAGGGGAGGGAAGCGCTCGACCACCTCCCGGCGGACCGCCAGGGTCGTGCCGGCGGCGTAGGCGTCGACCCGCGCGAACCACTGGCGGGCGCTCCGGCCCGCCGGGGGGTGGGGGACCCTGGCCGTCCCCCGGGGGCGCCCCTGCGGGTCGATCACCGAGTAGGAGGAGTAGACCCCGTGGAGGGACGGATCGGCCTGGAAGCGGTCGATGATCTTCCGGACCCGTCCGGACTCGGAGACGTCGTCTCCGTCGAAGGAGACGAGGATGTCTCCCCGGGCTCTCGGGAAGACGTCGTTCAGGTGGGCGCTCTTGCTGCCGGAGTTGGTGCCCCTCCGGAGGAGGCGCGTGCGATGGGGGCCGTCGTACCCGGAGAGCACGTCCCGGACGATGGGAAAGGTGGCGTCGGTGGAGGCGTCGTCGGAGACGAGGATTTCGATGGGCTCGTCACAGCACTGCGCCAGGGCGCTCCGCAGGGCGTCTGCGACGAAGTCCTCGCAGTTGTAGCACAGCAGGATGCCTGTGACGGTGGGCAAGGGCCCTTCCTGTCGCTTTGGGGGCTGCCGCGGGACGGTTCGCGGGGCATCGGCCCCGGCCGACCCGACTCCCGTCTGCCGGCAGGGCGGAGTATGATGCGCCGGCACGCCGGAGCGCGGCCGAGGGGCCCGAACACGGCCGTATCCGCCGCCTGCCGAGGATAGCAGACGAGCGGGACCCGAGAAAGCCCCGGGGAAACGCCGGGTCCCTCGTCTCGGGTGAGAGGGGGGCCGGAGAGTTTGGTGGCGGAACCGGGAACGGCCCGGGGACAGGAGAGGCGATGCGGCCTGACGCGGATGGGGCGCTCCACTGCGGGGCAGCGAGGGGCGGGGGCGGGGGCAGGGCCACGCTCTCTCCCCTCGGCCTCCGACTCGTGCTCGGCTCGGCGGCGTTCCTCTGTGCCGCCCTGCAGGTGCGCTCGGGTGTGGCCCAACGCACCATGCCCGACGAAGGGATGGTCTTCCTGGAGCTCGGGGAGGCCCTGACCTCCGGAGACGTGCCGGGAGCCGTCTCGACGTACTGGAGCCCCCTGTACCCCTGGGTGGCCGGCGTCGCCCGCTGGCTGGCGGGAGGGAGCCTCTACTGGGAATCGGCCGCGGTGCAGGCGGCGAACCTGGCGATCTTTTGCCTGGCCCTCGTCTGCTTCGACCGGCTCTGGGGAGAGCTCCTCCGCCATTGCCCCTCGCCAGGGGAGGGGGAAGGGGGCGACGATGCGCCCCTCTTGTCCTCCGGCGCCTGGTGGGCCCTCGGGTACGGGCTCTTCTCCTGGTCCGCCTTGGAGCTGATCAAGGTCTGGAAGGTCTCCCCGTCCCTCTTGACGGCCGCAGGCCTGTACTGGGCCGCGGCCCTGGCCCTCCGGCTTCGGAGGTCGCCCGGGTCGCACGCCGGCGCCGCCCTGCTCGGGGTAGCCCTCGCCTTCCTGTATCTCTCGGACTACCTGCTCGGTTTTCTCGCACCGGTCTTCCTTGTCGGCGCTCTTCGACGCGGCGCACCCGGCCGGGGGCGCGTCCGCCGGGTGATGGCGGCGACGTTGGTTTTCTGCGCGCTGGCCGGGGCGGCCATCACAGCCGCCCACGCCCGCACGGGGAAGTGGGCCCCCTGGGAGCACCTCCGGGTCGGGTACGCCCGGTCCGTGCTGGGCATCGCCCCCTTCCCCGTGGAGGGGGGCGGCCAGGGGCTCGCGACGGTCCTTTCGTCGCCGGGGGTGCCCCGCGGGGCGCCGCGGGTCTACACCTTCCCGGCGGCGGTCTCCGGGACGTACCCCCCCCTGTCCGACCCCTCCCGCTGGATCGAGGGCCGCGAGCTCCGGTTTAGCCCGTCCGCCCAGCTCCGGTTGCTGGCGGAAAACCTCGAGCTTCTCGTGGGCCGGCTCCTGCGGGACGTCGGGGCCGTGCTCGCCGGGGTCCTGATTCTCCTCTTCGTGGGGAGCACGCCGAGTCGGGCGCTGAGGAGCCTGATGGGGCTCTGGCCCGTGTGGGCGCCTGCGGTGGCCGGTCTGGCCCTGGTGTCGGTGGTGGCGCGGGTCGAGGGGGCCCGGGCAGCCCCCCACCTGGTGTTGGTTTTCGGCTCTCTCTTGGCGGCCGCCCAGCCCGGCCGCCGGCCGCCCGGGAGGACCGTCCCCGTCGCGGTGGCGGTGGTCCTGGGCTACCTCTATCTCCAGGTGGCCGCCTTCGCAGTCGGCGGGCACGTGCTGCGGGGGTTCGCCTACGAGGGGATCCACGAGCCGGCCCTGGTCCCCAGCCGGATGCCGCACACCCGGTGGGAGGTGGCGGAGAGCCTGAGGAAGGAAGGGGTGCCTCTCGGGGGTCCGGTGGCGATCGTCGGAGGACAGGAGAGCCTCTACTGGGCGCGGCTCGCCGGGGTGCTGATCCGCGCCGAGATCCCCGCCTCGGAGGCAGCCGGCTTCTGGGCCCTGGGTGCCGAAGGGCGCCGGGAGATTTACTCCCTCCTACGGGAGGAGGGATTCGCGGCGGTGGTGGCAGTCTCGGTGCCGGAACCGGTGATCCCCGAGGGCTGGCGCCCCCTGGCCGGGACGGGGTATGCCGCGCTGCCGTTGCCGGCCGTGGCACCCCGGAACCGTCGGACCCGGGACGAAACGCCGCTGTCTCCGGCGCCGTGAGGACGCCCGTCCCTGGAGACGAGGCCTGTTCCCCACTTCGGGGCGCCGGCCGTCAGGCAGGCCCTTCCGGAAACTCAGTGGGTCACTCAAGGGCAAGAACGATCTCGCGCAGAGCCGCTGGGACGCGGAGGAGTTCTTTGTCTTTCCCTGCGCCTCTGCGCCACGGCGCGAGAACACAATGGTTCCTCGCACCACGGAAAACCCGGAAGCTCCCTCAGGCAGCCACTCGGGCCCGAAGCTCCGAGAAATCCTTCTCGAGCCTTGCCACGCGTTGGGCGAGGCCCTCCTCGAAGAAGCGATCGATGCGGCGGTTGAGCTCGTCGATCCGCCCCGTGAGCTCACCGCGGAGTCCCTCCACACGGCCGGTGAGATCGGCCCGCACGTCTTCGACCCGGCCGGTCAGCTCGGTGCGGACCTCGTCGATGCGCTGATTCGTGGCATCGATCCGGCCGACGAGCTCGGTGCGGAGCTCGTCGATGCGCTGACTCGTGGCATCGATCCGGCCGACGAGCTCGGTGCGGAGCTCGTCGATGCGCTGATTCGTGGCATCGATCCGCTGATTCGTGGCGTCGATCCGGCCGGTGAGATCGGCCCGAACGTCTTCGATCCGGCCGAGGAGCTCGGCCCGGAGCTCGTCGATGCGTCGGCTCTGATCGACGAGGTGGAGGTTGATGTCGTCGAGACGCTTGTTGGTGAGTTGGAGCGCGGTCTTGATCTCCGCGTTGTCGCCGCGCAGGGCCCCGAGCTCCGGGAGCACCAACTCCTGCAGCACCCGCCTCACACTCTCGCCCAGCTCCATCGCGCCACCTCCCGTGCTGCCGGGGCGCACCGCCCACGGCTTGTCCCAAAAGATAACAGAGGGTTCGAGATTTCGAAAGGGGCGCCTTCGACCCGGCGACGTCGAAATCCCTTGGCCCCGCCCGCTTTCTCCGCGACAATCGCGGCTCTGCCGTCGATCGACCGAGGAGGGTGCGTTGAGGATCTTCGTCACCGGGGGCACGGGGTTTGTCGGGGCGCGGCTCGTGCCGTTCCTGGCGGAGCAGGGTCACGAGGTGTCGCTCCTGCTCCGTCCCGTCGAGAGCAAGGAAGGGCTCCCCGCGGGCGTGCGCGTGACGGAGGGCGACCCCACGAAGGAGGGCCCCTGGTGGGACGGGCTTCGCGACTGCGACGCGGCGGTGAACCTGGCGGGAGCCCCGATCTTCGGGCGGTGGAACGAGCAGAAGAAAGAGCTCATCCGGGAGAGCAGGGTGCGGACCACACGGAACCTGGTGACGGCGCTGCCGGCAGGGAAGCCGTTCTCCCTGCTGAGCACGTCGGCCGTCGGCATCTACGGGGATGCGGGGGACCGGGAGCTCGACGAATCCGCGCCCCTGGGGGACGACTTCCTGGCGCACGTCGCCCGGGATTGGGAAGCCGAGGCGGCACGGGCTCGGGGACGGGGGGCTCGCGTGGCGCTCACCCGATTCGGGATCGTGCTCGGGCCGGGGGGCGGGGCCCTGGCCACGCTGGAAAAGGTCACCCGGCGCTTTCTCGGCGGTCCGGTCGGCACGGGCCGGCAGTGGTTCTCGTGGATCCACCGGGAGGACCTGGTCCGGGCGCTCCTTTTCCTCTTGGAGCGACCAGACCAGGAGGGGGTGTTCAACCTGTGCGCGCCGAACCCAGTGCGTCAGCTCGACGTGGCCAGGGCCCTGGGCCGGGTGCTCCGCCGGCCGGCCCTGACCCCGGCGCCGGCCCTGGCGGTGCGGCTGGTGCTCGGGGAATTCGCCGACGCCGTGCTCTTCAGCCAGCGGATGGTCCCCCGGCGCCTCCAGGCAGCGGGGTTTGGCTTCCTGTTCCCGGAGTTGGAGCCGGCCCTCCGGGAAGTCCTCGTCCCGACGGCCCCCTGAGGGAGATCCTGTGCCCGCCGAGACCCGCGAGGGCCGGGAGGCGGCCCTGGGGCGTCCCCATCCCCCGGCCAGACAGCTCCACCGGGTCTCTCCCTACCCGACCCGACCCGAGCGGGGCCGTCGGGTTGCGAGGCTGCTCGGCTGGGCTCTTGGGGCGGCGGTTCTCGGGGCCGTTCCCGCGGCGGCGAGCGAAGCGTTCGCCCCCCTGCGGGCCCGCAACCTCAACCCTCCCCATCTCGTCTTCCTCCAACCCTCTGCCGAGAGACCGGACCCTCAGCCGGGGGGACGGGTGGAGTTGGCCTACGCAACGGTCTTCGTCTCCGAACACCGTGAGGGGCGGTCCGCCCTGCTGGACATGGAAGTGGGCCGGGCGGCCCTGGTGGGCGCGGCGAGGGGGCCTTGGGGGAGCACGGTCTGCCTGGAGGTTCCCTACCTGTGGTACGGCGGAGGGGCCTTCGACCGGGTGGTCAACGGCTACCACGCGGCCTTCGGGTTCGCGGACGGGGGGCGCTCGGACCGCCCCGACAACACCTGGGCCTACGAGGTCCGAAGGGGAAGTGCGGCCTACGGGCCGGAGCCCCCCGCCTCGGGGGGGGTGGGGGACGCAGTGGTCTCCGGGGTCCATCCCCTGGTCGGGGCCCTCCCGGAGGGCGTGGGCTCAGCCCTGCGCTGGAGCCTGAAGCTTCCCACGGGGTCCCACCGGCACGGCTTCGGGAGCGGGTCGGCGGACGGGGGGCTGGGGCTCCTGGGGTCCTGGCGAGGGCGGGTCGTTGGGGTGACGGGCAACCTGGACCTCGTCTACCTGGGGGGGACGGCGGACCCGGCCCTGCGGCTGGGTACCCCGTGGGTTCTCTCCTCTCTCGTCTCGGCCGGGGTTCGTCTGGGATGGCTGGGCACGGCATCCGCCCAGTTGCGTTTTGCCACGTCGCCCTACGACACGGGCCTCCGACCCCTGGACCGCCCGGTGGTGCTTCTGGCCGCCGGGCTGCGCCGGCAGCTTTCCCCCCGTGTATGGGCGAGCCTCGGGTTCACGGAAGACCTGGCGGTGGAGTCGTCCCCCGACTTCTCGCTGCTCGCGAGCGTGGAGTGGTAAGCGAGCCGACGTTCGGTCAGGCAGGGACGCCTCGCCCCTCACTTCGGCCACACCCACACGGTCTCACGGGCGAGGGTCGCGGCGAAGCGTCGCCCTTCCCGCGTCATCGCACTCCACTCCGCCTCGGTGTAGACGAGCAGCTCGGACGGAACGGGGAGGTCTTCGGTCCTCCAGGTCAGGGCCCGTCGTTCGAACGGCTCGGGTGCCGCAGCTACAAGGGCGACGAGGTCGAGGTCGCTCCCGACCCCCCAGTCGTTGCGCGCGTAGGAACCGAAGTAGCCGAAACGAAGGAGCTCGGGGTGCCGCACAGCCTCCTCGGCGAGCCATGCCTCCAAGGCTGCCTCCACCGTCTCACGATTGGGCCACCTGAGCACGGACGAACCCAATGATCTCACCGGCATAGCGAATTGCCTCCTGGCTTTGGATGGGGCCATAGTGTTCGAAGGGCGCGCCCGCCGAGTGACCGTTCGCGTACCGCGTCGGGATGTAGAAATTGTCCAGGACTTTGGCTTTCTGCACCAACTCGTCCGGAACCTCGCAGGGCAATTCCTTGAGCAGGCGGGCGACGACGTGCCCCCATTCCTCTTCGCCCAGGAAGAGGTGCAACGACTTGACGGCCTTTTCTGCCGCCTGCCGTGCCGCAAAGCAGGCCCACTCGTGTCGGTCTTCCCGGCGGGATGACTGCGCCTGCGCGAGATCCCTTTCCGCTTGCAGGAGCCAATCCTCGGCGCGGTTTCCCATCTCTCTCCTCTGTGGCCCCGTTTGGAACCGCCGACTCTCGGGCTGGAAACGAGCCTACCGTTCCGCCGGTCACCGGTCAACGCCGCTCCTTTCTTGGCGCGTCCCGGAAGGTTGGGAAGCGTCGATGTGGGATCGTAGGCTCGAACCCGGAACCTCGAACACCGTGAACTCCGGCCCTCGAAAGGCAACTCCGGAACTGGGAGCTTGGAACATCCCACAGGCCGGCCGTCGGCGAGATGCCGCGGCTCCCGCCACTCCTTGGCCTCCGCGGCACGTCCCCCTCCCGGGTTTCGCGGCCAAGGCCACTCCTTCGACGGGCCTGCTCCACGAACGCGTCGGCAGAAAGTGAGGAGGGGAGGGGCGTGTCGTGAGAACAATAAGTATCTATATCTACAATATGTTGCGCCAAGAAATTCCCAACATACGTGAAGTCAGGGCGATCGCCTCGGCGTCCGCGCCTCCCCGGTCCCAGCCTCGGCCCGGCCTGTGGTATTGTAGATTGAAGACCGAGGGCGGCTCTTTTTGGGGTCACCCGGAGAATGACCTGGTACTCGTGTCCAGGGACGATCGGGTGGGCCCGACCACGTAGGCGGACGGCCGCTCGACGGGAGCAGCCGCTTCGGGAGTCGCGATGCCGCGAGGATTCCGGACGCGGCGGGGGAGAACACCTACCGTGCAGTCCGGCCTCGTCTGCCGGAGTGGGCGGGCCCACCCGGTCGTTTACCGGTAGAACCTCTTTTGGGGGCGCCATAGAAGAGGGAGGGAGAGATGACGGAAGCGGATAGCCCTGCCGAGGGCGGGGCGGCTGGTGACGAGGGGCTGCGGGTCCTGCAGGAGATGACCAAGGAGGAGCTCCTCCGGGTGGTCATGGACGACGCCAAGAACTGGTTGGCCCACGACGGCCTGTGGTTTCAGGCGGTGGAGAAGGTGCACGGGCTCGACGAGGCCATCCGGGCCGACCGGGACGGCTGGGAGGCCTTCACGGTCATCGAGGCCCAACGGATCATGGAGCGCCTCGGCATCTCACCGGGCGGGGGCATCCCGGCCCTGGTGGAGTGCCTCAAGCACCGTCTGTACGCCCGGCTGAATCGGCAGGAGTGCGTGGAGGTCTCGCCCACGCGGGCGGTCTTCCGCATGCTGGAGTGTCGGGTGCAGGCCGCCCGGAAGCGCAAGGGGCTTCCGGACTTCCCGTGCAAGTCGGTGGGACTGGTGGAGTACACCGGATTCGCCCGCACCATCGACCCCCGGCTGCGCACGCGTTGCGTGGCCTGCCCCCCGGACCCCCACCCGGAGGAGTACTGGTGCGCTTGGGAGTTCGTGCTGGAGAAGGAGCCCGAGTGACGTCCCGGCCGCCGCAAACGCCGGCCTTTCCGGGCACGGGCGCTCCCCGCGGCTTCTGCCGGCTTGGGGCGGCCCTGCTGCTGTGGGCCGCTGCGGTGTGGAGCGCGCTCCCGACAGGGTCGGCAGGGGCAGGGGAGGGGGCGGCGGCGGGCCCGGGGGTGCCCGTGTTCCGTCAGGTCGCAGGGGAGATCCGCCGGGTGGTGGTGGCCCCGGGGGACACCTTGATCGGGCTGTCGGGGCGGCACGGGGTGCACTGGCAGGCCCTGGCGGAGCGCAACCGCCTGGCCGACCCCGATCGGATCCGGGTGGGCCGGGAGCTGGAGGTGGACACCCGGCGGATCGTGCCGGCGGCGCTCGATGCGGGGGTCGTCGTCAACATCCCCGAGGCGACCCTGTACCTGTTCGAGCGGGGCACGTTGGCGGCCCGGTATTCAGTGGGTCTCGGGCGCCCCTCGTGGCAGACCCCCGTGGGTTCCTTCAGCGTGCTGTTCTCCCAGATGGATCCCACCTGGCACGTGCCGCGTTCCATACAGGAGGAGATGGCGCGTGAAGGCCGGGTGGTGATGCAGAAGGTCCCCCCCGGACCGGACAACCCCCTGGGCCGGTACTGGATCCAGCTCTCCCGGTGGGGCTACGGCATCCACGGGACGCCGTTCCCGATCTCCCTCGGGCAGTTCCTGAGCCACGGCTGCATCCGGGTGGGGGACGCGGGGATCGAGGACCTCTACCGCCGGGTGCGGCGGGGCACCCGGGTGGAGATCGTCTACCTGCCCGTCAAGCTGGCGGTGACTCCCACGGGCGAGGTCTGGGCCGAGGCCCACCCCGACGTCTACCGCCGCGGTTTCCCCGGGGAGGCGGAAGTCTGGGCCGCCCTGGAGCGGGAAGGGGTGAGCCGTCGGGTGGATGCGCAGGCACTGCGTCGCGTGCTGGGGGAACGCCTCGGCCTGGCCCAGCAGGTGGGGACCGCCGGCCCCCGGGAATCCGCCCGGGACCCCGTCGGCCCGGCGCGGGACGCGGAAGCCGCCGGCACCGATGCGGCCGTCTGGCGATGCTTGGACTGCCCCCCGGGCCCGAGCCGCCGGGTCACATTCCAATTGCAGGCGCGGGTGCCCCTGGATCTGCCGAACCCCTTCCCGATCGAAGTCCGGGACGACGCGGGGCGGGTGGTGTACCGCCCTCAGATGGTCGCCCAGACCATCGTGCACGTGCGCGCGGGGGAGCGACGGAACTTCGTGTGGGAGGTGCAGGATTCCGACGGGCAGCCCCTCCCCGCCGGGTCGTACTTTGCCGCCGTTCGATTCTACGTGCCCCGGGAGGGGAGGGCGGCGGCCCAGCGCACCCTGACCCTGCCCCTCTGGGTGGGGAACTGAGCCGCCTCGAACCGACACCTTTCCTCAGGGCCCGTGAAACTGCCGACGGGGCGTCCGGGGGGGCCGGTGCGCGCTCGCGCTCTCGTGGACGGGTCTCGGAGCTCGCGCGCGCCCCCCCCGGCCTCCATCGGACGATTTCTCACAGCTACCGGCGCAGTGTCAGGGACTGGCCCACCAGCTTCCCGTCCTCGCGGGTGTACTGGAGGACGGCCCGGTCGCCGACGGCCACCTCCCCCAGGGACACGGCCTTGCCTGCGAGCTGGGGTTCCACCCCTTCCCCCAGGGTCACCCCCACAATGAGATCTCCTGCGGCCAAGGGTGCGTTCACCACGACCGCCCGCTGGGCCACGTCCACGGCGGCGATCTTCCCGTGCACCACCCGGGTCTCGCCCGGGGCGATCGTCTGGGCCCACACTGCCACGGGGGCCAGGATTAGCGCCAGCACCACGACCGCCGTCATCCTCACACATCGCAACACGGCCTGCCTCCTCTTCTCCCCCCGGTCACCTCGGTCCGCGCTCCCCGGCTGGGACGTCCGCCTTGCCCTGGCCGTCGGAGCGGCTCGTCATCCACGCCGGGAAAGATAACCGACGCGTGCAGGCCGTCAAGGCGGAGGACCGAGGACAGAGGACGGGGGACGGAGGGCGGGGGACGGAGGGC
>JAWSUI010000028.1:0-50286 GCA_033551855.1 Deferrisomatales bacterium
CTTCTATATGACTGGTTCAATGGGGCTTGTCTCGTCCATAGGTCTTGGTCTTGCCCCTCGGGCCCGGGGAGCCGGCGCAGGCTGCGCTCCACGATCCAGCCCTGCCCGTCGGGGTGGCGCACCCGCACCCACTCGCCCTGGGTCCCCAGGACCTCCACCTCGGTGTCCCGCGCCAAACGCCCGATCCTCGGAGCGCTCAGATCGGGTCCGCCGCGCACATTGACGGAGCCCTCCGGCCATGCGACCACCGCCCGGTCCGCCCACGCCGGCGCCGCTGCCGCGACCGCGAGGACGAGCACCGCGGCCAGGACCACCGCACCGCGGAGCACCCTCACCGCGGCGCCCCCAGGACCTGGGTCAGCCGCGCCTGGAGCCGGTCCTTGAAGATGATGATCTCGGCCTGCGCGAAGACCTCCCCGTTCAAGGAGACCTCGACGGGCTCCCCCGAGGGTTTGTGCGTGACCAGCAGGGAGCCCACACGAAGCGCCAGGAGGTCACGCACCCGGGTGCGGGTGCGTCCGATCTCCACGGCCAGCCGGAGCGGGACGTCCCCCAGCGCATCCCAGTCCCGGACCCCCTGTGGGCTGTCTCCCCGGCCCGCCGTCGGGGACTGCCCCACCCTGGCCATCCGTGCTCCTCTCCGGAGGCGCAGCCTCCCCCGTGGGTTTCCGGCGGCAGGCCTCCTCCGCCGGCGCCTCCTCCTTTACCATGCCGGGAAAGCGCATACAAGCGGGCCTGTCTGCCTGCATCCACCGGCTGGTCGCCAAGCGGAGTCCGGGAGCCCCTGCGTTTCGCCCCGCGATCCGCGGCAATTCAAAGAGGTGCCCCAGCAGTCCCCGGTGCGCCGGGCTTCACCCGCTTGCGCCGGCCTCGTCGGGTCGGTGGATGCGGTGCGGGGCTGCACTCCTGGGCTCCCGGACTCCGCCCCGCAATCTGCGGATTCTGGTCTGCCTGAATCCACCTCCAGCTCGGCGAGCGGGGTCCGGGAATCCAGCGCCCCCCGGGGCCGCGCGGGCCCTCACTGCCCGGGGCCGGACCTCCCCTGCTCCAGCCGCTGGGTGAGCTCCCGAACCCGATCCGCCGGCATGTGGTCGAAGATTCTTCCCACGTTGCGGCCGGGCAGCCGCTCGAGGATGGCCAGCGCCAGGTCGTCGTCCATCCCTTCCAGGGCCAGGGAAGCCTCCCGAGGCCTCATGGCGCCGTAGACCCGGGAGATCCGCTCGAGGCGCTCATCGACCAGCTTGTCCCGGCGGGCGATGTCGGCCTCCACGGCACGTCGCAGGGCCTGCAGCTTCTGCTCCTCTTCCGCGAGCACGTGCCGGGTCGCCTCGAGAGCGCGTTGGAGGGCCGCCAGGGACTCCTCCTGCCGCGCCAGCTCGATCTGCCGGAGCTCGATCTGCCGGTCCAGCTCCTCCAGGAGTCGCGCCCTGGCCTCAAGAGCCTCGGGGCCGTCGCGCAGGGCCGCAGGGGGCTGGGCGTGGGAGGGGGGGCAGGCCAAAGGGAGGAGGCAGAGGACGCCGCCGACGGCAGCCCGGGAGAGAAAGCGTCGGACCTCAGTGCCCACGGTCTTCCTCCCTGCGCCCCCGGTGTCGCGCGGCGGCGACCGCATCGATCCGGCAAGCCTCCCTTCGGCTCACGGCCGCGCGCCACGCGGCCTCGTCCCGCTCCCTGAGCTTCTCCAGGGCCTGGCGCGCCCGGTGGGCGTCGAGCACCGCCCGAGACGCGTCCTCGACCGCTCGAGAGGCGCCCTCCACGGCCTCTCTGGCTCGGCTCACTCGGCACCGCTGCAGGCCGGCGTATCGGGAGTGCAGGCGCAGGGCCTCCGCATCCAACTCGTCCGTGCGTTTGAGGACGTCGACGTCCGATACGGCACGCCGCAGGTCCTCCTCCACGGCCTCCAGCCGGGCCCGCTCTCCTCGCAGGGTCTCCCGAGCCCGGGACAAGAACTGCTGTGCCACCTCCTCCTGCAGGCGGCGCACGGCGAGGACCCGTTCGAGCCGGAACACGAAGCCCACTCAAGACTCCTCGGGAAACAGGCCCAGGAGCTCCCCGCGGGCGGCCTCGAGGGGCCACCCCTCCTCCACGGCCTGGGTCAGAAAGGCCTCCAGGGAATCCCGCTTTCTCACGGCCTCGTCCACATCCGCGCTCGCACCCGGCTGGTAGGCTCCGATGCTGATGAGGTCCTCGGCGCCCCGATAGGCGGCCAGGAGCCTGCGCATCCGCCCTGCGGCCCGGGAGTGGCCTGGGGTGACGAGGTCCATCATGAGGCGGCTGTTGGAAGCCAGCACGTCCACGGCGGGGTAGTGGTCGCGGGCGGCGAGCGCCCGGGAGAGCACGACGTGGCCGTCCAGGACCGACCGGACCGTGTCGGCGACCGGTTCGCTCAGATCGTCGCCCTCGACGAGCACGGTGTACAGGCCCGTGATGGACCCCGCGCCCCTCTCCCCCATCCCCGCCCGCTCCATCAGCCGCGGCAGGGCCGCAAACACGCTGGGAGTATACCCCTTGGTCGTCGGGGGTTCCCCGATGGCCAGTCCGACCTCCCGCAACGCCATGGCGAACCGCGTGACGGAATCCATCAGGAGCAGCACGTCACGCCCCTGGTCCCGAAAATACTCGGCCACCGTAGCGGCCACCAGGGCACCCCGAGCTTTGACCAGGGGAGACTTCTCCGACGTGCTCACGACCACCACCGAGCGCCGGAGCCCCTCCGCCCCCAAATCCCGCTCGATGAACTCGCGCACCTCTCGCCCCCGCTCCCCGATCAACGCGATGACGTTGACGTCGGCCGAGGTGTGGCGGGCGATCATCCCCAGCAGTACGCTCTTGCCCACCCCGCTGCCGGAGAAGATCCCCATCCGCTGCCCCTTGCCGCAGGTAAGCAGACCGTCGATGACCTTCACCCCCGTGGCAAGGGGCTCGCGGATCCGCTCCCGGGAGATGGGGTTGAGCTCGCGCCCGTAGAGGGGGTACTTGCGTCGGCAGGCGGGAGGGCCCCTCTCGTCGATCGGGTTCCCGGTGCCGTCGATGACCCGGCCCAGGAGCTCCTCCCCCACCTGGCACACGCTCTGCCCGCCCGCGGCCACGACGCGGCTGCCGGGCCGGATCCCCCGCATGTCGCCGTAGGGCATCAGGAAGATCCGCCCCTCCCGGAACCCGACCACCTCGCAGGCGATGGCCCGCTGCCGTTCGAAGGCGCCCCCCTCCGGATGTACGAGGCAGATGTCCCCGACGGGGGCCTGGGGGCCCGAGGCCTCCACCACCATGCCCACCACCTGGACGACCTTCCCGTGGGGGCGGAGGACCTCCCCCGCGGCGGCAGCATGGATCTCCCGGGAGAGGTCCAGGCCCATCAAGCGCTCCGCAGCGAACGGGCGAGCTCCGCCAGTTGGGTCTCCAGGCGGGCATCGATCTCCGCGGTGGGCGTCTGGACGAGGCACCCCCCGCGCTTGACGGAGGGGTCCTCGAGAACGGTCAGCTTGCGAATGCCGTCGAAGGACTCGAGGATCCGCGGCTTGGCCTCCAGGAGTCGCCGCAGATCCTCCGGATGCACCCGCAGGGTGAGGTTCTCCCGCTCCACGAGCAACTGGAGAGCGCGCTCCACCACCCGGATGACGGCCTCCTCGTCCCTCTCGGCGAGGGGACCGAGGAGGCGGCCGACCAGGGTCAGCGCCAGGGAGACCACCTGGCCGCGGGCGTCCTGCAGCAGCCGCTCCTTATACCCTGCGAGCTCCTCGGCGGCACGGAACAGGGCATCGGCGGCCTCCTGGAGGGCAGCTCGGCCCTCCTCTCGACCCGCGTCCAACCCCTCCCGGCGGGCCGCTTCTCCCAGAAGCCGGGCCTCCTCCCGGGCTTCGCCGAGCAGCCTCTCGGCCTGCCGGCGAGCCTCCTCCACGAGCTCTTCGCCGGAAGCCGCCGGGGCCCGCCCCGGGGGGCTTACCCCCTCCCCACCCAGCTCCGGCCACCGGTAGGTCTCGACGGCGTGCCCCGGGCCACCCGAACCCCGCTCTTCGGCAGGCTCCAGAGGACACCAGGTGTAGGGGCGAACCCCCGTGGCGGCGTTCTTGCTCACCCCACTCCTCCCAGGCGACGGCAGCCGGAGCTTGGACGACGTGGGGCCACCCGCCCCGCGTGTCATGGTATGTACTCGTCCTCCTCGCCGACGGAGAGGACGATCACGCCCTCCTCCTCCAACTGGCGAACGATTTCCGTCATGGCCGACTGTGCGTCATGGACCTCGGCGACTTTGACCGGGCCGAGGAAGGACATCTCTTCCTTCATGGTCTCGACGGCCCGCGAGCTCATGTTGCGGAACAGCTTTTCCCGAAGGGTCTCGGCGCAGCCCTTGAGGGCCAGAATGAGCGTGCGCTTGTCGGCCCGCTTGAGGATCTCCTGGACCGCTCGGTCAGGCAGGTACTCGATGTCGTCAAAGACGAACATGAACTGCCGGATGCGCCCCGCGAGGTCGGGATTCTCCTGGTCAAGCCGGTCGAGGATCTTGCGGGAGGCAGAGCGACCCAGGCGGTTGAGGACCTCGGCCACGGCCTTCACGCCGTGAACCTCCACCGAAGCGCCCGCCAGAGTGATCATCTTCTGGTCGAGCACCGTCGAGATCTTCTGTACGGCCTCGGGGCTGATCTCCTCCAGGCTCGCCATGCGCCGGGCCACCTCGATCTGGAGGTCTGGAGGCAGGCTCGCGAGGGCCTGGGCGGCCTTGCCGGCCCCCAATTGACACAGGATGAACGCGATGGTCTGAGGGTGCTCTCGCTGGATGATCTTGGACAGGAGCCGCGGGTCGGCCCTGCGCAGGCTTGCGAACCCCTCGCCCTGGTCCAGTTGTCTGTTCAGGCGGGCGAGGATCTCTCGGCACCTCTCCGGGGGCAGGCTCCGGCGCAGGATCTTCTTGGCGTACTCCGCCCCGCCCTGGAGCACGTAGCCCCGGGCCAGGGCCAGCGTGTGGAACTCCTCGAGAACGGCGTGGGCCTCTTCGGGCGACGCCTTTTCCAGAGCGGCGATCTCCCGGGTCAACTCCTGAATCTCCTCGTCGCGCAGGTGCGGGAAGACGGCCTCGGAGGCCTTCTCCCCCAGCGCGAGCAGGAAAACCGCCGCCTTGCGGAGCCCGGAAGGCTGCTCTGCCTCCGCCATCACTCCTCCGTCATCCAGCTCCGCAGGAGCTGGGCGGCCACTTCGGGCTCGGCGTGGACCATCTCCGAGAGCCTGGCTCGGAGGGCTTCCCCCTTCAGGGGCTGGGCAGTGACGGCCACGCCTCCCGGGGAGCCCCCTTCCTGCGCTTGAGCCGCGAGCCTGCGCTCCAGCTCGGCCACCGTCACGGGTTCCGTGATCTCCGACGGCCCCCGGGAGGCCCCGAGCCACCGCAGCCCCGGACGGACAACCCCGAATACCACGAGGAGGGCCACGAAGGAGACCGCCCCGAAACGGGCGAGTTGGGAGGCGAGCCCCGGGTCCCATCGCGTGGTCGGTTCCTCCGGTATCTCCGCTGGGCGAAACGGGATGCTCGTCACCTCGACCTCGTCCCCCCGCGACGTGTCGGCCCCGACCGCCTTTTCCACCAGGGCCCGGATCCCCGCCAGCTCCTCAGGCGACCGGGGGACGAACTCCCGTGTGCCGCCGCCCTCCCGGTAGGTGCCGTCCACGGCCACCGCGACCGTGAGCCGGTCCAGGGACCCCGGGGCCCTCTGGACCCGGGTCACCCTCTTGGAGACCTCGTAGCTCACCGTCTCGGAATCCCGGATGGACACCGGCCGGCTGCCATCCCCCGTGCCCCCCGGTCCGGACTCGGTGTGCCGCTGCTCGCTGCGCACGGCTACGGCCTCGGGGTCGAAGACCTCCGCGGTCTCCTCCACCCGGTCGAAGTCGAATCGGGCCGACACCTGTACCACCGCCGTCCCGGACCCGAGAACCCGCTCGAGCATCTCACGAATCCGTCGCTCCGCCTCCCCCTCGTAGGCCCGCTTGTGCTCGAGCTGGCTCGAGGCCAGGAAACCGACCTCGTCGTCCGAGGCCCGGTGCAACACCCGTCCCTGGGTGTCCACCACGTTGACTCGCCCGGGGTCGAGGCCCGGGACGCTCGATGAGACCAGGTACACGACTGCCTGGGTCTGTTTGACGCCGAGGCTCCGGCCGGCGCCGAGTTGGAGCACCACGGACGCCGCGGCAGGCTGCTGCTCGGTCTCGAAGAGGCGCCTCTCGGGGAGCACCACGTGCACCCGGGCTCCCTCCACGCCGTCGAGCCTCCGGATCGTCCGGGTCAGCTCCCCCTCGAGGGCCCGCGTGTAGTTGACTTTCTGAGCAAAATCGGTGATGCCGAAACTCGACCGGTCGAAGATCTCGAACCCCACCACCCCGCCGTGGGGAACCCCCTCCCCTGCCAGGAGCAACCGCAGGTCGTACACCCGCTCCGAGGGCACCAGGACGGTGCGCCCGCCGTCCTCCAGGCGGTACGGCACGGCCTCGGACCGTAGGCGCTCCACCACCTCCGCGGCGTCATCTGCCGGGAGCCTGCCGTAGAGGACCGCGTAGTCGGGAGTACCCGCCCAGAAGGCGAGCGCCGTGAAGCCAGCGGCCAGACCCGCGGCCACCGCGAAGAAGACACCTCGCTGGGCAAGGCTCAACCCGCCCCAGAGCTGCCGAAGCTGGGTCCATGCGCTCTCCCAGAACGCCACGGCCGCGCCCCTCAGCTCCCCATCCGGCGAGAGCCCCGTCGTGAGAGGCGGCCTTCCTGGACGCCCCCCCTTCTCGGGTCGGCTACCCGGGGCCCCTTCGCTGACACCGGCTCGGGCACCAGGCCTGTCATCCCTGTGCGCATGACGTCCTCCTCAAGCGCCGCGTGAGACCCCGCACACCCGTCGCGCCCACCCTACACCCCCTCCGCCGCGCCTGTCCAGGCCGGTCCCCGGCCTCGATTCCTACTCGGCGCGGCAAGGAACCTCCGGAAGCCCGCGCGCCCCCTTTCACCGATCCAAGGCCCTGCGGGGAGGCCCAGCTCCGTGACCCCGACGCACGGAATCCCACCGGCGTCCCCCACACGCCGTGTTGCACCCGGAGGTTCTTCCGGCAAACGACCGGGTGGGCCCGGCCACGCAGGCAGACGGCCGCTCGACGGGAGCAGCCACCTCGAGAGCAGCCATGCCGCGAGGATTCCGGCTGCGGCGCGGGAGCGCACTTACCGTTCAGCCCGGCATCGTCTGCCGGAGGGGGCGGGCCCACCCGGTCGTCCCTGGACAACGGGTACCCGGTCACTTCCCGGATGAACCCAACCGGAGCATCTCCGGTACGCAGCCATTCACGGGTCTCCCCCGACCCCTTCCCAGGAGCCCGACAGTTCCAAGTGGACCCGGGCCAGCCCGGAAAAGGGAGGAGATCCCTCTTCGACCAGACCCCGCAGCGCGGCGTCGGCCCCGACCAGGTTCCCCGCGGCCCGTTCGGCCAGGGCAAGCAAGTAGCGATCCTCCGGCGCCAGCTCCGGCAGGCTCCGAAGCAGGCGCGCAGCCGTCTGGCCGTCGCCGGAAGCGTACCGCAGGCGCGCTTCCACCAGGCGGCCGTGGGCGTCCCACCCCTGGCGCTCCGCGCCCGCGGGCAGAGTCTGCCACAGGGCACGGCGTTGCAGCAGGGCCTCCAGGAGCTCCGGGGTCGCTGCCCTCGGGGCGAACAAGGCATCCGCCTCGGCGAGAAGCCCGACACGCTCGTCGGCGCCCGGCGCCACCCCCAAGGCCTCCAGGTACGTCTGCCTCGCCCGCTCCAGGTCCCCTGCGGCAGCCAACGTCCGGGCCAGGGTTCGGAGAGTCCTCCAATCCCTCTGCGCCTCGACAAGGGCCAGCCGCGCCTCCGCGTCGCCTTCCGCCGCCCGTGCTCGCAGGAGGCGGGCGGACAGCTCCTCGGCGGAGATCGCCCGCGTGCCGCGGCTCAACAAGTCCTCGTACAGGGGCTTGGCAAGGGCCGGGGTCCCGAGCCGCTCGTACGCTTGGGCCGCCCGCAGGGTCAGAGACCCGGTCTCCCGGGTCGGCACCCAGGCGATCGCCTCCCGAAGGGCCGCGTACACCACGACGACGTCGGCATGGGCCCCTGCCTGGGCCCTCTCGTCCAGATAGCCCTCCAGCAGGGCGATGAAGCTCTCATAGGCGCGGCCGGACTCGGGGCTCTCAGGGTAATCACGAAAGGCCCGGATCAGCAGCCCCAAAGCCTCCTCCACCTGTCCCTCCCTCTCGAGCAGGATGGCGAGGCCCCCTAGAGCCCTCTGGGCCGCCAGGGGATCGCGGCCGGCTGCCACCTCTTCCAGCGTGGGACCCGGCCGGTGAAACACGCGGTGCGCAGGAACCAACTCCGCGAGCTCGACCCGACCGGAGTGCTCGGCCCCCAGGAGGGCGAGGCGCAGCACCCCCTCGCGGGCCACGGCGGGGGTGGTGCCGCCGCCGAGGAGCCCCGCGTAGGCCCGAGCCGCACGGAGCACGTCGCCCTGTGACTCCCAGAGCTCTCCGACCGAAAGGAGCGCCTGCCCGCCGGCATCGGTCCCGGCCCGGTCTGCCGCCAAGCGCTCCAGGACGTCGGCCGCCTCCGCCAGCCTGCCTTCCCGGCGGAGCAGTGCCGCCAGAGCATGGCCGGTCTCCGGCCGAACGAGCCAGGCGTTCGGGGAGTGCTCCTGCGCCTCCCGGAAGCGCTGCCGCGCGGCGTCGTCATCCCCCAGGGCCGCCTCCGCCTCCCCCAGCAGGTACAGGACGATGGCCCGCCCCGGTTCTGCCCCGTGCCGATCCAGCCACCAAAGGAGGGTGTCGCGCCCCTCCGCCCAGCGGCCCGACTCCAGGTGGAGCACCGCCGCGTCGAAGCGCAGGGCGGGGGCCCAGGGGCCTTCGGGACCTCGCAGGGCCTCCCGGTACCAGGCCTCCGCTTCCCGGTCGAACCCGAGCCCCCGGTGGAGATTGCCGAGCATGAAGCGGACCCAAGCCACCTCGGCAGGGTCACCCGCCTCCGCTTCGAGGGCACGGTAAAGGCGCAGGGCCTCTGTGAGGGCACTCCCCCCCACCTGGTACAGGGCATCGGCCCGGAGCCCCCGAAGTTGCGTCCCGCCGGGCCCGGGCGGGAGGGGCACGCGGCCCAGAATCCCGGCGACCCGGCCGGGGTCCGACGCCAGAAGGGCCCGGGCCTCGGATGCCAAGGAACAGAGCTCTTGCACCACCTCTCCCCGGAGGAAGGGGCTCCAGCCGGGCTCCACCCGGGCGAGAAGGCGGGCGTGGGCCGGGCCCGAGAGGAGGAGGGCAATTCCCAGCAGCCCCGCCCAGCGCACACGGCTCATCCCTTCACTCCTCCCCCATCCCCCCCACCCAGCAGCCTGTGCCAGAACCCCTGATCGACCGTGCCCGGCACCGTCTGCAGGAGCGCGGAGGCCAGGGCTTCCACGCAGCGGCTCGCCGGGCACCCCGGGTAGGCCAGCACGAAGGGGGTTCGGCTCCCGTCGGCTCGGGCGACGTGGTCGTCCCGGGCCACATGCCCGAGGCAGGGAACCCGGCGTCCGAGGAAGCGGGCGGCCACCCGGTCGATCCGAGTGTGCACCGAGCTGCCCTGCTCCGCCGTCCGGACCCCGTTGACCACCAGCCGGGCCTGCGGCCTCGGCTCCCTCCCCCAGAGGACCTTGAGGAGCCCGTAGGCCCCGGTGATGCTGGCGGGATCGGCGTCCGTGACGAGGACCACCTCCGCGGCCGCCCGGCACAGGTCGGCGACCCCGCCCCCGACCCCGTGCCCGGCATCCACGAGGACGATGTCCCGCCCCTCGGTGAGGGAGGCCGCGCACCCCAGGAGCCTCTCCCGCTCTCCCCGGGAGAGCGCCGCCACCCCCCGGAGCACCGAAGCGCCCGAGATGAGCTGCACCCCCGGCGACGCTTCCCCCACCACGTCCTCCGGCCGGGCTTCTCCGCGCAGGAGATCCCCCAGGTTCCGGGAGGGGGCCCAAGGGAAGAGGAGCTCCAGGCTCTTCCGCCCGACGTCCGCATCGATCACCGTGACCGCGCGTCCCCTGCCGGCCAGGGCGGCGGCGAGGCTCGCCACCAGGGTGGTCCGGCCCACCCCGCTTCTCCCACCCGCCAACGCCAGGACCCGCACGGTCGCCGAAACCTCCCCGGGGGGCGTCGACGGGGGCCCCCCCCCGTGCCGGGGGTGGGCCCGAGCGCGGGCGGCGAGCTCCCGCAGCCCCTGGGCCTGGTCCCTCACCCCGATTCCTCCGCACCCAGGGCCCCGCAGACGTAGCGGGCCACCGCCTCCGGCGTGGCCTCCTCGATGTCGTCGGGCACGTTCTGGCCGGTGGTGAGATAGCTCAGGGGGAGCCGAGACACCGCGGGAAGCCCCAGGAGAGGCCCGTGGCAGTCGGTCTCATCGAGCTTCGTGAGGAGCAGGCGCGTCGCCCGCAGACCGGCGTAGTGGCGCAGTATCCTCTCCAGGTCGCTCGCCCGCGTGGTCACCGAGAGCACCAGGTGGACCTCCACGGGCACCTGCTGGGGGAACAGGCCCAGGAGCTCCGCCAGGGCCTCCTCGTCCCGGGGGCTCTGGCCGGCAGTGTCCACCAGGATGATCTCCCGGTCTGCCAGTTCCGCCACGGCGGCCCGGAACCCCTCGGCGTCGAGGGCGACCCGGAGAGGCACCCCCATGATCTTTGCATAGGTCTTGAGCTGCTCCACCGCCGCGATGCGGAAGGTGTCCACGGTGAGGAGGCCCACCCGGGCTCCGTCCTGGAGGGCGAAGCGCGCCGAGAGCTTGGCCACCGTGGTGGTCTTGCCCACCCCCGTGGGGCCCACCAGGGCGATCACCCGGGGCCCCCGTGCGGGTGGATGGAGACCTCCGGCCACCCGCACGGTGCGCCGGACCAGCTCCTGAAAACCCTCCACCTCGCGGCCTTCCGCGAGCCCGCCGGCATCCATTTTCTCCTGGAGGAAGGCTACGATGCGCGCGGCGAGGGCCCGGTCGAGATCCACCGCCTCGAGGTGGGCGTGGAGCCTTCGCAACCCGGGAGCCAGGCGCAGCCGGTCGAACCGCGCGGTCTGCTCCAAGAGCCGGTCCAGCTTCTCGGACAGGCGGCCCACGTCCCGGGCCAGGGCCTCCTCGCCCGGGGGAGAGGGGCGCCTCCCCAGAACGGCCAACTCCTCGCGCAGGCTGTCCAGATCGGCCTGGAGGGCCAGCAGCGGCCCGTGGTCCGCCCGGCCCGCCGCCTCCCCCGGGCCCGGGCGGGAGCTACCCCGCGCCGCCTTCCCCCCGGGGGAGGGGCCCGGGCCCGATCGCCCCTGCGCAGCGAGGGTTTCCAGACCCGCGGCCGCGGTGACTTCCAGGATCGGCCGGCCCAGCATCCCGAACACCCCCTTGCCGGGCTTGATCTGTCGGGTGGAGAGGATGACCGCTTCCGGGCCAAGCTCCTCCTTGATCCTTCGGAGGGCGTCGGGCATGTCGACCGCCTGGAACTTCTTAACCCTCAAGGCTCACCACCTTCAGCGTGCGCAGCGGCCCCTCCACCTCGTCGTGGCTCAGGAGGACCAGGCCGGGCATCGCCCGCTCCGTGAGCCTTCTCAGGGGGAGTCGGATCGCGGGGGGTGTCAGCACCACCGGGGGGACCCGGAGGACCCCAACCTCCTCGGCCGCCTGCCCGAGGGCTCGGAGCAGGCGCTGCGCGAGCTTCGGCTCCAGGGACAGGAAGGAGCCCTGGTCGCTTCGCTGGAGGGCCCCGGTCAGGGCCTCCTCGAGGCGGTGATCCAGCGCGATGACCGGCACCCTCCCCTCGGCGTCCTGGTACTGCCTCGAGATCCCTCGCCGGAGCGCCGCTCGCGCGTGCTCGGTGAGGTCCTCGGGGTCCTTGGTGCGGGGGGCCCAGTCGGCCAGCGCCTCGAGAATGCTGCGCAGGTCTCGCACGGCCACGCCTTCTCGCAAGAGGTTTTGGAGCACCCTCTGGACGGCCCCCAACGGGAGCAGGTCAGGCACCAACACCTCCACCAGCGCCGGGGCCTGGGTACCCACCGCGTCGAGCAGGTTCTGGGTTTCCTGGCGGCCCAGGAGCTCGTGGGCGTTGCGGCGGACCACGTGGGCGAGATGGGCCGCGACCACCGCGGAGGGGCCCATCACGGTGCCCCCGAGCAGGCGGGCCTCCTCTGCCCGCCCTTCGGGGACCCACAGGGCCTCGCCCCCGGAGGCGGGATCCCGGGTGGGGATTCCCCCGATCCCGCTACCCAGGGCACCTGCGTCCACGACCAGCCGGTGGCCCTCCTTGAGCTCTCCCCTCCCGGCCTCCACCCCCTTGATCAGGATCACATACTGCGCGGGGCGGAGCTGCAGATTGTCGCGGATCCGGACGGGGGGGACGACGATGCCCAGGTCCAGGGCCACCTGGCGCCGCAAGGACCGGACCCGCTCCAGGAGATCCCCCCCCTGGCCAGGATCCACCAGGTGCAGCAGCCCGTACCCCACCTCGAGCTCGAGGGCGTCGACGTGGAGGAGCTGGGTCACCTCCTCGAGGCCCTCGGGGGCTCGCGGCGTCTCCTGGGCAGCTCGCCGTCGAGCCGCCGCCTCGATTTCCCGGGCTTCCGCCTCCGTTCGCTGGCTCCGGTGCACGGCGTAGGCGGCCCCCCCCATGACGCCCGCGAGGATGCCGAAGGGCAGGAAGGGAAGTCCCGGGACCAGTCCCAGCAGAAGCAGCACCCCCGCCCCGACGCCCAGGGCGCCCGGGGCCTGGAGGAGCTGCCGCGGGAGCACCCGTCCCAGGCCCGACTGGCTGCCGGCCCGGCTGACGAGTATCCCGGCCGACGTGGAGATGACGAGGGCGGGCATCTGGTGCACGAGGCCGTCGCCCACCGTGAGGGTGGTGTAGGTGGCCGCGGCGGCCGGGAGGGGCATCCCCTTCTGGAGCACTCCCACCACCAGCCCGCCCAGGAGGTTGATGCCCGTGATCACCAGAGCCGCGACGGCGTCGCCCCGCACGAACTTACTGGCGCCGTCCATGGCCCCGTAGAAGTCCGCCTCGCTGGAGAGCTCCCGGCGGCGGCGGCCCGCCTCCTCCTCGCCGATCGCTCCGGCGTGGAGGTCGGCGTCGATCGCCATCTGCTTCCCGGGCAGGGAGTCCAGGGTGAAGCGCGCGCTCACCTCGGCGATGCGGGTCGTGCCCTTGGTGATGACCACGAAGTTGATCACCACGAGAATGAGGAAGATCACGATCCCCACGACGAAGTTCCCGCCCACGACGAAGTCGCCGAAGGCGGCGATGATACGGCTCACCGCCTCGGGCCCGTCGCTGCCCCGGGTGAGGATCAGGCGGGTGGAGCTGACGTTGAGCGCCAAGCGGAACAGGGTGACGATCAGCAGGGCACTGGGGAAGACGGAGAAGTCGAGGGGGCGCTCCGTGTACATCCCCAGGAGGAAGATGAGCACAGAGAGGCTGATGTTGAAGGCGAGGAGCAGATCGAGGGCGAACCTCGGCACGGGGACGACCATCAGGAAAACGATGCTCATCACCCCCGCCGCGACGAGGACACCGCTGTGACGGCTCAGCACGCTCGAAGCGGTAACGGCAATCCCTCGTTCCATCCTACGGTCGGGTGCCCCGGGGAACCGGGAACAGCGTCAGGTGCCGGGACTTTAGCACACCTTCCCCCCGGCCCGTAAGCCCCGGATCCAACAGCCCCGGATCCCCACCGCCACGGGGCCCTTGGGGGTCCTGCGGCAGGCTGCCGGGAAGGACCCTCTCGGGAGCCCGTGCCGGTTCCGCCAGGAGAGCCCGGCGCGGCCTTCCACCCTTTCGCGCCGGCAGATCCCGTCATTCCCGCGCGAGAGCGGACGCCGTCGGCCGGGCGGCCGGGACTCGCGGCACCGCCTGCCCGGAGCCGCCGCTAGGGGGCGATCTTCGTCCCCAGCACCTCCAGAAATCTTGCCAGCCACTCCGGGTGCGCGGGCCAGGCCGGCGCGGTCACCAGGTTCCCGTCCACGTGGGCCCGATCCGTGGGGATGTCCGCGTAGGACCCCCCGGCCCGTGCCACTTCCGGCCCCACCGCCGGGTACGCGCTGCAGGAGCGCCCCTGGAGCACGCCTGCTGCGGCGAGCACCTGGGCGCCGTGGCAGATGGCGGCCACGGGCTTGCCCTCCTCGAAGAAGTGGCGAACGACCTCGAGCACCTTGGGATTGAGCCGCAGGTACTCCGGTGCGCGGCCCCCCGGGATCACCAGCGCGTCGTAGTCCTTGGGCTTGACCTTCCTGAAGTCCGCGTTGAGCGCGAAGAGGTGCCCGGGCTTCTCCGAGTAGGTCTGGGCGCCGTCGAAGTCGTGGACCGCCGTGCGCACCGTCTCGCCGGCCTTCTTCTCCGGGCACACGGCGTGCATCCTGTGCCCCACCGCCTGCAGGGCCTGAAAGGGTACCATGGCCTCGTAGTCCTCCACGTAGTCACCCACCAGCATCAGGATCTTCTTTCCCGCCACGGCGTTCTCCTCTCTCCGGGGGTCGCGGCCCCCCGGGGTCCCGGGTCATCCCGCGGTCCGGAACTCTACCCCGGCCCTCCCCCGGGTCAATGCCCCCTCCTTCGCCCAGCAGCTCCCGAATGCCGTGGAAGAAGCTCCGGGCCTGGGCACGCTCCTCGGCCTCGCTCCGCTCGGGCCGTGCCCCCCCCTGCTCGGTGAGCCCGAGCGGCACCTCGGAGAGGAAACGGGAGGGCACCGAAGCAGCGACGTGGCCCCTGCGGCGGCGGGTCCGTGCGTGGCAGAGCACCAGGCGCTCCCGGGCCCGCGTCATCCCCACGTAGCACAGCCGCCGCTCTTCCTCCAGGGCGGTCGCGGCCAGGTCGGCCCCCTTCACGAGGGGTAAGAGCCCCTCCTCCATTCCCGCCAGGAAGACCACCGGGAACTCCAGCCCCTTGGCAGAGTGGAGCGTCATCAGAGCCACCTCGTCGCCCCCGTCCCCGTCCCGGTCGGCCGGGGGGTCGAGGCTCAGCCGCTCCACGAACAACCCCAGGTCCACCCGGCCCCCCACCCTGGGCCCCTCCGCAGTGGACGCGGCCAGTTCCTCCAGGAGCTCCAGGCGCCGGGCCACCGCCCGGGGAGAGTCGTAGGTCGCCTCGACCTCGGCCCGCAACCCGGCGTCCCGGTAGAAATCCCGCAGGCCGGCCGGCGTGAGGCCCTCCTCCCGAAACCTCCGCCCATAGGTTTCGAGGAGCCCCAGGAGGCGGTTGGCTCCCGCCCGCGCCTGCGGGGAGAGCTCCCCCGCCCCCCCCAACCCGCGGCGCAGGCTCTCTCCCCGGGCCTCCGCGGCCGCCTTCAGGCGCAGGAGGGCCTGGGGTCCGAGCCCTCGCTTGGGCACGTTGGCGATGCGCAGCAGGCTCGCGTCGTCCCGCGGGTTGTGCATCGCCTTGAGGTACGAGAGGACGTCTCGCACCTCCTTGCGGTCGAAGAACCGCGAGCCGCCCACCACGCGATAGGGGACGGCGTGGGCGCGGAACGCCTCCTCGAACGGCCGCGCCTGGGCATTGGTGCGGTACAGGACGACAAAGTGGGACCACGGCCGCCGGGTGCGGAAGGTCTCGGCTAGGATCGCGCTCGCCACCTCCTCGGCCTCTGCCCGTGCGTCCTCTGCGGCGATCCAGCCCACGGGGTCCCCTCGGCCGCGACCGGTCCAGAGCCTCTTCTCCCGCCTGGCCGGGATGTGGGAGACCACCGCGTGGGCCGCCTCGAGGACCGTGGAGGTGCTGCGGTAGTTCTCTTCCAAGAGGACGACCCTCGCCCCCGGGAAGTGCTCCTCGAACCGGAGGATGAGCCCCACTTCGGCCCCCCGCCAGCCGTAGATGGCCTGGTCGTCGTCCCCCACCACGCACAGGTTGCGCCGACGCCCCGCGAGGGCCTTGAGCAGCTCGAACTGAACCGGGTTGGTGTCCTGATACTCGTCCACCAGCAGGTAGTGAATCGCGTGCTGCCACCGGGCAAGGCAGTCGGGGCTCTCGCGGAAGATGCCCAGGGGCAGGAGCAGCAGGTCGTCGAAATCCACGGCGTTGTGGGCGCGCAGGAGGTCCTGATAGGCGCGGTAGACGTCCCGAAGCACCCGGGCCCGGCCGTCCCCGGGCGGCGCCTGCACCGCGCCGGGCAGGATCCCCCGGTTCTTCCAGAAGGAGACGGCCTCCTGCACCTCGGAGGCGTCCAGGGGGAGCCCGGCCTCCCGCACGAGCTCCCGGATCGAGGCCCGCTGGTCGGCCTCCCCGTGGAGGCTGAAATGGCGGTCCAGGCCCAGCCGCCCCGCGTCCTCCCGCAGGACGCGTAGGCCCAGGGAGTGGAACGTGCTCACGGTAAGCCCTTCCACCGAAGCCCGGCCGGCGAGGGCCTCGACCCGCTCGGCCACCTCCCGCGCCGCCTTGTTGGTGAAGGACAGAGCCAAGATCCGCTGGGCGGGGACCCCGCGCCGGAGCAGGTGGGCGATGCGGTGGGTGATGACCCGGGTCTTCCCCGAGCCGGCTCCCGCCAGCACGAGCAGGGGGCCCTCCCGGTGGGTCACGGCCTCCCGCTGTCGTTCGTTGAGCTCCTCGAGGGTCACGGCCCCGTCCCCGCCGCTGCGGACGGGCCCTTGCCCCTGGCGCGCGCCGGGCTACCCTTGGCAGGGTCAACCCGTCCGAAGGAGGATGCCATGGGACCCGCTCTCCTCACCGCCCTTTGCCTGCTGATCGCCCTGCCGGCCTCGGCCGCCCTAGTCACGACGCCCGTGGAGTACCGACATGGGGACGAGGTCCTCGAGGGCTACCTGGCCTACGACGACGCGGTCCCCGGAACGAGGCCCGGGATCCTGGTGGTCCATGAGTGGTACGGCTTGAACGACTACACCCGCTCCCGCACGGAACAGCTCGCCCGCCTCGGATACCTGGCCTTCGCCGCGGACATCTACGGCAAGGGGAAGCAGGCGGCGGACGCCGAGGGGGCGCGCCACCTGGCCGGGGTCTTCTGGCAGGACCAGGAGTTGCTACGGGCCCGGGCCGCCGCGGGGCTGGAGCAGCTGAGGGCCCACGCGCTCGTGGACGGCGCCCGGGTGGCCGCCGTAGGCTACTGCTTCGGCGGCACCACCGTGCTGGAGCTGGCCCGCGCCAACGCGGCCGTGCAGGGCGTCGTGAGCTTCCACGGGGGCCTCAAGACGGCGGACCCGGCAGCCACCTCGGCGGTCGGGCCCAAGGTGCTGGTGCTGCACGGCGCCGACGACCCCTTCATCCCGGCCGAGGACCTCGCCGCCTTCCAGGAGGAGATGCGCCGCGCGGGGGCGGACTGGCAGCTGGTTCTCTACGGCGGCGCCCAGCACAGCTTCTCCAACCCGGCGGCCGACGGGAAGGCGCTGCCGGGAGCCCTGTACGACGAGAGGGCGGACCGGCGGTCCTGGCAGCACATGCAGGCCTTCCTCGGGGAGCTCTTCCGTTGAGGGGGGGCTCCGGCGGCCTTGGGCCCTCAGGAGCCCCCGGGGAAGGGACGCACCCCCCCTTCGCCGAGGGGGCCCACGATCCGGTCGCGGATCCACTTGCCGTCCCACCACTCCACCGGCGTGACGGACCTGCCGTGGAGGAGCACCTCGTAGTGGAGGTGGTCTCCCACGGCGAGACCCGTGGTCCCGGTGCGCCCCAGCTCCTGACCCCGCGCCACGCGCTCCCCTTCCCGGACCCCGATGGAGGAAAGGTGGGCATACAGGGTCTGTAGACCCAGCCCGTGATCGAGGATCACCGTATTGCCGTAGATCGTGAGCGGCTCGGCAAACACCACGACCCCACTGTTCGCGGCCGGCACCGGCGCCCGCTGCACCGACGCCAGGTCATATCCCAGGTGCACCTGCCGGTCCACCTCCTGCCCCTGCCACCGGTAAACCCTTGTTTCCGCAAAGTTGGCGAAGACCTTCGTGTTGGGGGGCTGGAGAAACGCCCCGGCCCAGAACACCTCCGCAGCGCTGCTGCGGCCCACCCGAGCCGCCTCCTCCAGGGCCTGGCGGCGCAGGTCCCGATTGACGGTCAGGAAGGCGGCCAAGAGCGTCTCGGGGGTCGACGGGTTGGCCTGGGGCAGGAGCTCGGCCACCGCCCGCGTCATGAAGTCGGCCCGCAGCTCGATGGTGTCGGTGGAGAATCGTTTCCGCCGCACCTCCCCCGGGATTCCCCGCACCGCCGTGTTCCCGGCCTCGTCCCGTGCGAAGGCGGTGAGGGCCACCGGTGTGGGCTGATCCCAGGGCAAGGCGAAGAGGGCGACCAGCACCCCGGGTGGCGCCCCTTCCAGGGCGAAGGCCGGCTGCTCCAAGCCCCCGACCGACACGCCGGCAACCGCCGCCTCGGGCGCCCGGAGCACCGCCACCCCACTCCCCCCCTGGTCCATGTAACGGGTGTAGGAAATCACCTCGAGGGCCGGTGGCGTCAGATCCACGACGACCGGCACGACGAGGGAAGGGGCGGTCGGGGCCAGGGGCCTCCAGAAGCCGTCACGGGCAAAGACCTGCAACTCGGCGTCCCCCTCCCGGGCGCCCAGGGCGGCGGGCTCTACCGTGACCTCCACCCGCTGTTCCGACGGGGCAGCCGGGAACGAGCGCGCCAGGACGAGTCCGTTCGTCGACCCCTGGACCAGGCGGAGCTCCACCGACGCCACCCCTCCGCGGGCAGCCCGAAGCTGCATGGCGAGGGGCGTGCTGCTGCCCAGGTAGCGGGGAGTCGGGAGGAGCTCGACCTGTGGCCCGGGGGATTTCTGACGCCACAGCAGGTAGCCGGCGCTGCCGGCGCCGGACAGGGCCAGGATGAGGAGGAGGACGACCCAGAACCGGGGGCTGTTTCGAGCCATGATGTCTTCGATGTCTCCGTAGGCGCGGGGGGGGTGCAAGAAAAAGGCTAGAGTTTCGGGCGGGCGGCCGACTCCCGTCCGGGGATCACGATCCGGGTCATCTCCTGACGGCGGAGTTCCTCGGCCGCGGCGAGCATCTCCTCCACGGAGCGGCTCAAGGCCTCGGGAAACCGCTCGATGGCCTCTTCCAGGGTGGACGCCTCGATGGAGCACTGGACCGGGATCGGCCCTGCCGGGGACATCAACTGGCTCTCTCCCAGAAACGCCGTCTCCCGGCTCGGGTCCGGACTGCCGTCCGGGTTGACGGGTGTGAGCCGGCGAATCCAAGCCACTTTGAGGTCCGTAAAGGTCTCCTCCCGGTAAAGGCTGCGGGCATCGACCTGCACCTCGAGCGGCTGACCCGTTTCCTCGTCGCGCATGCGCGCCTCCCTCCTTCCGTACGTGGCTGCCGCGAACGGCTGCGAGCGATTCCCCATCGGCCCCCGCACCCGCCCCCGCGGGCACCATAGTACCCCATCCGCCCCCCCGGGTTCGACCCTGTTCGCCACCCTGTTCGCCACCCTGTTCGCCCCCCTTCGGGTCCCTGCCTCAAGGCGAGCGCGGGTCGGAAGCCGCCGGGCCCGTGGAGAAACCGGGCCCCGGCTTGCGGGAGGTCCCTTCCGCGGGTACGTTGGGCACCGCGGCACACCGGGGACCGAGGAGGCGGGACGGATGACGATGTACCTGGCGGGGCGACCCGACGCCCAGGGCCGGGCCCTGGTGCTCGTCCACGGGGCGGGGGGGGATCACAAGCTGTGGGGGGCGGTGTTTCGCCGCCTCCGGACGCGGGGGATCCCGGCCTTGGCCGTGGACCTGCCCGGTCACGGGCGGTCGCCCGGGCCGGGGAGGGCCTCGGTGGCCGCCTACGGCCGAGACCTGACGGGCCTCCTGGAGGAGCAGGGGGTGCGGGAGCATGCCCTCGCGGGGCACTCCCTGGGCGGCGCCATCGCCCTCTGGCTGGCGGCGGTCCGCGCCCCGGGGCTTCGAGGCCTGGGGGCCGTGTCTACGGGCGCACGCCTGCCGGTGGATCCCACCATCCTGAAGGGAATGCTCCAGGCGTTTTCCTGCACGGTCGAGAACCTCGCGCGGTTCTGTTTTGCGAAAGGCACGCCCGAGGAGACCTGGCGCGAGGCGGCGACGACCATGGCCGCCGCCGGTCCGGTCGTCCTCCACGGGGATTTTGCGGCCTGCGCAGCTTACGGCGTGTCCGACGAGGAGCTCTCCGGCCTTCGGGTTCCCGCGGAGGTCGTGTGCGGGGAAGCGGACATCCTGACGCCGATGCCGCTGTCGGAAGAGCTCGCGCAGGCGATCCCGGGCGCTCAGCTCACCCGGATCCCGCGGTGCGGGCACATGCCTCTCCTGGAGGCTCCCGACGCCCTGGCTGACGCCCTCCTCCGCCTCTGGGAGCGGTCGTTCCCCGCCCTCCCCCCGTGATCCACTTCCCGTTCGCAACCCCGTCCGCGCCCGGGAGCTCGGCACCCGCCGGGTCCGTGGGCGAGATACCGGGGGGCCTGCCCCCTCTGCACCGCTTCATGCCCCTGCGCGAGCCGGCGGCGCCCATCGGGAGGGCACCTTCGACGGCGTGCCCCTGACAGGCATCCTCGGGTTCTTCCCGGCCCGAGGGCCTGTCAGCCCTCCCCCCAGTCCTCGTCCAGGAAACCCCGCTCCTCCATGAAGCGGTAGTTGGCGTCCACCACCCTCTCGATGGTGTCCTTGTCGATCCCACGGTTGCGCTGGATGAAGGACACCGCAGCGTCCAGGTGGTACTCGCCGTCGCTCGCCTCGAGCAGGTCGGCGCTGCTCCGCTTCAGGGCGTCGAGCTCGGCGCGGCCCGCTTCGTCCACCTCACCCTCTTCCAGCAGCCCCAGGCAACCGAGGTAGTCCAGCTCGCCCTCCAGGATCGCGGCGACGGTGCGCACGTCCACCCCAGTGGCTTCAGAGATCTCGATGACGGCCTCCAGGGGGTCGTAGCGGGCGACCGTGTCCTCCCGTCTCACGAGGCCCCCTGGAGAAGGGGGGCGGCACCCCCACCCGCTGCCGGCTCCCGAAAAGGCTTCTTCACTGGCATTCTCCCCACCTCCAAGGGCCCGCCGGGCCCTTGGCCCGGCGGCGTAGCAAGCCCCCCCCGTGATCCCACGGGCGAGGGGCGCGCCATTGTAGCACAGGGCCCCCACCGATCAACGGGTGCGCCCGGTCCAGAATCCACCGTCAGGCTTTCGGGCGGGGTAGGGGAGCCGTGGGGCGCAGCCCCGTACCGCCTCGACCGACGCGCCCGAGCCGGCAGAAACGGGTGAAGCCGGGCGTGCCCGCTTCCTCGCCAACGCCTCGTCCGGATATCGCGGATTGCGGGGCGCAGCGGAGGGGCTCCCCGACCCCCGGCACGTGCCAGGCTTTGGATCCAGGCCGGTCCGGATGCCTCCCTGCTCGGCAGACAGGGTCCGGGACTTCGGCAGCGAGGTTGCTCGGCGAATCTCCGACTCTCGAAGCCCCGAGGCCGTCGCCGCGTTTTCCAGCGGCGACGGCTTCGGGTATCATGGCCTCGTCGGGGCGGGGCCGCCGGGAGCGGGTCAGGTGAGTCCCATCGCCCCCGCGGGGCGACAGGAGGGTTCGACCCATGGCGTTGTATCTCGACAACATCCGACGGCGCCTCCTGACCAGGGCCCGCCGCGTGCTGGAGCTCGACGGTTTCCTGCCCGCCGCCGTGGCGGTGCCCTTGGTCCCCACCACCGAGGGCCTCGCCGTGCTCTTCACGGTGCGCACGGCCCACGTGGAGCAGCACAAAGGGGAGATCTCCTTCCCCGGGGGTCGGATCGACCCCGAGGACGACGGGGATCTGTCGGCAGCGCTCCGGGAGCTCTGGGAGGAAGTGGGGGTACGCCGGGGGGACGTGGAGATCCTCGGGCCCCTGGACGATTTCGTCTCCGTCACCGGCTACCGGGTGACGCCCCACGTGATCTACCTGCCTCGGGAGGACTACCCCTTCGTGCCCCAGCCCCGGGAGGTCGCCGAGATTCTCCTCGTGCCCCTGGGCCACCTCTTGGATCGGGCACACTATCACGCGGTGAAGCCCCCCGGAGGACCGTACCACATCCACCACTTCAGTTGGGGACCCTACGTGGTGTGGGGGCTCACCGCGGCCATCCTCAAGCGCCTTCTCGACCTCGCCTTCGGCTTCAGCGAGGCGGAATGAGCGACCTGGCGTCCCGCGTGCTGGCCTCCATGCGTTGCGGCGTGGTGACCGTCGACCACGCGGGCCGGGTCACCTCCGTGAATTCCCTCGCCGGCGAGTGGCTCCGGGTGGACCCCGCCGCCACCCGGGGGAGGGACTGCCGAGAGGTCTTCTCCCACTGCCCGGCCATCGCACATCTCCTTCTCGACGCCCTCGGGCGCGCTTCCCTGCCGGACCGGGCGGAGCTCGAGATCGCCTTCGAGCTCGAGCGTCGGACCCTCATCGGCTTCAGCCTGTCACGGATCCCCGGCGACGGGGGGGAGACCGTGGGGAGTGCGATCTTCTTCAAGGACCTCACCGTGGTGGAGGAGGAGCGCGAACGCCAAGCGCTGCGCAACCGCCTGGCCAGCCTCGGAGAGACAGCAGCCCAACTGGCCCACGAGATCCGCAACCGCCTCGGCGGCATCCGCCTCTTCCTGGGGCTTGCCAAACGCAGGCTCGCCGGCGACCCGGAAGGCGAAGCCTACGTCGAGCGCGCCGAGAGTGAGATCCTCGAGGCCAACGCGAAGATGGGGCAGATCCTCGATTTCGTCCGCCCGCTCAAGCTGGACCTCTCCCGCGCCGATCCGGAGGCATTGTGCCGAGAGGCCCTCGAGGCGACCCTGGCGCGCTTCCCTGGGGGCCCGCCGAAGGTGGAGTGGATCGCCCACGAGGACCTGCCGCAGGTGATCGTCGACCCCGGGAGGGTGCGCGATGCCCTCGCGAACCTCTTCGCCAACGGCGTGGAGGCGATCGCAGATGCCGGAACCCTCAGGGTGCGTCTCTCGCGGGAGGACGCCCCCGTCCTGGTCGCCTCCCCCTTGGGAAAGGAGGTCCCGGGGCTCCGGGGCTACGGCGAGGGCAGGGGCTGCCGGGTGCGGATCGAGATCGGGGACGACGGGCCGGGCATGCCCCCGGAGGTCCTCCGGCGCATCTTCCACCCGTTCTTCACCACGAAGGTGCACGGATCGGGTCTCGGCGTGTCGGCCGCCCAGAAGATCCTCGACGCCCACGGGGGCTCCCTGGACGCCCGCTCGGAACCGGGACGCGGCACCACCTTCATCGTTCTCCTGCCCTCCGCCGGGCCCGAGGAGTGACATGCCCGCCATCCTCGTTGTGGAAGACCACGCCGCACTCCGGGACGCCCTGGCCATCTCCCTGGGCGCCAAGGGACACCGGGTAGTCACCGCGGCCCGCGGCGACACGGGGATCAAGGCCCTCGAGAGCCAGTCCTTCGACCTGGTGGTCACCGACCTCAAACTCCCGGAGGCGAGCGGCCTGGAGGTGCTGGAGGTCGCCAAGGCCACCCAACCCCGAGCTCCCGTGCTCATCATGACCGCCCACGGCACCATGGACGCGGTGATGCACGCCTTGCGCCTGGGGGCTCAGGACTTCATCGAAAAGCCCTTCGACATCGAGGAGATGGAAGCGCGGATCGAGAGGGCCCTGGAGCAGGGCGATCTGGCGGCCGCGGTCCGGGACCTGCGCGAGACCCTCCTGGCGCCCTATCAGCCGGAGAACATCGTGGGGGAGAGCCCGGGCATGCACAGGGCCCTCGACGTGGTCCGGAAGGTCGCGCCGGCCCGCACGAGCGTGTTCATCACGGGAGAGACCGGCACGGGCAAGGAGCTCGTGGCCGGGGCACTGCACGCCCTCTCCCCCCGGGCGGCGGGAGAGTTCGTGCCGGTCAACTGCGCGGCGATCCCCGACAGCCTGCTGGAGAGCGAGCTCTTCGGCCACGAGCGGGGAGCGTTCACGGGAGCCGCGCGCCGCCGGGTCGGCCGCTTCGAGCGGGCCCACCGAGGAACGCTGTTCCTGGATGAGATCGGCGACATGACCCTGGCGACGCAGGCCAAGATCCTCCGGGTCCTCGAGGACGGCTGCATCGAGCGGCTCGGGGGCGAGGAGGTTTTTCCCGTCGACGTGCGGGTGGTGGCGGCGACCCACCGGAACCTTGCCGCCGAGGTCCGCGCCGGCCGGTTCCGGGAAGACCTGTACTACCGTTTGAACGTGGTCCCGATCCACCTGCCTCCCCTGCGGGACCGGGGGGACGACGTGGTGCACCTGGCGCGCCATTTCGCTTCCCAGCTCTGCGCCGAGCTCAAGAGGCCGGCGGTGCAGTTCACCGCCGGGGCCTTGGAAGCCCTTCGCCGTCACCACTGGCCGGGCAACATCCGAGAGCTCCGCAACGCGGTCGAGAGGGCCGTTCTGTTGAGCGAGACCCCAAGCCTCACCGCCGCCGACCTGGCGCTCGAGGCCCCGGCGGCGACCTGCCTCCACACGGAGGCGAGCGACCTCGAAGGGGAGGCCTTCGGGTTCCGCTTCCCCGAGGGGGGCGTCACCCTGAAGGACGCCGAGCGCGACCTCCTCCTGGCGGCCCTGCGCCGGAGCGGGTGGGTGCAGAAGGACGCCGCGCGCCTGCTGGGCATCACGAAGCGGGCCATCCACTACAAGATCGAGCAGCACGCCCTCACCCACCCCTCCTGGACCAAGAACCGCCCGGGCGGCAGGGGGGACCTCCTTGGCACGCCCCCGGCTCCTCCGGTACAGTGACGCCCCGCCGCGACCCCCGTTCACCGGATGCGGAGGGACGATGTTCCTCGAGGACTGCCGGAGACCGAGCCAGCGGGACCCCGGGCTCGTCGGAAGCCGCCGGATCACCGATCCCGCCTGCGTCAGGGGAGTGACCCTGCTCGTGCTCGGGCTTGCGGGCGTCCTCCACCGCGCCACCACCTGATTCGGGCCCACGCCGTGTACGACCCCGCCGAGTTCTTCCTTGCCGGACCGGACGACTTCCTGCGTCTCGACGGCCGCTGCGCCGACCTGCTCCGGGACTTCTTCGAATGGCTGCAGGGGGAGGAGGGAGGAGGCCTGCGTGCGGAGGAAGCCAGCGCCCTGGCCCACGCCGCGGACCGCTACCTGCGGGACTTCGTGGTGGACATCCTGGAGACCGGCCCCGCCGACGCCGACCCCACCCTGCCACGCCGGTACCTCGGCAACTGGTACATCATCCACACCCTCGCCCCGACCCACGAGGAGATGGAGCGGATCCGGGGGGCCCTCACCCGGGTCTACCGCTTCCTGGCGGAGCGCGGCCTCCTCGCACAGGCGGCCGCCGCGGCCGCCGCCCGCAACCTCGCCGACCCCGAGTACTTTCGCGCCCGCCTGGAGGAGTTCTGGGACCTCACCCCGGACGCCATCCCGGTCTGGCGGGCGGTGGACGACTACCGGCGCCGGTGCGCCGGCTGAGGGAGCCCGCGCGGACGAAGGGCGGAAGGCCTCCCGGGCTCAGTTAACCCTGCATCATGACGGGGATTCCGGTTGCCAGGCATCTCCACGGCGCCCGTGTGTTTCGCTCAAACATTTCACTCAAACGTTTCATTTTGATTCGAGCGAGAAACGTCTTCGCGAGATCATCCGATTTCACTCTGGGAAAAATGGGAGCACGGCCGGGAGACGGCGAAGGAGGAGAAACAGGGAAGGAAGGAAGAAGCCCCGCACAGCTGGCGGGTCGGGGCGCCGCCTGCGTCAGGGGCTCCGTCCCCGGCGGGGGCTTCGGATGCCGAGGTCGCGCATGCGCCGCCACAGAGTGGTCCGGCTCAGCCCCAGTTTCCGGGCGGCTTCGCCCTTGTTCCAACCCGAGACCTCGAGGGCACCGATCACCTCCCGGCGCTCCGCGGCCGCCTCCCCCCCGCCGTCCCCGAAGGGGGCCTCGTCCCGCAGGATGTGGTCCGGGAGGGACTCCGGGGTGATGAGGTCCCCCGCGGTGCACACGTAAGCGTGGGCGAGCGCGTTCTCGAGCTCCCGGACGTTGCCGGGCCAGGCGTAGGACTGCAGCACCCGGTAGACCGCCGGCGAGACGATCTTCCGGCGCCCTTCGCGAAGGGCCAGGCGCTTGAGGAAGTGATCCACCAGGAGGGGCACGTCCTCGGGCCGCTGACGAAGGGGGGGCATGTGGATCGGCACGACGCACAGGTGGAAGAACAGGTCCTCCCGGAACCGCCCCTCGGCGACCTCGCGGCGCAGGTCGCGATTCGTGGCCGCCACGATGCGCACGTCCGCCTTGCGGGGGCGCGACTCCCCCACCCGCTCGAACTCCCCTTCCTGGAGCAGCCGCAGGAGTCTCACCTGGAGCGCCGGGGAGGTTTCCCCGATCTCGTCCAGGAAGAGCGTACCTGCGTGGGCCGCCTCGAAGCGGCCCGGGCGGTCGCGCACCGCCCCGGTGAAGGCCCCCCGGGCATGCCCGAAGAGCTCGCTCTCCAGGAGGCTGTCGGCCAGGGCGGCGCAGTTCACCTTGACGAAGGGCCCGTCCCTCCGCGGGCTCAGCTCGTGGACCGCCCGGGCCGCCAGTTCCTTGCCGGTGCCCGACTCCCCGAGGATGAGAAGGGAGACCTCGCTGGGAGCCACCGTCTCGAGCTTCTCGATCACCCGGCGCAGGCTGGGGTGGTTGCCCACGATGCCATGGGCCCCGGCGGGGCCCCGGAGCTCCGCCCGGAGCCGCTCGAGCTCGGTGAGGTCGCGCAGCACGACGACGGCGCCCGAGACGGTGCCGTCCGGGTCCCGGAGCAGGCTCGCGTTGGCGGCGACGTGGATCGGCCTGCCCCCCTTGCCGTGAACGGTCATCTCCCGCTGCTGGAAACCCTGGCCGCGCGTTACCGCGACCCGGAACGGGCACTCGACCCCCGGTGCCGCCTGGAACACCTCGGCGCACACCCGCCCCACCACCTCGGCCTCCGAGAACCCCGTCATGCGCTCGGCCGAGAGGCTGAAGGCCATGATCCGCTCCTGGTTGTCCAGGGCGAGCACCCCCTCGTTGAGGCTGCGGAAGATGGCCTCGAGCAGCGCCGTGCGCTCGCGCAGCTCCACGAGACCGACGTGGCCCGCGGCGGGGGAACACACCAGCACCGCGTCCCCCCCCGCGGCGGGCACGAGGGAGCAGCGGTACAGCGCCACTCCCCCGCTCGACGCGAGCGGCCGCACGGCCGTCTTCTGGCGGCGCAGCTCCTCCCACAGGGGAGAGGGCCCCGGCGGTGAGCGCCTCTCCCACTCCTCCAGGCTCGCCGGGGCGGGATCGGGGGCGAACAGGGCGCGAAAGGCGGGATTGGCCCAGGAGATCCCCCCGGCCCCGATGAGCAGGGCCGCAGGCTCGGAAAAAGCGCTCAGGAGCTCGGTCAGCGGGGGCAAACCGCGGACGGTCACCTCACGGCCTCCGGCGCTCCAGCTCCTCGGGGGGGCGGCTCCCCCGGGCCACGGGGTCGAGGATGCCGTTGACGAAGGAGGGCGAGTCCGGGGTCCCGAGCTCCTTGGCGAGCTCGACGCCCTCGTCGAGAATGACCGGGGCGGGGACGTCGGGACAACGGAGGAGCTCGTAGGAAGCCAGCCGCAGGATACTTCGGTCCACGCGGTCCATCCGGGAGAGCTTCCAGTGCCGGCTGAAGCGCTCGATGGCCGCGTCGAGCTCCGCCCGGTGGGCCCACACCCCCTCCACGAGCGCCAGAAGGAACTCCCGTTCCCGGCCCTCGCCGGCCTCCTCCCAGACCTGGTCGGCGGCCTCGGCGGGGGTCAGGTCGCCGTTCATCTCGAGGGCGTACAAGGCCTGGGCGGCCATGCGCCGGGCGGCGTGGCGGGCCCCCACGGGGGGCTACTCCTCGGCCCGGAGGAGGTTCGCGGTCTCCACCGCGGCCATGGCCGCCTCCCAGCCCTTGTTCCCCGCCTTGGAGCCGGCCCGCTCGATGGCCTGCTCCAGGGTGTCGGTGGTGAGAACGCCGAAGACCACCGGGACCCCGGTCTCCAGGGCGACGTGGGCGATACCCTTCGAGACCTCGGCCGCCACGTACTCGAAGTGGGGGGTCGCCCCGCGGATCACCGCCCCCAGGCACACGACCGCGTCGAAACGGCCCGAGGACGCCAGCTTCTTCGCCACCAGCGGGATCTCGAAGGCGCCGGGAACCTTGTAGATCCGGATCCCGTCCGGGTCCCCCCCGGTGCGCACCACGGCATCCACGGCCCCTTCCACGAGCCGGTCGGTCACGAAGCTGTTGAACCGGCCGGCCACGAAAGCGAACCGCAGGCCCTGGCTGCTGAGCTTCCCCTCGATGAACGCGGGCATGGGAGACTCCTTGTCCTGTGGCGAGTGCGGTGTGACGGGTGACGAGTCACCCATTACCGGTGAAGGGTGGCAGGTTACGGCTCACGGGTCACGGTCTGCAGCAGGTGTCCGAGCTTCTCCCGCTTGGCGGAGAGGTAGCGCTCGTTCTCCGGCCGGGGCGGCATCTCGATGGAGACCCTCTCCACCACCTCGAGACCGTACCCCTCGATCCCGATGATCTTCCGGGGGTTGTTGGTCATCAGGCGGAGCTTGCGCACTCCCAGGTCCACCAGGATCTGTGCACCGATCCCGTAGTCGCGCAGGTCGGCCCGGAACCCGAGCTCCTCGTTGGCCTCCACCGTGTCGCGGCCCTCGTCCTGGAGCCCGTAGGCCCGGATCTTGTTCACGATCCCGATGCCTCGTCCCTCCTGGTGGAGGTACAGGATCACGCCGCGCCCCTCCGCGTCGATCATCTCCATGGCCCGGTGGAGCTGTTCGCCGCAGTCGCACCGGAGGCTGCCGAAGATATCGCCCGTGAGGCACTCGGAGTGAACCCGCACCAGCACCGGCTCATCCCCGCCCACATCGCCCTTCACGAGGGCGACGTGCAGGTAGTCGTCCACGTCGTTGCGGTAGACGATGGACCGGAAGTCGCCGCCGTACCTCGTCGGCAGCCGGGCCTCCGCGGCCCGGTGGACCAGACCCTCGGTGCGCATCCGGTACTCGATGAGATCCGCGATGGTGACGATCCGCAGCCCGTGCTCCTTCGCGAAGGCCTCGAGCTGGGGCCGGCGGGCCATGGTCCCGTCCTCGTTGAGGATCTCGCAGATGACCGCTGCCGGCTTGCACCCGGCCAGGCGCGCCAGGTCCACCGAGCCCTCGGTCTGACCCGTGCGCACGAGCACCCCCCCCTTGCGCGCCCGCAGGGGAAAGACGTGGCCCGGCCGCGCCAGGTCCTCGGCGGCCGTCTCGTCGGCGATGGCCGTGAGGATCGTGGTCGCCCGATCCGCGGCCGATATGCCCGTGGACACCCCGCGGCGCGCCTCGATGGAGACCGTGAACGCCGTCTGGTACGCGCTCGTGTTGTCCTGGACCATCGGGGGAAGCCGCAGGTGGTCGCACCGCTCCTCGGTGAGGGCCAGGCAGATCAGGCCCCGCCCGAACCGCGCCATGAAGTTGATGACCTCGGGTGTCACCTTCTCCGCCGCCAGGGCGAGGTCCCCCTCGTTCTCCCGGTCCTCGTCGTCCACGAGGATGACCATCTTCCCCTCCCGGAAGTCGCGGAGGGCCTGTTCGATTCGCTGTATGGGCATGGGTGCTCTTTCCGTTCTCGAGGGGGCTCGCGGCCTCGCAGTCCCGATCCTACCGTAGGAAACCAGAACGGGCCAAGGACTCCCAGGTCACGGCCCCCTGGGGCCGCCGCCCCCCCAGGAGCCGCTCGACGTACTTCCCCAGCACGTCCGCCTCCAGGTTCACCCCGTCCCCGACCCGCAGCCCCGGCAGGGTCGTTTTCTCCAGGGTGTGGGGGATCACTGCAACGGAGAACCCCTGGGGCTCCAGAGCCGCCACCGTGAGGGACACCCCGTCGACCGCGATCGACCCCTTCTCCACCCCGTAGCGCAATACCGCAGCCGGGGCCTCGAAGCGCAGCACCCGGAAATCCCCCTGGACCGAGCTCCCGACGCAGCGCCCCACCGCGTCCACGTGCCCCAGCACGAAGTGACCGCCCAGGCGGTCCACGGGCCGCAGGGCCCGCTCGAGGTTCACCGGGCCTCCGGGGCGGAGCCCTCCCAGGGTCGAGCGGTCCAGGGTCTCCGGCGAGACGTCGGCTTCGAAGGACCCTCGCCCCCAAGCGGCCACGGTCAGGCACACCCCCGCCACCGCCACGGACTCCCCCAGCTCGAAGGTGGCGGTGTCGAGGTCGGTGGCCAACACCAGGCGCGCCCCCGCCCCCTGGCGCCGGACCCGCTCCACCCTGCCCACGTCCTGCACGAGGCCGGTAAACACCCCTTACCTCCGGTCCCGGCCCCGGCACCCCCCCCGGCGAGCGGGGGGTCCGAAGGGCCGAACGGACATCGCGAGCGCCTCTCCCCTATCGCCCATCCGCTGGGCTCCTCAGGAAACCGGCACGCCGGTGAGGTAGAGGTCGGGTCCGACCCGCTCCACCTCCAGCCCGGTCAAGGGCACAGCCTGGTCCATGCGCTCCGGGCTCGGCCCCCCCACCATCGGCACCGCGTCCCGGCCGCCCAGCAGGCGGGGGCTGAGGAAGAGGTGGACGCGGTCCACCAGCCCGGCGTCGAGGAACGAGCGGGCCGTCTCCCCTCCGCCCTCCACCAGCACCTCCATGGTCCCCCCCCTGTAGAGCTCGGCCAGGAGCGCCCCGAGGTCCAGGGAAGGACCCTTGCGCGGAAACGTCAGGACGCGGGCCCCCCGGGCCTCGATCCGCCGGGTCCGGGCGGGATCCGTGCCCTCGGCGCAGGCGAGCACGGTGAACCCCGCTTCCCCGGGGCCCAGGAGCGCCAGGGACTCGGGGCACCGGAGCCCCGGATCGAGAACGACCCGCGGGATCCTGCGCTCCGCCGTTCCGGGCAGGCGCACGGTGAGCCGGGGGTCGTCCGCGACGGCGGTGCCCACCCCCACCAGGACCGCCCCGCAGGCGTCCCGCAGGGCGTGGGCGCGGCGCCGGCTCTCCTCCGAGGTAACCCAGCGGGAGTGCCCCGTGCGGGTGGCGATCCTCCCGTCCAGGGTGGCGGCGAGCTTCAGGTGCACGAAGGCGCGGCCCTCACGCACCGACAGGAAGAACCCCTCGTTCAGGCGGCGGGCCTCCTCCTCCCGGACCCCGACGGCAACCTCCACCCCGGCTTCCCGGAGCCTCCGGAGGCCCTCGCCGGCGACGCGGGGATTCGGGTCCGCCACGGCTGCGACCACCCGCCGCACTCCCGCCGCGACGATCCGGTCCGCGCAGGGGGGAGTCCTCCCGTGATGGGAGCAGGGCTCCAGGGTCACGTAGAGGTCGGCCCCCCGGGCGTCGCTTCCGGCCTGCTCCAGGGCGAAGACCTCGGCGTGGGGCTGTCCCGCCGCCGGGTGGAACCCCCGCCCCAGGATCCGGCCCTCCCGGGCCACGACGCAGCCGACGGCCGGGTTGGGGCTCGTGCGCCCCACCCCCCGGCGGGCCTCCTCCAGCGCCACCCCCATCAGGAACCGGTCGGCCTCGGCCGTCACGACTCCTTCCGCTCCAAGAAGTCCCGCAGGGCGTCGGTGAACTCGTCCACCCCCCGGAACTGCCGGTACACGGAGGCGAAGCGGACGTAGGCTACCGGGTCCAGGCTCCGCAAGGCCTCCATCACCACTTCCCCGATCTCCTCGCTGGGGACTTCCTTGCGACCCTCGTCCTGCAGTCGGACCTCGATCCCGTCGACGATCCGCTCGAGCGCCTCCGCCGGGATCGGCCGCTTCTGGCACGCCTTCTTCAGGCCGGCCTCGACCTTGCCGCGGTCGAAGGCCTCCCGCCGACCGTCCTTCTTCACCACGAGGGGCAGGACCTCTTCCACCTTCTCGTAGGTGGTGAACCGGCGCTCGCACCCCACGCACTCCCGCCGGCGGCGGATCACGTCTCCCTCCCGGGAGACCCGGGAGTCGATGACCCGGTCCTCCTTCTCCCCGCAGAACGGGCAGCGCACTAGGAGTGCCTCCCTTCCCCTGCCGGCATCTCCAGCGGGACGAGGTCGATGGCGGCCGTCCGGAACATCTCGGCGCTCAGGGGGTCAGCGTACCCATCCAGGTAGTACACGCGGCGGATGCCCGCGTTGATGATCATCTTGGTGCAGATGACACAGGGAAGGTTGGTGCAGTACAGGTCCGCGCCCTCGATGGAGACCCCGTGGTGGGCGGCCTGTAGGATGGCGTTCTGCTCCGCGTGGAGCCCCCGGCACAGCTCGTGGCGCTCCCCCGAGGGGATGCCGAGCTCCTCCCGGAGGCACCCCACGTCCAGGCAGTGGGGCACCCCCGTGGGGGCCCCGTTGTACCCCGTGGCAAGGATCCGCTTGTTCTTGACCAGGATCGAGCCCACGCGGCGGCGCCGGCAGGTGCTCCGGCTGGCCACCAGCCGGGTGATCTCGGTGAAGTACTCCTGCCAGGAAGGCCTGGGCATGGTTCCCTCCGCCTAGACGGCCGTCGGCGGGCGCAGCAGGTGGGCGTAGAAGGGAAATCGGCGGCAGAGGTCCCGCACCGCCCCGCGCACGTCGTTCTCCGTCGCCTCGTTCCCGCAGTTGCGCAGCACCCGGGCCACGGCGCCCGCGATCTGATCCATCTCGGCCGGGCCCATGCCGCGGGTGGAGACGATCGGGGTCCCCAGACGGATGCCGCTCGTGACGAAGGGGCTCCGGGTGTCGTAGGGGATCGCGTTCTTGTTCAGGGACACCCCGGCCCGGTCCAGGCTCCGCTCCGCATCGAGGCCGGTCACCCGCGCGCCCGTCAGGTCCAGGAGGAAGAGGTGGTTGTCCGTGCCCCCGGAGACGACCGGGTAGCCCAAGTCCTGGAGGGAGGAGGCGAGACGGGCGGCGTTGTCCACGATCCGCCGCGCGTACGCCCGGAACCCCTCGGAGTGCGCCTCCCGGAAGGCGACCGCCTTGGCCGCCACCGAGTTGATGAGGGGCCCTCCCTGGAGGCCGGGGAACACGGCCTTGTCCACCGCGGCGGCGTGGTCCTTCCGGCACAGCACCAGCCCCCCCCGCGGTCCCCGCAAGGTCTTGTGGGTCGTGCTCGTGACCACGTCGGCGTGGGGGACGGGGCTCGGGTGGGCTCCCCCCGCGACGAGCCCCGCGATGTGGGCCATGTCTGCGATGAGGTACGCGCCGACCTCGTCCGCGATGGAGCGAAACGCCGCGAAATCCAGAATGCGCGAGTAGGCGCTCGCCCCGGCGACGATGGCCCGGGGCCGCTCCCGGCGCGCCACGTCCCGGACCTCGTCGTAGTCGATGGCCGCGGTGTCCCGCCGCACCCCGTAGGTCACCGCCCGGTAGAGGCGGCCCGAGAAGCTCACCGGCGCCCCGTGGGTCAGGTGCCCGCCGTGTGCCAACGCCATTCCCAGTATGGTGTCGCCGGGTTCGAGCAGCGCGTAGTAGGCCGCCATGTTCGCCGCCGACCCGGAGATGGGCTGGACGTTGGCGTGGTCGGCGCCGAAGAGCGCCTTGGCCCGCTCGATCGCCAGGTTTTCCGCCCGGTCGGCGAGCTCGCAGCCCCCGTAGTAGCGACGCCCCGGGTACCCCTCGGCGTACTTGTTGGTGAAGACCGACCCCTGGGCCTCGAGGACCGCCTCCGAAGCGTAGTTCTCCGAGGCGATGAGGACGACGGCGTCCTCCTCGCGCCGGATCTCGCCCTGGACCGCCTCCCACACCTCCGGGTCCTGGGCGTGCAAGGGGGAAGGCGGGCGGGCCGCCCCCTCGATCTGGGCGATCCGCTGGATGCGGCGGGCGTGCCTCCCCCCCTCGAAACGGCTTCCCAGCCAGGCGCGCACGATCTCACGGGCCAGACCCTTCTCGGTGGTGCGGCCGCCGAGCACGAGCACGTTGGCGTCGTTGTGCTCCCGGGCCATCCGGGCCGAGTAGACGTCTGCCGCGAGGGCCGCGCGCACCCCCGGGATCTTGTTGGCGACGATGCTCATCCCGATCCCGGTGCCGCACAGGAGGATCCCCTGGTCGGCCTCCCCGCGCCCGACCCGTCCGGCCACCTCCAGGCCGAGCTCGGGGTAGTCCACGGGGTCCCCGTTGGCGGTCCCGAGATCCCGCACGTCCAGCCCCAGACCCAGGAGATACGCCTCCAGGTCCTCCTTCAGCTCGTAGCCGCCGTGATCGCTCGCGATCAGGATCATCGGGTCACCCCTCGAACTTGCGGAACAGCAGGCTCCCGTTGGTGCCCCCGAAGCCGAAGGAGTTGGAGAGCACGCAGTCGACCTCGCCCTCCCGAGCCTGATTCGGCACGTAGTCGAGGTCGCACTCGGGGTCCGGGGTGTCGTAGTTGATCGTGGGCGGCACCGCGCGATCCCGCAGGGCCAGGACGGAGAACACGGCCTCCACGCTGCCCGCGGCTCCCAGGAGGTGGCCGGTCATGCTCTTGGTGGACGAGACCCACAGCTTCTTGGCATGCTCGCCGAACACCCGCTTGATGGCCAGGGTCTCGTAGTAGTCGTTGAAGGGGGTGCCCGTGCCGTGGGCGTTGATGTAGCTCACGTCGCGGGGGGAGACCCCGCCGGACCGCAGCGCCATGGCCATGCACCGGGCCGCCCCGTCCCCCTGGGGGTCCGGGGCCGTGATGTGGTAGGCGTCGGCCGTGGCCCCGTACCCCACCACCTCGGCGTAGATCCTGGCCGTGCGCTGCCGGGCGTGGTCCAGGTCCTCCAGGATCAGAATCCCGCCGCCCTCCCCCATGACGAACCCGTCACGGTCCTTGTCGAAGGGCCGGCTGGCCCGCTCGGGCTCTCCGTTCCGGGTGGAGAGGGCGCGCATGGCGTTGAACCCCCCCACCGCCAGGGGGGTGATGGTGGACTCCACCCCGCCGGCGATCATCACGTCCGCGTCGCCGCGGCGGATCATGTGCCACGCTTCTCCGATGGAGTGGGCGCCGGTGGCGCAGGCGGTGACGATGGACAGGTTGGGGCCCTTGGCCCCGGTGTAGATGGAGACGTAGCCGGGAGCGAGGTTCACGATGACCGAGGGGATGAAGAACGGGCTCACCCGCCGGGCGCCCGACTCCAGGAGGATCTTGTGCTGGACCTCGATCTCGGGCAGCCCGCCCAGGCCCGCCCCGATGGAGATGCCCACCCGGTCGGCCCGGTCCTCGGGAACTTCGTACCCCGCGTCGTCCAGCGCCAGCCGGGAGCAGGCCACGGCGTACTGGATGAAGAGGTCCATCTTCTTGAGCTCCTTCTTGTCCACATACAGGGACCCGTCGAAGCCCTTCACCTCCCCCGCGATCTGCGTCTTCATGCCGGCCGCATCGAACCTCGTGATCGGGCCCAGGCCCGACCGACCGGCGAGGCACGCCTTCCAGCTCTCCTCCACGCCCAGCCCCAGGGGCGTCACGGCCCCCATTCCCGTTACGACGACTCGTCTGGTCACCGCTCTCCTCCTGAACCCGTCGATGACGGATTCACTTAGGGAAGAGAGCCAGGTACGCCCTGGCTCTCTTCCCTAACCGTTTTGGCCCGTCCGGCCCCGGCTCGGGGCTCCGTGGTCCGTTCCGCAGATACGGTGGCGCACCGAGAGCGTCGATGCGCCGCAGCCGCACGTCGTGAGGAGGGAGAATGCCGGATGGCATTCCCCCTGCGATGCCGCAGGAGAGCGGAATCGCACGGCCGGAGGCCTCCGCTCGGCGAGGCCCACCGACGGGCCGACTCGCGGGCAACGCGGCAGACGCGGATGCAGCAGCGCTCGAAAGCCAGCGCACTTGCGGAACGGGCCACCTAGGCCGCCATGCGCTCCTGGATGTAGTTGATGGCGTCCTGCACCGTGCGGATCTTCTCCGCATCCTCGTCCGGGATCTCCTGGTCGAACTCCTCCTCGAGGGCCATGACCAACTCCACGGTGTCGAGGCTGTCGGCGCCCAGGTCGTCGATGAAGCCCGCCTCGTTCACCACCTTCTCGATCTCCACGCCCAACTGCTCTGCGACGATCTTCTTGACGGTTTCCTCGATGTTCGCGCTCATGTTCCCTCTCTCTCGTTTCGGGCTGCCCAGGGCTCAACCCATGTACATGCCGCCGTTGACGTGCAGGACGTGACCGGTGATGTAGGTGGAGCGGTCCGAGACCAGGAACGCCACAGCCTCGGCCACGTCGCCGGGGCTTCCCAGGCGCCCCAGGGGCACCTGGTTGAGCAAGGCCTCCCGGGCCTTCTCCCCGAGGGCCTCGGTCATGTCGGTCTCGATGAAGCCCGGGGCCACGGCATTGAAGCGGATGCCCCGGTTCGCATACTCCCGGGCCAGGCTCCGGGTCATTCCCTCGAGCCCCGCCTTGGAGGCGCAGTAGTTGGCCTGACCGGGGTTGCCGAGGCCCCCGACCACGCTCGAAACGTTCACCACCGTCCCCCTGCGGGCCTTCACCATGTGCCGCAGGCACTCCTTGGTGCAGAGGAAGGCGCCGGTCAGGTTCGCGTCGAGCACGGCCCGCCAATCCTCCAGCTTCATCCGCAACGCGAGGTTGTCGCGGGTGATGCCGGCGTTGTTGACCAGGACGTCCAAGCGCCCCCAGGCCGCCACGACCGCGGAGACGCAGGCCGCCACGCTCTCCGGGTCGGACACCTCGAGGCCGATCCCGAGTCCTGCCCCGGGCAGCCCCGCGGCCGCCGCCTCCGCGTCCTCGGGGCTGCGCCCGGTGACGGCCACCCGAGCCCCCCGGGCCGCGAGCAGCGCGGCGACGGCCCGGCCGATCCCCCGCGTCGCACCGGTGACGAGGGCCACGCGGCCCTCGAGCTCGGCCTCTGCTGCACTCACGCTGCACCTCCCCCCGCCAGGGCCCGTGCGGCCTCCAGGCCCTTGGGGTCCTCCACGCCGGCCACCCCGGCCTCGGGCACGATACGCCGCATCAGGCCGGCCAGCACCTTGTTGGGCCCGACCTCCACGAAACGGGAGGCGCCGGCCGCGGCGAGGGCACGCACGCAGTCCTGCCACCGGACCGGACGGCTCACCTGCTGCACGAGCCGGGATCTCACCTGCGCCGGGTCCCCGTGGGGCAGGGCGTCCACATTGGCCACCACGGGGAACCGGGGGGCCGAGACGGCAACCCCTTCCAGGACCGCGGCCAAGCGCTCGCCGGCCGGAGCCATGAGGGAGCAGTGGAAGGGAGCGCTCACCGGAAGGGGAACGGCGCGCTTGGCCCCCGCCTCCTTCATGCGGCGGCTCGCCTCCTCCACCGCGGCCACATGCCCGGAGATCACGGCCTGGCCAGGGGAGTTGTCGTTGGCCATTTCCACCACCGCGCCGTCTCGGGTCACCTCGGCGCAAATGGACCGCACGCGGTCGGCCTCGAGCCCGAGGATGGCCGCCATGGAGCCGGTTCCCAGGGGAACCGCCTCCTGCATGAAGCGGCCCCTCTGCTCCACCACCCGCAGGGCGTCGCCGAAGCCCAGTGCACCCGAAGCAACGAGGGCCGAGTACTCCCCCAGGGAGTGGCCCGCGGCCATCGCGGGCCGGATACCCGTCTCCTCCTCCAGCGCCCGCAGGCACGCCACGCTCACCGCCAGGATGGCCGGCTGGGTGTTCCAGGTAAGTCGCAGCTCGTCGTCGGGGCCCTCGAAGAGAAGGGAAGTCAGGGAGCGGCCCAGGGCCTCGTCCGCCTCCGCCAGGGTCCGGCGGGCCGCCGGAAACGCCTCCGCCATCGCCCGGCCCATCCCGACGTACTGGGAACCCTGTCCCGGAAACACGAAGACGACGCTCATGGGGTGGCTCCCCGGGGGGGACGGATTCGAGGGACGGCGAGGAAAGATCCGGCGAACTATACGAAAGAGGTGCTGGGGCGTGCAAGCCAAACCTGGGCGCGCGGGGTCTGCGGCCCCGATTCCACGCTACCAGCGGAGCAGCACCGCCCCGTACGTCACGCCGCCTCCGAAGGCGTCCAGGAGCAGCAGGTCTCCCGGCCGCACACGCCCCGACCGGACCACCTCGTCCAAGGCGATGGGGATGGAGGCAGCAGACGTGTTCCCGTACCGGTCGACGTTGACATACACCTTGTCGTCGGGCACCCGCAGGCGCTTGGCCACGGCGTCGATGATCCGCCGGTTGGCCTGGTGGGGAAGGAACAGGTCCACGTCGTGCCCGGAGACCCCCGCGTCCTGGAGCACCAGCTCTGCCATCTCCTGGAGGGTCCGCACGGCGACCTTGAACACTTCGTTGCCCTGCATCTTGACGAAGTGCAGGCCGGCGGCCACCGACTCCGCCGTGGCGGGGTTGGCCGTCCCCCCCCCGGGCATGTTGAGGATGCCCCAGTGACTGCCGTCCGCGGCCATCCGGGCGGCCAGGATGCCTCGGTCCGGGTCGTCCGAGGGACCCAGCACCGCCGCCCCTGCGCCGTCGCCGAAGAGCACGCACGTGCCCCGATCCGTCCAGTCGACGATGCGGCTCAGCAGCTCCGCGCCGACCACCAGGGCCCGGCGGGACGCACCGCTGGCCACGAACTGCTCCGCAACGCTCAGGCCGTAAAGGAAGCCGGTGCAGGCCGCCGTGAGGTCGAAGGCCATCTGGCCGCGGATGCCGAGCCGGTCTTGGAGAAAGCAGGCCGTCGAGGGGAACGGCATGTCGGGGGTCGCGGTCCCGACGATGACCAGGTCGAGCTCCTCCGGGTCGATCCCCGCCGCCTCCAGGGCCTGCCGCGCCGCCACCTCGCACAGCTCGCTGGTGCGCACCCCCGCCGGCGCGATGCGCCGCTCGCGGATGCCGGTACGCTCCCGGATCCACTCGTCGCTCGTGTCCATCCGGGCGGCAAGTTCCTGGTTGGTGACCACGACATCCGGCACGCAACGGCCCGTTCCGAGGATTCTCGCGGCGATCCTGTGTCGGCGTTGCATCGGTCAGCCTTCGTCCGGGTCTTCCCGCCGGGGGTGGATGATCTTCTCCTTGAGCTGGGACCAGAACCGCCGCTCCTTGCGCGCCGCCCAGGCCTCCAGGTCCTGGTTCCTCTCGAGCACCTGCATCATGTGCAGATTGACCCTTCGCTCGGCGAAGTCACGGGCGACCCGGATGGCGTTCTTGATCGCCCGGGCGTCCGAGGAGCCGTGGGAGACGATGCCCACCCCGTTGACCCCCAGCAGCGGCGCCCCCCCGGTCTCGGCGTAGTCCAGTCGGTTCCGGATGTTGCGGAAGGCGCCTCGAGCCATCAGATACCCCAGCTTCGAGAGCAGGGTTCTCCCGAGCTCCTGCTTGAGCATCTGGCTCATGACGTGGGCGAGCCCCTCCGAAGCCTTGAGCACCACGTTTCCGGTGAAGCCGTCGGTGACCACCACGTCGGCGGCCCCCGGAAAGATGTCCCGGCCCTCCACGTACCCGACGTATCGGAGACTGGAGTGTTTCAGCGCCTCGTGGGCGCTCCGCGTCAGCTCCGTGCCCTTGCTCTCCTCCTCACCGTTGGAGAGGATCCCCACGCGGGGCCTCTCCACCTGGAGGACGTAGCGGCAGAACACCTCGCCCATGATGGCGAAGTGCACCAGGTGCATCGGCTTGCAGTCCACGTTGGCGCCGACGTCCAGGAGCACCGTCGCGCCCGAGAGGGTGGGGAGCACCGCGGCGATGCACGGCCGCTCGACCCCGGGGAGCCGGCCCAGCACGAGCATCCCGATGGCCATGGCGGCTCCGGAGTTCCCCGCGCTCACCGCCGCCCGGGCCTCCCCCTCCTTCACCAGGTCGAAGGCGACCCGGACCGACGAGTCGCGCTTCCGGCGCAGCGCCACCGAAGGGCTCTCCTGCATCCCCACGACCTCGGAAGCGTGCTTGACCGTGATGGGAAGCTCGGTTCCGCCGCACCGCCTGAGCAGATCGTGCAGGACCTCCCGGTCCCCCACCAGGATGACGTGGGTCCCCTGCTCCCTTGCGGCAAGGACGGCCCCTTCGACCACCGCCTCGGGGGCGTTGTCGCCCCCCATGGCGTCGACGGCGATTCTCATCGGCGCGGGTCAGGCCCGGGGGTCAGCTCTCGTCCTCCGCGACGCGGATCACCTCCCGGCCCTTGTAGGTCCCGCACCCCGTGCAGGCCCGGTGCGGCCGCTTGGGCTCCAGGCACTTGGGGCAGGTGTCGAGGTTCGGCGCCGAGAGGGCAAGGTGCGAGCGCCTCTTCCTCTTGCGGGCCAAGGACGTGCGATTCTGTGGAACGGCCATGATCCTCTCCTTGATCGCCGGGAAGCGCGGGCGGCCGGGGGCCCGGGGCACCCGCCCCGGTCAGGCTCGCCGGGCCCTGGCCCGGTCTCCGAGAATTTCGAACGGGCGCGAGCCGCCCCCCTGGGGGCAACCGCAGGCCGTCGCGTTCCTGTCGGCACCGCACCGGGGGCATAGGCCGCGGCATTCCGGCCGACAGACCGGGTGGGGTTGGAGCTCGACGAAGAAGTGCTCCGAGACCACGGCGGTCAGGTCCACCGTGTCCCCGAGGAGGGCCTCCGACTCCAGGTCGGCCTCCCCGAGCTCCCGCTCCCCCGGAACCGCCCCGTCCTGCCGGCGCAGCGTGACGTGAAACGTACCCTCCAGGGGCGCCTCGAAAGGGGTCAGGCACCGCACGCAGCGGTACCGGACCCGGGTATCCAACCGCCCGCTGACGGACACGTCCGGGCCGGAGGGCAGGACGCGGAGGTGCGCTTCGAGAAGCGCCGCCGGGCCCACGTCCTCCCACCCGGCATCGGCGAGGGCGGCCCCAACCTCCTCCGGCGAGAAGCGCAGGGCGGTCCGCTGCCCCTCCGCGAGAAGGCCCGACACGCACAGGGGATTGGGGCGCAGGGGACACACCTCCGTCTGGCCGCGCAAAGAGCCCGGTATTATAGAGGCACCCCCCACCCCGTCAAGAGTTTTCTCCCGCGCCTGGACCTACCTCCCGGCGGCAGGCCGGGCGAGTCGACCCGCAGCCGACAAACCCAGGGAAGGGGGTTTTCGGCCCGCTGCTAGAACCGCACGGCCGGGTTGTGCAGGGTCCCGGAGCCCGGGCTGGGCGGCTCCACCCGCACCCGGCGCCCCTCGACCCGGAGCCGGCCCTCCGCCAGGTACTGGAGGGCCTGGGGGTAGATCCGGTGCTCCTCCCGCAGGATCCGCGCCGCCAGGGCCTCGGGGGTGTCGTCGTCGCGAACCGGCACCACCGCCTGGAGGATGATGGGCCCCGTATCCGTCCCCTCGTCCACGAAGTGGACGGTGCAGCCCGAGAACTTCGCACCGTGCGCCAACACCTGGGCGTGGACGTGGAGGCCGGGGAAGGCCGGCAGGAGTGCAGGGTGGATGTTGAGGACCCGGCCCGGAAATGCGCGCAGCAGAACCGGGCCCACGAGCCGCATGTACCCGGCGAGGGCCACGGTGTCCGCCCCATGCCTCCCCAGCGCCGCCGTCACCCGCCGGTCGTGCTCCTCCCGCGGGGCGCCGGCCACCGGAACCACCTCGGCGGCCACCCCTGCCCGGCGCGCCCGCTCCAGCGCGAAGGCTTCCGGGTTGTCACTGACCACCACCGCGACCCTCGCGTCCAGCATCCCCCCGGCCGCGGCATCCAGGATCGACTGGAGGTTGGAGCCTCCTCCGGAGGCCAGCACGCCCAGGCGAAGCGTCACGCGAACCTCAGACTCGGCTCCCCGGCCGCCCGCTCCCGGACCTCCCCCATCACCCAGGCCGTCTCACCCAGCGCTTCCAGGCGCTCCAGCACCTCCGCCACCTCCCGCGCCGGAACCACCACCGCCATTCCCACCCCGCAGTTGAAGGTGCGCAGCAACTCGCCCTCCGCCACGCGTCCCAGCCTCTGGATAAGGCGGAAGATCGGCGGAACCTCCCAGGAGGCCCGGTCCACCAGGGCCTGGCACCCCTGGGGCAGCATGCGGGGGAGGTTCTCGGGAAGTCCCCCCCCGGTGATGTGGGCCATGCCCTTGACGGTGAAGTCCCGCGCCAGGTTCAGGGCCGTGCGCACGTAGATGCGCGTCGGGGTCAGGAGCTCCTCGCCCAGGGGCTTGCCCAACTCGGGGAAGACGTGGCCGAGGTCGTACCCCCCGTCGGCGAACAGGATCTTCCGCGCCAGGGAGTACCCGTTGGCGTGCAGCCCGGACGAGGCGAGGCCCAGCACCTTGTCCCCCACCGTCACCCCGGAGCCGTCGATGAGACGGTCCCGGTCCACGATCCCGACGCAGAAGCCCGCCAGGTCGTACTCGTTCGAAGCGTACATGCCCGGCAGCTCCGCCGTCTCCCCCCCGATGAGCGAGCAGCCCGCCTCCTTGCAACCCGCGGCGATGCCCCGGATCACCGCCTCGGCCACGGCCTCGTCCAGGTGGCCCGTGGCAAAATAATCCAGGAAGAAGAGGGGCTCGGCACCTTGCACGACCACGTCGTTGACGCACATCGCGACCAGGTCGATCCCAACCGTGTGGTGGACGCCGGTCAAGAAGGCCACCTTGAGCTTGGTGCCCACGCCGTCGGTGGACGAAATCAGCACCGGCTTCTCGCAGGGAGTCTCGGTCAGGGAGAAGGCCGCCCCGAACCCTCCCACGTGGCTCATCACCTCCGGGCGCAGAGTCGGCTTGACCAGCTCTTTGATCCGGGCGACGAGGCGGTTGCCCGCATCGATGTCGACCCCGGCGGCTTTGTAGGACGTGGAGCCGGTACCCAAGGGACCCCTCCTGGCGACGAGAAACCGCCGGTACAAGGACAAAGCAGGCTAGCCGAGGGGTCACGGGGTGTCAACGAGGATTCTTCGGCCTGGATCCGCCGCCCCACACGTGCTCGGAGCCGGGGAGCCCGCCCGCGCGCGCCCCCATCGAGGCACGCCGGTCTCCTCCCAGGCCGGGGCCCCAGGAACCGCCGGAATCCACCACCCCATTGTGGGGCGGAGTCCGGGAGCCCAGGAGTGCAGCCCCGCAATCCGCTCGCCGACCAGCCGGTTGATCCAGGAGCCGCTCCCTTCCTTGACCGGAGGCACCGCGACGTTACAATGATCCCCCTTCTCGCGGTCTCCATCCACCCGGACGAAGGAGCGCAGCCATGATCCACGTCCTCGTCTCCTACTCGAGTCGCAGCGGCAACACCGAGAAACTCGCGCGGGCCGTGGCGAGGGGAGCGGAGGCGGAGGGCGCGGCCGTCTCCCTGAAGCGCGCGGCGGAGACCACCAAGGAGGACCTGCTCGCGGCCGACGGGATCGTCCTCGGGAGCCCCGTCTACTTCGGGACCGCAACGGCCGAGATGAAGGACCTCATCGACCGCAGCGTGGGGGTGCGCCGCAAGCTGGCCGACAAAGTGGGCGCAGCCTTTGCCACCGCGGGCCACCACACGGGCGGCAAGGAGACCACCCTCCTGAGCATGCTGTTCGCTTTCCTGATTCACGAGATGGTGGTGGTGGGCGACCCGATCCAGGCGGGCGGGCACTACGGCACCGCATGCCTCGGGGCCCCGAGCGAGGACGACGAGCGGGCCGGCGAGCTCCTGGGTGCCCGGGTGACCCGGCTGGTACGAAAGCTCAAGAGCTGACCGGGACAGCCCGCCGGCTGCCGCGGCGGGGGCGGGCCGGGGTCACTCCTCATCCCCCACCTCCTGCATGATCCGGCGCTTGAGGGTGCGGTACGCCTCCGGGAACCCCGGGTCTCGCTCGGCAAGGTACCGGCGCATCCCCTCGAGGCCCAGCCGCAACCGGTCGACCTCCAGGCGCAGGGCCAACTCCTTCTGGGAGAGTTGGTCCGCCAGGGTGTCGAGCTCCTTCTCACACAGCTTCAGATTGCGCTCGAGCTCCTTCAGGTCCTTCATGGGGCCTCCCGGTCGGATGGAGGTGCACGCTGCCGAAGGTAGCAACCCCCCCGCGGCTGTCAAGCGTCCTGCGGGTCACCGCGGTCGGAACCGGCACCTGCGTCCCCCGCCGGGACCGCCGGGGGCCCTGCGCCCTCGTGGAGGCTCGAGGGACGCGGGTCGCGGTGGACCTGGGGCTGGGGTCCCTCCACGGGCTCCTGGAGGCCGGGGTGGAGCACCGGCACCTGGATGCCGTGCTCTTCACCCACCTGCACGCCGACCACGTGGCCGAGCTCTCCTCCCTCCTCTTCGCGGCCAACTACGACGAGGAGCCGAGGGAGCGGCCCCTCCTCCTCGCCGGGGGGCCGGGCTTCGGCGACTTTCTCCGAGGGCTCTCGGCGCTCTTCGGGACCTGGCTGCAGCCCAGGGCCTACCGCCTGGAGGTGCGGGAGCTCGTCGCCGGCCAGACGCTGAGCATCGGCGCCCTGGTCTGCCGAACGGGAGGGGTGCGCCACATCCCCTCGAGCCTCGCGTACCGGTTCGAGCTCGAAGAGCGGGCGGCGGTGATCTCCGGAGACACGGGGCCTTCCCCCGAGCTCGAGGAATTGGCACGAGGCGCGGACCTGCTGCTCCTGGAGGCGAGCACCTCGGGAGAACGGCCCGTCCCCGTCCACCTGAGCCCGGCCCAGGCCGGCGAGCTGGCCCGCAGTGCAGCAGTGGGCCGGCTCGTCCTCACCCACCTCTACCCCTCCGCAGACCGAGCCGGGCCCGGACCCGCAGCGGCCGCTGCCTTCGGGAAAGAGGTGCTCGTGGCCCGGGACGGGATGACCCTGGAGATCCCCTGGGGTCGGGGAGACTGACCTCTCGGCCGCCCCCTCCCGTCAATCCGGCAAGGGCGAGAAGGCCGCGTGGTTGGAGGTGAACCCCGGAGGGGTCGCCGCGAGAATCGGTCCCAGGGCGGGATGGCCCCTTGCCGCGGAGAGAAGCCGGCGAAGTTCCCGCCGGGTTTCTTCGCCGGAACCCGCTGCCGTCCGGTACAGGGAGAGATCGGGGCCGGTGGGCTCCGCCTCCGGGGAGGGCTCCAGAGTGCTGCCTCGCGGCAGGTGGAACAGGGCGAGGTTCACGAAGGTGATCCAGGACGCATGGTCTGCGGCCCACTCCACGGTCCGCTCGGCCTCCCCCATGGTCTCCGTGGGGAGGCCGAAGAGCAGGTAGACGTAGGTGCGGATGCCGGCGTCCGAGAGGTTCCGGACCGCGACTCCCGCCTCGGCTGCCCGGGTGCCCTTCCCCATCCGATCCAGGAGACGCTGGGAAGCCGTCTCGACCCCCAGCTGGAGCAGGGCGCACCCGCCTTCGGCGAGCTCCCCCGCGAAGGCGGGGTCCAGCAGCTGTCGCTCCAGCCGGGCGAACCCGTACCAGCGCACCCCCTCCCCCCGGAGCCGCCGGGCCAGACCCCTGAGGATCGCCGGCGGCACCGCGTCGTCCGTCAGGTGAACCCGGTGGACCCCCACGGAATCCCGGGCCCGCAGGATCGCATCGGCCAGGGAGTCCGCCGGGGCAGGGCGGAACGCCTGCCGGTCCTGAGCCGCCTCGGGACAGAAGGCGCACCGGCGCCAGTAACACCCCCGGGACGCGGCGGCGGGGAGGATGGGGCCGGGGGCGAGGTACCGCCCCCAGGGGAGGCCCTCGGCATCGGGCCGGAAGCACACGGCCCGTGGCGCGGCACTCCCCGGGTTCCAAGCGCCGAGCCCGGGGGCGAGCAAGCCGGGGGTGTCCGCCGGGGGCCGCCCGCACGACAGGTGCTCCAGGGCGCTCTCCCCCGGCCCCACCACCAACCCGTCCCAGGCCTCGAAGAGCCGGGCCGGAGGGCTCACCCTCCCCGCCCACGAGGTGACCAGGCCCCCGCCGAGGATCAGGCGGCCCCGATACCCACGACGCCTCAGGTCCCCGGCGAGGGCGAAGGCCGGCAGGGCTTGGGAGAGATAGGTCACCGAGACGCCGATGATCTCGGGGTCGCCCTCGAGCAGCCCACGGGCCGCCTCCCCGAGCTCCGAAAAGAGGGGCAAGGCCTCCGGTTCGCGGGCCGCGGCCAGGAGGTCCGCCGAAGACAGGGGCGAGAGCGGGGGCATCGCCAGGTCCGAGATGCGAAACCGGCCCCCCCGGGCCCGCGACAGGGCCGCCCAACCCTCGGCCACCCCGTCGGCGGCCGACCGGTACTGGGCCCACCGCCGGTAGGTCTCGGGGCGCCGCAGCGCCTCGAGGGCGGCAGGGGACCGGCGCGCGGCCCGACGCGCCGAAGAGAGAAGAGCCCCCTTCGCCCCGGCCTCCTCCAAGGCCCGGGCCGCGGCCTCCAAGGAGATGGGGGAGAGCAGACGCTCCTGGACCTCCAGGTTCAGGTCGGCCAGGGCCACGTCCACGCCCCGGGCTCGCAGGTGGCCCGCGAGGACCAGCAAACCCGGCGGCGGCTCGCAGGCCTTGGCGTGGGGCGGGTTTACCAGGAGGAGCGGGCGCCTCACCGCGGGCCTCGTCCCCGGAGCGCCCCGACCCCGCTCTCCTGCGAGGCGGGAGATCCTGGCGGGGCCGACATCCGCCACCACATCGTCGGGCGGGGTCCGGGACCCCCGGAGAGCAGCCCCGTACCGCATCGACCGGCCGGCCGCGTTCGGCGCAGGCCGGTGAAGCCCGGCGCACCGGGGACTGCCGGGACACCTCTTCGAATTGCCGCGGATTGCGGGGCGAAACGCAGGGGCTCGCGGGCTCCGCTCGCCGACCAGCCGGTGGATCCAGGCGGGGTGTGCCGGCTTGCCGCCTCGTCGGGGGGTGGGGTATACAAGCGGGTCATTCCCAAAGCGCGAACCCTTTCGCCGAGGCGTCCATGGACTATTCGAAACTGCTGCTCCCCACCCTCAAGGAGGAGCCCGCCGAAGCGGAGGTCGTGAGCCACAAGCTCATGCTCCGGGCGGGGATGATCCGCAAACTCGCGGCGGGAATCTACTCGTATCTTCCCGCGGGCCTGCGCGTCCTGCGCAAGGTGGAGGCGATCGTCCGGGAGGAGATGAACCGGGCCGGCGCCCAGGAGCTCCTCCTCCCCGCGGTCCAGCCGGCCGAGCTCTGGAAGGAGTCGGGACGCTGGGAGTTCTACGGCAAGGAGCTCCTCCGCTTCAAGGACCGGCACGAGCGTGACTGCTGTTTGGGGCCGACCCACGAAGAGGTGATCACCGACCTGGTCCGCCGCGACATCCGCTCCTACCGGCAGTTGCCGATCAACCTCTACCAGATCCAGACCAAGTTCCGCGACGAGATCCGTCCCCGGTTCGGCCTCATGCGGGGGCGGGAATTCACCATGAAGGACGCGTACTCCTTCGACGCGGACGAGGCCGGCGCCGACGAGAGCTATCGGAAGATGGTCGATGCCTACGTGCGGATCTTCCAGCGGTGCGGATTGGAGTTCGTCCCCGTGGAGGCCGACTCGGGCGCCATAGGGGGCAGCTTCTCCCACGAGTTCATGGTCCTGGCCGAGTCCGGGGAGGATGCCGTGGCCGCCTGCCGCGCCTGCGGGTACGGCGCAAACGTCGAGAAGGCCGAGGTGCGTGCGCCCGAGCCCGAACCGGTCGCCGCGGCGGGGCCCATGGAGAGGGTGGACACTCCGGAACAGCGCACCGTGGAGGAGATTGCCGCGTTTCTCGGGGTTCCGCCCAGCACCGTGGCGAAGACCCTCCTGTTCGAGACGGATCGGGGGACGGTCGCCGTGTGCGTGCGGGGCGACCACGACGCCAATCCCACGAAGGTGAAGAACCTCCTGGGGGCAAACACCGCAGAGCTGGCGGGCGAGGCCGCCGTGCGCCAGGTGACCGGGGCTCCCGTCGGCTATGCCGGACCGGTGGGTCTGCCGGTGCCCGTCTACCTGGACCAGGCCCTGCGCGGCGCCGGGGGGTGGGTCGTGGGCGCCAACCAGGCGGGATCCCACTACCGGGACGCGGTGCCGGGGCGCGACTTCCGGGCCGCGGGGTGGGCCGACCTGCGCACCCTCCGCGCCGGGGATCCCTGTCCCCGGTGCGGGCAGCCGATCGCCGTCAAGCGCGGCATCGAGGTGGGGCACGTGTTCAAGCTCGGCACCAAGTACTCCGAGAGCCTCCGGGCAACCTTCCTCGACGCCCAGGGGACCGAGCGCCCCCTCATCATGGGGTGCTACGGCATCGGGGTGGGGCGCACCGCCGCCGCGGCCATCGAGCAGAACCACGACGCCGACGGGATCGTCTGGCCCGTGCCCTTGGCGCCGTGGGAGGTGGTGGTCTTGCCGCTCCAGGTCAAGGACGACGCCACGGCCCGCGTGACAGCCGACCTGGTCCGGGGCCTCGAGGCGCAGGGAGTCGAAGTCCTGGTGGACGACCGGGACGAGCGCCCAGGGGTCAAGTTCAAGGATGCCGACCTCCTGGGCATCCCGCTGCGGCTCACCGTGGGACCCAAGGGGCTGGCCCAGGGGGTCGCGGAGGCCAGGGAGCGCAAGAGCCGAGCCGAGCACCGGGTGCCCCTCGCCGAGGCGGCGGCCTGGGCCGCGGCCTGGGTGCAGGAGCGGCGCACATGACCGCCCGGGATCGCCTGATCTTCGCCCTGGACGTCGCCACCGCCGGGGAGGCCCGGGGCTGGGTGCGGCGTCTCGACACCGAGGTAGGGGCCTTCAAGGTGGGGCTGGAGCTCTTCACCTCCCAGGGGCCCGCCCTCGTCCGCGACCTGGTGAACCGCGGGTGCCGGATCTTCCTGGACCTGAAGCTCCACGACATCCCGGCCACCATGGCCGGGGCGGCCCGGGTCGCCGGGGGCTCGGGGGCCTTCCTCGTCAACGTCCACGCGCTGGCGGGCCCTGAGGGGATGGCGCGGGCAGGAGAGGCCGCCCGGGAGGGGGCTCGGGCCGCCGAGCGGCCCGAGCCGAAGGTGCTGGCGGTGACCGTCTTGACGAGCCACGGCCCCTCGGACCTGGAGGCGGTCGGGCTGCGGGGACCCGCGTCCGAGGCGGTCCTCCGCCTGGCCTTCCTCGCCCGCTCCGCCGGCCTCGACGGAGTCGTGGCGTCGCCGCTCGAGGCCTCGTCCATCCGCCGGGCCTGGCCCGAAGCCCTCATCGTCACCCCCGGGGTCCGGCCGGCCGGGTTCGACGCCGGGGACCAGACCCGCATGGACACCGCCGCGGGCGCCCTGCGCGCGGGGGCAGACTACCTGGTGGTGGGGCGCCCCATCCGCGAGGCGACGGACCCGGTGGCGACGGCCCGGGCCCTCGTGGCAGAGATGGAGGGCGCCGAGGGACCCGCGTGACGACTCTCGTGAGCCCCGGGTGACTGCGGGCGAGTGGGTCTACGGCCGCCGGCCGGTGGCCGAGCACCTCGCCGCGGCCCCCGACACCTGTCGCGAGCTCCTCGTCGCACGGGAGGGTCCCCTCCCGGCGGCGATCGCCGAGGCCGCGCGGCGCCTCGGGCTGCCGGTCCGGGAAGTACCCCGGGCCGCGCTGGACCGGGCGTCCGGCGGGGGCAACCACCAGGGGGTGTGCCTGTGCGTGGGCGGCTGGGCGTACGCCGCCCTCGAGGACTTGGCGGCGCGCGCCCGGGCGCCGGGGCGGCTTCCGCTCCTCCTGGCGCTGGACTGCGTCCAGGACCCCCGCAACCTGGGGGCGGTCCTGCGGGTCGCCGACGGCGTCGGCGCCGCGGGCGTCGTCATTCCCCAGGACCGCGCGGCGGGTCTGAGCGCCGCGGCGGCCCGCACCGCCTCCGGAGCCCTGGCCTCGGTCCCGGTGGCGAGGGTGGTCAACCTCGCCCGGAGCCTGGACGCCCTGCGCGGTGAGGGGTTCGAGATCCTCGGAGCCGACGGGAGCGCGCCGGTGGACCTCTATGCGGCGCCGGTGCGGTTCCCGTGCGTGGCGGTCTTCGGCGGGGAGCACCGGGGGATACGTCCCAACGTCGCGAAGCGCTGCGGCCTGCGGGTCTCGATCCCCATGGGGGGGGCAGTAGGCAGCCTCAACGTGGCCGTGGCCTGCGGGGTGGTGAGCTACGAGCTGCGCCGCCGCTTCGTCACCCGGGCGCAGCGCCCGTAGATCCCCGGCTCCCGGGGGACCGCCCGGACGGGACGGATCGTCGGGTTTTGGCCGTTCTTTTACCCTTGACACCCCCCACCCCATCCGCTAGCATCCCCTCTCCTTCCGTCCGAGGGGGGGTGGTTTCGGCTCGCGCCGACACCCCGGGGCCGGGAGGCCGGGCTGGCGTAGCTCAATTGGCAGAGCAGCTGATTTGTAATCAGCAGGTTGCGGGTTCGAGTCCCATCGCCAGCTCCACGGGTGTATCCATCCGTGGTGGGGTTCCCGAGTGGCCAAAGGGAGCAGACTGTAAATCTGCCGGCGCAGCCTTCGGAGGTTCGAATCCTCCCCCCACCACCAGCCAGAATCTCCGCGGGAGTAGCTCAGTCGGCTAGAGCGTCAGCCTTCCAAGCTGAGGGTCGCGGGTTCGAGACCCGTCTCCCGCTCCAACGCTAGAGTTCATCCCCCCTGCCGGGGATGCGGGCCCACGTAGCTCAGTCGGCAGAGCACTTCCTTGGTAAGGAAGAGGTCACCGGTTCAATTCCGGTCGTGGGCTCCACGTTCACCCGTTGCGTCCCGGTTGGCTTGCCGGCCGGGAGGTTTCTATTTCTGCCGATCCGACAGAGGAGTGGAACGATGGCCAAGGAAACCTTCAAGCGAACCAAG
>JAWSUI010000029.1:0-49712 GCA_033551855.1 Deferrisomatales bacterium
GAGGGGGGGGGCGGGGGGCGGAACAACTGTTCGATGTTCGAGGTTCAATATTCGAGGTCCGGGGTGAAACCACGACGACGGGACGGGGACATGAGGCGGATCGATCTGCGGAGCGACACGGTGACGTGGCCTACGCCGGAGATGCGGCGGGCGATGTTCGAGGCGGAGGTCGGGGACGACGTCTACGGGGAGGACCCCACGGTGAACCGCCTGGAAGAGGAGGCGGCCGCCCTGCTCGGGAAGGAGGCCGGGCTCTTCGTCCCGACCGGCACCCAGGGCAATCAGGTGGCCGTGCTGACTCACACGGGGCGCGGCGAGGAGGTGATCGCCGAGGCGGAGAGCCACCTCTTCTACTACGAGGTGGGCGCCGTGGCGGCCCTGGCCGGCTGCCAAGTGCGGGTCGTCCCCGGGGTGCGGGGCGCCATGGACCTGGAGCGCGTGGAGGCGGCCATCCGCGCCCGGAACATCCACTTCCCCCGCACCGCCCTGGTGTGCCTGGAGAACACCCACAACCGGGCGGGCGGAGCCGTGCTGCCCCCGGGGAACGCGGAGGCGGTGGCCGAGGTGGCCCGCCGGCACGGCCTCCCGGTTCACCTGGACGGCGCCCGGATCTTCAACGCCGCGGTGGCCCTGGGCGTGCCCGCCGCCCGGCTGGCGGCCCCGGCGGACTCGGCGATGTTCTGCCTGAGCAAGGGCCTTGCCGCCCCGGTGGGGTCGGTGCTCGTCGGCTCCCGGGCGTTCATCGCGAGGGCCCGCGTGAACCGGAAGCTCCTGGGGGGCGGCATGCGCCAGGCGGGCATCCTGGCGGCGGCGGGGCTCGTGGCCCTGCGCACCATGGTGGAGCGCCTCGCCGTGGACCACGAGAACGCGGCGAGGCTGGCCGCGGGGCTCGGGGGCCTTCCGGGCCTCGAGGTGGACCCGGAGGGGGTCGAGACCAATATCATCGCCTTCCGGGTGGCCGACCCGCGCTGGGACGCCCCGGGGCTCGCGGCGGCCCTGGGGGCCGCGGGGGTGCTCTGCAACGCCATGGGCCCCCGGGCGATCCGGATGGTGACCCACAAGGACGTGGCCCGGGCCGACGTGGACGAGGCCCTGGACCGGGTCGAGGGGGTCCTGCGGGCCGGACCGGGGGCAGGACGGCGGGGCCCGGTCTACGGCTGAGTGGCCGGGGGGGCGCTCCGGGAAGGGATCAGTCGGCCACCAAGGGGCCCGCCCCCTCCACCGCCTCCAGGGCCCGCGACCGCCAGTCCATCACGGTGGTGTGCACGAACATCCGCTCCGCGAGGTCGGGAAAGTCGGCGCGGATCACCCCGGCGCCGAGCTCGGAGAGGAAGCGCGCCTTGAGCTCGGCCCTGGCCCGGTCCACCCCGATCTCGTCGTAGGGGACGGAAGCGAAGAGGAGAAAGCCGTCCGACGGGATCCGCCCGCTGAACATGTTGGCCTCGATCACCCCGGCGGCCTTCCGGATGGGGTCGGCGAGGTTGGGGCTGTACGGGCCGATGATCAGGGCGAGATTCGGGGTGTGGAGGAAGTCGAAGCCCCGCCCCAGGCAGATCATCCACTCCCGGTGCTGGATGTCCAGCGTCCGCACCGTCTGCCGCACCTGGGCGATGCGGTCGAGGTTCCCCTGGAGCAGGGGAAGCAGATCGTCGCGCATCTGGGCGGCCATGTCCGGGAAGAGCGCGCCGAGGCAGGGGGTCAGCCCCTCGGCGTCCCCGGGTCCGAGGGTCGAGAGGTCGAGCCGCTCCCCGTTCTCGCCGTGCAGGATCAGCGCGTCCTCGTCGGTCTCGAAGCCGCACACGACGGGGTAGACGCTCTCGTGGCCGGCGCCGAAGATGTGTTCTGCCTGCCGCTTGACGGCGTAGGTGTGGGCCACCGCGGCCGGGGTATCGTACTGGAACCCCGCACAGCCTCGCTGGGGGTCGCCTCGGGAGAAGTGGTAGGTGATCAGGATCAGGACCCTTCGACCCTGTGTCACCATGCGGTGCACGTGGCTGGCGAGCACCTCGCCGAGGTGGGGCCAGCCCAGGTCGAACATGCCCCCCAGGTTTCGGAAGGGCTGCATGATGCCGGGGGGGGTGTGGGTCGCGACCGGGATGTTGATCCGCCCGTCCATGCACTTGAGCACGACGATCGCGGTCGGGTGCAGGGCCAGGTGGAGCTGCCGGGCCAGATAGGCCTCCGGGCTGGTGAACTCCTCGGAGTGACGGCGGGCCAGATCCAGCAGCCACTCGATCCGTTCGCGGATGGGCTTGCCGTGGACGTCCATGATGGCCCTCCCTCCCCTCGTGCCGCGCCCCTCCGGCCGGTTGTCGGTGGTCCCCTGCCCTTCCCCGCGCCTGCCCGCCCGGGTGCTCAGAGTCGGTGAATCGGTCTGCTGCGCGACCGGGTTGCTTCGTCGGGCGCTCGGGCACTCCTGGCCGATCTACCGGATGTGTCTCGTCGGTCCTTCCCGCGCCCGTGCTCCGGCCTGCCCACGACGACTCTTTCGCGACCTCCTACATCAGAACAGAGCCGTCGGGAGGAAGGTCACGATCTGGGGGAAGGCGATGAGGGAGAGGGTCCCAAACACGAGGGCGGCAAGGAACGGCAGGACGCCCCGGAAGATGGTCTGCAAGGGGATCTCGCGGGCGATCCCGTTGACGACGTAGACGTTGATCCCAACCGGCGGGGTGATGACCCCCATCTGCGTGATGAGGACGATGACCACCCCGAACCACAGCGGATCGTACCCGAGCCCGAGGACGATGGGGTAGAAGATCGGGATCGTGAGCATGACCAGCGCCAGGGCGTCGATGAAGCAACCACCCACGAGGTACATCCCCACGATCAGGGTCATCACGCCCCACCTCGGCAGGTCCAGTTCCGCCACCCAGGTCGCCATCTCGAAGGGGATGCGGGTCACGGCCAGGAACCGCCCGAAGATCACGGCGCCGGCGATGAGCACGAGCACCATGCAGGACGTCCGCACGGTCTCATACAGGCTCTTGACCAGCCCCTGCCACGTGATCTGCCGGGCCGCCACCGCCACCACGAGCATCAGGAACGCCCCCACCCCTCCGGCCTCGGTTGGGGTGAAGAACCCGGTCAGCAGCCCGGCCATCACGAGGCCGAAGACCACAAGGGTCTCCCAGAGCTCCGCGAGCGCCCACAGCCGCACCCGCCAGCTGAACCGCTCCGCCGCGGGGCCGGCGTCGGGGTGGGTGCGGCAGTGGAACCACACGGCCCCGAGGAAGCAGACGGTGATGTAGAGGGCCGGCACGAGGCACGCGACGAAGAGCCGCCCGATGGACTGCTCGGTGAGGATGCCGTAGACGATCATGACCACGCTCGGGGGCATGAGCATCCCCAGGCTCCCCCCGGCCGCCACCGAGCCCGCTGCCAGGGCATTGCCGTAGCCGTACCGGCGCATCTCCGGCAGCCCCACCACCGCCATGGTCGCGGCCGTGGCGGGGCTCGACCCGCACACCGTGCCGAAGGCGGTGCACGCAGCCACGGTGGCCATCGCCAGCCCTCCCCGCATGGCTCCCAGCCACTTGTAGGCACAGTCGTAGAGCCGGCGGCTGATCCCGGCGTTGAAGGCGATCTGCCCCATCAGGATGAAGAGCGGGATGACCGTGAGGCCGTAGGAGGAGAAGACCGAGTAGACCTCTCGGGAGAGGAGGTTGAGAGCCGCCGTGAGGTTGATCACGTAGGCGAAGCCGGCAAAGCCCACCAGGGCCATGGCGTAGGCCACGGGCATGCCCGTGAAGAAGAGGAGGAGCAGGGCGAGGATCCCTACCCCGCCTGCGGCCAGGGGGGTCATCGGTGCTCTCCCCGGAGCCCCAGGCTCGCGGCGGCGGACTGCAAGACACCCGAGCCCTGGACCAGGGCAAGCACCGCAAACGAGCCGGCGATGAGGTAGATCACCAGATACGTCGGGAGTTGCAGCGTCATCGACACCTCGCCGCTCGCCCGCATCTGCGCCGCATACTCCGCGGACTTCCAGGCGATCGCCCCGAAGAGGAGCATGGCAAGGCACCCGGTGAGGGCCTCGATCGCGGCCTGGGTCCTGGACCCCACGTACTGGAACAGCAGGTCGACGCCCACGTGGCCCCGCACTCGCTGGGTGTAGGGCAGGGAGAAGGCCAGCGTGAGGGTCGCCAAGAGACCCGTGACTTCCACCGCCCCCGTGACCGGCCGACCGGCGGCCCGTCCCACCACGTCGACGCAGGTGAGAAGCATCATCGCCGCCAGCGTGACGGCCGAAAACCTCTTGAGCAGCGTGGTGAGGTGCTCGATACCCCGGTCCAGCATTCCCGAACCTCCCTCGGGGACGGGCCCGGCGACAACGGCCCTCCCTCCGCAAACACCGCCGCCCGGAAGAGGCCCTTCCGGAAACTCAATGGGACAATCCGGGGCAAGAACGATCTCGCGCAGGGCCGCTGAGACGCGGAGGAAGTCTTGGCCTCTCTCGGCGCCCCTGCGCGAGAACACTATGGTTCGTCGCACCCATAGAAAACCCGGAAGCTCCCCGGAAGAACCTCCGGGCGGACGGACACCCCGGGCCCCGGCGCGCCCCGGGTCCGGGGCGCGCCGGTCGGAACGCGAACCGGGTCAGCGAACCCCGTGGCGCGCCAGGGCGGCCAGGGTCGCGTCGAGGGCAGCCTTGCCGTCGACGCCCTTCTTCTGCGCCTCCGTCACGTACTCGTCGATGATGGGCTGCACCGCCTGTTTCCAGCGGGCAGCCTCCTCCTCAGAGAGAGAGATGATCTCGTTGCCCTGCTCCAGGAAGTAAGTCCGGCCCTCCTGGTCGCTCTCGTCCCACGCCGCCGCGGTCTTCGCGATCCACTCGGCGTTCACCTCATCGATCGCCTTCTGGGCCGCCGGGGAGAGCTGCGCCCACTTCTGCTTGTTCATCACCACGAAGAAACTCGAGGTGTACGCCATGGAGAAGTTCTCGGTCATGTACTTGGTGACCTCCCCCAGCCGCCACCCTTTGTTGGCCTCCATGGGGTGGAGGGTGCCATCCACGACACCCCGCTGCAGGGAGGTGTACGTCTCCGGCATGGGCATGGCCACCGGGGTGCCCCCCAGCGCCGTGACGATCTTGGCGGCGAACCCGGTGGCCCGGAACTTGATGCCCCGCATGTCGTCCATGGTCCGGATGGGCCGCGCCCGGCTGTGGACGAGGCCCGGCCCGTGGGCGTGGAGGTAGAGCACCTTCACGTCCTCGAGCTCCTTGGGCTTGAGCGCCTCGTAGACCTCGTTCACCACCGCCGTGGCCACCGTGCCGTTGGGGTAGCCGAGGGGAAGGTCCAGGACCTCCAACACGGGGAACCGGCCCCGGGTGTAGGCGAAGAGCGAGAGACCGATGTCGGAGATCCCGCTGACCACGCCGTCGTACACCTGGTCGGCCTTCGTGAGGGTCTGGCCCGGGAAGTACTGGATCACGACCTCGCCCTTCGTGCGCTTCTCCACCTCCTTGCACCACTCCTCGGCGAGCTTGCTCTGCACGTGGGTCGGCGGGAAGAAGTTGGAGTAGGTGAGCGTGACCGCAGCCACCGCGGACCCCGCTCCCAGCACGAGGACCAGGACCGCCGCCCCCAATACCCACCACTGTCTCTTCATCGCAACCTCCTTCTCGGCTCGAGGCCCGCGAAGGCGAGCCTCCTGTTTCTCCGTTGGGCGCCCCAAACCTACAGCGAGAGTTGCGTCAGAGTCGGGCGCGAAGCCTCCCTGGAGAGCGGGCGGGCGGCCCTGGCACGATGCTCTGGGCGCACCGAAGGGCCGCAGGGCCGCCAGAAACCGTCTCGCGAGCTGCACGGCGCGTCGGGATCCTGCCCACCGGAGGGAAGGTCTCGCGCCGAACACACGCGCAGAACCGATCGCTTGTCGTAGTACTAGCGCCCGCCGCGGCCGCCATCCGTTGCGGCCTACTTCTTCGATCAACTGGGGTTTGTTTGCAAGCCGACCCTCCCCTTCGACCGCACCCGAAGGCGGCACCTCGTTCGCCATCCCCATCCCGTGCCGTGCCCCGGGGCGGCGCTACGTCCCCGGCGCCCGAACCGGAGTCCCCACCGGCGTGCCACGGGGTCTCACCGGGAGGCTGGGCAAGACTCATCTGCGGCTCCGCACCCGCCAAAGACACCCATTCTGCACGTTTTTGCATTCGAGACTCAAAAAACACGGATTTATAGGTTTCACGGCTGAACGGAAGCGCCCTTTCCTTCCATCGAGGGGCCGCAGGATTCCCTCTCCTGCCACGCGGACCCGCACGCCCGGAACGTTCCCCGGTCCCCGGGCGCGACTCGCAAGCCACCGCGTTTCCCGTGGGGTCGGCGGGAGCGACGGTGTCTCCGCCGCAATCCCCGGCACGGCGACCCGCCGGGAGCACCCTCACCCTCCGGGAACGCCCCACGCCGTTCGCTCGTCCGGTCGTCAGCCTCCCGGCCCCCAAGAGGGTCCTTCCGGAAACCCAGTGGGTCAATCAGGGGCAAGAACGATCTCGCGCAGAGCCGCGGGGACGCGGAGGAATTCTTGGCCTCTCCCGGCGCCTCTGCGCCTCTGGGCGAAAACACGATGGTTCCTCGCACCCATAGAAAACCCGGAATCTCCCAAAAAGGGCCAGGTCTCTATAATCGCATCTGCCTTAGATGGCTTGGAAGCTCGGGGTTTCCGGAGCCGAGAAACAGTGCCTCTCCCAATGTCTCGGTCGCTCCCCGTCCGTAGCGGCCCGCCTCCGCCCGACTCGCGGGTCGGGCCCCCACAACTCGACGCCCCCGGGCCCCAGGCTCCCCGAGACTTCTCTATACATACTCTTAGCATGTGCCGATGTGGCCCCAGAAATAGCGAGAATAACGTCAACCACCCAAAACGAAGACCCGGCACCAAGGCGTCGCCCCGCCGTCTCGTCGCCGAACCTGCCGAGGACGACCCGAGCGGCGTTCCCTCCCGCGACCGGACCAGGAGCCAGGCCGCCCCTCCGGTAGGCTGGATGGAAACCGTCCGGCCTCAGCGCCCCTGTTGCTGGAGCTCGAGGATGTGCCGAACGAGGCCCCAACGGGTCTCCTCGTCGAGGACGTCGCCGAAGGGCGGCATCTCGAGCTCCGGCAGCCCATGGGTGATGATCCAGAAGCGCTCCCCGGCGGTGTAGAAATCGGCGTGCATCGGATGCCCGAAATCTACCGGCGGCGCCGGAAGGACATCGGCCAGCGGGCCGTCTCCCTTCCCCGCCTCACCGTGGCACGCGGCGCAGTGCTCGGCGTACGCCTTCGCGGCGGTCTCCCGCGCCCCTGGGCTCGCGGGGACGGGAGGCTCGAGTAGCCCCCCGAGCTCCGGGGGGACCCGGTCCTTCACGGCCTGCATGGCGTCGGCGTGGCCCACCCCCGAACCCGGGGTTCCTTGGTGATGTTGGGCTTCGTGGGCGGCCGCACCCGCAACGTGCAGCGCACACACCACACCGGCCCAGACGACTCCCCGCGCGATCGTCACTCCGTCACCTCCTCTCCTGTCCACGTCCACTTCCACCCCCCTCCAGCTTCGGGCTGGACGAGACCGCCCATCGGCGGCGGCAGCCGGGGAGCACGCACGCGCGCAACGGCGCCGCGTCTACCGGTGGGCGGGCCGCTTGCGCGGCGACACCCGCGCCCTCGCCGAGCCGCGCCCGGCACGGGCACATGCCGACCCAGCGGTCGCCTTCCTTCCCCGCCCGCCCCGCCCACGGAAGGTTTCGGACCACGAGCAGGATACCTGTACAGCGCGGCTTGGCAAATGGGACCCGGAATGCAAGGCGCTGCAGCCCGGGGGCCGTGGTGCGATGCCCGGAACGCTCGTGCAGCCCGCCTCGACTCTAGGAGGCGGCAGGATCCTCCGGGGGGGGCGCCCTGCCGTCGCGCACGTCCAGGTGCACCGGGTTGCGGACGTGGAGGTCGCGTTGCGGAAAGGGAATCTCGATGCGCCGTTCCTTGAACTTGTCCCAGAGCGAAAAGTACAAGTTGCTGCGGAACAGGCCCGGCCGGTGGGCCAACTCGGTGGTCCAGGCCCGCAGCTCGAAGTCCAGGGAGCTGTCGCCGAAGCCCATGAAGCGCACGTTGGGGGCCGGATCCCTCAGCACGTGCTCGTCGGCTGCGGCCACCTCCACGGCGACCCGCTCCACCTCCCGCGGGTCGCTGCCGTAGCTCACGCCGAACGGCACGCGGATGCGCACCCTCCTGTCGCCGTGACTGAGATTGACGACCTGCCTGGAAATGAACTGCTCGTTCGGGATAATCATGTCGATGTTGTCGTTGGTCCGGACCGTGGTGCTGCGCCCCCCGATGCGCACCACGTCTCCCTGGACGCCCGCGACTTCCACCCGGTCGCCGAGTTGGATCGGCCGCTCCGCCAGGATGATCAGACCGCTGATGAAGTTGCTCACGATGTTCTGCAGCCCGAACCCGATACCGATGCCCAGGGCGCCGGCGAGAACGGTCAGGGTGGTGAGGTCGATGCCGAGTGTCTGCAGGACGACCGTGAACCCGAGCACCAGGACCAGATACCCGGCCAGCCGGGCAATGGCGTCCTTTTGGCCCATCCCGAGCGGCACCCGAAGCAGCACGCGTGCCAGCAGCCCGCGTCGAACGGCGCGGGCCGCCAGCAGGACGAGGGTGATCAGGACCAGGGTCTGTGCCACGCTGGCCAGCGACACCGGCGTTTCCCCGAGGTGGAACAGGGGGCGGGTGAAGACCCCCAGAATCTGCGACCAATCCATGCGCGTCACTCCCCTCCGGCAGGATGAGGCCCCCTTCCGCGGCTTTTCAATGTGAGCGGGGGCCCGGCAGGGGTTGGCGTCCGCGAAGGAACCCGCGGGCCCGGCTCACGCACTGCCTCCGCGACGACGCCTTCCTTCTTGACAGTCTTCCCGTGGGCTCGCATATTTCGCATGGCGTCTGTTCGTTTCGAAGAGTGGAACATCATGGCCAAAGGTCCCGGCGTCCGCCCCGAAGGGCGGGCCCGCTACACCGTGCGGGCGATCGAGCGCGCCATCTCCATCCTCAACGCGTTCTCGTTCGACGAGCGGGAGCTGTCCCTGGGCAGCCTGACCGAGAAGACGGCCCTCTCCAAGCCCACGGTGTTCCGGATCCTTTCCACCCTCGAGAGCCACGGCTACGTCTCGCAGGACCCCGCTCGCGGATCTTACCGGCTGGGGTCGAAGTTCTTGGAGCTGGGCGGCTTGGCCCTCTCCTCCGTCGGCCCGCGCAATGCCGCCCGGCCTCACTTGGACCGCCTCCGGGCGGAGTTACGGGTGACGATCCTGTTCGGGGTCCTGATCGACGATCAGCTGGTCTACGTCGACAAGCGGGAGAGCGAGGGGCCGATTCGGATCGTCTCAGACGTGGGGCTTCGACGCAATCCCAACTACGGCATGCTGGGCATGGCCCTCATGGCCTTCCTCGAGGACGCGGAGGCCGAGCGGTTGCTGGCGCGTTTTCCCCTCGAGCCATACACCCGCTTCAGCCTGACGGACCCGGAGGCCTTCCGCCGGCGGCTTCGAGAGGTGCGCCGAGAGGGCTACGCGGTGGAGACCAACGAGGCGATCGAAGGGGTCTGGGGAGTCGCCGCCCCGGTCCGGGATGCCCGGCGCGAGGTCGTTGCCGCCGTCGGTGCAGCATCGCCGCTGGGCGAGAAGTCGGAGCGACGGGTGGCCGAGGTCACCGAGCGGGTCCGCGCCTGCGCTTGCGCCATCTCCGAGGCCATGGGTTTCCCTGCCGATTGAATCCCCCGGGGCCGCGACACGGAAGGCGTGGGCCGTGACGGCGCCGACCGCGCAGGCGGGTGACGCGTTCCCGACGCGGGCTGCCCCCCCGGCCCCGGCTCACCCCCTCGGCCCCGGCTCACCCCCCCGGATCTTACGAGCCGGCCTCCCGCCTCTTGTTCCGGAGCGCGCCCAGCACCATCTCCGGAGTCACCGGCAACCGGTCGAACTCCACCCCGATGGCGTCGGCAACCGCGTTGACGATCGCCGGCGCGGGCGCGAGCTGGGTTCCCTCGCCGGCCTCCTTGGCCCCGAAGGGCCCCAGGGGATCGTCGGTGTCGATGTGGATCCCCTCCATCTCGGGCATCTCCATCAGGGTGGGGAAGCCGTAGTCGAGGAACGAGGGGTTGTGCTGCTGCCCGTCGATGCAGGTGCTGTCCTCGTAGAGGGCCTGGCCCATTCCTCCCACGATGCTCCCCTCGAGCTGGCCCTCCACCAGCATGGGGTTGATCGGCTGCCCACAGTCGTGGGCCGTCACCATCCGCACCACCTTCACCTTGCCCGTCTCGAGGTCCACTTCCACCTCGGCCGCCTGGGTCATGAAGGAGTAGTTGGGGCTGAAGTTCCCGTTCTTGGTCAGCAGCGTCGTGGGCTGCTCGGCGGGCGGAATCCAGGAGCCTCGACCTACGATGGGTAGGGCGTTGTCCGCATACTGATATTCGTGGAGGGCCTCCGCGAGGCTCACCCCCCGCTCTGGGCTCCCCTTGACCCAGATCCGCCGGTTCGCGGCCGTCAGGTCATCCAAATTCGCCTCGAGCCGGTCGGCCACGAAGGCGAAGAGCTGGTTTCGCACGTCGGTGGCCGCCAGGTAGGCCGCATTGCCGGCCCGGACCGTGACGCCGGACCCGAAGGTCCCTGCGTCCAGGGGGCAGGTGCCCGTATCGGCCGCGGTGATGTGCACGTCCTCCATGGGCACCCCGATCTGCTCTGCCACGAGCTGGCAGATCACCGTCTCCGCCCCCTGCCCGATGTCGGCCGCGCCGGAGAGCACGTTCACCCGCCCCTCGCGCAGCAGTTGCACCACGGCGCCCGAGGCCAGGTGGGCCATGTTTGCCACCCCGGAGGGGAACGACGCCCCCGCCAGGCCCACGCCCCGGCCATAGGGGAGCTTCCCCCGCTTCTCCGCCCAGCCGATGGCCCGGGCCGCCTCCTTGACGCTGTCTGCGAACCCGCAGGTGTTGATGATGAACCCCGCGGGGTGCGGCTCGCCGGCCACGATGGCGTTTCGGACCCGCATCTCCGCGGGATCGACCCCGATCCTCCGGGCGATCAAGTCGATCTGGCGCTCGATGGCGAAGCGGGCCTGGGGGATGCCGTGGCCCCGCATGGCACCGCCCACAGGCTTGTTGGTATAGACGTGGTAGCCCTCATAGAGGAGGTTCTCGATCCGGTAGGGGATCATGATGAAGAAGCAGGAGAGGGTGATCATCAGGGGGGCGGTGGAGTTGTAGGCCCCCCCGTCCGCGTGGGCCGTGATCTGCTGGGCCAGGATCTTCCCCTCCTTGGACACGCCGGTCTTGACGGTCAGGTACATGGGGTGACGCTGGCGGGTGCACTGGAACGCCTCTTCCCGCTCGTAGAGGAACTTCACGGGCCTCCCCAACTCCCTCGCGAACCAGCAGGCGCAGAAGTCCTTGGCGAACATGTCGATCTTCTGGCCGAAGCCGCCCCCGACCTTGGGCTTGATCACCCGGACCTTGTTCTCGGGGACGAGCAGCGTGGTGGCCAGGTTTCGCTTGAGGAAGTAGGGGATCTGGGTGGAGGACCAGATGGTGAGGTCACCGTTCTGGGGGTCGTACTGCGCCAGGGCGGCGTGGGGCTCCAACGGCGCGTGGTTCACCGCCTGGGAGTAGAAGGAGTCTTCGAAAACGAATTCGGACGCGGCGAACCCACTGGCGACGTCGCCGAACTCCTTGCGGATCGAGGCACTGGCGTTGGTGCCGATGGCCTCGTGGATCAGGGGGGCGCCCTCCCGCATCGCCTCCAGGGGGTCGAAGACCGCCGGCAACTCTTCGTACTCCACGCGTACCAGGCGCGCCGCCTCCTCCGCGGTCTCCGGGTCCACGGCCACGACGGCGGCGACCTCGTCACCGATGTAGCGGACCTTCTCCCGGGCCAGGGCGTGCTCGTCCTTGGCCTTGGGCACGATGCCGTAGACCCGGTCGGGAATGTCCTTGCCCGTGATCACCCCCTTCACCCCGGGCAGCGCGCGGGCCTGCGCCGTGTCGATCTGGAGGATGCGGCCGTGGGGGATCGGGGAGCGGACGAGCTTCCCGTAGAGCATGCCCGGCAGCACCAGGTCGTCGGTGAACTGGGCCTGGCCGGTCACCTTGGCGGCCGCGTCATGCATGGGCAGGCGCTGCCCCACCACGTTCAGGACCTTCATGACGCACCTCCCGACATCCGGGCCGCGGCGATCTCGACCGCTTCCACGATCTTCACGTACCCCGTGCACCGGCAGAGGTTCCCGGCGAGCTTGCGCCGGATCTCCTCACGCTTGGGCCGGGAGTTCTCGGCCAAGAGCTCGGTGGCGCTCATGAGGAAGCCGGGAGAGCAGAAACCGCACTGGAGGGCGCCGTGCTCCACGAAGGACTTTTGCAGGGGGGAGAGCTCCCCGTCCTGGGAGAGGCCCTCGATCGTCCGGACCTCCCGGCCCTCGGCCTCGACCGCCAGCGTGAGGCACGCCAACACGGCCTCCCCGTCCAGGAGCACGGTACAGGCGCCGCAGGCGCCGAGGTCGCAGCCTCGCTTCGTGCCCGTGAGAAACGCCTTCTCCCGCAGGGTCTCCAGGAGGGTGGCGTTGGGCGCGCAGGCAACCTCGTACAGGTCGCCGTTGATCGTCAGGGGCAGGATCCGCTTGCCTTCCATCGTCTCTCCCTCCTCCGGGGTTTTCGTGCCTCAGACCACAGGTCCGAGCGATCGGCTCTCCGCGTGCGTTCGGAGCGAAACCTTCCCTCCGCCGGGCGGGGTCCCGACGCGCCGTGCAGCTCGCGAGGCGGTTTCGGGCGGCCCTACGGCCCCTCGGTGAGCCCAGAGCAGCGTGCCGAGGCCGCCTGCCCGCTCTCCAGGAAGGCTTCGCTCCCGACTCTGACGCAACTCTCGCTGTAGCACTAGGCCAGGGCCCGCAAGGCCCGCGCGGCCAAGGTCGCCATCAGCTCTCTCTTGAAGCCCACCGGGTGCATCGTGGTCGGCACCACCTTGGCGGCCTTGGGGGCCAGCGCCGCCGCCTCGCCGATGGACGCCTCGGTCCACGCCGCCCCCTCGAGCGCCGCCTCCAGCCCCGGGGCCCGCACCGGGGCACGGTCCACGGCAGTGAAGGCGACCCGGGCGGCGGCGTCTCCCCTCCAAGCCGCCACACCCACGACCGGGAAGTCGATGGCTCCCCGGAGGCTGAACTTCTCGTAGTGAGAGCAGCCGTTTGCCGCGGCCGCGGGGATCGCCACCTCCGTCACGATCTCGGCCGGTCCCAGGGAGAGAGGCCTGCGGCCTTCCCCCGAGTAGAGCTCGGCCAGCGGCATCCGGCGGGCGCCGGCAGGTCCCCGGACGGTCACGTCGGCGCCCAGGGCCAGGAGCGCCGGGGCCACGTCCCCCGAGTAGGTGGAGAAGCACACGCCCTTCCGGCCCACGACGTGGCAGTCCTCGCCGCCGGCTTTGAAGCAGAGGCTTCGTGCCTGGCGCCACTCCCACGACTGGTTGAAGAAACGGCACCGCGTGTTCTGGCACAGGTTGCCGGCGAGGGTTCCCATGGTCTGGTGGCGGTACGAGCCCACTGCCGCAGCCGCCTGGACGAGCGCCGGGAACTTCCTGGCGAGGCTCTCGTCCCGCTGGATCTCCTTGAGCGTGGTGGCGCCGCCGATGACCGTAGCGCCGGCCTCCTCGCGGACGCCCCTGAGCTCCGCCAGGTGCTTCAAGGGGACCAGGGCGGGCGGCGCCTCGACCCGGTGCTTCAGGTTCACCAGGAGGTCGGTGCCCCCGGCCAGCGCCTTCGCGCCGGGGCTCGCTCCGAGCAGGCGCACGGCCTCCCCCGGATCGGAAGGCCGGAGATACGAGAATGGCGGCAGACGCATGGGATACCTCCTGAGGTTACCTTCGCAGGACCTGTTTCTCGGCCGCCGAAGCGGCGAGGTCGGCCACGCCCCCGCGGCCGAACCGCTTCACCTTGAGCCCGCCCGAGAGGCGGGGGAACTCCGGCAGCACCAGGAGCTCGTCCGGGAGCTTGAACTCGGCGATCTTCCCGTGCAGGAAGGACCGAAGTCCCTCCAGGGTGAGGGGGGTCGCGGACCCGTCGACCTTCACGCAGGCGCAGATGGACTCCCCGAGCACCGGATTGGGCGTGCCCACGACACACGCCTCCACCACACCCGGGTGCTCCGCGACCAGGGCCTCGATCTCTGAGGGAATGATCTTGAAGCCGCCACGGTTGATCCAGTCCTTCAGGCGCCCCAGGATCCGGAAGCACCCGTTATCGTCCCTCGCCACCAGGTCTCCGGTGTGGAGCCACCCCGCGCGAAGCTGCCGATCGGTCTCCTCGGGGTTCCTCCAGTACCCCCGGGTCACGTGCCAGCCCCGGAGAAGGAGCTCTCCCGGCTCGCCCGGGGGCAGGTCCCTCCCGGTAGCGGGGTCCACGACCCTCGCGCCGGTCCCTTCCAGGGGGTAGCCGATGTATCGCTCTCGGACCTCGAGCGGCGACGGGTAGGGCAGGATGATCGAGAGGCCCGGCCCCACTTCCGAGGATCCGAGAAACGAGGAGATGGGGATCCCCATCTCCTCCTGCACCCGGCGGATGAGGCCGGCGGGCGCGATCTGGCCGGCGATCAGACCCGCCCGGAGCGAGGAGAGGTCGTAGCGGGGCCGGGCCGGGTGATTGAGCTCCAGCAGGTAGTGGGCGGGGGCGGCGAGCTGCAGCGTGACCCGCTCCTCCTCGATGAGGTGGAAGGCCCTTTCCGGGGTGAAGTGGTCCAGGATCGCGACCGTCGCCCCGATCAGGACGGGCTGGATCAGGTGGGCCCCACACCCATACGAGTGGCTCATGGCCAGGAAGCCGATGAAGACGTCGTCCTCGGTGGCGTTCACGCCCAAGGAGTAGGACCACCCAGCCCGGACGGCCTGGGACTGGCAGATCGTCGCCCCCTTGGGCCGCCCGGTAGTGCCCGAGGTGTAGATCAGCATGGAAAGGTCTTCAGGCCCCACCCCCGGCTGCCCGCGGTCCCCCTCGGCGGCGAAGAGCTCGTCGAGAGGCCTGACCCGCGGGTCGCACTGCCGCGGGGCCGGGCGTCCCCGGACCGCCACCACGTACTCCAGATCGGGAAGCCCGTCGAGCCCCAACACGGCCTCGACGTAGTCGTACCCCTGCCATTCATCGGAGAGGAACACCGCCCGGGCCCCGGAGCTCTCGAGAATGAAGCGGGCCTCCCTCTCCCGGTAGGCGGGATTGATCCAGGCGACGACGACTCCCAACCGCTGGAGGGCGTAGAAGAGGACGAAGAGCTCGAGGCAGTTGGGCAGGTAGACGGCTGCCACCGAGCCGCGGGTGAGCCCCAGGCCCCGGAGCCCCGCCGAGAGCTGCTCGGCCTGCCGGACCATCCCCCCGAAGGTGAGGCGGCGCTCCCCGTCCACCACGGCCAACTTCTCTGGCAGGCGCTCCGCCGTCCGCCGGGCCGCCTCCCAGACGGTGCGGCGCGCGAGGTCGGCGTAAACGGCGGCAGGATCGACTCCGGCCATGCCTTCTCCGGGTGGGCGGTTCATTTCATTCTGTGAAATCTCGTTTCAGTTTCAAGGGAGTATAGCGCGGCTGCGGGGAGAGTCAAGCGAGAACTCGCTCATTCGCGAAGGCAGGACGCGGTGTTTCCGGGCGGCTCGCGGCAGTCCGTCGGTTGACGGCGGGGGCAGTCAGGAATGGCGGCAGCTCCGGGGGCCGGGGGTAGCACCAACGGTGGTGGGGAAGGTGGGGGGTGAAGGCGGAGAAGACCGCAGCGACTCAGGCGGGGGAGACGTCCAGGTGCCCCAGGGTGCCCAGCTCCCGAGCCGAGGCGAGGTGCAGGTGGGGGGGCGAGGGCTCGGGGCCCACGAGGACGGTGGTCATGCCGAGGGAGCGGCCGGTGTCGAGGTTCTCCACCAGGTCGTCCACCATCCAGCAGGCGGCGGCCTCGGTGTCGAGGGCCTCGAGGAGCCGGCGGTAGCCGCGGGGGTCGGGTTTGGGGACGTAGCCCATGAAGGCGATGTCGAAGACGGCCTCCACGGCGGCCTCCACCCCCAGGAGGCCGAGCACGGCCCGGGCGTGGGACTCGGAGCCGTTGGTGAAGACGACCTTCCGGCCGGGCAGGCGGCCCAGGACCTCGGCGAGGACGGGGTCAGGGGCCAGGTATTCCGCGAGGGGCACGTCGTGGACGAAGGAGAGGTAGTGGTCCGGAAACACGCCGTGGTGGGCCAGGAGCCCTCCCAGGGTGACCCCGTACACCGCCCGGTAGCGGCGGCGAAGCTCGGGGATGGCCTCGACGGCGATCCCCAGAACCTCGCCCATGTACGCGTCGATGCGCCGGTCCACCTCGGCGAAGAGCCCCGAAGTGCGCGGGTAGAGGGTGTTGTCGAGGTCGAGGATCCAGGTGCGGGTCATCGGCACACGGTCACGGCAGGAAGGATCTCTTGCACCGCAGAGGCGCGGATGTCGCCGAGGAAGGCCAAAGTCTGGATCTCAGGAGGGTGGGCTGCGACAGACTTTCGGGATTTCCCGCCGCAACCCCGTCCGCACGCATTCGATGTCTCTGCGTCCTCTGCGCCTCTGCGGTTCCCCCCCCAGGCCTCCCTCACCGCCCCTCCCTCTTGTCCCGCATGGCCCGCCACACCTTCTCGTAGGACAGGGGCAGGCTGTTCACCCGCACGCCCATGGCGTCGAAGATGGCGTTGGAGAAGCAACCCATGGTCGGGTTCGTCGCCCCCTCGCCGATCTCCTTCACGCCCCAGGGCCCGGCGGGCTCATGGCAGGCGACGACCTCGGAGTGTACCCGGGGCATGTCCAGTGCCGTGGGAATGCGGTAGTTGGCGAGGTCTGGGTTCTTGATGGCCCCGTTCTCGTCGAAGACCACCTGCTCCCACACCGTCTCCCCCATCCCCATCGCCAGCGCCCCGTGGACCTGGCCGTGGAGGAGGCGGGGGTTGATCACGGTCCCGCAGTCGTGGACGTCCCAGACGTCGAGGACGGTGATCTCGCCGGTTTCCTCGTCGATCTGCACCTCGGCGGCCTGGACCCCGAAGCTGTAGGCGGGGCTCGTGCCCACCGGCGCCCCCTTGAAGGTGCCGCCGAGCTTGGGGGGCTTGTAGGAGCCCTTTCCCACCAGCGGCCCGTGGAGGACGAAGTGCCGCCGCGCCGCGTCTTCGAAGGCCAGGGCCTTGTCCGCGCGGGTGACCGAGACGATGAGCCCGTCGCGGCAGTCCAGGTCCTCGGCGGGCACCTCGAGCATCTCGGCGGCCGCGGCGAGCACCTGGCGCTTGACCTCCTCGCCGGCCTCCTTGGCCGCCGCGCCGGTCATGAGGGTCTGTCGGCTGGAATACGCCCCCAGGTCCATGGGGCAGGTCTCGGTGTCGGCGGCGACGATCCGCATCTGCTCGTAGCGGTAGCCCATGGCCTCGGCCGCCATCTGGCAGAGCACGGTGTCCGAGCCCTGCCCGATGTCCGGGGCCCCGGTGTAGAGGGTCGCGGAGGTGCCGTCCTGGTTGACCTTGAGCACCACCGCCGAGTGGGGGAGGTCCGTCCGGTAGATCGGGTACCCCGCGCCGGAGACGAAGCTCCCGGTGGCGACCCCGATGCCCCGGCCCCGGGGGAGCTTGCCCTTCTTCGCGTCCCAGCCCGAGATCTCCCGGGTCCGCTCCAGGCACTGTTTGAGCTCGCAGGTGTTCACCCCGAAGTCGTTGGGGGTCACCGTGTCGGGCCGGCGGGCGTTGACCAGCCGAATGTCCATGGGGTCCATCCCCAGGTCCGCGGCCACGTTGTCCAGGTGGCTCTCGAAGGCGTACTTGGGCTGCGGGGCGCCGTGTCCCCGCTGGGCGCCGCAGGCCGGCAGGTTCGTGTAGACCCGGTAGAGGTCGAACTTGTAGTGGTCGAACTCGTAGGTCAGCGGCAGCAGCGCCCCCGCGTAGTAGGCCGTGGCGATTCCCAGGCTCGTGTAGGCGCCGCCGTCCATGAGGAAGTTGGCGTGGGCACCGAGGATCTTGCCCTCCGCCGTGACACCCGTCGTGATCTCCATGTACTGGGCGTGGCGCCCCCGGTTGTGGGCGAACATCTCGGCCCGGTCGTAGAACATGCGCACCGGCCGACCGGTGATCCGCGCCAGGGCCGCGCCGGCGAACTCCAGCCCGGTAGGCTCGAGCTTCCCCCCGAATCCGCCCCCCAGGTAGGGCTTGATGACCCGCACGTCTCCCATGGGAAGGCCGAACTCCCGGGCGATGTAGTACTGGAAGTAGTGGGGGGACTGGGTGCTGGAGTAGACCGTGAGCTTTCCCCCCTCCCACATCGAGATGGCCGAGTGGGGCTCGATGGGCGCCTGGTAGGTGCGCTGGCCCAGAAAGGCGTCGGTGCGCACGTGGTGCGCCTCGGCGAAGGCTGCCTCGATGTCGCCGAAGCTCTGGTGGATCTCGGTGTTGATGTTCCCCGGGTACTCGTCGTGGACCTGGGGCGCGCCCTCCTCCATGGCCCGGCGGAAGTCGAGCACCGCCGGCAGCGGCTCGTACTCAACCCGTATGAGCTTGAGCGCCCGGTAGCAGGTCTCCTCGTCCACGCACGCCACCGCGGCGACCTTGTCCCCCACGAACCGAACCTTGTCGATGCAGAAGATGTTCTCGTCCCACCGGGCCGGGCTGATGCCGTACTTGAGGGACGGAACGTGGCGGTGGGTGATGACCGCCTTCACCCCCGGCAGGCGCTCGGCCTCGGAGGTGTCGATGCAGAGGATCCGGGCGTGGGCGTGGGGGCTCGTGAGGATCTTGCCGTGGAGCATGTTGGGGAACTTGAGGTCCCCGGTGTACTTGGCAGCCCCGGTCACTTTCTCGCGGCCGTCGATGCGGGGGACGCTTCGGCCGATCACGCTGTGCTTGGGTCGCATGGTTTCTGATCCGTGGTCGGTTGGGGTTCGATGGGACGTATGGGACCTATGGGACCTATGGGGCCGTCACCCCTTCAGCCACTCCACGCCGGGCTCGTCCTCGGGGGCGGTGCGGCCCTCCGCCACGGCCTGCACGGCCTCGACGATGTGCACGTAGCCGGTGCACCGGCACAGGTTCCCGCCGATGGCTTCCCGGATCTCGGCCTCGGTCGGCCGGGGGTTGCGGGTCAGGAGCGCCTTGGCCGAGAGGATCATCCCGGGGGTGCAGTAGCCGCACTGGACCGCCCCGTGGTTGATGAAGCTCTCCTGGAGGGCGTCGAGCTCCCCGTTGCCGGCGACCCCCTCGATGGTGACGACCTCGCGGCCGTCCGCCTCCACCGCGAGCACCAGGCACGAGTTCACGGGTTGGCCGTCGAGGAGCACGGTGCACGACCCGCAGTCCCCCAGCTCGCAGCCCTTCTTCGTGCCGGTGAGCTCGCACTCGTCGCGCAGCACGTTGGTCAGCGTCGCATTGGCCTTGACCACCGCCGTTCGCTCGTCGCCGTTCACCCGCAGGGTGATCAGGTAGCGCTTGACGCCTTGTCTGTCGCTCAAGGATTGCATCGCAGATCCTCTTCCCCCGTCACCGGGCACCGGTCACTCGCCCCGTGCCCTTCGTCGACCGCCTTGCGCAGCGCCCGCTTGGTGAGGACCCGGGCCAGGTTCCTCCGGTACTCGGCCGAGCCGCGGATGCTGTCCCGGGGGCGGCTGTCCGCTTCGGCCCGGAGTCCGGCCTCCTCGAGCACCTCCGGGGTCGCGGGCTTACCCCTCAGGTACTCCTCGGCGGCGGGCGCCCGGATCACGGTGGGCGCGCAGGAGGCGAGGGCCACCCGGGCCTCGTGGATCACGCCGTCTTCCACGCGCACCGCAACCGCCGCGCCGGCCACGGCCAGAGCACCCGACCGGCGCAGCCCGAACTTGAGGTAGCAGCTGCCGGTGAAGGCGCCGTCGGGGATGACAACCTCGGTGAGGATCTCCCCGGGGGTGATGGCGGTCTGGGCGGCTCCGCGGAAGAAGCCCTCCAGAGGCAGGGTGCGCTCGCCTCCGGCGTGCACGAGCCGGATCGTTGCCCCCAGGGCGATGAGGATGGGGGGGAGGTCCGCCGAGGGTACCCCGTTGACGATGTTCCCTCCCACCGTCCCGAGATTTCGGATCTGGAGCGACGCCATGCGGTGGGCCGCCTCGGAGACCGACCGGTACCGGGCGTGGAGCACCGGGGAATCGACCACGTCGCTCTGGGTCGCGAGGGCCCCGATCACGACCCCCCGGCCCTTCTCGTACCGGATGCCCCGCAGGGCGTCGAGGCGCTTCAGGGACATCAAGGCCCTGGGGGCGAGCTTTCCCACCTTCATCTTGTGGAGAAGGTCGGTGCCCCCGGCGAGCACCCTGATCTCGGAGCCCAGGGAGGCCAGCAGCGCGCAGGCCCCCCCCAGGGTGTCGGGGGCGTGGTAGTCGAAGTCGGGAAGGTGCATGGGTGAGCTCCTGCCGGGGGCACGGTCGACCCGCCCGGGCTGCGCCGGGGGGCGAAGAAATCGGGAGCGGCAGGAGGGCCTGCCGCTCCCTTGGAAAGGGTAGCAAGAGCGCCCGGGTCTGTCACGCCGGGGTCCGCGGGGCCGGCGCCGCGCGGCCCCGAAATTGTTCACAAGCCCGAGCCTTCGCGATCGTCAGCCGTCGCTACTGCTTCTTTTCCATACCCTCGTGCACTTGGAACTCCACACCGCACTTCGGGCAGTGGATCTGCGTATCCTTGGAGACGTGCCCCTCGCCGCCCCTGTGATGCCCGGCGGCACACCCCAGAGCCACGAGCATCAGACCGACAGACGCCAGACCCAGCCATTTCCTCATGGAAAGCTCCTTCTCGTCAGATGGGACGGGCGCGCGGAGTCGGGCCCGATCCGCCGGCTCCCCGCCGCGCGCCTCCTCGTGAGCATCGCCGCAAGCACGCCCGCCCGCGGTGTCTAGAACGCCCACACCACGTTGAGCCAGGTGGCCTGCCCCTCCGGGAGGTGCCGGGCGCCGAACTCCCAGTGGTGCTTCAGCACCGCGCTGAAGCGCCCCTGGTCCGGCCAGTACTTGACGGTGGGGCCGAGGGCGTGGACCTCGCCCCTTCCCCCCTTGATCTTGGGGCCCCCGCCGTCGGGCTTGAACTCGTCCTTGGTGGTCTGCCAGTAGGAGTAGCCCGAGATCCCGTACCGGAGGCCCTCCTTGCGGGCGTAGCTAATGGCGTAGTCGACGTGGAACTCCTGGCCGGGCTCGAGCTCGCCCTTGCCAACCCCCCCCAGGATGTAGTCGTCGTTCTTGGTGTTGAAGTCGTACATGAGCTTCGCGGAGAAGTCGAAACCGCTGTGGAGGTAGGTGACGGCCACGACCGGCTCGAAGGTCCAGTGGTTCTTGCTGAGGATCTGCGTGGCGGGATCCTCGCGGTCGTAATCCCCGGTGGGGACCCAGATGTCCAGGGCCGCCACCATGTGGAAGTTGGGGCCGAAGTGCCACCCCAGGATCAGCGGGTTGACGATGATGTCCCCGAGGCCCGACTGCCGATGGTCGATCTCGAGGTCCGGGGCGCGGACGTCCGCCCAGTACATGGGCAAGAAGATCTGGACGCCGTAGGAGGCCCCGAGGATCGTCTGGGGGGTCACCCAGATGAACCGGGGGACCACGACGGTGACGTCGGCCTCGAAGTCCACCGGGGCGGTCGAGCTGCCCGAGACCCCGGGCAGGGTCCCCTTCAGCCGGTCCTTCTGGATCAGGCCGAAGTAGTTCTTGAGGTAGACCCCCGGCGGAGGGAGGGCCCCGACCACGAAGTCCTCCACCCCGTTGGGGTAGTGCTGCCCCGCCGACGGCAGGTTGGCCCAGGACGGGGTGCTCAGGGCCAAGAGGAGAAGGGCCAGGGGGAGAATCCGGCACCACAGGGGCAATCTTCGAGCAACTCGCGACATGCCGTACTCCTTTCCTCCAAGAGGTGTTGGGTGTGAGCCCGGGGGTCGGGCTGCTAGGGGGCCAGCCGATCCAGCTCCTCGAACTGAACCTGCAGGGCCCGCAGGGTGCCCCGCATCCGCACGGTGTTCCTCTCCACGGCCGGGATGTGACCGCCCGCCTCCTGCAGGGCGTCCAGGTCCCGGGAGAGCGTCTCCAGGGCCTTCGCGATCCGCGTCGCCGCACCTTCGTCCGCCACCGCTAGCCCTCCTTTCTCCGGTCGTGAAAACGCTTCGCCTTCAGTGCATACCGCGGCAGGGTGCCGTACTCCACCGGCACCAGCTCGAAGTTGAGCTGGGTCTTGATCCGCAGGGCGCTCCCGAGGCGCACCAGGAGCTCTTCGCGCTGGCCCTGGGAGGTGCCCGGCGGCAGTTCCACCTTGAGCCGGATGTGGTCGAGGTCTCCCCTCTTCTCCACCTCGATCTCGAACTCACCGTCCAGCTCCGGGAACGACCGCACCGCCTCCTCGGCCGCGATGGGAGAGAAGAGGACTCCCTTGACCTTGGTGATGTGATCGACCCGTCCGTGGACGCCCTGGTCGAGAATGCGCCAGGTGCGGCCGCACCCGCATGCCCGGTCGGCCCACATGGAGACGTCCTTCGAATCGAACCGGACGCAGGGTTGGGCCTGGCGGTCGAACGAGCTGATGACGATCCTCCCCGGTACCCCGGGACGGGTGACCGGGGCGTCGGAGTCGAGCTCCAGGAGCTCCACCAGGAACATCGCCTCGTTCACGTGGAGCCCCCCGGGCTGGTGCCGGCACTCGAAGGACCAGGCCCCCACCTCGGTGGCCCCCACGTGGTCGCACACGGGGCAACCCCAGGCCTCCTCCATGCGGCGCTTGGTGCTCGGGACGAGAGCTCCGGGCTCCCCGGCGCAGAGAATCTTTCGGATTCCCCACTCCCTCGGGTCGGCCCCCAGCTCCTTCCGGGCGCACTCGGCCATGCCCAGCACGTAGGTCGGGGTGGCCATGAACGCCGTGGCCTGGAGCTCCTTCATCTTCATCAGCCGCTCCCGGGTGCCCAGCACCCCCCCCGGGACCACCTCGCACCCGATCTTTTCGGCGGCGTAGTGGCCGGCCCAGTAGGCCACGAAGATGTTGTAGCCGAAGGGGAGGAAGACCCGGTCCGAGGGCCGGAACCCCTGGGCCCAGAGGATCGTGGCCCAGCACTCGCTCCACCACTCCCAGTCCGCCCAGGTGTCGGGCTGATAGACCGGGGTGCCCGTCGTCCCGCTGGTCTGCCGGAACTCGGTCACTTCCTCGAGGGGGACGCACAGGGTGTCCCCATAAGGGAAGGGGTCGATCCCCTGGCAGCGGTAGTCGTCCTTGGTCAGCAGAGGCACCCGGGCCACGTCCTCCCACGTTCGAATGTCCTCGGGGCGCACGCCTGCCGCGTCGTACTTCCTGCGGTACAGCCGGCTGCGCTCGTAGACCCACGAGACCAGCCTTCGAAACTTGCGCAACTGGAACTCCCGGGTCGCCTCGGGATCGAGGGTCTCCAGTATCGGGTTCCAGTGCTCGACCGTGTCCTTGCCCATCTCCTCTCCTCGAGGTCACCTCAGCGGGGGGGCGGCAACGCAGAAGCGACCGGCACCCGCCCCGACCCAATGGCTCCGGTCTTCGCGTAACTTGCAACCTCCGTACCAGCCCCTCCTCCCAACGCGACACGCCTCCGACCCGTGGGCCGGCGCACGGAATCTGCGGATGCAGGCCGCCCCGCACGCCTCACCCCGGCGAGGCGTGTCGCACCGGGCATCGCCCCGGCCTCGGCCTCCGGTCGCCCGGAACCTGCACGGCTTCCCCTTTGGGGCGGGCCCTGCGTCACCAGTGCCGCATCGTTTCCCCCGCACATTCGCCAAACAGGCCGGAAAGGCCCCCACGTGCGGCACGGCTGTCGCATTCTCGCACGCTCCACCGGCCTTCCGCTAACGCTGTTTTGATAGAATCGCGCCCCCGCGGCAACGGCACGATGGTTGCTTCAGGCTCCATCGATCGATCGGGTTATCGAGACCTGCGGCTCCTTGTACCACGTTTTCAACTGTTGTTACACTGTGGATGTGTGCTCGCCCCTTCCGGCAGCCGGCCGTGCCGAAACCCTGGGCCGACCAGAGGTTGCCGGGGCCCAAACCATCGTCGGCCGTCCCGGGGCCCCGATCCCCCGGCTCGCCCACAACGGAGGATTCGCTCATGTCGCTGCTGTTCACTCAGGACTGGGACGTCGTTCGCGGCAAGGAAGACGAGTACGCGGAGTTCGTGTCGGACTCGTTCATCCCCGAGTGCAACCGGCTGGGGCTGCAGTCGGTCGGCGGCTTCTACGTGGCGGTCGGCGTCGGGCCCAAGGTCATCTCCGTCAAGAGCGCCCCCTCCCTGGCTGCTCTCACGTCCGCCATGGCGGACGAGCGCTTCCACCGCCTGAAGCAGGCACTCAAAGACTACGTGGTCAACTACAGCAGCAAGATCCTCGAGCCCACGCTCTTTCCCGAGCGAGTCGAGTACGCCATCCAGAAAGGCGTCTGGAAGTACAACGTGTACTACGACGTCAACCCCGACGGGCGCCCGCAGTACGAGGATTTCCTCCGGTCCGAGTATCTCCCCACCCTGGCCGACCTGGACTACGTCGAGGTCACCCAGGGGTGGAACGTGCTCATCGGGGGGTTCAGCGAGGCGATCCTGGAACTCACCTTCAGTGACTCGGTGGACATCGGCCGGCTCCTCGGCAACCCCTCCTTCCGCAACGTCACCTACACCCTGTGCCGGGACCACGTGCGCAACTACAAGAGCCGGATCCTGCGGACGACGGAGCGGTTCGACGAGCCCCGCTGGTTCCGGCTGTAAGCCGGGGCTCCGGGCGGCGGCGCCCGGTGCCCCCTGCAACGGGAAACCCCAACCTCACGTCAGGAGGCGCACCATGAGCAACAAGTTCCTGGATCCACACGACGTTCCGACCATCCCCGGGACCGAAGGCTGGGAGCGGATGTACCCCTACCACTATCAGTTCACGAAGGACGACCCCGCCCGGGCCGAGTTCGAGAGCAATCAGCTGTGGTTCTACGACGGGCTGCACTACCCGGAGCCCCACTACCCCTTCGACCTGATCTGGGACGAGGCATGGTTTCTCGCCCTGTCCCAGAACAACACCCGCACGTTCCTGGTGCCCCCGGCCCTGGGCATCGACCACCGGATCGTGAACGGCCACGTGTACATCACGCCGGTGGGCGTGCCGGACCCCGAGGAGGTGGGCCGCCGCGTGCCCATCTTCCTGAAGCGGGCGGGGTACTACTACGAGAACTGGGACAAGCTGTATGAGGACTGGAAGGTCAAGGTGGTCAAGCTCGTGAGCGAGCTCGAAGAGGTGAACTTCAAGCCTTTGCCGGAGGTCGAGGACGAGAGCATCGTCTTCGAGAACAAGGGGATCGGGAGCGGGTACCACCTGCTCACCCAATACGACGACCTCATCCACAAGGGGCTGATGATCTGGCAGTACCACTTCGAATTCCTGAACCTCGGGTACGCCGCCTACGTCACCTTCATCAACACGGCCAACCAGATCTTCCCCGACATCCCGATCGCGACCCTCACCAAGATGGTCTCCGGGATCGACGTCGTCATGTACAAGCCGGACTCGGAGCTCATCCGGCTGGCAAAGCTCGCCATCGAGACCGACGTGGACGGCGTGCTCCTGAAGAAGCAGGACGCGGCGGACACCCTGGCCGAGTTGGCCGGGTCCAACAGCGGCAAGTACTGGGTCGATGAGCTGGAGAAGGCCCGCTACCCGTGGTTCTACATCTCCACGGGCACCGGCTGGTACCACCACCACAAGTCGTGGAACGACGACCTGAACGTCCCCTTCGACTCGATCCGGATGCACATCCAGGCAATCCAGGCGGGCAAGACGGTGGGCCGCCCCACGGAGCGGCTCATCGAGGAGCGCGACCGCCTGATCCAGGAGTACCGCGACCTGATCACCTCGGAGGACGACCGGCAGGCCTTCGATCAGGGGCTGGCCGTGTCCCAGAGGGTCTTCCCCTACGTGGAGGACCACCTGTTCTACGTGGAGCACTGGTTCCACAGCGTCTTCTGGAACAAGGTGCGCCAGATCGCAGACATCCTGAAGGACGCGGGCTTCCTGGAGGACCGGGAGGACATCTGGTACCTCAAGCGCGGCGAGATCCGCGACGCCCTCTGGGACCACGTGACGAGCTGGGCGACCGGCACCCGCGCCCGGGGCCCCTCCTACTGGCCCAAGGAGATCGAGTGGCGGCGCGGCGTAATGAAGAAATTCCAGGAGTGGTCCCCCCCGCCCGCCCTGGGCACCCCGCCCGAGACCGTGACCGAGCCCTTCAGCATCGTCCTCTGGGGCGTGACCACGAGCGTGCTGAAGAACTGGCTGAAGGGCGTGGAGGCGGCCAGCGGCGTGGAGGGCCAGGAACTGGCGGGGTCCCCGGGCGCGTCGGGGATCGTCGAGGGAAAGGCGCGGGTGATCCGCGACGTGAAGGACCTCAGCCTGCTGCAGGAGGGCGAGATCCTGGTGGCCACGACGACCTCCCCCAGCTGGGCCCCGGCCTTCACCAAGATCGCCGGGTGCGTCACCGACGTCGGCGGCGCGATGTGCCACGCGGCGATCGTCTGCCGCGAGTACGGCCTGCCGACGGTGGTCGGAACCGGGCGCGGCACCTCGGTGATCAAGACCGGGGACGTGATCCGCATCGACGGGGACCAGGGCTCGGTCACTATCGTGGAGCGCGCGGCGTGAACCGGTGCGGCCGGGCGCCCCGAGGGCTCGGGGCGCCCGGCCGCACGCCTCCTTGACTCCAGCCCCCGAGAGGAACCCGTGTGTACGCAACCAGACCAAGGGACCGCCATGGCCGACTCTGACAGGGAAACGAGGCTCACCTTCTGGTACGAGGAACTGACCGGCGAGGACTTTCCCCTCGTGGGTAAGAAGAACGCGAACCTCGGCGAGATGATGAAGGCCGGGATCCGGGTGAGCCCGGGCTTCAGCCTGACCCTCCACGCGAACGACCGGTTCATGGAGGAGACCGGGATCAAGGCGGAGCTCGCCGGGTACCTGAGCGAGCTGGGAGAAGTAACGTACGAGAACTGTGAGGCGGCGAGCCGCTTCGCGGTGGGCCTGATCGAAGAGGCCCCCATGCCGGGCGCCCTCGCCGAAGCGATCTGCCGCGAGTACGACAAGCTGTGCCGCCTGGCCCGGGTGGACGACGTGCCGGTGGCCGTGCGCTCCAGCGGCGCCGTGTCGATGCCCGGGCAGATGGAGACCTACCTGAACATCCGGGGGCACGACGACCTCCTGCGCTACACCAAGAAGACCTGGGCGAGCGCCTACCACGTGGAGGCCATCACCTACCGGATGAACAAGGGCATGCACTTCCTCCTGAACATCGGGGTGGGCGTCCCCAAGATGGTTAACTCAAGGCTCTCGGGGGTCGTCTTCACCTTGAACCCGCTCAACGGGGACCGCTCCAAGATCTCCCTCGACGTGAGCTACGGTCTGGGGGAGGCGGTGGTCAGCGGGTTGGTCACCCCGGACAACTACCTGGTGGACAAGATCACCCTGAGCGTGATCAAGCAGACGCGCGGCAGCAAGGAGGTGAAGTGCGTCTACCGCGAGGGCGGGAGCGACATCGACACCGTCTCGGTGCCCGAGGAGGACCGCAACCGCTTCTGCCTCACGAACGAGGAGCTCGTGGAGCTGTGCCGCGTCTCGAAGGCCATCGACCGGTACTACGGAATGCCCTACGACATCGAGTTCGGCATCGACGCCGACCTCCCGTTCCCGGAAAACGTGATCATCCTCCAGGTGAGGCCCGAGTCGGTGTGGTCCAAGAAGCAGGCCGAGGCGAAGACCGAAAAGAAGAAGGACGCGATGGACCGGATCGTCAGCCAGCTCGTCACGGGCGTCAAGCTGCGGTAAGGGGTTCGTCTCGACGATGCGGAGACGCCGGGGGCCGGCCCTCGGGCCCTAGGGGCCGGGGGTCCGGATCGACAGACGCCGAGCCGTGTTCGCGGCCAAGGCCGCTCCTGCGGAGGAATGCGATGAAGACCGACGACCTTTCCCGGCTGCTCTCGAGCCTGCCCTGCCCCGAGGTGCTGCTCTGTGTCCAGGCCGGGGACGTGAAGGATGTGGTGGCGGTGACCACCATGTGGGTCTCCTACGACCCCGTGATCGCGGCCGTCTACCTGAAGCCGGGCTCCGCGGCCCACCGACTCGTCAACGAGGGGCGCAACTTCACCCTGAACGTGGTGGACGAGGCCCACAACCGCCAGGCGCTGCTGGCAGGGTCGTTGGGGGGCGACGACCCTGGCAAGCTCGACCGGCTGGATCTAGGCTTCCTGCCCGCGACCACCGTCCCCAGCCCTCGGATCGAAGGGGTCTCGGCGAGCTACGAGTGTCGGGTCCTCAAGGTGGCGGCCTGCGGCACCCACGACCTCTTCCTGGGGCTGGTCACCGACTTCCGGGTCGCCGAGACCGGCAAGCCGGTGATCCGATACCGGGGCGAGAGCCGAGGGCTCGGCGGCGCCCTGCCGGGTCCGGACGTGAAGTACCCACACTGAGGAGGGGATCGGGACGGGGGATAACGGGATCGACGGGATGGCGACACGGATGGGGGGGTACGCGACCACAGGGACGGGGGGAGCGGAAGGACCCGGGTCGTGACGACCCTTCGGGGCACGGTCCAGACCGGCCGCCGCGAGGCGGCGGGCTTCCTCACCGTGCCCTGGGTTGCAGAACGACTGCGCGGGAGGTACGGGTTCGTCCCCTACCCCGGAACCCTCAACCTCAGGATCGAGACCCCGGAGGACCAGGATCGCTGGGAGGCGCTCCGTGACGGCCCGGGGTGGTGGATCCTCCTGCCCGAAGCGGTGGAGTTCTGCGACGCCGCCTGCCTCCCGGTGTTGGTCCAGGGGAAGGCCCGCGGGGTGATCGTCGTCCCGGACGTTCCCGGCTACCCGCGGGACCTCGTGGAAGTCGTGGCTCCGGAGAACCTCCGAGAGCGCCTGGGGCTGCGCGACGGAGACCCCTGCCTCTTGGAGGCGCCCCCGGCCCCTTTCTTTTCCTGCGTGCTCTTCGACCTGGAGGGCACCCTCGTCGACTTCCAGTGGAAGCTGGCAGAGGCCGAGGAGGAGCTCCGGGACGCGGCAGCCGACCTCGGCTACGACCGCAGGGGATTCGCCTCCGACAACTACGCCGGCATCCTCCACCGGGCCCTGGACCTCGCGGCTTCGCCAACGGCGCGGGAGGACGTGGCCCGGCGCCTCGGGCCGATCTACGACCGCTATGACCTGGACGCCCTCTCCCGGTGGAGTCCCAGGCCGGACGCCGCGGAGTTGCTGGCGGACCTCCGGGCCCGCGGGGTGTCGTTGGGCCTGGTCACCAACATCGGGCGCCGGGCGGCCGAGGGCGCCCTGGACCGTTTCGGCCTCCGACCGCTGCTGGGCGCGCGGATCACGCGCAACGACGTGACGCGCCTCAAGCCCGACGGCGAAGGGATCCGCAAGGCCCTGCGGGGATTGGGGTGCGGGGGCAGGGCCCTTATGGTGGGGGACAGCCTCTCCGACCTCTACGCCGCACGGGAAGCGGGCCTCCCGGTGGCGATCGTATCCGGCGGAGAGTGCTCCGAGCAAACGATCCGGGCCCACGGCCCCGATCACCTCCTCGCTTCCCTCTCGGAGGTGCTGACGGTGGTGTGTCCCGAGACCGCCTGAGGGCCCCCCCGCGAGGGCCGTCGTCGGGATCGGGAGCGCAGGCGGTGCCTGCGGGTCGATGCCGATCCCGATGCCGATGGGGGTCGGGTTCCGCGGATGGGTTCCCTAGGGGGGCTAGGCGCAGGCTCTCACGGGAAGCGGGAGCGAAATCTCTCGACGGCCTCGTGCAACTCCTTCCACGCCTTGTCTGCGCCGGTTCGGAGCTCCTGCCACGCCCCCTCGGCAGAGCTCCCGATCCTCGACAGTTTGTCCTGCGCTTCCGCGCGCTTGGTGCGGAGCTCCCCGAGCAGGCGCTCGTACTCCCCGCGCCTCTCGGCCTGGATCTCCCGGACGCGACCCCCCAACCGGTCGATCGCCGCATTCCACTCGTCGAGCTTGGCCTTCAACCGCTCCACGTAGGCGTCTCGTGTCTCCTTCATCTCATGTCTCCTTCGGCTCGTCGCTCCCACGGGCTCTATAAAGAAGGTTCATCCGGGAAATGACCGGGTACTCGTGTCCAGGGACGACCGGGTGGGCCCGGCCACGCAGGCGGACGGCCGCTCGACGGGAGCAGCCGTTTCGGGAGCCGCGATGCCGCGAGGATTCCGAATGCGGCGCGGGAGCCCATCTACCATACAGCCCGGCATCGTCTGCCGGAGGGGGCGGGCCCACCCGGTCGTTTACTGGAAGAACCACAAAGAAACTCAGTAGTCGATCCCCGGCTGCGGCTCGATGTCCTTCCGGTAGGCATGCTTCACCTCCCGGACCTCGCTCACGGTGTCGGCCCTGTCGATCACCTCGGGGTGGGCATCCCTCCCGGTGAGGACCAGGTGGAGGAGGGGGGGCTTGCGGTCCAGAAGCTCCAGGACCTGCACCAGGTCGAGCAGCTTGAGGTGCAGGGCGTTGTTGATCTCGTCCAAGATGAGGAGGTCGACGGTGCCGGAGCCGATCTTCTCACGAACGATGGCCAGGGCCTCCTGGGCGTTGGCGCGGTGCTCCCTCCAGGGGTACGGGTTGCCCTGGATCCCACAGAACCCCTTTCCCGTCGCGATGAGCTCGATGGCGCAGCCCATCCGCTTCACCCCGTCCCACTCCCCGGCGTAGAGATCGCCCTTCATGAATTGCACGATGCAGACCCGCATCCCATGACCGCAGGCCCTCACGGCCATCCCCAGGGCAGAGGTGGTCTTCCCCTTGCCGTTGCCCGTGACGACCACCACCAGGCCCCTGCGCTCCTTGGGCTCGAGACGCTGGATCACCGGGGGCGGCCCCGGAACCCCCTCCGGGACGCCCGGCGCCGGGGCCTCCAGCTCGCAGGACGCGCCGTCCGCCTCGCGGTCCGGATCCGTCACGTTCACGGCGTCAACCGCAAGACCGCGCAGGCGATCCTGCCCCCGGAGGCGCCGGCCGGGTCGGTCCGGTGGTCGTCGGGCCCTTCGTGGAGGACCATCGAGGCGCCATCGCCATCCAGGATCGGGAAAGGCCCCCCCGTCAGCGCGACCCCCGGAGCGAACAGCTCCGCGCGGAGCGCCCCATCGGGCCCCACGAAGACGTTCGGCAGGTCCCCCAGGTGGGAACCCTCCGGGTGAAGCAGGCCGTGTTTCCTTCCCGTTGGATTGTAGTGCCCACCTGCCGAGGCGAAGGGCGGCTCACAGGCGCCCACCTCGTGGATGTGGAAACCGTGGGGCCCGGGGGGAAGCCCGGCGGCGGTCACGGCGATCAGGACTCCCCCAGGGCCCTCGGCGGCGGTGATTTTCCCCAAGACCCTTCCGTCCGACCCCACCAGCTCCCCCTGGGCGAGGGCGGCCTGGGAAGAGGCGGCCCAGACCAGGCAGCCTACCCCAAAGGCCGTCGCGGCGAAGCGTCTCATCCGTGCCTCCTTTCGGCCCACCGGCCGCCGGCGACGAAGCGGGCCAGATCCTCGTACGGAACGAAACCCGTGAGCAACCGGCCGTCGAACCCATGGGTCGGGACGGCGGAAACCCCCAGCCGGCGGGCCCGGCCCCAGTCCTCGTCCACGGGTCGGGCCCACCGCCCTGCAGCGAGGACATCCAAAGCCTCGTCGGGGGGAAGACCGGCCACGCGGCAGACCTCCGCGAGCTCCTCGGGGCGCGCGATGTTGCGCCCATCAGCGAAGTACGCCCGAAACACCCTCTCCCGAAAGGCATCGCCGACGCCCCGCGCCTCGGCCCACTTGGCCAACTCCTGGGCCCGGCGCGTGTTGAAGGTGCGCCGGCGCTCTCCCAGCGGGACACCGACGTGGGCCGCCACCCGGCGCAGTCGGGCGAGCACGGCGTCCACGTCGACCCCGCGGCCAGCAAAGAGCTCCTCCAGGTCGAGCCCCTCCTCGGGGGTCTCGGGGTGCAGAGGAAAACCCGTCCAGCGCACGGGGATTCCGGTCTCGACCTGTAGCCTCGCGACACCGACCGTGTCGAAGTAGCACCAGGGTCAGGCGAAATCGTAGAAGAGCTCGAGTCCCTGTCTCACCGCCTACCCCGCCTCCCCGCGGGCCGTCAGGAGGTCCTTCGCCTCCCGGAGCCACCGGATCAGGTCGTCGATCTGGTCCGCGTGCACCTGGATGCGCTGGGAGTGCCCCTGGAACGGGAGTCTCTGGTCCAAGTACAGGACCGGGTCGACCCGGTCGGTGGTGAGCTCGATCTCGAAGACCTTCTTGTGCATGGCCGCGCTTCGCCCCGTCCCCCGCCCTAGATGATCGGTTCCACAGTACCGCGGGGCACCGGGCCGTCAAACCCCGGGCCGGCAGACCTGGACGGAGAGCTCAAGCGACCTCGGACAGCCAGGACCGAACCGTCTCGACCTGCCTCTCCTCGAGCAGCGCCGGGGCGTGGCCGACCCCGGGCAACTCGACCACCCGGGCCCGAGGGCCCCGGCGCGCCATCTCTTCGGCGGTCTCCCGGGTCAGGAGGTCCGACTCGGCGCCCCGCAGGACGAGGACCGGGCACCGAACGGCGTCCCACACGGTCCACAGGTCCACGTCCTCCAGGGAACTCGCCCGGAAGGCCGCACCGATGCCGGGGTCGTAGTGCAAGGCCAGGGTCCCGTCCGGGAGCCCGCGGGCGCTGTGCTTCGCCAGGTGCTGCCACTGCTCGCCTGTTAGGGGCCCGAAGGGAGCATGGACCTCGCGCAGATACCCCTCGAGCCCCCGGAAATCCGCAAATCGCGGGTCTGCCCCCACGTACTCCCCGATGCGCCGGAGGGACTTCTTCGGGAGGAAGGGGCCCACATCGTTGAGGACGAGGCGCCGAAGGGGCGTGCCCGGTTGGGCGGCCAGCATCATGCCGAGGAGCCCTCCCAGGGAGGTGCCCACCCAGTCCACGGCCGTCCCGTCCAGTCGCGCCAGGAGGGCGACCATGTCCGACAGGTATACCGGGTAAGCGTAGCCGGCCGGGTGTGGCAGCCACTCACTCTGCCCGCGGCCCGGCAGGTCCGGGCACGCCACCCGGAAGAGGCCTGCGAGGGCCGAGGCCAGGACGTCGAAGTCCCGACCGTTTCGCGTGAGCCCGTGGACACACACCACCACCCGGGGATTCGCCGGATCACCCCACTCGTGGTAGGCAACCCGGTGGAAACCGTGGGGCCCCAGCCCCAGCAACGATCTCGTCACCATGGACCCGCCTCCCTTTCTCGCCTCCCCTCGTGGCTTGCCTCACCCGGGCGCTCCGGCGCTGCGGGCGTTCACCACGGTGATCTGGTCGTTCAGGGTCAGGAAGTCGTACACCCAGCCGAGGCCCAGGAGCCCACCGGTGAGGAGCCAGAGGACGCCGGTGAACCACTTGCCCAGGTACATCCGGTGCACCCCGAGGACACCCAGGAAGGTGAGGAGGATCCAGCTCACGTTGTAGTCGATCGGGCCCGGCCGGAACCGCAACTCCGCCTCCCGGTCCATGGACGGGATCAAGAACAGGTCCACGAGCCACCCGACCCCCAGAAGCCCCAGGGTGAGGAACCAGACCACCCCGGAGACGGGCTTCCCATAGTAGAAGCGGTGGCTCCCGGTGAAACCGAAGATCCACAGGATGTACCCGATCGTCAGGCTGTGCGTGGCTGTCGGCAAGGCATTTCCCGGGGTCCGGTGCGAGATCAAAGCACCCTCCTTTGCGGTCGCCGCCGCAGGCGGCTGCCCAGCATCCCGTGCGCAACCCCGAGCACCCGCCGGAGCACCGCCGGCAACTCTGCGCCCCCGGCCCAGTGCCGGCTCAGGGCCCCGGGGGGAGACGCGTCGATGAGGCCTTGAAGGGCGTGGAGGCCAGCGCCACGTCGTCCAGGTATCCGATCGGTCCGAAGAGGGCCTCGGGGACGAGGTCGATCGGCGAGATGAAGTACGCGAGGGCCAACGCGAGCCTCACCTTCGCCCCGCGGGGCACCTCGGGGTCGGCCGACAGCCGGCAGAGCACGTGGATGAGATCGGCGGGGAGGAAAACGAGCTCGACCCAAGGCCCAAAGCGCCCTCCTGCGGTCCGGGCCCCATCCCGGATCCGTTGCCGCGCCCTCTGGTAGCGGTCTGCCTCGCTGTCGCGCCCCAAGATGCTCGCCTCCCTTGCGCCCGGTCACCGCGGGTTCTACCCTGCCCGTCCCCAATACTACGACGAGCGATCGGGTCTCCGCGTGCGTTCGGCGCGAAACCTTCCCTCCGGCGGGCAGGATCCCGGCACGCGGTGCAGCTCGCGAGACGGTTTCGAGCGGCCCTACGGCCCTTCGGTGCGCCCAGAGCATCGTTCCAAGGCCGCCCGCCCACTCTCCAGGAAGGCCCCGCGCCCGACTCTAACGCAACTCCCGCTGCAGTCTAAGCGGCGACGGGTGCGCCCCGGCGCATCACGACCGCTCGTCCCCCGGGTACTGCCCCCGGGCGTCCCTACCCCCCACCCGCGACCCGAGCAGACCGAACCACCAAGGCGTACACCGCCGCGTCGGCGCCCGCATGGGCCAGCCACGGGGCCGCCAAGCCCCCGGAGAGGCCCCGAAGCACCCCGAGGCCCAACCCGTAGACGGCGGTCAGGGCCACGCCGGACACCCCGCTGGGGAAGCCCTCCCGGTAGTGCAGGACGCCGAAGAGCAGGGCCTGGAGGCCGAGGGCCGCCGAGGGATGCCGGAGGCATCGCTCCAGCGCCCCGAGGATGGCCCCCCGGAAGACCGCCTCCTCCATGGCGGCGTTGAGCAGGGCGAAGCCGGCCCCTGCGGGGGCCACGAGCCACGGGGCGAGGGCAGGCAGGCTGCGGCGGTAGGGTGCGAGGTCGGGGGCGGCGAATGCCACCCACACCCCGGCGCCGAGGGCTCCGGCGGCGGCGAGCCCTCCCGCAAAGAGGGCCTCGCGGGCCCCGAGCCGGCCGGGCCGAAGCCAGTGCCAGGACCGGCGCAGCCGCGGCACGCACGCGGCGAGACCGAGGTACGCGAGGAGGGGCAGCAAGACCTTCCAGGGCCAGGGCGGCAAGTCGGCCGGGAACAAGCGGGGCAGAAGCGACAGGGAGAAGAGCAGGAGCGTCAGGTGCAGGGCGGACGGGTCGTTACTCTCCCCGGCGGCGGCAGCCCGTGCGCACAGGATTCCGAGCCCCGCAACCCCACCCCACCCCAGCAGGCCGTCGGCCAGCGCGGCCCAGGCGAAGAACCCCGAAGCCCCCAGGGCCAGTCCGGCGCTCATCCCCGTGACCGGACCCAAAGCCAGGCCGCCTCCGTCTGCGACGACGCGAAGAAGCGAACCTCCGGCCACCCTCCCGCCGCGCGAGAGCCGGCAGGATCGGGAAGGTCAGTGGGAGCGAACCGCGCCGTGGCCGCGTCCCACCAGCCCTCCCACTCCCCTCCCCCCACCACCGCGACCCGGCCGAGCCGGGGCAGGTGACGGGCTGCCGGTTCCAGGTCTCTGAGGAGCGCCCCGGTCTCGATGCCCTGGACCCGGTCCAGGATCACGAGGACCCGGAGGGAAGGAAACCGCTCCAGGGCCCCCTCCAGGAGCAGACGCAGCCCCTGGAGGTCCTGCCGCGTGAGCTTGCCGCCCAGGCGAAACCCCACGGTGCCGTCGCCGTTCTCGGCCAGGACCTCGTACACGCGACCCTCCGCTTCGGGAGCGAACCTCCTCACTCTCGCGCCATTGTGCCGGAGCCCCGGCCCGGTGGCCAGGGGCCCGTCGGGCCCGGGGGCCGGGCTCGGACCCCGGCGGCGCCTCAGAGCTCTTGTGCCGGTGCGCCCCGCTGCGCGAAGGCCCTCCGCTCTTCTTCCAGGATGACGAGGAAGGCCCGCGCGGCGGGGGAAAGCTCGTCCGCCTCCCGATAGGCGATGTAGACCGGCAGGGTCATCTCCTGGTCACGAACCGGGATCACCTGCAGCCGCCCTTCCTCCAACTCCTGGACCACGGCCGAGCGGACGAGGAAACTGACCCCCTCCCCCTTCTCCACCATCTCCTTGATGAACTCCAGGTTGCTCGTCTCCAGCAGCACGGTAGGAGCCAGGCCCCTGTCCTCGAAGAGGCGCCGGACCAGGGCCTGGGTGCTCGACCCCTCCTCCTTGAGGATCACCAACTCCCCTTCCAGAGCGGCGAAGGGGACTCCCTTGGCCCTCCGCGCCAGAGGGTGGGACGGGGCGGCGAAGAGCACCACCTCCTCCTCTCGGAAGGGCAGGAAGGTCAAGCCCTTGAGTTCCTCCGTGAGCGCCACCACCGCGAGCTCGTTCTTGAGCTCCAGGAGGGTGCGGCAGACATCGAGGGAGCTCCCCTCGTCCAAGATCACCTTGATCTGGGGGTAGGCCGAGCGGAACCGGCTGATGAGGCCCGGCATCAGGTACCGGGCATAGGTCTTGGTGGTGCCGATCTTGAGGAGTCCCCGCTTGAGCTCCCGCACCTCGGCCACGAGGCGCTCCATCCGCTTCTCCAGCTCGAAGACCTCCCGGGCCTGCTGGAACAGGAGCGCCCCGACCTCGGAGAGCACCATCCGCCGGCCCCGCTTCTTGAAGAGCCGGAGCTCCAGAGCCTCTTCCAGGGCGCGGATCTGCCCGGTCACCGCCGGCTGGGTCACGCACAGATTCCGGGCCGCCTGAGAGAAGCTCTGGCACCGGGCCGCCTCGCAGAACGCCCTGAGCTGGTTGAAGTTGAGCACGGCACCTCCTCTCTCAACCCCGCGGATGGGGCGCAACCGAGGCCGCACCTCCGACGGCCGGGGGTGCGCACGCCGGGGGCTGGCTCGCCTGGAGGCTTTGACCGTCGGGGTCCGGCCAGCCCATCGCATCTAAAAGATTTGCTTATGGCTAACATAACCTTATATGAATTGACCACACCAGAATTGGGACCTACACTCGAACCACGTTTTGAAACGGTGGGGCCGCCGGCTGCACGACGCCCCGGACAGGAGGAATCCCCATGGATCTTCGAGAGTTCATCGCACTGTGCGAGAAGGACGGCGACCTGAAGCGGGTGACCGCGGAGGTCGACTGGGATCTGGAGATGTCGCACATCGCCAAGCTCGTGGAGGAGAAGAGCGGCCCCTCCCTTCTCTTCGAGAGAGTCAAGGGAAGCACCGGGCGGGTGATGTTCGGCGCCTTCAGCAACACCAAGCGGTTCGCGAAGATCCTCGGGAAACCCAGCCACCTCTCCATGTGCGACCTGAGCTACGAGTGGATGCGGCTCTCGGTCGGCGAGGTGATCCGCGCGCGGGAGGTCGAATCCGGCCCGGTCTTCGAGAACATCCTCGAAGGCGACGCCGTGGACGTGACGAAGCTGCCGGCACCAAAGTTCTACGAGAAGGACGGGGGGCGCTTCATCGGCACGGCGTGCTTCATGGTGGTCGAAGACCCGGAAACGGGGGAGATCAATCTGGGGACCTACCGGAGCCAGGTCCTCGACGCCAAGACCGTGGGGGCCCAGATCCTCAAGGGCAAGCGGGGCGACCGCATCCTCCAGAAGTACCGGAAGGCCGGGAAGAAGATGCCGATCTGCATGGTGGTGGGCTGCGACCCCCTGCTGATGCTCGCGGGGAGCGCCATGGTGGAGGGGGCCAACGAGTACGACGTGGTGGGCACTCTCCGGGGCGAACCGGTGGACGTGGTGAAGGCCCCGCTTACGGGCCTGCCGATCCCGGCCACCGCCGAGATCGTCCTCGAGGGGTACGTGGACGGGGACAACCTGCGGCCCGAGGGGCCCTTCGGGGAGTACACCGGCTACTACACCGAGGAGATCTACAAGCAAGTCCTCAAGCCCGCCATCGAGGTGGAGCGGATCTACCACCGGGACGACCCGATCCTGCTGGCTGCGTCCGTTGGGCGCCCGGTGAACGACAACCACATGATGCTCGCCTTCGTGCGCAACGCCACCTTGTGGACCGAGCTCACGAAAATGAAGATCCCGGGGATCCAGTCCGTGTACATGCCGCCCGAGGCTTGCGGCCGCTTCTGGGCCATCGTCTCCGTCAAGCAGATGTACCCGGGCCACTCCGATCAGGTGGCCGCCGCGGTCATCGCGTCCAACACGTGCACGTACGGCCTCAAGGGACTGATCGTCGTCGACCACGACATCCAGGCGGACGACCTGCCCCGGGTGTGGTGGGCGCTCGCCACCCGGTACGACCCCCAGCGGGGCACCCAACTCATCCATCGCGGCCGGTCCACGCCTCTGGACCCGGCCCTCTTCCACAACGACAACAAGTTCATCACCTCCCGGATCGTTTTGGACGCGACCCTTCCCTTCGAGTGGAAAGAGAAACCGGTCCAGGTGGAGATGTCGCAGGAGGTTCTGGAGCGGGTGAAAGCCCGGTGGGGGGAGTTCGGGCTCGAGTGAGCTACCCATAACATTCGATGACACCCGAACAGGAGACGATGGGGCGGGAAGTTCCCGCGCAGCGGGGCTCTCTCGCCGGGTCCGGCGGGGCAAGCCCCGTCCTACGCCTAGGGCGAACCCGGAGAGCCAAACAGGGGACAGCTGCTTCACAGGACCGGCATCCGGCCGAGCTCGCGGCCGGCAAGGTGCCCCGACCGGCGGCCTCGTCACCCGACAACGCACAGAAGGAGCCCGAGATGGCCTACGACATGATGGATGCGATCGAGCGAGCCAAGAAGGTCAAGCTGGTGGTGCTGGACGTGCACGGGGTGCTCACCAGCGGCAGGGTCCTGTACAGCGAGGACGGGGTGAAGTTCCAGGTCTTCGCCCACGACGACGGATTCGGGGCCAACTGCCTCATGATGCTCGGCGTCGAGGTGGCCCTGATGACCCGCAAGTCGAAGATCGTCGAGATCCGGGCCGCAGAGGTCGGCATCAAACGCGTGCTCCAGGCCAAGGACAAGACCACCAAGCTCCAGGAGGTGGCCCAGGAGATGGGCCTGGCTCTCGACGAGATCTGCTTCGTGGGGGACGAGATCATCGACCTGGGGGCGATGCGCACCGTGGGGTTCGCGGTCTCCCCCGCGAACGGCGTTCCCGAGGTGAGGGAGGCATCCCACTTCGTGACCCAGCGGGCCGGGGGTGAGGGGGTACTGCGCGAGCTCGGCGAGTTCATCCTGCGGGCCCAGGGCAAGTGGCAGGGCCTCGTGGACAAGGTGTCAAGCAAGGGGTGGGGGTAAGGGCCAAAGGGGAAGGCTTGTCGCCTGTAGCCCGTTGCCCGTTGGAGAGACTTGGGTGCAGGTCGGGTTGGCCCGACAGGGCGCAACCTGACCCAACCGCTTTGTTCGCGGGTAAGCCCGCTCCTACGGGGTGGCGCGGGGATATCGGAGAGACGGACGAAACCGCGGCAAACTACGACCGATCGAGGAAAGGACGCGAGATGGCGCACAAGTACTACAAGGACAACCGCGAGTTCATCAAGGCCCTGGAGGCCTCGGGGGATCTGGTCACGGTCCGCCAGGAGGTGGACTGGGACATGGAGATGGGCGCCATCGTGCGCCGCGTGTGCGAGAAGCAGGGGCCCTCCCCCTACTTCAAGAAGATCAAGGATTACCCCGGGTTCGAGGCCTTCGGCGCACCGCTGGCCACCTACCGGAAGCTCGCGATCTCGCTGGGCCTGCCGCCGGAGACGCCGATCCCCGAGATCGCCCAGGTCTACCTGGACCGCACCGATCGGGGCGCCCCCCACAAGCCGGTGGTCGTGGACCGCGACCGGGCCCCCTGCAAGGAGAATGTGATCACCGGCGACGCGGTGAACCTGTTCGACCTTCCCGCCCCCATGGTCCACGCCGGCGACGGCGGCCGCTACCTCTCGACCTGGCACATGATCGTGGCCGAAGACCCCGACACCCGCGCCATCAACTGGGGCATGTACCGGCAGATGGTGTTCGACGAAAAGACCATGGTCGGCCCCGTCCTGCCGTTCTCGGACATGGGCAAGATGTTTTGGAACAAGGCCGTGCCGCGCAACCAGCCGATGCCCTTCGCCACCGTGATCGGCATGGACCCCCTCGCGGGAATCGCGGCCTGCGCCCCCGCCCAGATCCCGGAGGACGAGTTTTGCGGGATGCTCATGGGCGAAGGGGTGGAGATGGTCAAGTGCGAGCTCAGCGACCTCCACGTGCCGGCCCACGCCGAGATCATCATCGAGGGGGACATCCTCCCGAATGTCGCGCTCGAGGAGGCCCCCTTCGGGGAGTACACGGGATACCGCACCTCGCCGCGGGAGCCCCGCACGGTGTACCGGGTTCGGGCCATCACCTACCGGAACAACCCGATCATGCCGATTTCGTGCATGGGCGTGCCCACGGACGAGGGGCAGTTGCTGCGCTCGTTCTCCCTGGGTCTGGAGATGGACAAGCTGCTCCGCAGCCAGGGCATCCCGATCACGGGGGTCTTCATGTGGCCCGAGTCGACCCACCACTTGGTGGTGGTCGGCACACGGCACGCCTACGCAGGCATCGCCAGCCAGATCGCCCAGTTGATCTTCGGCAGCAAGCTCGGGCCCTGGTTCCACATGGCCGTGGTGGTGGACGAGGACACCGACATCTACGACAAGGACAAGGTCATCCACGCCCTGACGACGAAGTGCCACCCCGTCGACGGCATTCACGTGTACAAGAACTCGGCCGGGACGCCTCTCTACCCCTTCGCACCCATGCACGAACGCAAGTTCGGGAAGGGGTCGAAGGTTCTGTTCGACTGTCTCACGCCTCTCGATTGGAAGAAGTCAGATATCCCGATCCTTGTATCCTTCGACAAGGTCTACCCGGAAGACGTAAAGGCAAAGGTCCTGGCCAACTGGGCCAATTACGGGTTCAAGGACTGATGCAAAGTACCAGTAAACCCATAGGACATATAGGTCCTATAGGACCTATATGTCCTATGGACTCTAACGCAATCACCAGGAGCACACCATGAAAGAGTACGACACCTTCATCCTGACCGACCTCCAGGAGGCCGTCCTAGACGTGGAGCAGGAGATGACGATCCGGGACCTGACGCCCGGGCGCGCCAAGTACTGCTGCCGTTGCGTACGAGCCAAGATCTCCGATCAGCCCGACAAGTACCCCGACCGCCTGTGGCCCCTTCTCGGCCGCGGCCAGTGGGTCGGAAAGCCGTGGTCCATCCAGGTCGTCTCCTTCCTGGACAAGATCCCCGAGGACTGGAGATAGGACGGTGGCCTTCGCCGACCTGCGGGAGACGGTAGCTGCGCTGCGGGTGAAGGGCCGCCTCCTGGAGATCGCGGAACCCGTCTCCCCCGTCCACGAGGCAGCCGCGGTGCTGGCCGCGGCGGGCCGACTCGGGAGGGGGGCGGTCCTCCTCTCCCGGGTCGGAGACCATCGGGTGCCGGTGGTGGGCAACGTGGTCTACGGCCGGGAGGTGTTGGCCTGGGCCATGGACGTCGAGGAATCCGACCTGCCCGGAGAGCTCGGCCGGCGCTTGACCCAGCCCATCCCCCCGGGGACCGTCGGGCCCGGAGCAGTCGCGCCGGTGCTCGAATGCCGGGGGGCCGACGACGCTTCCCTGGAGAGGCTCCTGCCCCTCCTCACCCACTGCGCAGAGGACTCCGGGCCCTTCCTCACCACCGGTCTCGTCTCGGCCCGGGACCCGGAGACCGGCGAGGCGGCCCGCGGGATCCACCGGATGGAGCTCCGCGGCACGCGGGAACTGGGTGTGGCCCTTGTCAACCCGCCCCTGTCCCACCTGTATGCGCGTTTCAAGGCCCGCGGAGAGCCGATGCCGGCCGCCGTTGCCGTGGGGGTGGACCCGCTCACGTTCGCCTGCTTCGCCCTGCGGGGGGCGCCGGGGGTCGACAAGCTCGCGGTGGCCGGGGGGCTCCGGGGGAGGGCCGTGGAGGTGGTCGAGGCCCCCCTGGCAGGCGTCCCGGTGCCGGCCCGGGCGGAGTTCCTCCTGGAGGGGGAGGTGGACCCGTCGGACGAGCGCCCCGACGGGCCACTGGGGGAGGTCGGTGGGTATTCCCTGGTCTTTCCCGCCACACCCACCTTCCGGGTGCGAAGGGTCAGCCACCGGCGCTCGCCCCTCTACCACGCGCTCCACCCGACGGGGCCCGAAGGAGACCTGCTGCTGGCCCTCGTTTCCGAGGCCAACACGGCTCCTCGGGTGCGGGGCCTCTTTCCCTTCGCGCGGGATTTCCACTACGTGCCCGGCAGCATCGGGCTCTCTCTCGTCGTGCGGCTGGAACCGGCGCCCCGAGAGCAGATCCGGAGCCTTCTGCTGCAGCTCCTCACCCTCGGGGTGGTCAAGAAAGTGGTGGCCGTGGCCGAGGACGTGGACCCGGGGGACCCGGGGCGCGTGGAGTGGTCGGTCGCCACCCGGTGCCAGCCGGACCGGGACATCCTCGTGGTGAGCGACCTCAAGGCCCTACCCATCGACCCTTCTTGCGCCGAGCCCTTTCGCACCTCGAAACTGGCGGTCGACGCCACCGGCTACGAGCGCCTGGGCGGCCGAAGGCCGGCCCGGGTCCAGCCCGAAGCGCTCGCGAAGGCCTACACCCTGCTCTCCGGGAGGCACCCCCATGGCTAGGAAGCGCATCGTCGTCGGCATCTCCGGCGCCACGGGTCCCCAATACGGCATCCGCCTGCTCCAGGTCCTCGCGGAGCTCGAGGTGGAGACGCACCTGGTGCTCTCCCACGCGAGCCGGAGAAACATTGCCCTGGAGAGCGACTGGGATGCAGAAGACGTGGAGCGCCTCGCCTTCCGCTCCTACGATGTGGACGACGTGGGAGCGGCCGTCGCCAGCGGGTCGTTTCTGACGGACGGGATGGTCATCGCCCCCTGCTCGGTCAAGACGGTCTCTGCCGTCGCGAACTCCTACAACGAAAACCTGCTCGTCCGGGCGGCGGACGTGACCCTCAAGGAGCGGCGGGACCTGGTCCTGCTGTTCCGGGAGACGCCCCTGCACAAGGGCCACCTGGACCTGCTGCGCCGCTGCGCGGACCTGGGGGCCGTGATCCTGCCCCCCATGGTCGCCTTCTACCACCGGCCCCGAACCGTGGAGGAGATCGTGGACCAGACGGTGGGAAAGGTTCTGGACGCGCTCCGGATCGAGCACCACCTGTTCCGGCGCTGGAAGGGAGGGGAGCTCGCGGTGGTCGGGGGAGAACGGTCCCGGGGGTGAGCCGCCGGGGAAGGCCGCGTCGGGGGGGAGCATGATCTACCTGGGGGGGCGCGCCTCCCGCGAGGGGTGGGTGAGCTTCGAGACCGACCCGCTCCTGCGGCGGACCAAAGAGGGTCTGCACGAGAACTGCCTCCCCTGCCTCACCGGGCTGCTGGAACAGCTTCGCGCGGGGGCCGAGCGGGTGGATCTCGGCCCGGCGTGGGAGTGCTGGAAGGTGGTGGCACTCACCCCGACCCGGGAAGACGCCCTGGGGCTTCTCGAGCGGTTCTCCCAGGCCCATCCGGACGAGGAGGTCCGGGGCAAGGTGGGCGGGGGACGGGACGACCGCCCCACCTGGGCGGTGATCTTCCACACGCGGAGCGAGGCGCGCCGGGACCGACTCCTGGAGCTCGTGCGGGATCTCTCCCGCCGGCGGCCCCCCGACATCCCGACCTTCTGCTCTCGAGGGTGCGGGATCCCCTACGAGGAGCTCTTGGGCCCGTGGCAGGGCTGGGAGCCGGTCAGCCCGATCCGGCACCCGGAGAGACGGGCGCGGGTCGTCGCCTCCCTCCGGGAAAGCCTGTACGGCGCGGCGCGGTGATCGCGGGATTGGGGCCGCACGCCGCCCCCTGCCGGTCAGCCCCCCTCGCTCTCCCAGGCGGGAAGGCGCAGGACCGCACGAGCCCCGGCGCCCACCCGGTTCTGCAGCAGCATCTCCCCTCCCCACGCCCCCAGTATCCGGCGGCACACGGCCAGCCCCAAGCCGCCCCCCTTCTCCTTGGTGGTGAAGAACGCCTCGAAGGCCCGCTCGGGGTCGAGGGTGCCGAGCCCCGGGCCCTCGTCCTCCACCCAGAGCTCGACCCAGGGCCTGCGGAGGACCGCAGCGCGGGGGCTCAGGAGGGAGTCGCCGCCCACGGTGGTCTCCCTCTCGATCCGCCGGCCCGACACCTGCAGGGTCCCGCCTCCCTCCATCGCCTCGACCGCGTTGAGGAGCACGTTGAGCAGGACCTGCTTGACCTCTCCAGGGTCGGCCTCGACCAGCGGGATGTCCGCCTCCCACGCGAGCTCCCAGCGGACCCCCTGCCGCAGCATACGGTAGCTGAGCAGCTGGATGGTGTCCCGCGCCAGGTCGCCGAGATTGAGCGGGGTCGGGCGCGGCGACGAGCGGGACGAGCGGGCGTAGTCCAGGAACTGGCCGACGATGGCCCGGCACCGGTCCGCCTCGTCGTAGATCCTCTGCCGGATCTCCCCCCCGGGGTCCCTGCCCTCCTCCTGGACGAGCAGTCGGGCAAAGCCCAGGATGACCCCGACCGGGTTGCCGATCTCGTGAACCAGGGAGCTGGCGAGCTCCCCCAGGCTGGCCAGCCGCTCGTGGGCGACCAGCTTTCGCTGGAGGCTCTCCTGCAGAGAGGTCTCCGAGAAGAGCCCCAAGTAGCCGGCGGGGCGACCCCTCTCGTCGCGCAGCCAACAGGTGCGAACCCTCAGGACCAGGGGACTCCCGTCGGCGCGGGTGCCTCGGCAGGCGCGCTCCGCCCAGGTGCCGCCGTCGGGGGGGGGGCTCGCCTCGCACCCCCTGTCCTGCGCACACCCCAAGGCCTGAGCGCACGTCACCCCCATCACCGCCCCGGCGGTCCGGCCGGTGATCACCTCCGCCGAGGCGTTGAAGACCCGGATCTTTCCGGTTCGGTCCGCCAGGTAGGCACCCTCGCGGATCCCCTCGAGGAGAGCCCCGGCAACGTCCGCGTGCCAGCCCGGCACGGGGGCCGCACAGCCGTTTTGTCCCGCCAACGCCGTCGTGATAAGGTTGTCGGAGCCTGCCGCCCGAGCTCTTTTCATGGAGAGTCCATCCCTGTGCCTTCACGGGGTGCCGCTCGCACCCCAAGGCCCCCCAGCCGGAACACGGAGCTCTGCGACACGGCCCGGCAGGGAATGCCCCCGGGAACCCTCGCCCGGCCCGCGCCGCCGGCCCTCGCGCCGGCCGGTGCGGGCCGGGCGAGGCTGATGTGCGACTGTAGAGCAGCCCGCAGGGAAGGTCCAGGGCAGGCGCTGCCGCCCGGGGGTCTCGACGCCGAGCAGCGAGGAGCGTGACCGGTGGCAAGACGAGGACTGGTGCCGTTCGAGCCGGGCGACCCGGCCCGGTTCGTCTTCCCCGCTTCGTGGGGGGGGAAGGCCCGGTCGGCCGAGCCCTGCGCGGAGGGGACGGTCTGCGAGGTGGAGGTCCCTGCCCGCCTGCACGCTTCGGTGGCTGACATGAACCGCTTCGGGATCGGCAAGCCCGGCGGCGGGGGACTCGGGTTTGCGGTTGCCCTCCACTCGCGCGCCCGGGCCGTGATGGGCCGGGGACCGGCCCTGGGGACCTCCGGGTCCCGACCCGCCATCGGCCGCCACCTCTCGGAGCTCTTCCGAGCGCTCACCGGCTACGACGGCGGGATCGACCTGGACGTGACCGACCACGGTCACCGGCACATGGGGCTGGGATCCTCTGTGGGCAGCCTCGCCGCCGGGGCGATCGCCCTGAACGAGGCCCTGGGCCGCCCCGTGGGCCTGCGGGACCTGCGGAAGCTGGTCGCCCACAACTACTGCGAGGAGTCCCCGGGTTCGCCGGACCATCTGGTGAAAGGGTTCGAAACCAACGTGGGCGCCATGGCGGCGGTTCACGGCGGCATGGTCGTGGCATCCGACGCGTGCGAGCTGATCTACCGCACCGCCCTGCCCGCCTCCATGAGGGCGCTCCTCCTGGTGCCCAAGCTGGGACCCAAGATCTCCTCCGGGGAGTCCGAGGCGCGGGCCCTGCTGACCCTGGCGCGCGCCGGGGACCGTCGGGACCGGCAGAAGAAGGCCTACCGGATCTTCATGGACCTGCTCCCGGCCATGATCCGGGGGGACACCGAGGCCGTGGGCGACGTGGTGTGGGAGCTCGCCGGGCTCGGCTCCAAGCAGGCCGAGTGCCGCCTGCACGGGGACGACGGCCGGGAGATCTACGAAGCCATGGCCCGCCTGCGGCAAGAGGGCGCCGAGATCGTGGGCATGAGCTCCGTGGGGCCCGCGGTGTTCGCGTTGAGCAGCAGGCCTCGCATCTGGGAGGGTTGGCACTCCGGACAGGAGCAGGGCGTGTCCGGCTGCGCCCTGGTCGTTCCCGTGGACAACACGGGGGCGAGGGTGCGGCTCGACGGGACCCCGGTGCCCTATCACCTCGAGCCCTGGTGGCACGATCCCCACGGCACCGCCCGGGGCTTGCCGGCCGGGGACTGACGGGAAGTGCACGAGCGGGGCTCGCCCCCGCGGGGAAACGGCCCATGACGCACGAGAACCGGATTCTGGTGGTGGACGACGAGGCCGGGATGACCGACCTCCTGCGGCGGGTCCTGACGGCACGGGGGCATGCGGTCACCTGCAGTCGCTCGGCCGAGGAGGCCGCCGACCGCCTCGCCGTCGAGCCCTTCGACCTCGTGGTCACCGACCTGGTGATGGGGGGCAAGGGGGGCGAGCAGCTCGTCCGGAAGGTCCGTGAGGAACACCCGGACACGGAGATCATCGTGGTCACCGCCCACGCGTCGGTGGACTCGGCGATCGAGGTGATGAAGCTCGGGGCCTTCGACTACCTGCGAAAACCCCTGCTGACCGAGGAGCTCCTCCACGCGGTGACCCGGGCCCTGGAGATCAAGGGGCTGCGGGACGAGGTGCGCACCCTGCGCCGGGAGCGGGAGAACGTCCAACTGAACGGCAAGATTTTGGGCCGCAGCCCGGCGATGCAGCAGCTCTTCGTCAAGGTCCGGCGCGCCGCCCGCACGGACGCCACCGTGCTCCTGGAAGGGGAGTCGGGCACGGGCAAGGAGCTCTTCGCGCGGGCGCTGCACGCGGAGTCCCCCCGGGCGGGCGGACCGTTCCTGGCCGTCAATTGCGGCGCCATCCCCGGGGAGCTTCTCGAGAGCGAGCTCTTCGGCCACGCGAAGGGCGCATTCACCGGCGCCCACCGGGAGCGCAAGGGCTACTTCGAGGCGGCCTCCGGGGGGACCCTGCTCCTCGACGAGGTGGGGGAGATGGAGCCGCGCCTCCAGGTGCGGCTGCTGCGGGTCCTGCAGGAGGGGCAGATCACCCCCGTGGGCGAGACGCGCACGCGGCCGGTAGACGTGCGCATCGTCGCGGCCACCAACAAGAACCTGCGGGACGAGGTCCGCCACGGCGCCTTCCGGCGGGACCTCTACTACCGCCTGCACGTGGTGCACCTGGAGATCCCCCCGCTCCGGGAGCGTCGCGAGGACATTCTGCTCCTCGCCCACGCCTTCCTCCAGCAGTGCGCAAAGCGGTACGGGAAGGCCTTCCAGGACATCGACCCCGCCGCCGCCCTGATCCTGCAGCGCTATGACTACCCCGGCAATGTGCGGGAGCTCGAGAACATCGTGGAGAGCGCCGTGGTGATCGGCACGGGGAAAGTGCTGCACCCCGCACATCTGCGGGAGGCCATGGGTGCGGAGCTGTTCGAGGAGCTCGGCCAGGAGCCCGAGGCGCTCGAGCTGCCCCTGGAGGAAGCCCTCACCCGGGTGGTGGAGCGGTTCGAGCGAGACTACCTGGAGGGGCAGTTGCGGAGGTTCGGCGGCAGGATCCAGCGGGTCGCCCGCGCGGCGGGCCTGTCGCGACGGACCGTGGAGCGCAGGATGCGCAAGTATGCCCTGGAGCGCGCCGCCTTCCTCCCCACCGGGTCGGCCCGCGGGGCCGGCGCGGATCCCAGGGGGGATTGAGGGCCCTCAGGGCTCCTCCAAGGCCAGATCCGCCCAGGTCACCCCTCCCAACCCCTCCTCCAACATGGCCCGCAGCCGGGCCTGGAACACCGGCGCCGCCCCGTCGGGGCGCGAGAGCTGGGCAACGAGGTCGAGCAGCTCGGCCGCAGGGGTGCGGTCCGGGGACCGGGCCGGGAGGAGCCCAGGCGGTTCGTCCTGGGTCGCGGCCAGGAGCCCGACCTCGTACAGGCGGTGGATGACGCGGGAGGCCTCCTCCGGGTGCAGGTCGAGATCCGACACGAGGTCCTGCTCCTGGTGGGGCGGGGCGCCCGTCTCGAACCTCCTTGCCACGGCGAGCAGGATGGCCAACGCCACGTCCAGGCGCGGCACCCAGAGCTCGTTGCGCACCCTGAGGTAGCGGCCCCGGCCGGGGAGCTGGTGGACGAAGGCGAGCTCTGCCCCCAACAACACGATACACCAGCTCAGGTAGACCCAGGCCAGGAGCAGGGGGAGCTGCGCCATGGCGCCGTAAATGGCGTTGTAGCGCGTGATGCCGAACTGAAACCGGACGTACAACACCTCCGCCACCTGCCAGACACCCCCGGCCACAGCCCCCGCCAGCAGGGCCGAGACCAGGGGAACCCGCCGGTTCGGCATGATCAGGTACAGAGCGGTAAAGGCGATCCACACCGCCAGAAAGGGAAGCGACTTCACGAGGGTCGGCACCGCGTCCCCCAGGATGAAGAGACGCTCCCGTACCGCAGCGCTCTCAAGGGTGGTGGTGACACTCAGGCTCAGGAGCAGGAGCACCGGCCCCACCACCAGGAGGGCGGTGTAGTCCGAGACCTTACGGATCAGGCTCCGACCGCGGCGGATCTGCCAGATGTCGTTGAACGAGAGCTCGATGTTGCTCAGCACGCTCACCGCGGTCAGGAGGAGCGCCACGAGCCCCACCGCCCCCAGGGCCCCCACCTTGGTGCGGTCGACGTACTCCAGGACGCGGGACACCACCTCCTCGTTCCCCACGGCCAAGTGCTCCAGGAGCAGCGGTTCCAGGCGCTCCTGGACCCCGAGGCCCTTGAGCACCGAAAACATGAAGGCCAGGAGGGGCACGAGGCTCAAGAGGGTGGCGTAGGTCAAGGCCGACGCGCGCAGAAACGCCCGGTCCTGCTGGAACTTCCACAGGGTGACGCCCGCCACCCGAAACGCTTCCGCCGCGAAGCCGTGGTCGTCCCTTCCCCACAGGAGCTCCTCGACCCGCGTCAGGAGGCGCTGCAGCCGACCCGAGCCACCCGTCGCCGCGGTCCCCATCTACCCCTCCCCACCGCTACGCGCCGAAAGACGCTCCAGCAGCTCCGCCCGGCGCCCCTTCGCCTCCGCCGAGAACCACCACCGACCGAACTCCTCGTCCACCCGGTCATCGGCCTCCTCGAGGGCCCGGCACACGGGCCCTCTCAGCGCCTGTCGGATCGCGCGCAGGGCGTCGCGCGGCTTCTCGGCCAGCTCCCGGGCCTCCCCCAGGGCCGACGCGAGCAATTCGTCCGGGGGTACGAGGCGGTCCGCGAACCCTGCGGTCAGCGCCTCGCGGGGGGAGTACAGGCGGCCGAACAGACCGGCCTCCAACGCCCTGTGGTCCCCCGCCGCCGCCCGGAGCAAGTGATGCACCCCCGCGGGCAGGGGCAGGGCCAAGTCCACCTCGGTGAGGCCGAACCTCCCGTCCCCGTCGGCGAGGAATCGGCGATCGCAGGCCAGGGCCAGGATCGCCCCCCCCGCGACGGCATGCCCCCCCACTGCCGCCACCGCCGGCAGCGCCCCCCCGAAGATCCTGCGGTAGAGCGCCGCGAAGGACGCGATGAACGGCCCGAAACGGTCCGGCGGGAGGACATCGAGAGCCTTGAGGTCGAAGCC
>JAWSUI010000030.1:0-46915 GCA_033551855.1 Deferrisomatales bacterium
GGCCTGCTCCGGCCCTGTTCGCCGAACGCCCTCGCGGAGGACCCGGTACGGGTTCTCCGGGCGTACCGCTTCGCGGCGGCCCTGGGCCTGGCGTTTGCCCCGGAGCTGCCCCCTCTCCTGGCGCGGGCGGCGCCGGGGCTTCGGAACGTTTCCCCCGAGCGGGTGCGCACGGAGCTCTTCGCCGTGCTCGGCCTCCCCGGGGCCGGGGCCTCCCTGCGGGGGATGGCGGAGGACGGCGTGCTCGGGGCGCTCTTCCCCGTGGTCGAGGGTTGGAGGGGGCTCGACCAGGGCACCTACCACGCCCACGATCTGTGGGAACACAGCTTGCGGGCTGCGGAGACGGCTGCGGCCTTGGCCGATGTCCAGGGGAGCCTGCCCCGCCCCGAGGCCCTGACCCGGCACCTGGGGGAGGAGTGGGAGGAGGGGGTCACCCGGCGTGCCCTCCTGGTCTTCGTCGCGCTCTTCCACGACGTGGGGAAGCCGGAAACCGCGACGACCGACACCAGCGGGGGCGGGGAGCGGCGCCGGTTTCTGGGGCACGAGGTCCGGGGGGGGGTGCGGGTGCGCCGGCTGCTCGCCGACTTGCGGGTCGGGCGCCGTGCGGCCTCTGCCGCCCAGCGCCTGACCGCCGCCCACCTGCGCCTTTTCCAGCTTTCGGATCAGGCCCCGCCGACTCGCCGAGCCCGGCTGCGCTACCTGAAGGACCTGGGGCGGGAGGTGCCCGAGGCCGTGCTCCTCTCCCTGGCCGACGAGGCGGCCACCGGGCCGGCGCCGCGCTGCCTGGCGGCTGTGCGGCGCACGGCGGAGGAGGTGCTGGAGCTCTTCTGGGAGCAGAGCGAGGCGTGCCCCGTCGAGCCCCTCCTCCGGGGACGAGACCTGGTCGGGAAAGTCGGCGTCGACCCCGGGCCCCGGGTCGGGGAGCTCCTGCGGGCGGTGGAGGAGGCGGAGCGGAGCGGTGCGGTGCGGACCCGCCGCCAAGCGCTGGCCCTGGCGCGGCGACTCGTTCGGGAGGGGTAGGGTGAAGTGCGGGGAGGGCTTTTTGTGGTACCCTCCTGCAGCCGGCCGGTGTATTGGGGAAGGCCCGTCCCGGGAGGTCTCGGGGGAGGAGGAACATCGTGAAGCGCGTCGTACGTGTGAGAGACCGGAAAGACGCCGCAGAGGGCATCGCGGTGTTGGAGCTGGACAAGCCCGAGGGGTTTTCCTTCCGCCCGGGCCAGTGGTGCTTCCTGAACCTTCCCGACCGGGGGTTCTCCGACGAGCGGGGCCTGCGCCGCCACCTGAGCCTCGCGTCCGGGCCGGGTGACGACGGCCTGGTCTTTGCGACCAAGGTCTCGGGGAGCGCCTTCAAGCAGACCCTGGCCCGCCTCGAGCCCGGCGACGAGGTCGGTCTCGAGGAGCCAAAGGGGGCCTTCGGCCTCCCGGAAGAGACCCGCACCCCGCTGGTCTTCCTGGCCGGCGGCATCGGGATCACTCCCTTCCGGTCCCTGCTCCGGCACGTCGTTCAGGCGGGGACCGGGCACAGGATCACGCTCTTGTATTCCAACCGGACACCCGAAGAGGCGGTCTTCCTGGACGATCTGCAGGAGTTGTGCGCCGGCCGGCCCGAGCTTCGCTTCGTGGCCACCATGACCCGCATGGGGGACGCGTCCCGCCCCTGGGGCGGTTCCACCGGCCGCATCGGCCCGGAGCTGATCCGCTCGCACTGCCCGGAGTGGGAACGAGCGCTCTACCTCCTCTCCGGGCCCCCCCCCATGGTGGACGCGATGGCCGGCTCGCTGCGGGAGATGGAGATCCCGGAGGAGCGCGTGCGCACCGAGAAGTTTTCGGGCTACTGACGCCCCCCGGGATCGCTAGCGGTGTCGGCATAGCCGTCGGTATCGGGAGCGCTATCGACAGGGGCCTGGAAACTGCTCCCGATCCCGATTGCGATGAGGACGGAACCCACGTGCCCGCCGGGCGGGGCAGGCCGGCACGGCCGGAAGGAGGATGGGGATGGGAAGGCGAAGAGTCGTGGTGGCTGTTCTCGCCGCAGCCCTGGTGGCCGGCACGCTCCCGGCCGCGGCCGGGGACAGGGGGGGAGGGAAGGGCAAGCCGGGCCACCCCCACGGGGGCAAGGGGATCAAGGTGAAGGTCGACCACCGGGGAGGGGGCCCGCCGCCCTGGGCCCCGGCCCACGGCTACCGGCGCCACGGTGCGGCGCCGGCCGGCGCGGTGTACGTCGCGCCGTTCCAGATCGACCTGGGGCGCTGCAACCGCGGAACCCTGGGGGCGGTGCTCGGGGGCGCCGCGGGCGGGGCCGCGGGCGCCCAGGTGGGCGGCGGCAAGGGCCGGGACGCCGCGATCATCGGGGGGACCATCATCGGCGTGATCGTGGGACAGCGGATCGGGCGGTGGATGGACGAGGTGGACCAGGCGTGCGTGGGCCAGACCCTGGAGCATGCCCCGTCCGGCCGCCCCGTGGAGTGGGTGAATCCGGACAACGGGGTGGTGTACCAGGTCACCCCGACCGAGGCCTACCGGATCGGAGAGGACTTGTACTGCCGGGAGTTCCAGACCGAGGCCCAGATCGGCGGCAGGACCGAGCGACTCTACGGGACGGCGTGCCGCCAGCCCGACGGGGCCTGGGAGCGGGCCTCCCGGTGAGGGGCGAAAGGGACGGTCGGTGACGGGAGCGGCGGTCGGGTTCCGCTACGCCCCGGAAGTGGTTTCCCGGTTCCCGACGATCCGGGGAGGGATCCTGCTGGCGACGGGGGTGCGAGGGGGGCCGGCTCCGGAGGCGCTCGCCGAGGCCTTCCGTGCGGAGCAGGCGGCGGTCCGGGAACGCCTGAGGGACGCTCCCCTGGCGGAGTTGCCCGCCCTGGCCGCGTGGCGGCAGGCCTTTGCCGCCTTCGGGGTGAAGCCCACCCAGTACCGGAGCGCTGCCGAGGCGCTGCTCCGCCGCCTCACGAAGAAGGGCGACGTTCCCGGCGTAAACCTGCTCACGGACATCGGGAACCTGGTCAGCATCCGCTATGCCCTGCCCGTGGCGGTCCTCGACACGGCGGGGGTGACCGGCACCATCACGGTGCGCTTCGCGCAGGGGAAGGAGCCCTTTGTCGAGCTGGATGGGGAGGAGGTTCGGCACCCCGAGCCGGGTGAGGTGGTCTTCGTGGACGACGCCGGGCGGGTGCACGCCCGGCGCTGGTGCTGGCGCCAGAGCGCCGAGAGCGCCGCCGGGGCGGGGACGTCCCAGGTGCTCGTGACCGTGGAGGGGCTCCACTCCGGCGCCGAGGTGGACGTGGCCGCCGCGCTCCGGGACCTGTCGGCACTCCTCGGGCGGTTCGCCGGGGGGAGCAGCCGCTGGGAGCTCCTCTCGCCCGGCCGACCCGCCTTCGGACTTGTGGTTTGAGGCACCAGTGCCCCCCCTGCTGAGCGCGGACGCCGGCCGGTGCACCGGGTGTGGTCTGTGCCGCACCACGTGCCCCCACCGGATCCCGGGCGTCGGACCGGACGGGGTCTCCCGGGCCGAGGATGCCGCTTCGAGCTCGTGCATCCTCTGCGGCCACTGCGCGGCGGTGTGCCCGACCGGGGCCCTGGTGCACCGCGACCTGGGGCCGGGAGAGCCCGAGCGGGCGGCGGCGCCTCCGGCGCCCGGAGCGGTCGCGGAGTGGCTGCGGGCCCGGCGTTCGATGCGGGCGTACCGCCCCGAGCCCCTGTCCCGAGAGGAGGTGGCTCGGCTCCTGGAGGGGGCCCGCCACGCCCCGACGGGTCACAACACCCGATCCCTCGGGTGCGTTGCGGTGCTCGGCGAGGCCCTCAGGGACCGGCTGCGGGACGAGTTGGTCGCCTTCTACCGGCGGATCTTCCGGGTGGTGCGGCGCCCCCTGGGGCGGGCTGTCCTCTCACTCGTTCTCGGGCGGGGGCGCGTGAGGGAGCTGGAGGGTGCCCTGCCCGGCATGGCCCGGGCCGAGGCCCGCCTCGCGCGGGGGGAGGACCCCCTCTTCCACGGGGCTCCCGCCGTGCTGCTCTTCCACGCGCCGGACTCCGAGACCGCGGAGGCCGACTGCGCCGGGGCGGCGACCCACGTGGCGCTGCTGGCGCCGAGCCTCGGGCTCGGCACCTGCCACATCGGGTACGCCTCCGCCGCCCTCCGGCGCCGGGCTGGACTGGCGCGGCGTTTCGGGGTCCCGGAGGGGCACCGGGTGTACGCCGTGCTGGCCGCCGGCCGTCCGGCGCTGGCGTACCCCCGGGTTCCGCCCCGTCCGGCCCTTGGCCTTCGCTTCCTGTGAGGCGCCCTAGGCCCCCACGCCCACGGGCGGGGCGTGCCCGGGGATCGGTCGCGGGGAAGGGCCCGCCCGGAGAGGAGGAAGCCCTGGGGAAAGCGACGCGCGCCGCCCTGGTTACCGGGGGCGGTCAGGGGATCGGGCGGGTTGTGGCCGAGCGGCTGCTGCGGGACGGGTTTGCCGTGGGGCTCCTGGAGGTGGATCGGGAGGCGGGGGAGGAGGCCGCCGGCGAGCTGGCTTCCCTGGGGGATGTCCGCTTCCTCCCGGGGGACGTGGCGGAGGAAGCACAGGTGGCCTCGGCCGTCCGGGCGGCCCTGGGCGCCTTCGGGAGGCTCGACGCCCTCGTCAACAACGCGGGCATCGCCAAGGCCCACGGGCCGCCCCCGGAGGAGTTGGGCCTGGATTCCTGGAACCGGGTCCTCGCGGTCAACCTGACCGGGTCCTTCCTCTGCGCCCGGCACTGCGCCCCCCACCTCCGGGCGGTCCGGGGCACGATCGTCAACGTGGCGAGCACCCGGGCGCTGATGTCCGAGCCCCACACCGAGGCCTACGCGGCCTCGAAAGGGGGGGTAGTCGCCCTGACCCACGCCCTGGCGGCTTCCCTGGGGCCGGAGATTCGGGTGAACTGCATCAGCCCGGGCTGGATCGAGGTGGGCCCGTGGAAGAAGCGCTCGGCCCGGCGGGAGGCCTCGGTGACGGAGGCCGACCACGCCCAGCACCCCGCCGGCAGGGTGGGCCGCCCGGAGGACGTGGCGGCGCTGACGGCGTTTCTTCTCTCCCCCGAGGCCGGTTTCGTGACCGGCGCGAACTTCGTGGTGGACGGGGGGATGACGCGGCGGATGCTGTACGTGTGAGGGCGAGTGCTCGGGGGAACGGGAAAGGAGCGGGGATGCCGGTGTACATCGGCTGCGATGTCGGGACCGTGAGCGTCAAGGGGGCGGTGCTCGCCCGGGGGGCTCCCCTGCCGGGCCCGGTCCCGGCTGGGTGGTCCGTGCTCGAGGTGCCGGGCGGCGACTGGACGATCTACCTGACCCCCTACCGGCGGGCCCGTGGGGATCCCCTGGGCACCGCGGTCCAGCTCTTGGAGGAGCTCCGGGATGCACTGCCGGGGGGGTGGGCCGGGGTCTGCGCCACGGGCTCGGGGGGGCGGCTCCTGGCCGAGCGCCTGGGGTTCCCCTGGGAGAACGAGCTGCGCTCCCTCGCCCGGGCGGTGGGAGCCCTGCACCCGGGGTCCTCCCAGGTCTTCGAGATCGGGGGTGAGAGCGCCCGGTTCCTGCGCATCGAGGAGGGGGAGGGGGCGGCCGCGATCGTCGATTACGACACCAACGGGGAGTGCGCGGCGGGGACGGGCTCCTTCCTCGATCAGCAGGCCACCCGGCTGCGCTACCGGGTGGAGGAGGTGGGGGCGGTGGCCCTGTCGTGCGAGAAGGGCGCCAACGTGGCCGGCCGGTGCTCGGTCTTTGCCAAGTCCGATATGATCCACGCCCAGCAGAAGGGGGCGTCCCCCGCGGAGGTGCTCCGGGGCCTGTGCGACGCCGTGGCCCGCAACTTCAAGGCCAGCGTCGTGAAGGTGCGGCCGGTGGAGGGCCCGGCGGTGTTTCTCGGCGGGGTGGCGAGAAACGCCGGCGTCCGACGGGCCCTGGCCGACATCTTCGCCTTGAACGGCCAGCTCTTGACCCCTGAGCACCCGGCCCACTACGGGGCGATCGGCGCTGCCCTGGCGCTGCGGGAGCGGGAGGAAGGGAGGCAGGGGCCTCCCGCCCGGCGGGCGCCTGCCCCGGCTGCCCTGCCCTCGTGGGACCCCCTGGAGCTTTCGCGCGTCACCCTTCTGCGGGACCGGGCCATCGCCGCGCCGCTGGCGGCAAACGGGGGACACGCCCCGGTCTACCTGGGGGTGGACATCGGGTCCGTGAGCACGAACCTCGTCCTCACGGACGCCGAGGGGAACCTGGTGCACGAGATCTACCTGCGCACCCGCGGCCGGCCCATCGAGGCGGTGGACGAGGGCCTCGAGGAGCTGCGGGCGCTCTTCGGCGAACGGGTGGAGGTGCGGGGCGTGGCCACCACGGGATCGGGCCGGGAGCTCATCGGCGAGCTCCTGGGGGCGGACCTCGTGGTGGACGAGATCACGGCCCACAAGACCGGCGCATTTCACATCGCGCGGCGCCACCTGGGGACCGGGGTGGATACGATCTTCGAGATCGGGGGCCAGGACGCCAAGTACATCCACCTGAAGGACGGAATCGTCGTCCACTTCGCCATGAACGAGGCCTGCGCCGCCGGGACGGGCTCCTTCCTCGAGGAGCAGGCGGAGAAGCTCGGGGTGGCCATCGTGGACGAGTTCTCCCGCCTGGCCCTCTCGTCCGCGGCTCCCACCCGCCTGGGGGAGCGGTGCACGGTGTTCATGGAGCGCGACGTGGCCCGGAGCCAGAACCAGGGGGCCGAGCTTCCCGACCTGGTGGCCGGCCTCGCCTACGCGGTGGTGCAGAATTACCTCAACCGGGTTGTGCGCGGCCGGCCCGTCGGGGAGGTGGTCTTCTTCCAGGGGGGTACCGCCTACAACGACGCCGTGGCGGCGGCGTTCGCCCAGGTGCTCGGGAAGACCGTGGTCGTCCCCCCCCACAACGGCGTCGTCGGCGCCTACGGCGCGGCCCTGCTGGCCCAGGAGAAGGCGGCGGCCCTGGGGGAGGGGACGAGGTTTCGGGGCTACCGCCTGCAGGACTCCGGCTACGAGGTCCGCGCGTTCGCCTGCGGGTCCTGCACCAACTCCTGCGACATCCAGGAGTACCGCGTCGAGGGGCGAAGGAGCTACTGGGGCGACAAGTGCGCCGAGAAGTATCGCCAGGAGGCCCGGGTTCCCCGGGAGCCCGCCACTGCCGACCTCATCTCCTTGCGGGAGGAGCTCCTGGAAGCCGACTACGCCGGCCGGTTCCTCCGGGGGGAGGGGGGGCCGGGGCTGCTGCGCCAGGCGCGCCGGGCCGCGCAGGGCAGGGCGGCGGCTGGGAGCCCCGGGGCGGTGGGAATCCCTCGGGCCCTCTACGCTTACGACCGGCTTCCCTTCTGGGGCACCTACCTGCGTGCCCTGGGGTTCGAGGTGCGCCTGTCCGCCGCGACGACCAAGAAGGTGGCGGACCTGGGGGTGGAAGCGGCTGTCGCCGAGCCCTGCTTCCCGGTCCAGGTGGCCCACGGCCACGTCGTGGGCCTGCTGCGCGAGGGTGTGGACCGGGTGCTCCTGCCCAACGTGGTCGATGCCGAGGCTCCTCCGGGTCATCCCCACCCGACCTATCTCTGCCCCTGGAACCAGACTGCGCCTTTCGTCGTGGCGGCGAGCCATCTGGTGGAGGGCGGCGACGGGTGCTTCCTGCGGCCAACGGTGCACTTTCGCCGGGGGCCCGGCGCGGTGGAGCGGCAGCTCTGGCAGGCCTTACGGGCGTACGGGTTCGCCCGCGAGCACCACCGGGCGGCGGTGTCCCTGGCGTACGCCGCCCAGCGGGCCTTCGAGGAGGCACTGACGGCTGCCGGCGCCCGGGCCCTCGAGATCCTGGAACGCACCGGGGAGGCCGGAATCGTGCTCGTGGGGCGCCCCTACAACGCCTTCGACAAGGGGCTCAACCTCAACGTCCCCCGGAAGCTCCGGAGCCTCTATGGGGTCAACGTGCTCCCCCTGGACGCCCTGCCCCTGGAGGACGTGGGGATCGACGACCTCAACCCCAACATGTTCTGGAACTACGGCCGCAAGATCCTCCAGGCCGCCCGGTACACCAGCGGTCACCCGAACCTGCACCTCGTCTACGTCACGAACTTCAAGTGCGGCCCGGACTCCTACCTGAAGCACTTCTGCGAGGACGCTGCGGGCAAGCCCTTCCTCGTCCTCCAGTTCGACGGCCACGGCAACGACGCGGGCACCATGACGCGGTGTGAGGCCTACCTCGACAGCAAGGGAATCCTGCGATGGTGGAGCGCCGAGCAAGGCTCGACGGACGAACCCTCTACGTGCCGCGGATGTGCGTCGGCGCCTCCCACGCCCTCGCTGCCGGCTTTCGGGGGGTAGGGATCGACGCCCGCCCCTGTCCCCAGGCGGGGGCGTGGGCCACGGAGCTCGCCCAGCGCTACACCAGCGGCGACGAGTGCTACCCGCAGCGGGTGACCCTGGCGGACTTCTTCCAGGCCATGGACGAGGAGGGGTTCGACCCCCCACGGGCCGCCTTCCTCATGCCCACCACGAGCGGGCCGTGCCGGTTCGGCCAATACTCGCTGCTCCTGGAGCGGGTGCTGCGGCTCCACGGGTGCCCCGAGGTGGCGGTCGTCTCCCCGAGCTCCGACACCGGGTACCGCGAGATCGCGGCGCATGCGACCTCGCTCAAGCGGCTCCTGTGGTGGGCCACCGTCGGCTCCGACGTGCTGCGGTCCCTCCTCCACCGCACCCGCCCCTACGAGACGGTCCCGGGCACGGCCGACCGGGCCTACGAGGAGGGCCTGGAGGATCTCTGCGCGGCCCTCGCCGCCCCCGGGGGGGCCGGCGGGCCCAAGCTCGCCCGCGTGGCCGCGAGCCTCGGCCGGAGCCTCGCCCGCTTCCGGGGGGTCGAAGCCGACCGTTCCCGGGAGCGCCTCCTGGTGGGGATGGTGGGGGAGATCTTCTGCCGCCTCAGCACCTTCAGCAACGAGGACGTGATCCGGACGGTCGAACGGCTGGGGGGCGAGGTGTGGCTCTCGGGGATCGGGGAGTGGGTCTGGTACGTCAACGAGTGGGAGAAGGTCCAGGCCCGCTCCGGCGGTCTCCCCAATCTGCTCTCCTGGTTCGGCACGGCCCTGTCCCTGGCGGTGCAGCGCCGGGACGAGCACCGGCTCCTGGCCCCGGTGGAGGAGGCCGTCCGGGGCTACGAGGAGCCCCACGAGGTCTCCGAGGTCCTGGAGCTCGCCCGGCCCTACCTGCCTTGGGAGGGGGCCCTGGGGGAGATGGTCCTGAGCGTCGGGAAGGCCGCCTACCTCCAACGAAAGGGAGCGGACGCCGTCATCGACGTGAGCCCCTTCGGGTGCATGAACGGGGTCGTCTCCGAGGCCGTCTACCCCCGGGTGAGCCGAGACTACGGGGGCATCCCCATCCGCAACTTCTACTTCGACGGCGCCGGCGCCGACCCCGAGTCGGACCTGGAGATCTTCCTCGAGCTCGCCCGCAACTACCGCCGCCGAAAGCCCGTGCCCCGGCCCCCGGCGGGGTTGGGGGGGTGAGGCTCCTTTCGCCAAGCGCGACCCGCGCACCAGGCCCGTTGCTTACCGCAGAGGACCGACAGGTCTCCGAGGCCGCCCCGGACCCCGTCTCGCCGTCGAGGGCAGGCCTTCGGCTTCGCCGGGGGTCCCGGTGCCTGCTCGCCACCCCCGAGCGCCGTCGCCGTCCTTGGTCAATAGTGGAAGCGCAGTTGGGCGATCAAGAGGCGATCCCCCTCCACCTTGTAGACAATTCGATGTTCGTCGGTGATGCGCCGCGACCAGTAGCCGGACAGTGCGTGCTTCAATGGTTCGGGTTTGCCGACGCCCTCGAACGGGGACCGGCGGATAACTTTGATGAGCGAATTTATCCTTTGCAGGACCTTCCGGTCGGTATCCTGCCAGTACAGATACTCCTCCCAAGCGTGCTCGGAGAAGAGGACCCTCACTCGGCCAGCGCTCGTTCCGTTCCGCCGCCTCGCTCGAGCTCTGCGACGGATTCGAGAAGCCGCCTGGCGTTCTCGGGGTTGCGCAGGAGATACGCGGTCTCCTCGAGCGCCTCGTAGTCGTCGAGGGCAATCATGACAACGGACCGAGACGATTTCCGGGTCACGATGATCGGCGCGTGGTCATCGCACACCCGGTCCATTTCCTTGGCCAGGTTGCTCCGCAGCCGGGTATAGGGGATCGCTTCCACGGGCGGCCTCCTTCGGGGGACGTCGGGTGATCTGTACGGTTAAGCGTACAGGAAGACACGGCGCACAACAAGTATGTGGTTCGGGTCGCCTGCGCCTTCCGGCAACCCCCCGCACCTCCGAGACACGGCGGGACCTCCTGACAAATCAAAGTGGGGTGCCTGCCGGTACATCGGGTCTTGGAGAGGACGGACGGCGGATGCGCAGCTGGCTCGACCCCTGCGTATCGAGTATCCGTGAGTCACCGATGGAGCGGTCGGCCGCTGCGGGAGATCGGGGAACGTCTAGCAGGCCGTTGAAAAACGGCCTGCGGTGCGCCCCACGGAGGGGGCGCCGAATCGCGGAGCTTGAAAAGCGCAGTGATTCGTGAGGGTTCGAAGGGGCCGTCCCCGAGAGCCCTCAGCTGAAAAACCCCGTGGAGGGGGTTTTTCAGTACCCTGGTAGGGATGGGCGCGTCGGGGGTCGGTGAGGCGAGCCCCCGGGTCGAGGGGCAGTTTGCGTCCGCGCCGGGGTTTCGGCGGGTGGTGGAGGTGGCGGTGAAGGGGTTGGGGTCGTCACACCTGCAGATCGGACCCCGATGGCCCTGCTTGACCCCGATGGCCCTGCTTACTTACCCTCGCGGTTCGTCCGCGTCAGAGAGCGGTCGAGAACGATCCATCCGGTTAGCGGGTGGCTGAGGACAGCCCCTGAGGGGGCGACAGGCTAAAGGAGAGTCGTCGCATGAGCGGGTGGATCCCTTTGGGCAACATCATTCGCGTGCTGGCAACCCAAGAGCCCGGCAAGGAAGCCGTGGCGGACCTGTCGCGCTCCCTGACCTTCCAGGAGTGGAACGAGCGCTGCAACCGCCTGGCCAATGCTCTCCTGGACCTCGGGCTCGAGAAGGGGGACAAGGTGGCCTTCATCGCCCACAACTGCGTGGAGTGGATGGAGTACTACGGCGCCACGGCCAAGGCGGGGTTGGTCTGTGTGCCGGTGATGTTTCGCCTCGCGCCAGGGGAGTACGAGTACATCATCGACAACTCCGAGGCCAAGGCGTTTCTGGTGGCCGACGAGTTCGTCACCGGCGCCGACTCGGTGCGAAGCAACCTTCCCGCAGTGGCCCACTGGATCCACGTGGGGGGCGGCCCGGTGCCGGAGGGATACGTGGGTTATGAGGAGTTGATGGCGCGGGGCTCCGTCGAGGAGCCTTCCGTCCAAGTCCGTCCCGAGGACGTGTGGACCATCACCTACACCTCCGGGACCACCGGGAAGCCGAAGGGGGCGGTGCGCACCCACGAGGCCTACGTCGCCTTCTTCCTCACCAACTTCATCGCCATGAGCTTCTCGCGACACGACCGCGGTCTTCTGGTGATGCCCATGTGCCATGTCAACTCGATCTACTACGGCTTCACGCTCCTCTATGGGGGGGCGACGGCCCTGGTCTACAGCGTGGCGTCCTTCGATCCCGTCCACTTCCTGAAGACGCTCCAGGACTTCCGGGTGAGCTTCACGTCCCTCGTGCCCACCCACTACATCATGATCCTCGACCTCCCCGAAGACGTGAAGGCGGGCTTCGACGTGTCCAGCGTGCACAAGCTATTGTGCTCCTCGGCGCCCGTGCGCAGAGAAACCAAACTGGCCATCCTCGACTACTTCAGCCAATCCAAGCTCTACGAGGCCTACGGGTCCACAGAGGCCGGCAAGGTGACCATCCTGCTGCCGGAGATGCAGCTCGAGAAACCTACCTCCATCGGCCGTGAGATCCCGGGCACCGACCTCATCAAGATCCTCGACGAGGAACGCAACGAGGTGCCGGTCGGCGTGCCGGGGGAGCTCTTCTCCCGCACGCCGTCGTGCTTCAAGGAGTACTGGAAGCTGCCGGAGGAGACCAAGGCCGCTTTCCACGGTGAGTGGTTCTCTGCCGGGGACATGGCCTACCGGGATGCGGACGGCTACTACTACCTGGTGGACCGCAAGAAGAACATGATCATCACCGGCGGGGAGAACGTCTACCCCTCCGAGGTCGAGAACGTGATCGGTGCGCACCCCGGCGTGAAGGACGTGGCCGTGATCGGCGTTCCCGACGAGAAGTGGGGCGAGCGGGTGACCGCGTTCGTGGTGCCGCGGGCCGAGTATCAGGGACGGCCGGAGTTGGCCCGGGAGATCCAGGAGTTCTGCAAGGGAAAGATCGCCGGCTACAAGCGGCCCAAAGAGGTCACTCTCATCCGAGACGAGGAGATGCCGCGGACCCCCACGGGGAAGATCCTCCACCGGGAGCTTCGGGATCGGCACGGGCACTGGGCGGTGGGGCGTTGAACACCGATGGAGCGGAGCGTTTCCGAGTGCCTGGGTGACAATCGCCGAGGGACCCGAAGGCTGGCGCTCTACGTGGGTCGCCGATACAGCCGGCGACCGCTGGGTGAGATCGGGGAACGTTTCGGGATGGGCGCGTCGGGGGTCGATCAGGCATGTCGCCGGGTCGAGGCGCAGTGTGCGTCTGCGCCGGAGTTGCGGCGGGTGGTGGAGGAGGTGGTGAAGGGGTTGGGGTTGTCACAAGTGCAGACCTGACCCCAATGGCCCCTCACTCGGGCTTCCGCTCGGAATAATCGGCTGGGGGCCGGAAGAGGTCCGGTGACAGGGGGTCGGTCCTGACGTCCTCCACCACCGACGTGGTCCGCATCACGATGCTCTGGGAAGACCCGGCCTCCGGCGCGGCGGCAGCCGGCGCCTCCTGTCGCCGGCCCAGGACTCCTCGGGTGAGGCTTCGGACGGCGCTCCGGACAGCTTCCTGGGCGCCGGCGGCGGCAGCTCCCGCCAGGACGTCTCCAGCCCCCGAAGCCAGAGGCTGGCCCGCCGAAGCCAGGATGGCCCCCCGATCCAACTCCATCCCGGGGCTCAGCAACACGAAAGAAGAAATGGTCCTCACCGGCATCCCGTCCAACTCCTCCATCTCCTGGGTTCCACGCTCGAAGGCCTCCTGCATCCTGGGGTCCTGGGCGAAGGCCTGCTGGAGTGCGCCTCCAAGGCCCGCTTGCACGCCTTCAATCCGTTCTTGGCCCGCCGCCATCTGAGCCTCCGCGATGGCCGAGAAGTTGGGGAAGTCGGTGCTGAGCCACACCTCGTTGAAGAGGACCATGGAGCCGGCCTCCTCCGGTGGCGCCCCGGGATCAGAGGACCGGGGTACCACCTCGACAATCATGAGGACCTGCTCCGCAGAATACCCGTCGAAGTTTGTCCGCTGACCGGTGCGCTCGGTGGAGACCCGAACGTCGAAGGTCACGTCGGACTCTTCCCCGGGAGGAGCATCCCGGGGTTGTTCGGCCTCCACCCCCTCCAGGGCCGCGGCCAGCTCCGCCTCCATCTCTGCCAGGCTGAAGGTGAAGTAGCTCCTCTCCGGGTGGTCGAGGTGGGTGAACCGTCCCTCCTGGAAATCCACGATGGTGGAGGTCCGCCCCTCGTCGGTCCTCATGAGGTGGCCTTTCACGAAGACGGTTTCCCGAAGGGGGTCCCGAGCGCCCGGCACCAAGCGCATGAAGGTTCCCACGGCCCCGGCAAACTCTCCACGGGTTACCGTCGTGTAGGTGAGATCCTGGCCCGCCGCTTGCGATGTCTGCACCGTGGGGGCGAGGCCGAACGCCGCCACGGCGCAAAGGACGAGGCTCCTGCAGAGCAGAATTCGCATCCGGCGCTTGACCATTTCCATCACTCCCTTCCACGTCTTGACGATAGGGCTTCCCAGCCTGCTGCCCGCCAGCACTCTACAACGTATTCGAGCGTTGTCGAGGGTCCGGGCAATGGGTCACTCCGGCTCGGTCGGGGTCAGCGGAGCTCGTCCATCGACGGGGAACGGGGAAGGCGCCCAGGGCAGAGCGGCTGTGGCAGAGACACCGTGCGGCCATGCGCAACGCTGTGGCGGCGCGGCCGGCGCAGGGCTTGGTGCGGCCGCCCGGTTGCTTGCCGCCGGGGATCTCGTTTCCGGGGCACAGGCCCGGCCTGGAGGCGAAGTGCTTTTCCTCTTCCCGTAGCAGAGCGTCTTGCTGAGCCTTGGCCCGCCAAACAGGAACAGTATGGCTCGTTACTCAGGGATCCCGAGTAGGCGGGAGGACGGGACCCCATGCCGTGAGGCGAGACCGGGCGATATCCGGTGACGAGCGTCGGCGGGGAGGAGGTGCGCCCCTTCGTCCCGGCTCCGGAAGGCGGGGCGTGCTCCCGTACCTGGGCCGGCAGCGGATCCGCGGGGTACGGGGCAGGGCTACCCCGCCCAGGCCAGGGCCTCCACGAAGAGGGAGAGGACCGCGCCCGGCAGCACCCCGAAGAGCAGGATGGCGAGGCAGAAGGCGTAGCCGAGTCCGCGCCCGAGCAGGGTGAGGGGGACCCGGGCCTCGGGGGCGGGCTCCTCCCCCTCCTCCTCGGGGCTGAAGGCCGCCCTGACCATCTTCAGGTAGTAGAAGACGCCGATGGCGGTGTTCAGGGCGGCGATGATCACCAGCGCGAGGTAGCCCCGGTCCAGGGCGGCGGCGAGCACGTAGAACTTCCCCATGAACCCCATGGTGGGGGGGATACCCGCCAGGCCGAAGGCCGCCACGGCAAGGGTGAAGGCCAGGAGCGGCGCCCGCCGGTGGAGCCCCCGCAGGTGCCCCAGGGAGACGTTCTCCCCGGCGGGGGCCAGGGAGTAGATCACGTAGAAGAGGGCGAGGTTCATCAGGAGGTATCCGCCCACGTAGAACATGGCGCCGGCGTACCCCTGGATGGTGCCGCTCAGGATGCCGGTCATCATGAAACCGGCGTGGGAGATCGACGAGAAGGCGAGCAGGCGCTTCAGGTCGGTCTGCACCAAGGCGGCCAGGTTCCCGTAGGTCATGGACAGGACCGCCAACAGCACGAGAACCAGGAAGAAGCCCCCCGGCTCCGTCCCCCCCAGCCCCGTGAGGCGGATCAGCACCGCAACGGCGCCGATCTTCGGGAGGGTCGCGATGACGCCCGCCGTCTCGTTGGCGGCCCCCTGGTAGACGTCGGGGGTCCAGAAGTGGAAGGGGAACAGGGCGAGCTTGAAGAAGAAGCCGCCGAGCATCAGCGTGAGGGCGACGATCCCCAGGGGGGAGCCCACCAACTCGGGGAAGACCACCAGGAGCTCGTCCAGGTGGGTGGTCTTCGCGAGCCCGAAGACGTAGCTCATCCCGAACAGGCTCACCCCTGAGGCCAATGCGCCGAAGAGCACGTATTTGATCCCGGCCTCCACGTGGACGGTCTGCTCCGAGCGGCGAAGGGGAACCAGGACGTAGAGGGCGAAGGACGAGAGCTCCAGCGCGATGAAGAGGGTGAGGAGCTCCACCCCGCTCATGAGGAACGTGAGCCCCAGGACGCTCAGGGAGAGGAAGAAGTAGTACTCGGGCTCGTACTCCCCCTGCACCCCCCGGAGCCCCTCTCCCAGGGCGACGACCGCGAAGAACCCCACGGCGACCATGAGCTTGAGCCATTGGCTGAAGGCGTCCACCCGGTAGGTGCCGTAGAAGAGCTCTCCTCGGGCACCCAGGGCCAGGGCGGCCGTGACGACCCCGAGGACCGAGAGGACCAGGGCGGTGCGCCGGGCGGTGCCACTGCGGGGCGAGGCCAGGGTCAGGCCGAAGAGCACCAGGGCCGCCAAAGCCAGGAAGATCTCGTGTGCAAAGGCCATGGGGATTCCCTAACGCGGTGACGGGTGACGGGTGACGGGTGACGGGTGCGCCATCAGTCCCTGGGCTCCGGCTCGGGCTCCGGCTCGGGCTCCGGCTCGGGGCCAGCCGGGGGCTCGTCGTGCTCCGGCGCCGGCAGGTGCTCCGGGGCGTAGTCGGGCTCGCCGTGGGGTTCGCCCTCCGGGTGGGTCTCGTGCGCGGCGGAGGCGAACAGGGCCGCCCAGAGGCCCGGGAGGCCGCCGGTGGGCAGGTCCGAGGGCTGGGCGTGCGCCTGGGTCACCACGTGGGCGACGCTGGCGTCCATGGCCCGGAGGAACGGCTTGGGGTTGAGACCGATCCAGAAGACGAAGACGGCCAGGAACGCGAGCGTTCCGAACTCCCGCATGTCCAGGTCCCAGAGGTGGCGGCGATGGCCGTGCTCCCCGTGCCCGGAGGGCTCCTCGGCGTGGGCCTTCCCGTGTCCACCCTTCGCCGGCCCGCTGGGGGCGTGGTGCTCTTCCCCGTGCCCGTGGTGCCCCTCTACCCGGTCCCAGACGATCTTCTGGAAGAGGCGCAGCATGTAGGTGGCCGCCAAGAGGGCCCCGGGGATCGCGAAGGCGGCGAGGAGTTTGTTCTCCGAGAAGGCCCCGATGAGGACCAGCAGCTCGCCCACGAAGGAGTTCGTGCCCGGGAAGGCCAGCGACGAGAGGCTGAAGATCCCCAGGAAGGTCACGTACACGGGCATGAAGGCCCCGATGGCCGAGTTGTCCGCGATCATCCGGCTGTGGGTGCGCTCGTACAGGATGCCGACGCAGATGAACAGCGCCCCGGTGGTGATGCCGTGGTTGACCATCTGGAGGATCGCCCCCTCGATGCCCGGCTGGTTCACGAGGAAGATCCCGAGGGTGACGAAGCCCATGTGGCCCACCGAGGAGTAGGCGATGAGGCGCTTCATGTCGTTCTGCCCCAGGGCAACGAACCCCCCGTAGAGTATCGAGACGATGGAGGCCCACAGGAAGACCGGCCCCAGATACACGGTGGCGAGCGGGGTGATGGGGAGGCAGAAGCGCAGGAACCCGTAGGTCCCCATCTTCAGGAGGACGCTCGCCAGGATGACCGACCCGGCGGTGGGTGCCTCGACGTGGGCCGCGGGGAGCCACGTGTGGAAGGGGAACATCGGGACCTTGATCGCGAACGCCAGGGCGAAGGCGAGGAACACCCAGAACTGGAAGGCGAAGGTGTAGCCCTGGCCCATGAGGTCGGGGATGGAGAAGGTGCCGCCCACGAGGTACAGCGCGATCACCGCCACCAGCAGGAGCACGCTACCCGCCAGGGTGTACAGGAAGAACTTGACGGATGCGTAGACCTTGCGCGGACCGCCCCAGACGGCGATCAACAGGTACATGGGGATGAGCATCGCCTCCCAGAAGACGTAGAACAGCACCAGGTCGAGGGCGACGAAGACCCCGACCATGGCCGCCTCCATCACGAGGAGCGCGAAGATGAACTCCTTCACCCGTGTCTCGATGTACTTCCAGGAGCAGAGCACGCACAGAGGCATGACGAAGGTGGTGAGGAGCACCAGGAAGAGGCTGATCCCGTCCAGACCCAGGGCGTAGCGGATGTCCAGGGCCGGGATCCAGTCGTGGAGCTCGGGGAACTGGAAGAGGTGGGTCCCGCGCTCGAAGGCCGTGTAGAGCGGGACCGAGAGGAGGGCCTCGGCCACCGTCACGGCGACCGCCCACCCCTTCAGGACCCGGTCTCCCCGGAGGAAGAGGGCCACCGCCGCCCCCGCCAGGGGCAGGAAGACCAGCAGGCTCAGAATCGGGAACCCCAGGCTGTGGGGCAGCGCGAACTCAGGTGTCATCGGTGACCCTTGAATGCAGCCGTTTCGCGGGATTTCGCCTCCCACGCATCAGAAGCTCGCCACTACCGCCAGCACGGCGAAGAGCGCCACCACCGCAGCGGCGATGTACTGCTGGAGCTTGCCGGTCTGGGCGTGGCGCAGTTTGTCCCCGAACCCCCACACGCCCTCTGCCACGCCGTCCACCACCCCGTCGATGGCCTTCACGTCGAACCGGGACCACAGGGCAGCCGCGCCCAGGGCGAACCGCATCCCCACGGTCCGGTAGACCTCGCCGACCCAGTCGTTCACCGGTGAGAGGGCCCCTCGGAACAGCCGCACCACCTGGACGGATCCCTTCCGGTAGAACCAGTCGAGATCCAGGTTGAGCTTGGGCTCGGGCGTGAGCTTCTTGCGCAGCAGGTAGAACCCCAACGCCGTGAACCCGAGGATCTGGAGCGTCTCGGAGAGGTGGTAGGCGGTGTAAGGCTCGTAGGTGACCGGGAACGGGAGCATCCGGTAGAGGTACTCGGGGTAGATGCCCAGGAAGAAGCAGAAGAAGGAGGCGATCCCCATCGCCACGAGCATGTTCTTCGGCGGATCCTTGCAGACGACCCCCTTGTCCTCTCCGAACCAGATGAAATAGGGGAGCTTGATCCCCACCGAGAGGAACGTGCCCACCGAAGCCAGGATCAGCATGAGCATGAGCACCAGGTGGTGCGCCTCGCCGGCCCCCGCCACCACCATCGACTTGGAGACGAAGCCGCTGGTGAGGGGGAACCCGGAGATCGAGATCCCCCCGATCACTGTGGCGACCATCGCCAGGGGCATGCGCTTGTAGAGGCCCCCGAGCTCCGAGAGCTTCGTGGTGCCGGCCATCTCGAGCACCGCGCCCACGCCCATGAAGAGCAGGGCCTTGTAGAGGATGTGGGCGTAGGCGTGGGCGACTGCCCCGTTCACCGCCATGGCGGTGCCGATCCCGATGCCGCACACCATGTAGCCCACCTGGCTCACGATGTGGTAGGCCAGGATGCGCCGGCCGTCGTTCTCGATGATGGCGTACCCGACCCCGTAGAGCGTCATGACGGCCCCGGCGACGGCCAGCACCTCGTACCCAGGGAAGGCCCGGGCCAGCACGTAGACCGCGGTCTTGGTGGTGAAGGCGCACATGAACACCCCGCCCATCACCGTGGACTCCGGGTAGGCGTCGGGGAGCCAGGAGTGGAGCGGCGGCACCGCGGCGTTGAGCGCGAAGCCGATGAGGATCAGGTAGGCCGCGAGGTTGGCGTGCTCGGGGGCGATGGGGCCGAAGGCCAGGTCCCGGGTGTGCATCCACCACAGGAAGATACCCGCCATGAGGACGAGCCCGCCCACCACGTGGACCAGGAGGTACCGAAAGCCCGCCGCCAGCGAGGCGGGCTTTCGCCGCAGCCAGACGAGGAAGACCGAGGAGAAGGCCATCAGCTCCCAGAAGATGAAGAGCGTCAGGTAGTCTCCCGCCAGGGTCACCCCCACCGAGCCCGCCACGTAGAGGTAGCCGGCCACGTGCTGCCAGCGGTCCTCGACGTGCATCCCGTAGATCGCCCCGATGAGGGCCATCAGGGTGAACACGTGGAGGAAGACGATGGCGAGCTGGTCGACCTGGCCGAAGACGAGCTCGAAGCCGAGGTAGGTGGCCCGCCCGTAGGTGCCCGCCTCCATGAAGTGGACCGAGACGAAAGCCGCCAGGGGAATGACCCAGAGGGCCTTGCGGGCCTTGGGGAAGAGCGCCGCCAAGGCTGCGCCCGCGAGGAAGAAGACCACGGGGTGGACGATGCCCATTGCTCAGCCCTCCCCGTTCTCGCCGCGGTAGAAGCCCTCGGGCTTCATGAGCCAGAGGTGGCCGATGCCCTTCATGAACCGGGCCATGGCCCAGCACCCCACGAGACCGTAGACCGCCCAGAAGGCGCGGATGCGGTCGCCCACGAAGTGGGGCTCGTGGCGCGGGGCGTACACGTCGTACAGCACGAAGAGGCCCAGGGCCCCGAAGAACACGGCGCGCAGGAGCTGGGGGCGCTCCCGGAGCCGGTCGATCCAGCGCACGATCATCGGACGACCTCGATGAGCCGGAGGAAGAGATCCGGGTAGAAGCCGAAGACCACAGAGAGCACCGCCGTGGCACAGAGCGGCACCACCATGAAGGGCGAGGCCTCCGCGTAGCCGAGCTGCGCCGCCGCCCCGTTCCGGGGGAAGAAGGCCCGCACCACCACCGGGACGAAGTAGCCGGCGTTGAGGAGCGAGCTCGCCAGGAGCACTACCAGGAGCCCCACGCTCTCGAGCTGCATCGTGCCCATGGCCAAGTACCACTTGCTCACGAACCCGGCCACGGGCGGCACCCCGATCATGGACAGGCTCGCCAGGGCGAACGCAGCCATGGTCCAAGGCATCCGGTACCCGATGCCGTCGAGTTGGCTGATCTCGGTCTTGCGGTGGGCCACCATGATGGCCCCGGCGCAGAAGAACAGCGTGATCTTGGAGAAGGCGTGGTTGGGGATGTGGATGAGCCCCCCGGTGATCCCGCTGTGGGTCAGGAGGGCCACCCCGAAGACGATGTAGGCGAGCTGGCTGATGGTGGAGTAGGCGAGCCGGGCCTTCAGGTTGTCCTTCGTGAGGGCCACGGCCGAACCGGCGAGCACCGTGAAGGCCGCGATGTAGGCCGTGACGAGCCCCAGACCGTAGTCCTTGAGGAGGTCCACCCCGAAGACGTAGAGCATCACCCGGCAGATGGAGAAGACGCCCACCTTGACCACCGCGACCGCGTGCAGGAGCGCGCTCACCGGGGTGGGGGCCACCATCGCCGAGGGCAGCCAGTTGTGGAAGGGCATGAGGGCCGCCTTGGCGTACCCGAAGAGCGAGAGGAAGTAGACCACCGTGACCAGGGCCCGGCTCGCGGTCTCCGGGAAGATGCCCGGGCCGATCCGGGTGGCGAAGTCCAGGGTCCCGGTGGCGACGTAGATGAGCGCCATGGCCGGGAGCAGGAAGAGCTTCGAGGTCACCATGAGGTAGGTGATGTACTTGCGGCTCCCGTCGTAGGCTTCCCGGTCCTGGTGGTGCATGACCAGGGGATAGGTGCAGATGCTCACCACCTCGTAAAAGAGGTAGAGGGTGAGCACGCTGCCGGAGAAGGCGACCCCGACGGCCCCGAAGATCGTGGCGGCGTAGCAGGTGTAGAACCGGGTCTGGGCGTGCTCGTGGAGCCCCCGCATGTATCCCACGCAGTAGAAGCCTGCGAGGATCCACAGGAAGGACGAGACACCGGCGAAGAGCAGGCTCATGCCGTCCACCCGGAGCCTGATCGCCACCCCGGGGAAGAACTCGAACAGGGTCCAGGTGTAGGCGCCCCCCATGGGCCCGGTGACGTGGGGCAGGAGCGACAGGGAGGCGATGAAGGTGACGGCGGCGCCGATCACCGACCACGCCTCCCGCACGTTGGGCCAGCGGCCCGAGCCCAGGATGAGGACCGCTGTCAGCAGCGGGACGAGGAGCGGTACGAGGACCAGGGCGCTCTCGATGTCGTGCATGGCGGTCCCGTCAGTCTCTCAACTGGGTGAGGTCGTCGGCCAGGGTGGACCGGAAGTTCCGGTACACGGTGACCACGATGGACAGGCAGATGGCTGCCTCGGCGGCGGCCAGCCCCATGATGAAGAGCGTGAAGGTCTGGCCGACGCTCTTGTCGGGGGCGAGGAAGGTGTTGAAGGCGATGAAGTTGAGCCCCGCGCCGTTGATGATGAGCTCGATGCTGATGAGCATGCCGATGAAGCCCGGCCGGCTCACGAGGCCGTAGAGGCCCAGCGCGAACAGGCACAGCGCCAGGATCAGATAGGACTCCAGGTGGCCGAAGAGCAGGGGCTGCATCAGGACCCTCCCGGAGTGCCACGGCCGCGCCTGGCCAGCACCACCGAACCCACGATGGCCACCAGGAGCACCAGGGAGATGAGCTCGAAGACCAACACGTAGCTCGTGAGGAGCCGCATCCCCACCGCCTCGACGGTGTGGGAGTCGGGCACGACCTCCGCGGCCGGCACCCAGTGGGTGGAGAGGACGGCGCTCCCGAGCAGGAGCCCCGCAAACAGCGCGGCCACGAAGCCGGCGCCCACCTTGCCCGCGAGGAACAGGGGGTGCTTCTCCGCCTCCTGCGGGGGCCGGGCGAGCATCACCGCGAAGACCAGGCTGATGCAGATCGCCCCCACGTAGATGAGAATCTGCATGACGGCGATGAAGTGGCTGCCGAGGTAGACGTAGAGACCCGCCACCCCGATGAGGGAGGTGGCCAGCCCCAGCACGGCGTGGATCAGCCTGCGGGCCCCCACCGCCACGATCCCCCCCAGGAGCGCCAGGAGGGCGAACCCCACGAAGGCCGCGTCGGCCAGGTAGACGTAGAACTTCAGGCTCGGGTCGAAGGTGAAGGTCATGGTCGGCTTTCGGCTCTCGGCGTTCAGCAGTCAGCTCTCGACGATCAGCTTTCCGGTTTTGCTTCGGCGCCCTTCGGCGGCACGTCCGGCGCGGCCTGCCCCGGTGCGGCCTCTTCGGGCTTGGGGCGCACCCTTCTCTGCTTGGCGTCCGCCCCGCCGTCCGCTTCCCCTTCGGCGGGGGGCGGCTTGGGCTTGGGTACGATGCCCTGGGCCTTCACCCGGTCCCGAAGCCGCTCCACGAGGTCGAAGTGGAACTCGTGGCGGGAGTACCCGGCGAGCTGGTAGTCCCCCGAGTACTCCAGTGCACTCGTGGGGCACACCTCGACGCAGTTGCCGCACAGGCTGCACTTGGTGAAGTCCAGGGCGTAGCGGGTGAGCACCTTCTTCTTGGAGCCCTCGGGCTTCTCCCCGGTCAGGTCGATGCACTGGGAAGGGCAGGCGTTCTGGCACATCATGCAGACGATGCACTTGTCGCCGGCGGTCTCCGGGTCGATGACCAGGTCGGTGTGGCCCCGGAAGTTGGGGGTGATGGGGAGCGTCTCGTAGGGGTAGTGGCAGGTCACGGTCGGCGAGAGGGCGTACCGGGCCGTGAGCCTCATGCCCACCAAGAGCGTCCACAGTCCCCCGAAGATTTCCTTGAAGTAGTTGATCATCGCGTCAGCCCGCGAAAGGGGTCTTGAGCCAGATGGCCGTGGCGGCCAGGTTGGCCATGGAGATGGGGATGAGCACTTTCCAGCAGAAGTTCAGGAGCTGGTCGAAGCGCACCCGGGGGAAGGTCCACCGCATCCAGATCATCACCACGAGGAGCCCATAGGTCTTCAGCAGGAACCACCCGAGCTGGTAGAGGTTGGCCAGCAGCCCCGTGGAGGTCACCTCCAGGAAGGCCGGGGCCGCCCAGCCGCCCAGGAAGAGGGTGGTGGCGATGGCGCACACCAGCACCATGTTCGTGTACTCCCCGAGGAAGAACAGCCCGAAGCCCATGCCTGCGTACTCGGTGTGGAAGCCCGCGGTGAGCTCGCTCTCGGCCTCCGGCATGTCGAAGGGGGCGCGGTTGGTCTCGGCCATGCCGGTGATGAAGTAGATGACGAAGGCCACCAACCCCATGGGGGTGAACACGTACCAGTTGGGGATCACCCCGAGCCACGAGCCCTGCTGGCTCCGGACGATGTCGCCCATGCTGAAGCTGCCCACCCAAAGGACGATCGTGACCAGGCAGATGAGGAGGGGAATCTCGTAGGCCACGCTCTGGGCCACCGCCCGGATCGAGCCGAAGAGGCTGTACTTGTTGTTCGAGCTCCAGCCGGCCACCAGGATCGCGAGCACGTTGATGGCCGCGAGGGAGAGGATGAAGAGCACCCCCACGTTGAGATCGCGCACCTGGAGGCTCGAGGAAAACGGCACGACGATCAGGGCGGCGATGGGGGGGACGAAGCTCAGGATCGGGGCCGCGCGGAAGAGCCTTCGGTCGGCGCCCGCGGGGACGGGGATCTGCTTGCCCATGAGCTTGAGGCCGTCCACCGCCGTCTGGAGCAGGCCGTGGGGCCCCACCTCGAAGGGCCCGGGGCGGCGCTGGATATGCCCGCAGAGCTTCCGCTCGACCAGCACCATGATCGCCGCGTTGGCGAACGCGAATATCACGACCACCGCGGCGGAGAGGGCGATGCGCAGGAGCTCGGGGGGGAGGGCTTCGGTCATGGGGTTTCGCCTTCCGTCCGTTGTCCGTTGTCCGTGGGAGGACCGGCCCGCGGCCGGTACGGGACCACGGACGAGCGACTACCGGTCGATCTCCGGGATCACCAGATCCAGGCTGCCACCGATCGCCACGAGGTCCGCCAGGAGCACCCCCGCGCCGAGCTCGGAGAGCAGGCTCAGGTTCGAATAGCTCGGGGGGCGGATCTTGAGCCGGTAGGGCCTGTCCGTGCCGTCGGCCACCAGGTAGTAGTCGAGCTGGCCCCGGGCGGCCTCCACGGCCTGTACCAGATCCCCCGGGCCGACCTTGAGCTTCTTGGGAACCTTGCCCATCACCGGGCCGTCGGGGAGCTTCGCCAGCGCCTGCTCGACGATGCGCAGGGACTGCTCCATCTCGGCCATGCGCACCAGGTACCGCGCCAGACAGTCGCCCTCGGGGCAGGTGGGGATCTCGAAGTCGAGCTCGGGGTACACCGAGTAGGGCTCGGCCCGGCGGATGTCGTAGGCCACGCCGCTGCCCCGCAGCACCGGACCCGTCGCGCCGTACTTGAGGGCCATGTCCTTCGAGATCACCCCCACGCCTTCGTTCCGCTTGCGGAAGATCACGTTGCCGGTGACCAGCTTCTCGTAGGTGTCGAACCGGCCGCGCAGGCGCTGGATGAACTCCTTCGTCCCGTCGAGGAACCGGTCGTCCAGATCCCGGGCCACGCCGCCGATCCTGTGGTAGCTGAAGGTGATGCGGGCACCGGTGACGTGCTCCAGGAGGTCGAGGAGGTGCTCGCGGTCATCGAAGGAGTAGAGGATCGGGGTGAACGCCCCCAGGTCCAGCAGGCAGGCCCCGAACCAGAGGAGGTGGCTCGCGATGCGGTTGAGCTCGGTGGTGATGACCCGGATGTACTCCGCCCGGGGGGGCACCTCGATGCCGGCGAGCCGCTCCACGGCCAGCACGTGGCCGTGGCCGAAGGAGAGGGCGCCCGCGTAGTCCATGCGCCCCACGTTGGCGTAGAAGCCGGGGTAGCTGCGGACCTCGGCCATCTTCTCGTGCATGCGGTGGCCGTACCCGATGACCGGCACGGCCTCGAGCACGTACTCGCCGTCCATCTTCAGCACGATCCGCAGCACCCCGTGGGTTGCCGGGTGCTGGGGCCCCATGTTGAGGACGAGGGTCTCGTGATGGGGATCGACCCTGGGAATCATGCGCCTTCCTCCCCGGCCTTCTCCGCCTTGGGGCGCGGCTTCGCGGGCTTCTCGCCGTCCTGGGCCCCGGGGGGCGGACCGAACTCGGGGATCAGCTCGGCAAGGGACTTGAGCGATCCCTCCTCCTTGCGCAGGGGGCGCAGATCCCCGGCGTCCTCCGGGAGGATCAGGGGGCTGAGATCGGGGTGCCCCTCGAAGACCACCCCGTAGAAGTCGTGGGTCTCCCGCTCGTGCCAGTTGGCTCCGGGGTATATGTCGCTGATGGTGGGGGCCCTGGGGTCGTTGCGATCCGTGAGGAGCTTGAGCGCCGCCCGGCACCCGCCCTCCGGGTGGCTGAAGTGGTACACCAGGAGCATCTGGGGGGCGGCGTCCACCGCGGTGACGTGGTCGATCAGGAACCAGCGTTCCCTGAGCGCCGTCGCGGCAGCCCGGAGGTGCTCTGGGGCGACCAGGGCGTCGACGTGGACGCCGCGGGCCGCGTGGTCGGGCTGCACCACCCGGGAGGCGCCGATCTGCTCGAGGACGGCTCGGATCTCCTCAGGCGACATGGGAGCCCTTGCCCTTTCTCTTGGGGACCAAGACGCCGCGCATCTGGGGGAACGGGTGGCGCACGCCGGCGATCTTCTCCTGGAGCTTGAAGATCCCCTCCATGAGCCCCTCCGGGCGCGGCGGGCACCCGGGCACGTACACGTCCACCGGGATGAGCCGGTCCACCCCTTCGATCACGTTGTAGTTCTCGGGGATCTTGAACGGCCCCCCCGAGATCGCGCAGTTGCCCATCGCGATGACGTACTTGGGCGAGGGCATCTGCTCGTACAGGGTCACCACCGCGGGGGCCATCTTCTTGTTCACCGTGCCGCAAACGATCATCAGGTCGCACTGGCGCGGGGACGGCCGGAACACCTCCGCCCCGTAGCGGGAGGCGTCGAGTCGCGCCATGCCCATGGCCATCATCTCCAGGGCGCAGCAGGCGAGCCCGAAGGTCATGGGCCACAGCGAGTTGGCGCGGCAGTAGGCCAGCACCGCGTCGATGGCAGGGTTGCGCAGCCGGGCCGGCAGTTCCTCGTACGCATACCCGGGCCCGGCCTCGAGGACAGGGCACGCGGCGCACCCGGGGGCGGCTAGCGCGTTTGGATCTTTCGGGGCCACGTGAACACTCCCTTGCGCCAGGCGTAGGCGATGGCAAGCGAGAGAATCGCAAGGAACAGGACCACGGTGAAGGCGACGCCCGCACCGGGCACCTTGCGGTAGGCGATGGCCACGGGGAAGAGGTAGAGCACGTCCACGTCGAACGCGAGGAACATCAGGGCGTAGAGGTAGTAGAGCACCCCGTAGCGCATCCAGGCGGGCCCGATGGGGTCCATCCCGCACTCGTAGGCGTCGAGGGTCTTGGACCAGAGGCTGCGGGGGGCGAGAAGGGCGGAGACGGCGAAGGGGAGGGCGGCGGCGACCAGGCCGGCGGCCAGGAAGAAGAGGACGTAGGCGTGGTCGAGGACCCACTGGTCATCCAAAGTCCCACCTCCCGGAAGGCCGTTTGCCTGACGGGGCCGGACCATATTCCATTCGTCGTTTTCGTGTCAACAAATTGCGGTGCCCGACGGGGTGTTGCTCCCGGTTTTGCACGCCGGTGCTCTGAAAAGCGCCTGTTCTGAAATGGGATTTCACGTTCTAAGGTGAAGCAGAAACAGCTGCAATGGAGGTCGCCTGCCGGAATATAAACCATGTTTTATAGAAGCCGATGCCTGAATAGTCCGAACTTTTCTGGAGAAAGTGGGGGGAGATGGTTGGTGGGATCAAACCCCTGCCAAACCGGGGTTAGGTTGGCGCGGGCCCCGGGGGGGCGAGAGGCGGGCGGCTCGCGTTCTTCGGGGGGTTTGACGCCCACCCGGTCCCGAGGGCATCCTGGCGGTACCGGGGGGGGTATCGGCGGGAGGTGTCGTCCGACGTGCCGGCCGCGGTGCTCCTGACCCTGGGGGGGGTGGTCCTACTGTACGGAGGCGCGGAGTCCCTGGTCCGGGGTAGTTCCGCCCTGGCCTTGCGTCTCGGCCTCTCCCCGCTACTCGTGGGGCTCACCGTGGTGGCCTTCGGCACCAGCAGCCCGGAGCTCGCGGTGAGCCTGCGCTCGGCCCTGGCGGGTCAAGGGGACATCGCCCTCGGCAACGTGGTGGGCTCCAACATCGCCAACGTGGCGCTGATCCTCGGTATTTGTGCTTTGGTGCGCCCCTTGCGGGTCCACGCACAGGTGATCCGGTGGGACGCGCCCCTCCTGCTCGCCTGCTCGGTGCTCCTGGTGGCCCTGCTGGCGGACGGGGTGCTGAGCCGGCCGGAGGGGGCTGGTCTCTTCGCGGGGGTCGTCGCGTACGTGGCGTGGGGTGTCGTGCCGTGCCGTGCCGTGCTCTCCCGCCGGGAGGCTTCTCCCTCCGTTCGGGACGAATTCGCCGAGGGCCTCCCCGCCGTTCCTCGGCGTGTGGGGGCGGAGGTTCTCCTGGTCGCCGTCGGACTGGGGCTGCTGGTGTTGGGGGGACGCCTCCTGGTCAGCGGCGCGGTCACCCTCGCCCGGGGCGTCGGGCTCAGCGAGGCGTTCATCGGGTTGACCGTGATCGCAGTGGGCACCAGCTTGCCGGAGTTGGCAACCTCGGTCGTCGCCGCCGTGCGGGGCGAGGCGGACCTGGCGGTGGGCAACGTAGTGGGCTCGAACCTCTTCAACCTGCTGGGCGTAGCCGGACTGGCGTCTTGGGTCCACCCGGTCGCGTTGGCGGGTGTCACGCGGGTCGATCTCTTCGTGATGGTCGCTGCCGCCGCCGCAGTCCTCCCGGTGGTGTGGACCGGCCACCGGGTGACCCGGACGGAAGGGGGCCTGCTTGCCCTGGGGTACTGCGCGTACGTGGGGTGGCTGCTCGTGTGACCCCTGCAAGCTTTCGGGCTCTTCCGGTGAAGGGCGGGTTGCCGTGCCCGAGGACGGCCGGTCGGTTCCGACGGCGCAGGCGGACGGCCGCGGCGGGGGGACGCGCCCGGTGCGGGGGAACGAGGAGGGACGACGGTGCGGAAGAGAACGTGTAGCCGAAGGGCGTTCCTGGCCGCGGGGGTCACGGCCCTGGCCGGCGCAGGCCCGGCCTGGGCCTCGTGCGCCCCCACGCCGCCCAACGCCGAGGGCCCCTTCTACCTGCCGGGCGCCCCGTTTCGGGACGTCCTTGCCCCGGACGATGAGCCCGGCGAGCGACTCGAGATCCGGGGAAGGGTCCTGGGCGCGCCGGACTGCCGCCCCCTCGTCGGTGCGGTCCTCGACGTGTGGCACGCCAGCGCGGAGGGCTTCTACTACAACCTGGAGGGGCCCGCAGACCCGCAGTCCTACGGCCTCCGCGGGCGCGTGGCTGCAGACGGCGAGAGCGCGTATTCCCTCCGGACGGTCCTTCCGGGGCACTACCGGCTCACCCGGACCCGGTGGCGCCCGAGGCACCTCCACTTCCGCGTCTCTCACGCCGGGTACTCGACCCTGGTGACCCAGCTCTACTTCGCAGGCGACCCCCACCTGGAAGGGGACCCTTTCGTCCTGCCGTCCCTGGTGATCCCCCTCGAACGGGCGCCGGGCGGCGGGCTGCAGGGCACCTTCGACGTCCACCTGGGCCGGGCGTGAGGCCGAGGGCGCCGTGAGAGCCAGAGCGCCGGGCCCCCGGGGCCGCACCGCCGGGGGCGTGAGTCCGCACCAGGAGCTTCACGAGCTCGTCCTGAGCAACATCTCCGACGCGGTGTTCATCACGGACGAGGTCGGCAGATTCACCTATATCTGCCCCAACGTGCACACGATCTTCGGATACCCCATCGGCGAGGTCACGGCGATGGGAAACATCCAGGGTGTCCTGGGGGACTTCGTCTTCGATCGGGCGCGGCTCGACGCCGAGGGGGAGTTGGCGAACCTGGAGCGCCAGGTGCGCGACAAGGGGGGGGACGAGCACGTGGTGCTCGTCAACGTGAAGCGGGTGCGCATCGAGGACGGTACCCTTCTCTTCACCTGCCGCGACGTCACCGAGCGAAAGAAGATGGAGGAGGCATTGAGGCGGAGCGAAAGCCGACTGCGGGAGCTCGGCCGCCAGTTGGTCTCCGCCCAAGAGGAGGAGCGCGCCCGGGTCTCTCGGGAGCTCCACGACGAGGCGGGGCAGTCGCTCACGGCCCTCAAGATCCAGCTGGAGCTGCTCCAGGCGGAGTTGCCCCCGGGGGTGCAGGAGCTGGGGGCGCGCCTGCGCGACGCCGTGGCCCTGGTGGAGTCCACGATGGACCGGGTGCGGTCGCTCGCCCAGGACCTGCGTCCACCTGCCCTCGACACTCTGGGGCTCAACCGTACCCTGGAGGGGTTCTGCCGCACCTTCGAGCGTCGCACGAAACTGCCCGTGGAGTACACCGGCGTGGAGTTCCCCCCTCTGCGCGACGCGTCGCAAGTCTGCCTCTACCGGTTTCTCCAGGAAGCCCTGACCAACGCGGTGAAGCACGCCCATGCGCGGCGGGTGCGGGTGCGGCTGGCGTGCGGGGAGGGGACGGCACGCCTTTCGGTCGAAGACGACGGGATCGGTTTCGACGTCGCCACGGTCCTGGGCGGGCCGGAAGGCATGGGGGGGCTGGGCCTGGCCGGCATGCGCGAGCGTCTGGAGCTGCTCGACGGCCGAATAGAGATCCGATCGGCCCTGGGCCTCGGCACTTCGATGGTGGCCGTGGTCCCCGCGGCAGTGGGGGGGGGGTCGCCGGAGGGGAGAGGGAGCCGCCTCGAGGCGAGAGAGGAGGGAGGCGCATGATCCGCGTCATCGTGGCGGACGACCACCACCTGGTCCGCCAGGGGATCTGTGCACTGCTCGACAAGGCCCCGGACATGGAAGTGGTGGGGGAGGCCGAGGACGGGATGGCGGCGCTGGAGCTCGTCCGCCGGACGCCCCCCGACATCCTCGTGCTGGACCTGGCCATGCCGCGCATGAACGGGATCCAGACCATCGAACGGGTGCAGGCGTTGGGGGGCCGCACCCGCGTCGTGGTGCTCTCCATGTACTCGGACGAGACCCTGGTGCGACAGGCTATCCGGTCCGGCGCGGCCGGCTATCTGCTCAAGCGCTCGGTCACCGAGGAGCTGCTGTTGGCGATCCGGGCGGCCACCCGGGGGGAGACCTATCTCAGCCCGTCGGTCTCGCGCGTCCTGGTGGAGGCTGTCCGTCAGGAGGGGACGGGTCACAAGGGACAGGTCCTCCTGGACCGCCTCACCCCCCGGGAGCGCCAGGTCCTCCAACTCGTGGCCGAAGGGTGCTCGAACGGGGAGATCGGGAACACCCTGGGGGTGAGCAAGAAGACCGTGGAGAAGCATCGGGGCAACCTGGTGGCGAAGCTGGGGGTCAAGGACCTCGCCAGCCTCATCCGCATCGCGCTCAAGCAGGGTGTGATCTTCCTGGAAGAGTAGGGCGGCGCGGGGGATCGTGTGAGGGGGCGCGCAGGTACTAGGTGGGGCGGGTTTCTTGAAAAGGTAGGTAGTGCCCCCATACAAACCCTCCACAGCGGCGCGCGAAGCTAGCCGCCCTTCCCCCACCCGACGACCGCCACTCTGAAGGAGGTACCATGAACCTGCGTCAACCCAACGGCAACGAGGCCACCAGTACGTTCAACCGCTCTCGGGCCGTCGTGCCCATGTCGGGGATTTGCACGGCCTGCCTGGATGGGTGCAAAGGGGGGTGCGAGATCTGGCTCTCCAGCTTCCGTGGCCGGGAGGTGCTCTACCCGTCTCGATACGGAGAGGTCACCGCAGGAGCGGACAAGAATTACCCCGTCGACTACTCCCACCTCAATATCCAGGGGTACGCCGTCGGTGCCGAGGGGCTTCCGGTCGGCACCGAGCCCGGGCCGGACACGGCGATCTTCCCGGCGGCGGACACCCAGACGTCGTACGGGTGGGACAAGAAGGTGAAGATGAAGGCCCCGGTCTTCACCGGTGCCCTGGGCTCCACCGACATTGCGCGGAAGAACTGGGAGCACTTCGCGGTGGGGGCCGCCATCGCCGGCGTGACCCTGGTGTGTGGCGAGAACGTGTGCGGTATCGATCCCCAGCTCGAGCTCGGGCCCGGCGGCAAGGTGAAGAGCTCGCCGGAGATGGACCGGCGGATCACCACGTATCGGCGTTTCCACGAGGGTTACGGCGAAATCCTGGTGCAGATGAACGTGGAGGACACCCGTCTGGGGGTGGCGGAGTACGTGCTGGAAAAACACGCCCTCGACACCATCGAGCTCAAGTGGGGGCAGGGGGCCAAGTGCATCGGCGGGGAGATCAAGGTCGATACCCTGGACCGGGCGGTGGAGCTGAAGCGGCGCGGTTACGTCGTGCTCCCGGACCCGACCCTGCACGAGAACGAGCGGGCGTTTCGGCACGGTGCTTTGCGGCAGTTCGAGCGCCACTCGCGTCTCGGGTTCGTGACCAAGGAGGGGTTCCTGGCGGAGGTCGAGCGGCTCCGGAAGCTGGGGTTCCAGCGAGTCACCCTGAAGACCGGTGCCTATTCCATGGTAGAGCTCGCTATGGCGCTGCGGTGGGCCTCGGAGGCCAGGATCGACCTCCTGACCATCGACGGTGCGCCCGGCGGCACCGGGATGAGCCCCTGGCCCATGATGAACGAGTGGGGCATTCCCACCTTCTACCTCCAGTCGCTGGCCTACGACTTCGCCCAGAAGCTCGCGAACAAGGGCTTGCGGGTGCCCGACCTGGCCATCGCCGGCGGGTTCGCGTCGGAGGACGGGGTGTTCAAGGCGCTTGCGGTGGGGGCCCCCCACTTCAAGGCCGTGTGCATGGGGCGCGCCCTCATGATCCCGGGCATGGTGGGGAAGAACATCGGTGAGTGGATCGCAAAGGGCGACCTGCCCAAGACCGTGTCCCAGTACGGCACCCAGGCGGACCAGATCTTCGTGGTGATCGAGGACTTGCAGGACAAGTACGGTGCGGACATCAAGGACATCCCCTACGGTGCCATCGGGATGTACACCTACGCGGAGAAGCTCAAGACCGGTCTCCGCCAGCTCATGGCAGGCGCCCGGAAGTTTCGTCTGGACCTCCTGGACCGGAGCGATCTGATGGCCCTGACGGAAGAGGCCGCCAAGGTTTCCGGCATTCCCTACGTGATGGAAGCCCGGCGGGATGAGGCAGAGAGGGTGCTGCTCGGCTGAAAGCCGTCGTTGGCGCCAGCGCATGGGGCGGGGGAGCGGGCGTGGGCCTGCTCCCCCGCTCTTTTGGTGCGCCGGGGGCAGGCCCCGCAAGCCGCAGCGGGGGGAGCCCAGATTCCAAGGGGGCAGAACTTGACCTGCGAGCGGCTCTCGGGTTCTCATAGCGGGCCGCTTCGCGGCCGTGTACTGCTTTCCCGATGGAGCGCTCCATGGAGCACCGTTCCCCGAGCGAGGAAGAGTGCCGCCCCGGCAACGGGGTCAGCGGGCTTCTTCTCCCCGCGCTGCTGTGCGGGGGGATCGTCGCCATGGGTCTACTGAACCTGGGGTCCCGGAAGCCGGCTTCGTGGATGCAGCAGGTTCCCGTGCTCGCCGCGTCCCCGTCGGCGAGACCGGGTGTTTCCCTCCTCGTCTTCGAGAGCGACTCGGCCCGGGGCCTGTCAGCCGTCCTGGACGCCGCGTGGTCCTCGCCCGGGGCCGGGGATGCGATCCCGAACCTGGCGCCCCTGCGGCTGCCCCCCGACATGGACGAGCTCGACAGGGAGGCCAAGAAGGACGCCTTCTTTCGCGCTTTGGCCCCGCACGTCCTCGCCGCCAATCGAAAGATCCGCGCGGACCGGGCGCGCCTGCGCGACGTGCGCGAGCACGTGCGCGCCGGACGGAACCTGACGGCAGACCAGGAGGACTTCCTGGTCCGCCTCGCGGATCGCTACCGGGTCGGCGAAGGGGGGCAAGGGGAGCTCCTGGCCCGGGGCCCGGAGGGGCTGCTGGAGGAACTGTGGGGCCGGGCCGACGTCGTCCCGCCCAGCCTGGCCCTCGCCCAAGGGGCCATCGAGTCGGCTTGGGGGAGCTCGCGGTTCGCGAGGCTGGGAAACAGCCTGTTCGGGCAGTGGGTCTTCTCCGCGGACAAGGGCATGGCCCCCCTGTTTCGTGAGGAGGGCGCGAATTATTCCGTGGCCCGGTTCGTCGATATCGCTGAGGCCGTGGAGGCCTACATGCACAACCTCAACACCCTGTGGGCCTACGAGGAGTTTCGCGCGATTCGGAAGGGGATGCGGGAGACCGGGCAGCCTCTGGACCCCCGCGCCCTCGCGGAAGGGTTGCTGCTCTACTCCGTGCGTCGGGAGGAGTACGTGGAGGAGGTGCGTACGGTGGTGCGGGACAACCGGCTCGAGAGCTTCGACGGCCGTCGGCTGGCCCGGTTGGGAGAATCGGTGTGGAACACGGTGCTGGCGGAGTTGGAGGAGGTGCCGTCCTTTCGGGTCATCCTCCTGCCGGAGTGAAAGGGGGAAACCCCCGGAAACCGGAGGCGCCGCGGATTCGCGGCTGCCCGTGACGGCTCTTCGCAGGTGTTCAGAGGTCGCCGCAGGGCAGAGGGCGGTCGGGGTCCAGGGGCAGGGCCTGGAGGGGCGCGTCCCGGGCCTGGACCAGGGCCTTGAAGGAATCCCCCATCCCCTGACCCGGCAGCAACAGCGGAGCCGCCGCCCGCCGGGCCTCCAGGGTTTCGCGCTCGCTCAGCCCCGACGTCTCCAAGCTCGCGAGCTCTTCGAGGATGCCGGTGGCGACCAGGAAGTCCCGCAGGGTCAGGAGCCGGGAGCTCCGGAGTCCCTCGCGGGCCCCGGCCTCGATCACCGCGGTGAAGTCCACGTGGGACGTGAGGTCCTGCTCCCCCGGATCGGCCAGGACGTGCTCCGAGGTGCGATGGGCCCGATAGGCCAGCAGGGTGCCCCGCGGGCGCTGGGGGCCGTAGAGCCGGGCCGCCTCGTCCCCGTAATCGATGGTGACGACGTAGCCTCGAGCGAGGGCAGCGCTCACCGCCCGGATCCAGGGGCCCACCCCCGGGTTGACCTCGGCCTCGCACCCTTCTGGCAGGTCCGCTCCGCCCCGGGTCCAACGGGCGAGCTCCGGTCGGCTGGGGGGCAGGAGCATCTCCACCAGGCGGGTGCCGTCCCAGGCAACGTGCACCTCCCACAGGCGGCCGCCCCGGCTGACGAGCCTGTGGACCGGGAACGCGTCGAGGAGCTCGTTGGAGAAGTAGAGGCCTTCCACAGGGGCCGCCGGGGGCCAGCGCACCAGACGGCCCCGGTGGGGGGCCCAGAGCTCTTCCTGGCGCCGGCGAAGGGCCGGGCTCGCCTCGTCGGGGGCGTACAGAAGACGGCGGTAGAGCGAGGGGTGCCCGTCCCGGAGACCGTCCAGCATGTCCCGCGCCAGGCGGCCCTCCCCGGGTCCCCCCTCCGCGAGCACGAAGGGGGTGGGGTGCCCCAGCGCCACGTCCGCGGCGGTCACGAGGCGGCACAGGCATCGGGCGAAGAGACCCGTAAGATGGGGTGCCGTGGTGAAGTCGCCCCGGTCCTCCCCCACGCGGACCTTGCCCGAGGAGTAGTACCCGTGCTCGGGGTGGTAGAGGGCCCACCCCATGAACGTCGCGAAGGGGACCGGTCCGCCCTCGGTGATCCGGTCGGCGATCCAGCGCAGGAGGGGCTTCGGCAAGGGCAGACTCCGGCCAGGGGGGTCGGCGCAGGGGGCAGTCTCGATCACTTTGACCCGGGACGCAATCCCGATCCCGGATCCACCGCCGCGTGTCGGGGGGGGTCGGGGACGCCTGGAGCCGTGACCCGCATCGGCCGAGGCGCAGAAACGGATCGGGTCCAGTCGAGCTCGGCGTACCGGGCCGCCTGGTGGGCACCGATTGGAACAGCCGCGGCGTTCGCGGCGAAACGCAGGGGCTCCCCGACCCCGCTCGCCGAGCAGGCGGGAAATCCAGGGCGACGGGGCCTCCTTGAACCTCCCGGGGGGAATGCTGTACTTTCGCGTTTCGGACCCACGTCAGAGGCCGCCATGTTTCCTCCCCCCATCGCCAGACTCCTGATGGAGCTGCAGAAGTTGCCCGGCGTGGGCGAAAAGACAGCGGTACGGTTCGTGCTCCACGTGCTGCGGGCTCCCCCGGAGGACGCCCGTGCGCTGGCTGCCACCCTGACCGACGTGGTCGAGCGGATCCGACCCTGCTCGATCTGCTTTCAGCTCACGGAGGCCGACCCCTGCGACGTGTGCACCTCACCCCGTCGAGATGCCCGCCTCGTGTGCGTGGTGGAGGATCAGGCGAGCCTGATGGCGGTGGAGCGCACTCGCTCGTATTTCGGGCGGTACCACGTGCTCGGTGGGCACCTCTCGCCCATGGAGGGGGTGGGGCCGGAGGACCTGCGGATCCGGGAGCTCCTCGCCCGGGTGCGGGAGCACGGCGTGGAGGAAGTCATTCTGGCCACGAACCCGGACGTGGAGGGCGACGCGACCGCCCTTCTGGTCAAGCGGGCGCTGGATCCCCTCGGGCTCAAGGTGACACGGATCGCGCGGGGCGTTCCCATGGGGGGTGACCTGGAGTACGCAGATGCCCTCACGCTGGGGCGAGCCCTGGAGGGACGGGGGGCCTACTGAGCGGGGCGGCGCTCGGGGGCGCCACGGGGGGACGGGGGGTCACCGGATCTCGAACCGCGTGAAGCGGCACCGGATCCCGCCGTTGAGAAGGGGCCAGTATCGAGACGCACGCAGTGAGAGGGCTCGGGCGAGCCGCCCGCTTGTGAGGAACACGTGTACGTGAAACCCCCGACAGCGGGTCTTGAAGACCCGGCCCATGGTCTCATAGAGGGGGACGAGCCGGTCCGCGTCTTCGAGGCGGACCCCGTAAGGGGGGTTGGTCACCACCGTGGCGCCCCACCCCGGCGTCGGGGAGAAGTCGGCCACGTCGGACTCCTCCACCCGTATCGTGTCCCCGAGTCCGGCGGCCGCGGCGTTGCGGCGTGCGGCGGCAACGGCCTCGGGGCTCTTGTCGCCCCCGCGGAGGATCACCCGCCCTGGGGGGCGCACCTGTCGCCGGGCGTCGTGGCGCATCTCTTCCCAGCGGCCCCGGTCGAAGCTGCGGGACCTGCAGAACGCGAAGTCTTCCGAGAGGAGCCCGGGGGCAATCCCCCAAGCAATCAGCCCCGCCTCGATCAGAAGGGTGCCGGAGCCGCACAGGGGGTCGAGGAAGGGGCTCTTTCGATCCCAGGCGCTCAGGAGCACAGCCCCGGCGGCCAGGCACTCCCCCAGGGGGGCCTCCGTGACCTGGACCCGGTAGCCGCGACGGTGCAGGGAGTGGCCGCCGAGATCCAGGGACAGGGTGCACCGGTCGTCGATGAGGCGCACGAGGACCCGCGCGTCGGGGTTCCGGGGGTCCACCCAGGGACGCACGCCCGCGCGCTCTCGGAACCAGTCCGCGATGGCATCCTTGACCTTGAGAGCGGCAAAGCCCGAGTGGCGGTGGAGGGGGCCCGAGACCTTGGCGTCCACCGCGAAGGTCTGGTCGGGGGTCAATACCGATCCCCACCCGAGGGCCCGGGCCCCCGCGTAGAGTGCGTCGGCCGTCGGCGCGGCGAAGGCGGCGAGCTCCCGGTAGACCCGGACGGCGCACCGGAGATGGAGCACCGCGCGCCACCCCTCCGGTTCCTCCCCCCCGAACCGGACCCCGCCCACCTGGGCCTCGGCCCGGGCGAAGCGCAGGTCCCGCACCTCCCGGAACAGAACCGTCTCGAGGCCGGGGGGGCAGGCTGCAAAGAAGGTATGCCTCTGGGCTCGGCGGACGCTCATGGGGCCCCGGGGGGATGGTGGGGGATGGGCGGCCAGAAGAGCACGGGTCCGAGCTTCGAGGCAAGCCCGGCCAGTCTCCCGGCGTCCACCGGCTGGTCGGCAAGCGGAGTCCGGGAGCCCCTGCGTTTCTCCCCGCAATCCGCGGCAGTTCGAAGAGGTGCCCCGGCAGTGCCCGATGCGCCGGGCTTCACCCGCTTGCGCCGGCCTCGTCGGGTCGGTGGATGCGGTGCGGGGCTGCACTCCTGGGCTCCCGGACTCCGCCCCACAATCCGGTGGTGGATTTTGGGTCTCGGGCGTCCGGTCCGTTTTCTGGCACGGCGAGGAGGGGGGACGGTCTGCGGGGGGTTCGCGTCGGGAGCGGCGGAGATGATTCGTGTCGAAGTCCGTCCGAAGGGTGCCCTCCTCCGTCCGGGCCGTGAGGGGGCCGAATGAGCCGACTGCGGCTGAACATCGCCAACAAGCTCGCGCTGGGGTATCTGCCGCTGCTGCTGTTGACGGCGTTGATCGGGACGTTCACCCTGATCACCCTCAGTCGCATGAACCACGTCACGGAGAGCATTCTCCGGGTGGACGTGCCCCTGGTGGAGGCCGTGGACCAGTTGGTGGAAAATCTCCTGGCCCAGGACTTGTACGGGAGGCGCCACCTCCTCTTGCGGGATCCGGAAATGGAGCAGGTGTTCCGGCAGCGGAGCGAGATCTTTTGGGGGGAGCTGGCGCGGTTGCGCGATCTTCGGGGGCCCGCCGATCCCTGGATCGACGGAGTCGAAGGGCTCTACCGGGAGTACCAGGGCATGTTCGAGGCCGGGTTCGCCCGGGAAGGGGAGCTCGGATCGGAGGAGAACGGTGCCTTGCGGGCCACGCAGGGAGAGCTCCTGGAGACCCTGCGCGAGGAGGCCACCGGGGTGCGAAAGGCCAGGAACGTCAAGACCCTGCGGATCTCCGAGATGGGCGCGCAGGCTTTCCAGGTGACGGTGATCCTGTTCTTCCTCGGCGCAGCAGCGGCGGGCGTGGCCGCCCTGGTCATCTCCCGGCGGATCACCTCCGCGGTGCACCGCCTCCAGGGCGCGACCCGAGAGATCTCGGAGGGGCGTTTCGACCGGGTGCCGAAGCTCCACACCGGGGACGAGCTCGAGGAGCTGGCGCAGGCCTTCGCAGCCATGTCCGCAAGGCTGCAGCGGATGGAGCAGCTGTGCCTGGATGCCAGCCCCCTGACGCGGCTCCCCGGTGGGGAGGCGATCGAAGAGGCCCTGCGGCAGCGGATCGAACGGGGAGAGCCGGTGGCCTTCTGTCTGGTGGACATGGACAACTTCAAGGCGTACAGCGACAAATACGGGTACGCCCGGGGCAGCGAGGTGATCAAGGTTTTGGCGCGCATCCTGGAACGGGCGGTGGAGCAGAAGGGGCGTCCCGAGGACTTCGTCGGCCACATCGGGGGGGACGACTTCGTCCTGCTCACCTCTCGGGAGCGCGCCCGGGGGCTCTGCGAGGAGGTGCTCAGAAGCTTCGACGCCGTGATCCCGGACTTCTACGGCGAGGAGGATCGGCGCCGAGGCTTCATCTGCTCGAAGAATCGCCAAGGGGAACCCGCGACGTTCCCCCTGGTCTCCCTCTCCATCGCCGTCGTCACCGAGACCGATGCCCTGCACCGCGACCCGATCTCCATCGGCGAGGCGGCCGCTCGGCTCAAGGAGAGGGCCAAGGAGGTTCCCGGCAGCGTGTGCCTGATCGACCGTGAGCAGCCTCCGCGAACCGCGTGTCGGGAGCAGGTCTCGTGAGGCGACGGGCTTTCGCCGCGGCCGTGGTCCTCGCTGTCGGGGCGTGGGGGTGCGCGCCGATCACCCCGGCCGTGCGCATCTACGAGCGCTACGAGCGGATCGGGGGGGGCCGCGTGACGGGGGAGATCGAGCGCTGGGAGAGAGTGATCCGGGAATCGGGGGACCCTGCCCAGCGGTCCGGTGCCCACCTGCGCCTGTCCCTGCTCCGGTCCCATCCCGACCACCCGGCTCCAGACTACAGCCTGGCCCTGGCGGACCTGGATGCCTATCGCAGCCTCGACCCGCTGGGTGCAGACGACACCGGGATTCGGCGCTTGCGGGCCATCCTCGCCGAGTTGGAGCGCTGCGAGTCCAGGGCGGGGGAGCGTGCCGGAACGGCCGCCGCCTCGGAAAAGGAGCAGCAGGGTGAGCCTTGCGAGGACGACGTTCGCCGGGGCACCGCCGAGGCGGAGGCGGCCAGGGCTGTCCTGGTGCAGGAGGTGCGTTCCCTGAGACGCCAGAGCGAGGAGCTCGCGCGGGAGCGCGATCAGATCGCCGAACGTCTGCGGGAGCAGGAGGCGGCTCGAGAAGCCCTCTCGGCAGAGAACCAGGAGCTGCGCGACACCCTCGACAGAATCAAGAGCCTGGATCTCCAACAGGAGCGCCTTCGCGCGGGCGAACCGGCCCGCTGAGGGCGCGAGTTCACCGCGGGAGGCCCCTCCGAACCCTCACGAATCGTTACACGGTTCGGGCTCGGCATTGCCGCGCTCCACCCGTGGGGAGCGCTCGGGCCGTTTTCCAGCGGCCTGCTTGGGCCGAGAACGGCGCGTCGATCATGCGACGTCACGTCTCGTGCCACAGGGCCCAGCAACGGTTGGGATGGCGAAGGCCGGGGGCCGGAAAGGGGCGGGTCATGGGCGCGTTGCTCGAGTACTTCGGGCTGGGCTCGGGAGAGCAGACGAAGAGGACGTTGCTGAGGGTCGGGCCCTACCTCTTCCTGGTCGGAACCGGGCTGCTCGCGCTCTCCGTCGCGGTGCAGTGGCTCGTTCCGCTGTCCTGGTGGCTTCACGCCGCGGCCATCGTCCTTGCCCTGCTGTACCTTTTCCTGTTTCTGGCGCGCCTGCACCATGCGTCGGCCGATCAGGGGACCGGCGAGGGCGAGGAAGGCGGAGGGCCTCTCCCGGACTGAGATTCCCGCCTCCTCGCTCCCGGCCATCGGACGGTTCCGGTGGGTGCTTGGGCCGTGTTCGCCGGATTCCCAGCCCTTTCCGGGCGTGTGTGCCTCCGCCTGCTCCGAGGACCCAGAAGGCTGGACGCACCCTCTTCCCCGGCAGAGGAAGGACGGAGATGGACGAGAGACCCAGAGTCGTCACCTTGAGGGGAAACCCGATGACGCTGGTGGGCCCGGCTCTGAAGATGGGGGATCGGGCGCCGGATTTCACGGTGGTGGACGGCGCCCTGAACACGGTGACCCTGAAGGACTTCGCGGGGCAGAGGAAGCTCATCAGCGTGGTCCCCAGCCTCGACACCCCCATCTGTGAGCAGCAGACGAAACGCTTCCACGCCGAGGCGGAGAAGCTGCCCCCCGGCACGGTGCTGATCACGGTTTCGATGGACCTCCCTTTTGCCCAGCAACGGTTCTGCACGACCCAAGGGCTGGAGCGGTTGCGGGTTCTGTCGGACTATAGAGAGGCCTCCTTCGGCCAGAGTTGGGGGGTTCTCATCAAAGAAGTGCGCCTCCTGGCGCGGGCCGTCTTCGTCCTGGACGCGCAGGACGTGATCCGGCACGTGCAGATCGTCCCGGAGGTCTCGGAGCACCCGGACTACGAGGCGGCCCTCGCGGCGGTTCGCTGAGAGCCTGTAACGAGAATCGCTGGTAGCAGGCCTGCGGGACCTTGCGGTGCGCCCCTTCGGCGCGCGCCACGGGTTGGCACTTGACACCGGCAAAACGGGTGGTAACCTTGGTCACAAGGCTGGGGTACACGCCGGATGGGGCCGGCGAGTCTCGCGAGACTCGGGCCTAGGCTGGGTCGGGGAGGAACCACAACACGCAACGAACCCAGTGTGCGGTGATTGTTGACAGACCCTCGACAGCCTCGTGACTGCGGTGTCCCCAGACGAAGCCGGCCCCGGCGGGTGAAACCCGCCGGGGCCGGTGCCTGTCCGGGCGGCGGACGCCGAGTGGGGCGGCGTCCCGCCTGGGGTCCTTACGAGACCTGAACCGCCTTCGCGTTCTCCCAGAGACCGTGGATGTTGCAGTAGCTCGTGGCGACGAGGGTGCCGCTCTTTTGCAGCTTCAGGAACGCGCTTCCCTGGTGGTGCGTGAAAGCGGGGCCTTGATTCGCGCCCTCCGGCGACTCCCCGTGGGCGGTGAAGTCCAGCTTGGCCACCTCGAAGGGGGCCTTGCCCCCCTCCGGAAGGAAGTAGAGGGCGATCCAGCGGATGTGGTGCTCGGTGGTGTTGGGGTGGGCGATCTCCGCCCCCACTGCGAGCTTTACCTCGAACACCTGGTCCTTTCCGACGGCATCCGCACACTCGATGACCGGTACGTGCTTTTCCGCCTTCCAGTCGGCCTGTTTGAAGAGATCTCCGATTTTCGTCATGACGCGTGCTCCTCGATGAAAAGAAGTTGGCAAGGCTCCCCGGCGCGCCCCTTGCGGCGCGCCGGGCCACTACCTTATCAGGGACGCCCCCGATGTCCAGGGGGCCAGCGGCAGATTGTCCGCGGAGGGGTGAACACGCCATGGAGTATCGACTGACGACGTTCGACGACCTGTGCCTCGGCCAGCGGGCATCGTTCTCGAAGACGGTGACCGAGGCGGACCTGTCACACTTCGTCGCCATCACGGGAGACGTGAATCCGCTGCACGTCGATCAGGAGTTTGCCCGGCGGACTTTCTTCGGCGAGCGGATTGCCCACGGGATGCTCTCAGCCGCTCTGTTCTCGACCCTGGTTGGGATGCTCCTCCCTGGGATCGGGGCCATCTACCGCTCCCAGACGCTGGAATTCCTGCGCCCGGCGAGAATCGGCGACACCCTTACGGCCAACTTCGAGGTGGAGCGGCTGGATCCGGTGGAGAACCTGATTGAGATGAGGAGCTGGGTGGAGAACCAGAAGGGGGAAGTGGTCGTTCGGGGCCGAGCCTGCGCCAGCCTGCTTCGGGGGCTGTGCAGCTGACATAGGCGCCCCGCGACCCTTGGTATCCGGGGGTTCGGGCAAGGGGGCCGGTGGAAGGAACGCCCGAGAGGATTTTCCGCGGGCGGCTCCAGATCGATCAAAAAACATACAGAAAAACTTATCCGAAACCTTGACGTTCTCCGACTGTGCGCCATACTGAGCACTCACGTCGTTCCGGCCAGCGGGGCCGGGGAAGGTGCGACGTGTCCGGCGAAGCGCCGGGAAAGGAGGAGGTCATGGGAAGGCGGCTCGGAATCCTGGTGATGGTCTTGGCGGTGATCTCCCTGGCGGCGGGGCTCCCGCCAAGGGCCGCCCACGCTGCCGACAAGCCGGCAGCAGGGGCGGAGGCCCCCGAAGCGAAGGTGAACCTGAACACGGCCACGGCCGAGGAGCTCGGTAACCTCCCCGGGGTGGGCGAGGTGACGGCCAAGGCAATCCTTGATTTCCGGCAGGTGAACGGCCCCTTCCGCACCGCGGACGACTTGCTCCAAGTGAGGGGGGTCGGGGAGAAGAAGATGGAGACGCTTCGACCCCTGGTCACGGTCGAGTAGGCGTCACAGGGCTGCGGACGGGGCCCCCTGCCGTTCTCGGGGCTCCGTCCGCCCCGTTCCTCCTCGACGGATCCGCCCAGACCTGCAGAAGCGGGTGAAGCTGGGCGTGCCCGCTTCCTCGGTCGATGCGGTACAGGGCGGATCTCCAGGGCTCCCGGACGCCGCCCCACGTTGCTGCGGTGTTTTTCGGGCCCTGTCGGCCCTTGACATACGCAAAACTTACGCATATCCTCCCTCCCCATGACCATTCGACGCCTCACCCCGAAGCAGAGGAGGGTGCTGGAGTTCATCCAGCGGTACGGGGAGCTCCACGGATGCCCGCCCACCCAGCAGGAGATCGCCGCCGGCCTGGGTTTCAGGTCCCTCGGCACTGTTCAGAACTACCTGGTCCGGCTCCAGGAGCAGGGGTTTCTGCGGCGCCCCTGGAACGCCAAGAGGGCACTCGAGGTCGTTTCACCGGAACGGGAGACCCGAGGGCTACCTCTCCTGGGATGGGTCGCCGCCGGCAAGCCGATCGAGGCGGTGGCCTCGGAGGACGAGCTCGACGTCCCCCCCTCCCTGCTGGGGAGGGGGGAGCACTTCGTGTTGCGGGTCGACGGGCATTCCATGGTGGAGGACGGAATCCTCGATCGCGACTACCTGGTGGTGCGGCGCCAGTCGACGGCCCAGGACGGCCAGACGGTGGTGGCCCTCGTGGACGGGGCGGCCACGGTGAAGCGCTTCTACCGTCGGCGCGGGGAAGTGGAGCTGAAGCCGGCCAACGGCGCGATGGAGCCCATCCGGGTCCGCGGGAACCAGGACCTCCGCTTGGAGGGCATCGTGGTGGCGGTGATTCGCCGATGTGGGTGAAAGGGGCGTCGATGGACCTCGTGGCACGTCTGGGTCATGGGGTTGCCGGCGGGGCCGGCTTCTTCGCGGGGTTCCTGTGGGGTGTGTCCCATTGGGTCGGCACCGGCGGGGTGGCGCGGGAGGAGCTTCTGCGGGCCGCTCTGGTCCCCGGCGGGTGCCTGGCGGTGGGCTACGCGGTGGCCGGGGCCCTTGTCTTCTGGTCCTTCCTTCCGTCCCCCTGTGTCGTGGGGATGAGGGCCATCGTGGCGCCTGCCGCCTTCACCCTCTCTCTGGGGGCCGGTTTCCTGGGGCTGCGGGGTGCCCTCTGGCTCCTGGGGTCCTGAACCGGGCGTTGCCCCGATCGCTTCCCGTCGGACCGTCGCGCCCGACGTGTCGTGATGGCCGTGGCCTTTCCGTTCCTGACCCCAGGTGATGTCAGGTGCAGGGAAGGGGGTTTCCGCGTTGCCCCGCCCGGTGGGTTCTGTTACGTTTCCCGACTTCCGGGGGGCCGGAGCCCCGGGCACGGGAGGAGAGCGTCGGGTATGGGAGGCAGGAGTAGGGGGGAGCGCACCGACCTGGCTCCCTACGCGGCTCGGAGCAGGACCAGCCGAGGCAGGGAGCACCCCGAGGTCCCCAAGGACGGGCGTCCGGCGTATGAACGGGACCGGGACCGGGTGATCCACAGCGCGGCCTTCCGCCGCCTGGAGTACAAGACCCAGGTCTTCGTGAACCACGAAGGCGACTACTACCGGACCCGGCTCACCCACAGCCTCGAGGTGGCCCAGATCGCCCGGGGCCTCGCCCGCAGGCTGGGGTTGAACGAGGAGTTGGCGGAAGCCCTGGCCCTGGCCCACGACCTGGGGCACACGCCCTTCGGCCACAGCGGCGAAGCGGTGTTGGACCGCCTCATGGCGGACCATGGGGGGTTCGAGCACAACGTCCAGGGCCTGCGGGTCGTCACGGAGCTCGAGGAGCGGTATCCGGACTTCCCGGGACTGAACCTGACGTGGGAGCTCCGGGAGGGCATCGTCAAACACTCCTCCAGTTGGGATTCCCCCCAGGCAGACGCGCTGCAGGTCTACGAGCCGGCGCTGCAGCCCACCCTGGAGGCCCAGCTCATCGACCTGGCGGACGAGATCGCCTACAATAACCACGATATCGACGACGGTTTGGAGGCAGGCTTCCTCGCCTGGGACGAACTCATGGGGGTGCGGCTGTGGCGGGAGACCTGGGACGCGGTCCAGGCCAAGCATCCGGGGTTGGGGGGGCGTCGGGCCGTCTACCAGACCATCAGTCACCTCATCGGGCGGATGATGGAGGACCTGGTGGGCGCCACCGGGGAGGCACTGGCCGAGACCGGGGTCGAGACACTGGAGGACGTGAGGCACGCGGGCCGGCGCCTAGTCGTGCGCTCGCGGGAGATGGCGGCGCAAAACCGGGAGCTCAAGGATTTCCTCGCGGCCCGCCTATACAGCCATCCGAAGGTTGCGGCAATGGGGTTCAAGGCGGAGCGCTTCCTGGAAGAGCTCTTCCAGGCCTACGTCGCGCGACCGGACCTCCTCGACCCGGATTCCCGGGCCCGGGCGGGGCGCCGGGGGCTGTACCGGGTCGTGTGCGACCGCGTCGCCGGCATGACGGACAGGAGCTGCCTGGAAGAGTACCGGCGGCTCTTCGACCCGTACGTCAAGGTGTGAGAGGGCGCTGCGTGGAGGCCACGGCGGGCCCGGCGCCGACTCTGGCACATCGGCTCCAGCACGCGGGGTTGCGACTCCTGGAGGAGTCGGTCTCCCGCCTGCGGTGGGAGCAGCGCCTCCGGGTGGGGCGGCTCCTGGGCGGGATCTGGCACGCCGTAGACGCCCCGCACCGAAAGGTGGCGAGGGAGAACGCGGGGCGGGCGTTCCCGGATTGGGGTGCCTCGGACGTCTCGGCGCTCGTCCGGCGCAACTTCGCCCACCTGGGAGAGACGGCGGCAGAGTCCGTGGGCCTGGCCCGTACCGACCGGGAGGAGCTTCTGGCGCGCTGCCGTTTCGAGGGGCTCGAACACCTCGAGGCGGCCCTGGGCCAAGGCCGGGGAGCCCTGGTCCTCACGGCGCACCTGGGAAACTGGGAGCTGGCCGGCCTGGCGATGTCCGCGCGCGGATACCCCTTTTTCGCCGTGGGGCGCCGGCAGGCCAACCCCCTGATCGATCGACGGGTCACCCGCCTGCGGGAGTCCTTCGGGGGCCGGCTCATCCACCATCGCGAAGCCGTGCGGCCCGTTCTTCGGGCCCTGCGGGTGGGGGGGGTGGTGGCCTTCCTCATGGACCAGCGGGCCTCGAGCCGCGAAGGCGTGCGCAGCCGGTTCTTCGGCCGCCCCGTGGCCACCAACCAGGGGCTGGCGCTTCTGGCCCTCAAGACCGGCGCGCCCGTGGTCCCTGGTTTCGGCGAGAGGGTGGGGGCACGGCACGTGATCCGGGTGGGGACGCCGGTTCCTCCTCCCACGGGGGGCTCGCGGGAGGAGCAGGTGAGGCGGTACACCGAGGCCTTCGACGCCGCCATCGAGGCGGCCGTGCTGCGTCGACCCGAGCAGTGGTTCTGGGTCCACCGGCGCTGGCGCCTCCCGCGCAACTGGGAGCCATGAGGAAGGCCGTCTTCCTCGACCGGGACGGCACGCTCATCCGGGAAGTGGGCTACCTCTCGGATCTGGAGGCCCTGGAGCTTCTGCCGGGGGCGGCGGCGGCGCTTCGACGCCTGGGCGAGGCCGGGTACCTGCGGCTCGTGGTGACCAACCAGTCCGGGGTGGCCCGGGGGTACTTCGACGAGGCCTTCGTGGAGGCGACCCATCGGGAGCTTCTGCGCCGCCTGCGGGAGCACGGCGCCGACGTGGAGGCTTTCTACGTGTGCCCGCACCACCCCGACTTCACCGGAGCGTGCGCGTGCCGGAAGCCGAACCCGGGGCTCGTGCTGCGCGCCGCCCGGGAGTGGGGGGTGGACCTGGCTTCGTCGTGGGTCATCGGCGACAAGCCCGCCGACGTGGAGGCGGGGCGGCGGGCGGGTTGCCGAACGGCACTGGTGCGGACCGGGTACGGCGAGGAGACCGAAGCGGAACTGGCCGCGGCGGGGCGACGGGCCGACGTTCTGGCGGCCGACCTGGCGGCGGCCGTGGAAGAGATCCTGGCATCGTGACGGGAGGTCACGGCGCGGGTTGCCCGCACACTGTGAGAGCGCAGGGGAGTCGGAGTGGTGAACGACATCGGCAGGGTGGACGAGACCACGTGGTTCTTTCGGAATGTCGTCAGGCGACGGGTGCAGTGGGGGTTCGGCGCGGGAGCCGTGTTCCTGCTCTTTGCCTCGCCAAGCGCGGCCAGCGTGTTTTGGGGTTTCTGGGTCGCGCTGGTCGGTGCGGCGCTGCGTACCTGGGCGTCCGGTACCATCGTGAAGAACGAGGAGTTGACCACCGACGGGCCCTACCGGCTGACCCGCAACCCCCTGTACGTCGGGAATTTCCTGATCGGGCTCGGGGTCGCGGTCATGGGGGGCAGGCTCTTGCTGGTCGCCTTGTTCCTCCTCCTCTTCCTGCCCGTGTACCACGCCCTGGTGCGCAAGGAGGAGAAACGGCTGTCCGAACGGTACGAGGAGGCGTTTTTCGCTTACTGCAAGGACGTGCCGAGATTCATTCCGAAAATCAAGGCCTGGCCCCCGCCCGCCGCTCCGTATGACCCGCAACGCATGTGGACCGTCCACCGGGAGTGGCGTGCGTGGCTCGGCCTCTATGCGGCCACCTTGTATCTGCTTCTGCGGGCCGTCTAGAAGTCCTTGGGGGGTGAAGATCTTGAAAGACGAGTCAAGTTTTTACGCTG
>JAWSUI010000031.1:0-45996 GCA_033551855.1 Deferrisomatales bacterium
AGTCACCGCACGAACCCGGCCGATACCCGACTGCTGCAATAACCTAACCGGACAACGCTGGTCGGCAGCGATTCTCGATCAAGGGACGAGCGGCGCGCGGGAGCCCCGACTGCCCCCGGGCACTCCGCGGCGCGTCGCGCCGTGACGGCTCGGCGGATTCCGGTCGGGCGGCAATCGCCCAGGCGGCGGGAACGGAGGGCCGAAGGGGTCTTTCGGCGTGATCGGTTTGACAGGGAAGACAGGGCCTTCCACAATGCGGGCAGGACTGCGAGCGGGAGGATCCTCTTCGTGCTCAAAGAAGTTTTCGACGAGATTTTGCAGCACGTCCTCCGCGCTTGCCGCGAGGAGTACGGCGCACGCCTGGTGAGCCTCGCCGCCTTCGGGTCCGTGGCCCGAGGCACCATGGGGCCGGAATCGGACGTGGACCTGCTGCTGGTGGCCGATCCGCTCCCGCAGGGGCGCATGGCCCGGGTTCGGGAGTTCGAGGCCGTGGACCGGAGTCTCGCCGTGCTGTTGCGGGCCGCGGCCGCACGGGGCGTCCACACGGTCCTCGCGCCGGTCCTGAAGACCCCCGAGGAGGTCCGTTTCGGAAGCCCGCTGTTCTTCGATATGACACGGGAGGTCCGCATCCTTGCAGACCAGGACGGCTTCCTGCGAGGGTACCTCGACGGCCTCGCCTCGCGCCTCGAAGCCCTCGGTGCCCGCCGAATCGCCAAGGCCGGCGGCTACTACTGGCTCCTCAAGCCCGATCTCGAGCCCAGGGAGGAGATCTGCCTGTGACCTCCACCACCTTGGCCCAGAGCTACCTCCTCAAGGCAAGCACGCGGCTGCGCGTTCTCGAGGTTCTGATGGAGGAAGAGGCCTGGTCCGACGTGGTCCGGGAGGCACAGGAGCTCGTCGAGTTGGCACTCAAGGGCATGCTCCGCCAGGTGGGCATCGATCCGCCCAAATGGCACGACGTCGGGCCCATCCTCGAGGAGCACGCAGCCCGCCTTCCCCCGGAATGCCGCCTGGACCTCCCGGCGTTGGTCGAGACTTCCCGGTGGCTCCGGCGGGAGCGGGAGTTCGCCTTCTACGGCGACGTCGATTTCATCCCGACCGAGGAGTACCGCTCGGAGGACGCCCTCCGCGCCCTGGAGGGCGCCCGGCTCGCTCTGGACGCCGCCCGGCGCCTGATCCCGGCCCCTTGACCCCGGCGGCCCGGGGGTTTCGCGTCCCGACCCCTGTACTGCGCCCGTATCTCCCTTGCCGCCGGGACCATCGTCACGGCCGGCGCGGGGGACCTTCGTGACGGCTTCCGGGGCCCGGCGATTCCGAACGGTAGAGGTGGTAGGCGCAGTCCGGCCCCACGAGGGGGCGCGCTGCCTCCGCGGGAAGCCGCAGGCGTCCCCGCAGGACGAGGGTGCGGTAGAGGTGACGCAGGCGGGCCTCCTCGGCCCGGGGGTTCTCGAACACCGGCGGGCTCACGCGGACAGGTCCTCCGCCCGTGCCCCCAGGGCCAGCACCAGGTCGGCCGGGCGGAGGAAGACGATCAGCCCCCGCCGGCCCCCGTTGACGCCGATCGTCGCGAAGGCCCGGAGCGGCGCGTGAAACCAGACCGGCAGGGCCTTCCGGGTCCCGAAGGGGCTGATCCCGCCGACCTGGTAGCCGGTCAGCTTCTCCGCCTCCTCCGGCGCGGTCATGCGCGCGGACTTCACCCCCGCCAGCCGGGCCAGGTTCTTCAAGCTGAGCTCCGCGTCCCCCGGGAGCACACACAGGCAGTGGGAGCCGTCCGAGAGGGCCACCACCAGCGTCTTCGCCATGCTCTCCACGGGCCAGCCCAGAGCCTCGGCCGCGTACTCCGCACCCTTGACCTTGTGCTCGTACTCCCGGGCCTCGTGGGGGATCTTCTGCTGCCGCAGAGCGCGCAGCGCGCTCGTCATCGACACCTCGACACCTCCGCCCCCGGATGCCGCTGCGGTTCCCTCCTCCGCGACGCGTTCCGCCGTCCCTCGACACGTCGGACGTCGGGGATCCCGGGCCCGCGCGGCGGCCCGGGATCGGCAGCCCATAAAGAAACGCACCTTCCTTGAATCCCCTCTCCCCCCGGGAGAGGGGCCTGGGGTGAGGGCGACCGGCCCGCGACCGGTCGGCGTTTCATCCCTTGGGGTGACCCGAAGGTCATGGGCAACTCAGAAGAGCTGGCGGCGGCCGGAGGAGGGGAGGATGCCCAGGCTCTCGCGGTACTTGCTCACCGTTCGCCGAGCGATCTTCAGGCCGAACTCGTGGGAGAGGATCTCGGCGATCTGGAGATCGCTCAGGGGGTTGCGGATGTCCTCCTTGGCCACGATCTCACGGATGCGGGCCTTCACGCTGCGGCTCGCCAAGTCGTCGCCGTTACGGCTCTGGATCGCGCTCGAGAAGAAGAACTTGAGCTCCACGGTGCCGTGGGGGGAGTGCATGTACTTGTTGGTGGTCACCCGGCTCACCGTGGACTCGTGCATCCCGATGTCGTCGGCCACGTCCTTCAGGATGAGTGGACGCAGGTGTGCAACACCCCTGTCGAGGAACTCGCGTTGGAAGCGAACGATCGACGACGCGACCTTGTAGAGGGTCTGCTGCCGCTGGTGGATGCTCTTGATCAGCCACAGGGCCGCCTGCATCCGCTCCTGGATGTAGCCCTTGGCCTCCCTCCCCTCCAGACTCTGGTCTTGGAGAAGGCTCTGATAGTATCGGGAGACCCGGAGGCGAGGCACACCGTCCTCGTTGAGCCGGACCACGTACTGGTCACCCTCCCTGGTGACGAACACGTCGGGAACGACATAGTCCACCCGGGTGCTGGCGAAGCTGCGGCCGGGGCGGGGCTCCAACCGGGCGACCTCGCTGGCCGCCTCGAGCACCTCCTCGAAGGTGAGGTCGAGCTCCTTGGCCAAGCGCTTGTAGTTCTTCGTCTCCAGGTGCTTGAGCCCGTGGGAGATCACTCGGACCACCGTCTCCTCCAGGGCGTGCTCCCGGGCTTGCCGCAGCAGGCACTCCTGGAGGTTGCGGGAGGCGACGCCCAGGGGATCGAAATCCTGGACCACCGTGAGGACCGCCCCCACCTCGTCCTCGGGGACCTCGGAAGCCGCGGCGATTTCCTCCACGCTCGCCCGCAGGTAGCCGTCTTCATCGACGTTGCCGATGATATGCAGACCGATCCGTTTCTGGACGGCGTCGAGGCGTGCCAGACGAAGCTGCCAGAGCAGATGGTCCTGCAGGGTGGCCTCTGGAGCGAGGAAGCTTTCGTAGGACGGGCGCTCGTCGTCCGTATTCGCCGGCAGGTCGGACGCGCTGCCCGAGTCGTAGTAGTTGAGGTACTGCTCCCAGTCGATCTCCGGGGTGGCCGGCTTCTCGCCCTCGCCTTCCGTGGGACGCGACAGCTCGCCGGCGGGCATGTCCTCGGAAGGCTCGGGGTCCCCCGCTACGGCGGCTTCCGGCGCGTCCTCCTCCCGAACCTCCTCGAGGAGGGGATTCTCTTCGATCTCCTGCTGGACGCGATCGACCAACTCGAGGCGGGAAAGCTGGAGCAGCTTGATCGCCTGCTGCAGCTGGGGGGTCATCACCAGCTCTTGCGTCAGGCGCAGGTCCTGCCTCACATGCTGCCGGATCTCAAGAGCCATGGCGTCTCAATCGAGGCGGAATCCCTCTCCCAGGTAGACGGAACGCGCCTTCGCGCTTCGGACGATGGCTTCTGGCGGACCCTCCTCCAGAATGCTGCCCTGGCTGACGATGTAGGCGCGATCACAAACGCCCAAGGTTTCCCGGACGTTGTGGTCACTGAGTATGACACCGATCCGCAGGGCTTTCAAATGCAAAATCTGGTCCCGGAGCTCGGAGATGGAGATCGGATCGATGCCGGCGAAGGGTTCGTCCAGTAAGATGAACGCCGGGTCGGTGGCCAGGGCCCTCGCGATCTCGACCCGGCGGCGCTCGCCCCCGGAGAGCAGGTGGGCCCTCCTGTCCTCGATGTGGCGGATCGAGAGAGCCTCGAGGACTTCCTCCGTCCGGGCCTGGGCCGCGTCCCGATTCGCGCCCCGGGCCTCGAGTACGGCGAAGACGTTCTCCCACACCGTGAGGCGCCGAAAGACGCTGGCTTCCTGTGGCAGATACCCCAGGCCTCGGCGCGCACGCTCGACCATGGGCAGCCGCGTGATGTCCTTCCCTCCCAGCCGGATGGTCCCCCCGTCGGGCCGGACCAGCCCCACGACCATGTAGAAGCTCGTGGTCTTTCCGGCGCCGTTGGGGCCGAGCAGGCCCACCACCTCGCCGCGCTCCACCCGCAGGTCGATCCCCGCGACCACGGCCTTGCCCCCGTAGCGCTTCACGAGGCCCCGGGCCTCCAGGACGTCGGGACCCTCCATCAGCGTCCTTCCTCGGGGGGCGGCCCCGGAAACAGCACGGCCCGGGCCCCCTCGACCACGCTGCGGTCTTCTGCGAGGTAGAGGGTGATGCGGTCTCCGGCGACCACGTCCCGGTCTCGCCAGACCTTGGGGTCCCCGGTGAGCACCAGGACGCCCGACGCGGCGTCGTAGGAGGCCTGATCGGAGGTTGCCAGGAGATCCCCCCGGCTGATGCGCACGGCGCCCCGGGCCAAGGCGGAGCGCAACCCACGGGTCTCGGCGTCGATCCCCACCTCCAGGCGGTCGGCTTGGAGCACCAGGTCCCCTTGCCGCGCCACCACGTCTCCCTCGAAGACCACCAAGCCGTCGGCCCCTCGCGCTTCGAGGCTCTGCGAATCCACCTGGAGGGGCTCGGACCCCTGGGTCCAGGGGGCAATTCCCTCCGGGGGCTGGCCCCTCGCCCCGTCCGGGCCCCCCAGGGACACCAGGGCAACGGCCACCGCTGCACCCAGCAGCCTGCCCACCCCGATCCCGGCCCGCGGGCCTCCCCCCCCGCGCACGCAAACGGGAACCGGTCGCCGGGGGCTCACGGGGAGACCCCGCGGATCTCGGCTCGCACGTCGCGGTGCACGCGTGCCGTCCGTCCCTCCACGTTTACTTCCATTCCTTCGCCCTCCACCTGGAGCCCCGGCCCCTCCAGCAGCACCGGACCCTTCGACGTGACGAGCCCCGTGCCCCGGCGGTACTCGGCATGCTCCACTTCCGCCTGGTAGTCGTCCCACCGGACCACTACCTCCTCGGAGAGGTAGATCACGTCGAGCTCCCCCACCTCCCCCCGCCCCGCGTCCAGGAAGACCGCCCGCCCCCCTCGCCGGATCTCCCCGTGCACCTCTCTGAGGTCTCCGGTGCCGACACCCTCCCAGCCGGCCCCTTCCGCTGCCGTGAGCCGCCACCAATCCCCCTCGGCCTCCTGCTGGACGAGCTCCACCCCCTGAAAGACCGAGGTCGGCAGGTCGTCTCTCGCCACGGGCGTCCCGGAGTCCCAGTCCCGACACCCAAGGGGCCCGAGTCCCAGGGCCGGCCCCAGGAGGGCCGCCGCGAGGACTCGGGCCACGCACCGCCCTCCACGACGACCTCGCCGGCGTCCCGGCCCTCCCGTCACGGCCCGCTCACTGCCTCTCGGGGGAGAAGTACTTGGCGGTGACCCCCTCCCAGGCGCCCCTCGCCCGCAGCAGGGCCTCGCAGACCTCCCGGACCGCCCCTCGGCCCCCGGGCCGTTCCGTCACCCAGTGCACCCGTTCCCGCACGCAGGACGGGGCATCCGGGACGCTGACCGCGAGGGCCGCCTGGAGGAGGACGGGCAGGTCCACCACGTCGTCCCCGACGTAGCCGAGGCGGTCCGCGGTCAACCCCCGCCGGGCCAGGATGGCCCGGACCACCGGGAGCTTGTCCTTCACTCCCTGGTGCACCTCGCAGATTCCGAGCTCTCGGGCCCGGTGCTCCACGACCCGGCTTCGGCGGCCCGTGACCAGGCCCACTTCCACGCCGGCCCGCTGGAGGAGCTTGAGACCGTGGCCGTCGGTGACGTCGAAGGCCTTGGTCTCCACCCCGGCGTCATCGATCATGATCCTGCCATCGGTGAGGACTCCATCGACGTCGAGGAGGAGCAGCTCTACCGCGGCCAGGCGTTGTTCCAAGGTCATCGCAGTCCCGCCTTGACGAGGTCGTGGATGTGGACCACCCCCTCCACCCGCCGCGACCCCTCCTCGGCCACGACGAAGAGGCTTGTGATGGCGTGGGCCTCCATGAGTCGCAGCGCCTCCACGGCGAGGGTCCCCCGCGAGATGCGCTTGGGGTCGGGGGTCATCACCTCCCCTGCTGTGAGCTCGAGCAGTTCGGTCCGGCGCTCCAGGCCGCGGCGCAGATCTCCGTCGGTGATGACCCCCGCCAGGAGCCCCTGGGTGTCGAAGACCCCGGTGAGCCCGAGGCGTTTGGAGGTCATCTCGAGAATAGCCGCCCGCAAGGGCGCGCCCAGGCCGACTCGGGGTACCGCGTCCCCCTCGTGGAGGAGGTCGTCCACCTGGAGGGTGAGTCGGCGGCCGAGAGGCCCGGAGGGATGGAAACGGGCGAAATCCTGCGCCGAGAACCCACGCCGCTCCATGAGCGCCGCCGCGAGGGCGTCGCCCAGCGCCAGGGTCGCCGTGGTGGTCGCCATGGGGGCCAGGTTGAGGGGACACGCCTCCCGCTCCACCCCCAAGGCAAGCACCACGTGGCTGCGCCGGGCGAGGGTGGAGCGGCGGTTGCCCGTGATGGCGATGAGGCCCAGGTCCAGGCGCCGGATCACGGGGAGGATCTCCACCACCTCCTCGGTCTCTCCGGAGTTCGACACCGCCACCACGACGTCGCCCCGGGCCAGGATGCCCAGGTCGCCGTGGACGCCCTCGGCGGGGTGAAGGAAGAACGCGGGCGTCCCGGTGGAGGACAAGGTCGCCGCGATCTTCCGGCACACGATCCCGCTCTTGCCCATGCCGGTGAGGATCAGCTTGCCCCGGCAGGAGAGCACCAGGTCTAAGGCGGCCTCGAACTCGGCCCCCAGGTTCCGGGCCAGGCCCTCCAAAGCCTCCGCCTCGATGCGGAGCACCCGCCGGGCGGTCTCGAGGGCGCTCACTCCCCCTCCCTCCGGGCCCGATCCAGGGCGAGCAGCCCCCGCAGCACCGCCTCGAGATCGGCCAGGGCAACGGAGTTGGGACCGTCGCAGAGGGCGCGATCCGGGTCGGGGTGCACCTCCAGGAACACCGCATCCACCCCCACGGCCACGGCGGCCCGGGCCAGGGGGGCGGCGAGCTCCCGGTCCCCCCAGGACACCCCGCAGCCCGCGCTGGGCCTCTGGACCGAGTGGGTGGCGTCGAAGACCACGGGGCATCCCAGGCCGGCCATGCGCACCAGCCCCTGGAAGTCTACCACCAGGTAGTGGTACCCGAAGGTGGTCCCCCGCTCGGTGAGCAGCACTCCCCCAGAGCCCCCGGCCTGCACCTTCTCCACGGCCTGGCGCATGTCCTCGGGGGCCATGAACTGACCCTTCTTCACGTTGACCGGTTTCCCGGTGCGGCCGGCAGCGACCAGGAGATCGGTCTGGCGCGCCAGGAACGCGGGCACCTGGAGGCAGTCGAGCACTTCGCCGGCCCGTTCGGCCTCGTGAGGGGAGTGGACATCGGAGAGCACCGGGATGCCCACTTCGCGCCGCACCCGCCCCAGGATCTCGAGGCCCTCCTCCAGGCCCGGCCCCCGGAAGGAGCCGACGCTGGTGCGGTTGGCCTTGTCGTAGGAGCTCTTGAAGACCAGGGGGATCCCCAGACGGGCGGCCAGGTCCCGAAGCGCCGCCGCGGTGTGCAGGGCCAACTCCTCGCTCTCGAGGACGCAGGGGCCCGCGATCAGGGCGAGGGGGCCGCCACCTCCGATCCAAACCGGACCGACGCGGACCCCGCCGCTCACCGCGCTTCCCGGGACCGCTTGTGGGCAAGGCTCGCGGCGATGAAGGCCTGAAACAAGGGATGGGGGGCCATGGGCCGCGACTTGAACTCCGGGTGGAACTGGCAGCCCAAGAACCACGGGTGGTCGGTCATCTCCACCATCTCCACCAATTTCCCGTCGGGCGAGAGCCCGGAGAGCACGAGCCCCTTCTCCTGCAGCACCTCGCGGTAGGCGTTGTTCACTTCGTAGCGGTGGCGGTGGCGCTCGCTGATCTCCTTGACGCCGTATGCCTGAATGGCCCGCGTCCCCTCCTGGAGGCGACAGGGATAGGCCCCCAGCCGCATGGTGCCCCCCTTGCGCGTGACCCCCACCTGGTCGGGCATGAGGTCCACCACCGGGTGGGAGGAGCTCTCGTCGAACTCCGAGGAATTCGCGCCCTCGAGCCCGCACGCGGACCGGGCGAACTCCACCACCGCGAGCTGCATCCCCAGACAGATCCCGAAGAACGGAACCCGGTTCTCCCGGGCGTGGCCGATGGCGGCGATCTTCCCCTCGGTACCCCTCTGGCCGAACCCTCCCGGCACGAGGATGCCGTCGGCCTGCGCCAAGACCTCGGGGAGGCCTTCCGACTCGATCGCCTCGGAGTCGACGTACTCGAGCTCCACCAGGCACTGGTTCCCGATGCCCCCGTGGACCAGGGCCTCCGAGAGGCTCTTGTAGCTCTCCTTGAGGTCCACGTACTTCCCCACGATGCCGATCCGGACGGTGTCCTTCGGGAACCGCAGCACCTCGACGATGCGCTCCCACGCGTCGAGCTTCGGGCGGCCGGTCCAGATGTTGAGCAGCTCCACCACCTTCTGGTCCAGCCCCTCCTGGTGGAAGTTCAGGGGCACCTCGTAGATGTTCTTCACGTCCTTGGCGGTGATGACGGCGTCGGGGTCCACATTGCAGAACAGCCCGATCTTCCGCTTGATGTCCGCCGAGAGGTTGCGGTCCGTGCGGCAGATCAGGATCTCGGGCTGGATGCCGATGCGTCGCAGCTCGTTGACGCTGTGCTGGGTCGGCTTGGTCTTGAGCTCGCCCGCGGCGCCGATGTACGGCACCAGGGTGAGGTGCACGTAGAGGACGTTGCGGCTGCCGGCCTCTGCCCGAAACTGCCGGATCGCCTCCAGGAAGGGAAGGCTCTCGATGTCACCCACGGTACCGCCGACCTCGATGATGGCGATGTCCACGCCCTGGGCGGCGTCGCGAATGCGGCGCTTGATCTCGTCGGTGATGTGGGGGATCACCTGGACCGTCCCCCCGAGGTAGTCCCCTCGGCGCTCCTTGCTGATGACCGTGTCGTAGACCTGGCCGGTGGTGAAGTTGTTCCGCACGCTCAGGCGCGCGCGCGTGTACCGCTCGTAGTGGCCCAGGTCGAGGTCCGTCTCAGCCCCGTCGTCGGTGACGAAGACCTCGCCGTGCTGAAACGGGTTCATCGTGCCGGGGTCGACGTTGATGTAAGGGTCCATCTTCAGGAGCGTGATCGTCAGGCCCCGGGCCTCGAGCAGCGCACCTAGGCTGGCAGAGGCGAGGCCCTTGCCGAGGCTCGAGAGAACACCCCCCGTGACAAAGATGAACTTCGTGTGCATGGCGCCTCCCCGGGGCTCGCCCCGTCTCTGTATGCATCGTCGGACGGGCAAGACCCGCCTGAACCCTCGGACTCCTCTGCCCCCGCCCGCCTCAGCAGCCCGGCCGGCCCGGGCCGAGCCGGGCCCGGAGGGCCCGTTCCGCCAGGGGGAGATCCTCGGGGCGGTCTACCCCCAGAGAGTCACCCCGGGCCGGCAGGACGCGGATCCTCCACCCAGCCTCCAACGCCCGCAGCTGCTCGAGCCGCTCCGCCTCCTCCAGCCGGCCCGGCGGCAGGGCCGAGAACGCCAGGAGCGCGTCCCGGCGGAAGGCATACAGTCCCAGGTGGCGCAGCGGCTCCACCGGCCTGGCCGGTGCCGGGCCCGGTGTGCCCGCCGCCCCCCATGCATCCCGGTAATAGGGGATCGGGGAGCGGGAGAAGTACAGGGCCGTCCCCGCGGCATCGCACACCACCTTGACGACGTTCGGGTCCGTCAGGTCCCCGGCTCGATCCGCCGGCCGAACCAGGGTGGCCATCCGGGTGTCGGGCTCCTCGCCGAAGATCCCCGCGAGGCGTTCGATGTCCGCCGGATCCACCAGGGGCTCGTCCCCCTGGACGTTCACGTAGACGTCGCCCCGGACGGTCCGTGCGGCCTCGGCCACGCGGTCGGTGCCGCTGGCGCACGCCGGGGAGGTCATGACCACCCGGGCCCCCGCCTCCTCTGCGGCCCGGGCGATAGGCTCGCTGTCGGTCGCGACCCAGACCCCGTCCAGGCCTTCGGCGGCCAAGGCCGCCTCCACTACCCAGGCGATCATGGGGCGCCCCAGCAGGAGTGCCAGCGGCTTGCCGGGAAAACGGGTCGAGGCGTAGCGGGCGGGGATTACCGCGACTGCACGCAAGCGGCCTCCTTGTGCGGCCCGAGAAGGGCGGTACGATACTCGGCGGCTTTCGGGGGTGTCAAGGCGCGGGGGAGACCCTGCAAATCCCTGTCGGCCCGGGTATCGACCCCGGGAATTGGCTCCCCGGAATCCGCCACCACACTGTGGGGCGGAGTCCGGGAGCCCAGGAGTGCAGCCCCGCACCGCATCCACCGACTCGACGAGGCGGGCGCAAGCGGGTGAAGTGCCCATGACCTTCGGGTCACCCTGAGGGATGAAACGCCGGCCATTCGCGGGACGGTTGCCCTCACCCCAGGCCCCTCTCCCGGGGGGAGAGGGGATGCAAGGAAGGTGGCTTCGTTCATAGGCCCGGCGCACCGGGGACCGCCGGGACACCTCTTCCAACGGCCGCGGGTTGCGGGGCGAAACGCAGGGGCTCCCGGACTCCGCTTGCCGACCAGCCGGAGGATCCAGGCTCCAGAAATCGCTTGACCTTCGCACGGCACTCCGGTAAAAACGCTTCCCTTTTCCTTCCGGCGGGGATTCCCTTCCCCCTGGCGACCAGGACACCCGCGCCGGCAGAGCCCGGCGAGAAAGGACGAGACGATGAGACCGACGGACGTGACCCTCTTCAGCGGAGGCGCCCGGGGGGCCGAGGAAGCCTTCGGGGAGGCAGCCGCCGCCCACGGGGTGGCCGAAGTCCACTACACCTTCGAGGGCCATCACATCCAGCGGACCGCCGGCCACAGGACCATCGCGCCGGCCGACCTGTCCAAGGGCGACGTGAGCATGGCCGAGGTCTCCAAGCGCCTGCACCGCGACTATTCCACGCGGCCCTGGATGCGGCAGATCCTGCAGAGCATCTGGCACCAGGTGAACAGCGGCTACCAGGTCTTCGTGGTGGGGGAGATCCAAGGGGACGGAACGGTGAAGGGTGGAACCGGCTGGGCCGCAGAGCTCGCCAAGATGTGGAACCGCCCCCTGCACGTCTTCGATCAGGAGAAGGGGCACTGGTTCACCTGGCGTAACGACACCTGGGTGGAGGAGGTGCCCGTCGTCTCGCGGAACACCCTGTGCGGGACCGGCACGCGGAGCCTCAACGAGGCCGGCCGACGCGCGATCGCGGACCTCTTCGCGCGCTCGTTTCCCAAGTAAGGCTCTGACACGGAGCAGCCGTCTCAGCGACGGGCGTCGAGGCGCCTGACCGGCGAGGCGCGACGACGCGGAACAGCCCAGCCGTTGCAGGGAGGAGCAACGCCGCCGGTCGGGATGCATCGGCGCCCGGAACGACACGGCCATTCCGTGTCGGGCCCCAACCTACCGAACCTCACCGCCCGAACGGCAACGGCCGTCCGGGCCCTGCGGGCCACGGACGGCCTTCTCATTTGCCGCAAGGGTCGAGGGTCCAGACGCCCACGCGGACCCGCCCCGGAGTGCTACGCCCAGCCCCCCTCCGAACGGATACGGTCGTAGGCCTGTTGCACCTCCAGGAACTTCCGGTTGGCAAGCTCCCGGAACTCGTCCCCGAGGTGGGATACCCGGTCCGGGTGGTACTTCTTGACCAATTCCCGATAGGCCCGCTTGACCTCCTCCGCGGTGGCCGAGGGGGGAACCCCCAAGACCTCGAAGTCGGCATGGGGGCGTGCGCGGGCCCGCAGGTTCACGACATCGGCGGCCGAGATCCCCAGCAGCGCCGCCGCCCGCCCAAAGACGGCCTCCTCCGGTGGGGTCATGCGGCCGTCGGCCAGGGCGACGTCGAGCATGCACTCGACCAGGAGGAGCCGAGTGGCGTAGTCGGCGCGGCGGGCGAAGTCGAGACACAGGGCGTCGAAATCGACCCCCTCCCGCAGGAAGCGCTTGATCAGTTCCCGTACGATCTCCAGGGATTCCCCCCGATAGCCGAGGCGCTCGGAGAAGAACGTCCGGACCGCCCGGACCTCCTCCGGGCGGATCTCGCCGTCGGCCTTCATCATGGCCGTCAGGACGCCGACGAGGCTGGCCACGAAGTGCAGCTCTTGCTGCTGCTGGCGAACCCGGGGGTCGGCCTCCGGCCGCAGGGGCGCCCCGCCGGGGGAGGCGTCCTTGACGTAGTGGCCGATGACGCCGCCCAGGACGGCGCCCAGGGGCCCTCCCAGGAAGTAGCCGATCCCGGCGCCGAGGAGCTTGCCGCTGAGACCCATGGCTCACTGCAACCGGTGGAGCACGGCACCGTTCGACAGGAAGAGCACCCCCCCCCCGAACACCAGCGGTTGGGCGTGCAGCCCAGGCCCGGGGGCGTACCGCCCCCGCACTTCCCCGTTCGCTGCGTCCAGACTGAACAGACTGCCCTCCGAGGCTCCGACCACGACGCTCCGCCCCGCCAGCACGGGGGAGGTCGGCAGCCCTCCGTCCAGGGGGGTCCTCCACTGGACCTTCCCGTCCTTGCGGGAGAGGGCCGCCAGCTCACCGCCGGCCGTGCCCACGTACAGCCGCTCGTCTCCCACGGCGAACCAGCCCACCGCCTCGACCGGCTGGCTCCAGAGCTCCTCCCCGGTGGCGGCGTCCAGACACACCGTCGGCCCGCGAAGCGCGCCGGCGTAGACCCTTCCGTCCCGGAAGGAGGGCCCGGCGGCGACGTCGCCGAAGAGGGCGGCGGCTCCCAACTCGACCCGCCAGACGACCCTCCCGAGGTCCTCTTCCAATGCCACCAGGTGACCGTCGGCGAAGCCCGCGTAGACCCTGCCGTCGCCGTAGCTCAGGCCCAGGCTCCGCCACAGGCTGTCTCGGCGCGGGAACCCGCGCCCGTACTGCCACAGCGGCCTGCCGGTGAGCGCCTCCAGGCAGAAGACGTTCTGGTCCGCCACCGCGATGTACACGCGGCCGCCTCGGACCAGGGGGGCCGACACCACGGGGTAGCCCGTGGGGAAGGTCCAGACCTCCCGACCGGACAGGTCCAGGGCCCGCACCGTGCCCTGGTCGTCCCCGACGATCAAGAGGCCTCCGGCGTAGGCGGCCGTGGCGTACACGCGGCCTTCGGTCGGCACGCTCCAAAGGAGGGTCCCGTCGAGCCGGCGGGCCTCGAAAACCCGGCCGGAGTGGCCCACGTAGATCACCCCGCCCACAATGAGGGGCATCGCGTGCTCCGTGGGCTTGTAGCCCGGGCGCGCCTTGAGCGGGATGGTCTGGGAGACGGTCCACTCCCCCGGGGCCCGGTCCGGCGCCCGCGAGGTACGACCCGGGTCTCCCGCCTCCATGGTCCACGGAGGGGGCTCGGGAGCCGGCGCCTGCTCGGCGACCCGATCCATGGAGAGCGCCCCGCACCCCGCGAGGAGCGCCGCGGCGAGAGCGGGAAAGAGTGCCGCGGCCGCGACGCATCGGGACCGCCCGCCCCCGACTCCGCCCTCTCGACGCCGGCGCGTCACGGGGAGCCCCCTTCGAGGCCGGCCAGCCGCTCCATGTTCCGCCGCAATGCCTCGTACTCGGCCTCGGTCAAACCTGCCCCCCGCGCCACGATCCGGGCAAAGGTCTCGGGGATGAGATCCCCGGGGGCATGGGCATCGGTGTTGAGCACGAGGGGCGCGCCGGTCCGGCGGGCCATCGAAGCGACGTGGCCGTTGGCCAGGCTGTGCCCCTTGCGAGCCGAGATCTCCAGGTGAACGCCGCCCTCCGCCGCCAGGCGGGCCTCCTCCTCCGTGATGAGGCCGGGGTGGCTGAGGATGTCCGCGCCCGCCTCGATGGCCGCCCGGTTCGTCCCGGGTTCCACGGGCTCCACCGGGCTTTCCCCGTGCACGACCACCAGTCGCGCGCCCAAGCCCCTCGCCTCGGCCACGTAGCGGCCGATGAGGGCCGGGGGCACGTGGGTGATCTCGACCCCGGGGATGCAGCGGATCGAACGGGCGTGGGAGTTCTCCTCGCACGCACGGATCAAACGGGGCACGATCCAATCGAGGGTCGACATGTCGGCGTGGTCTGCCAGCGCAATGGCTCGAAGACCCACTGCCTGGGCCCGGCGGACCAGCTCGGAGGGCACCAGCTCGCCGTCCGAGAAGAGGGTGTGGGTGTGCAGGTCGATCATCGTCTCCTCGAACGGCTTGAGGGCGCCCGAGGCGCCCTCAAGGGGTGTGTCACGCGGCGGGGTAGCGGTTCCAACGGACGAACTGGGCACGCTCCTTTCGGGGCGGGACCTTGGTCTCCCCGGCGGGATAACCCAGAGGGGTGAGGGCCACCACGTCCACCTCCGGCGGCGCCTGGAGTACGCGCGCCGCCGCGGCCGCATCGAACAGCCCGACACAGACGGTGCCGAGCCCCTCCGCCCGGGCGGCGAGCATGAAGTTCTCCATGGCCAATCCCACGTCGAAGAGCAGCCAGTCGCCGCGGGGAGTGGCCGCCTCGCCCTTCTTGAACCCGGCGCGCCCCCTTCGGCCGCAGAATGCCAGGACGAGGGGGGCCTCCGCCATGGCTCGGTAGGCCGGGTTCGTTTCGGCGAGGGTGTGTTGCAGCGCCTGCTTGACCGCGGGATCCGACACCGCGACCACCTCGCAGCACTGGGTGTGGGCCCAGCTCGGTGCCCACTGGGCGGCCTCGAGAAGCCGATCCAGCACGTCATCGGGCACCGGGTCGGACAAGTACTTCCGGGCGGAACGCCGGTCCCGGATCGCCTGGTAGAGCTCCATGGCCTACTCCCCGATTGCGCAAGCGCACGGCAAAAGCCCGTCGATTCGGGCTTCCCGTATCTACCACGGTGCACCGAGCAGCGTCAACACAGGCCCCGGACACACAGGCCCCGGGCGGAGAAACCGTCGGGCCGGGGCCTTCCGGCCGTTCCGGGGGGTGGGCAGCCGGTAGCCGCCGCAGCCGACCCTCCCGGAATCCACCACCACCTCGCGGGGCGGAGGCCGGGAGCCCCGGAGAGCGGCCCCGTACCGCATCCACCGACTCGACGAGGCCTGCCCAGGGGGGTGAAGCCCGGTGCACCGGGGACTGCCGGGACACCTCTTCGAACTGCCGCGGATTGCGGGGCGAAACCCAGGGGCTCCCGGACTCCGCTTGCCCACCCGCCGGGGGATTCGGGACGAGGGTTCCCGGTTGGCGTCCCGAGCGGATTGTTGCAGAATGAATCGCCTAGATCCTTCGTGCGCCCTTGCCCCCAGAGCACCATGAGCCCCATCCCGAGCCCCTCCCGAACGGCCTCCTCCCCCGCGGGCGCCCCCCCGAGAGCCTTGGGCGCGGCGGCCCTGCTCGCCTTCTGCCTGGCGGCCCTGGCGGCCGGCCAGGCGGTCTCCGTGGCCGTCACCGGCAAGGAGGTGTGCCTCGGCGAAGGGTGCGCCATCGTGGGGAGGCTGACCAGAATCTCGCCCGGGTGGTTCAATCTCCTCGGCGCGGTCGTCTTCACGGCAGCGGGGGCCCTGGCGCTCCGGGCCCGCCGATCCGTTTCCCCCGTGCCGCTGGCTCTTCTGGGAGCCGTGGCCGGCGCGGCCCTGGCGGCCGAGGGCGTCCTCTTCGCGTACCAGGCCCTGGTTGCCCGGGCCTGGTGCCCCTTCTGTCTTCTCATCCTGGCCGGGGTCGCCGGCCTCAACCTGCTGCTGGGCCCGCGCGCGGCCCTGCGGGGGGCAGCCGGCTTCACCGCCGTTGCGCTGATCTTCTCCCTGCTGACGTTCCTCCCGCCGGATGCGACGCTCGCGGACGGGACGCTGGCCGTGCGGCCCGGCACGGAGCCGGGAAGAGGGGCCGATCTCGTCCTCCTGTTCTCGGAGGACTGTCCCCACTGCACCGCGGTCGTCGAAGCCCTCCGGGCGAACCCGCGGTGCACCGTGCGCCTCAACCCCGTGTCCGAGCTCTCCCCTTCCTACTGGCCGGAATTGGGCCGGGAGCCCTCCTATGATCCCGGGGTCAACGTCGCCGCTGCCCGGCTCCTGGGGATCGACACGATCCCCATCGTGATCGCCCGGGAGGCCGGCACCATGAGGGTCCTGACCGGAGAGGCTCCGATCCTCCGGTACATCGAGGAACACTGCGGGGAGCCCCGGGCGCCGGTCCCGGACCCGCTCCGGGTGCCGTGGGGGGGCGGATCCCTGCTCGGTCCGGCCGAGGACGGCTGCGGTCTGTTGCTGGAGTGCGACTAGCAGGCTGCGTGCGCCCCGGGGAGGGGGCGCCGAAATACGGCGCTCGAAGAGCATGGTGATTCCTGGGGGTTCGAAGGGGCCGTCCCCGAGAAGATTTCCCGGGACTGGGGAATCGGACGCGCCGCCGGCGCGCCGCGAGGGCGAGCCCCGGGACCGGGAGAGTCAACCCGCAGCGGAAGAACCGGCTCATCCGGGAAATGACCGGGTACGCGTGTCCGGGGACGACCGGGCGGGCCCGGCCACGCAGGCGCACGGCCGCCCGACGGGAGCACCCGCTTCGGGAGTCGCGATGCCGCAAGGATTCCTGACGCGGCGGGGGACCGCACCTGCCGCACAGTCCGGCATCGTCCGGCGGAGGGGGCGGGCCCACCCGGTCGTTTACCGGAAGAACCGAAAAACCCATGGGGGGGCTTTCAGCACCCTGCGAGACGTCCCGGGGAGAAGCGCCCCGCGGCAGCCAACCGCGAACCCGTCCACGTGGGACGTCCACCGCATCCCATCCCCTCTCGATCGGCATCGGCATCGGCATCGGGATCAGGATCAGGATCGGATTCCCCACGGGAACCCCGACCCGGGGGCAGAGCGCATCCCGCGGGCTCGCGCCCGCGGCGAGGGCGCGGCGCATGGGGACCTCTCGGCGCAGGCGCATCCCGCGGGCTCGCGCCCGCGGCCCCGCCGCGGCGTCTCACCCCCGCGCCAGATCCTTGCCGATCTCGAAGGCCCCCCGGTTCCCGGGGAAGTCCGGCAGGCGCTCCCGGATCACCTCGAGGAGCGTCCCCTCGGAGACGGGCAGGTCCCCCAGCTCCGAAGCCAGCCCGAGGGCAACCACGTTGACCCGTTTGAGGTTTCCGAACCGCTCGAGGCAGGCCGCTTCCATGGCGACGGGGTGGACGCGGGGCGTGACCTCGCGCAACATCTCCCACAGGGCCCCCAGGGGCGGGTAGACCGCCGAGCCGAGTCGGACCGCCGTGGGGATGCGGGGAGAAACCTCGGAGATCACCACGGAAGACGGGTTCACGTACGGGAGGCACCGGGCCGCCTCCAGGGGCTCCAGGCTCAACAGCAGGTGGGCTCCCCCCGGAGGGATGGCGCCCCCGAAGGGTGCGAAACGGGGATCCCCCGGCTCGGCCTCCTCGTGGACCCGGTAGCGCACGTTCGAGGTGACCGGCCCCTCCCGCTGGGCCCCTCCCCGCCGCTCCGCACCCGCTACCTCCAACCCCTGCCGCAGGCCGGCGAGCTTGAGCAGGGTGCCGAGGGTCACCACGCCCTGACCTCCGATCCCCGCCAGGACCACGTCGCAGCGTCTCACCCCGAGGCCCTCCGCAACACGCGGGTCCGAGTGATGGCGGAGTTCGGGCACAGGGCCTCGCACACCCCGCAGCGCTGGCACAAGGCCTCGTCGATGCGGTACCGGGCCTCCGCACCCTCCCCGGCCTCTCGGATCGCCGGGCACGCCAGCTCCCGGTAACAGCGATGGCAGCGCTGGCACCTCTCGGCGTCCAGGTCCACGTACTCCTCCGGGCCCGGCGGCCCGGCGGCGGTGCGCCGCTCCGCCTGGAGCGCGCACTCCCCCTCCACGACGATCACCCGCACCCCCGAGACCTTCAGGGCGTCGCGGAAGAGGTTCTCGAGGGCGACGGGCCGAAAGGCGTCGGCCCGTCGCACCCAGCCGACGCCGAGGCTCTTCACCAGACCCGCCAGATCCGCCGCGGGGCGAGGGGTGCCGTCCAGCAGCCTCCGGGTGGTGGGGCTCGGCTGGTGCCCGGTCATCGCCACCCAGCCGTTGTCGAGGATGAGCAGGAGGAGGTCCGCCCCGTTCTGGACCGCGTTGACCAGTGCGGGCACGCCGGAGTGGAAGAAGGTCGAGTCGCCCACCAGGGCGACCACGGGTTCCCCCGTGACCCGGGCCACGGCCTGGCCTGCCCCGGAGCCGCAGTTCATGCAGGTGACCCAGTCCGACACCTGGAAGGGGGGAAGGACCGAGAGGGTGTAGCAGCCGATGTCGCCGGCGTAGACCACCTGCCGGCCGGCCGCCCGGAGCAGGGCGTAGGCCGTGGCCCGGTGGGGGCACCCGGGACAGAAGGCTCCCTGCCGGGGGGGGAGCTCCCCGGCGTGGGCCGCCAGGACCTCCGCACCGCGCCGCCGGGAGGCCGGCACCGGCCGGGCGAAGGCCTCGGACAGGCCCCCCAGGACCAGGTCCACCCCAAGCTCCCCGGCTGCCGGGAAGAGCTCCTTGCCGACCACGGGCGTGCGCAGGCCCGCCTTGTAGGCAGCCGCCTTGGCCTGGAGCTCGAGGAAACCCTCGGCCTCCTCCACCACCACCACCCGGTCCACCGAGGCGAAGAAGTCTCCCACCGCCCGGGGATCCAGGGGGTAGCTCATCCCGATCTTGAGGATGGGCACCCCGTCGATGCCGAGGATCTCCAGGGCCTCGAGGACCGCAGGGACGTGGAGCCCCGAGGTCAGGACACCGGTGCGGCCCGGGCCCGGCAGGACCCGGTCGAACCCCAGGGTCGGCGCGTCGCGGCGCAGCCGCTCCACGTTGGACAGGGCCAGGCGGTGGTTGCGCACCGCCGCGTCGAAGAGATTGAGAAGGCGCGCAGGGTTGCGCTCGAACCGCCCCCGGTACCGCGGGGCGGCCGGGAGCGGCCCCAGGGTGAGGGTGCCCATGTTGTGGCACAGCTTCGAGGGGGCGTTGACCACCACGGGGAGGTCGTACGCCTCGGAGACCGCGAAGGCCCGAGCCGCCCAGTCCTTGGCCTCCTGGATGCCGGAGGGCTCCAGGATCGGCAGGTGGGTGTGCAGGCTGTACCACCGGTCGTCCTGCTCCCCCGTGGAGCTCGAGGCCCCGGGGTCGGACCCCACGATCACCACGACCCCGGCCCCCACCCCCGTGTACCCGGCGAAGTGCAGAGGCTCCGCGGCCACGTTCATGCCCACGTGCTTCATCGAGACCACCGAGCGCACCCCGGCCCACGAGGCGCCCAGGGCCCCCAGGGCCGCCACGTGCTCGTTGGTGCTGATCTCGGTGTAGAGCCCGGGGAAGTTTCCCCGCAGGTCCTCCAGCACCGTGGCGATCTCCGAGGCCGGCGTGCCGGGGTAGGTGGAGAAGTACCCCACACCCCCCTCCAGGGCGCCCCGGGCCAGGGCCTCGTTTCCCAGGGCGAGGACTCGGCTGCCGGCCTCCCGGCCGGCCAGGGGGTTCACCCGTCCCCCCGTAGACGGAGAGCCAGGTCCCGGGCTGCCCGGCCCTTGCCCGGACCCACCTGGAGGAGGAGATCCCCCTCCCCCGCCGGAACCGTCCCCGCCGCCCACTCGGTTTCGGACACCCACGCCGCCGCGGCGAGGCCCGCCCCGTCGGGCGCCGGCTCCCCGGCCCCCCACGGCACGAGGCAGCGGGCGGCGCCGGCTCGGGACAGGGCGGCCAGTCGGCCCCGCTCGGCTGGGGTCTCGCAGCGCCCCGCGACCCAGAGGTCGATCCCCACTCCGTGCTCGCGCAGGTAGCGCAAGAGTTGAGAAGGGTCGAGATCGTAGACGGCCCGGGCTCGGCTCCCGGGCTCCAGGCGCCCGGCCAGGAGCAAGAGCCCCCCGGCCCCCAGGACCTCGGCCGAGCGGGCCTCCCCGAGGAGCGCGGTGCGGTTGGCGTCGCGGCACACCAGGGGCAGATAGAACGGAACGCCCCGGAGGGCGGTGCGCAACTCCCCGGCCAGGGCGAGGGGGCGAAGGGCGTCCCCCGGGTCCAGGAACACGAGGCCGCTCACCGCCGGCCGGGCGCCGTCGCCCGTCAGCGCGTGCACATCCTCCCGGACTGCCCCCAGCAGCCCCGGAAACACGGGGCCGATGCCGGCGAAGACCTGCCGCGTCACGGGGCACCCCCCCTCGTCCGAGTGGTACGCGGCCGCCCCCAAGGCGACGCGTCCGGGGCCGGGCGAAGAGCGGCGAACGACGCGGCGCGCCCTTGCTCCGCCAGCCTCGCGTGGATCCGCTCCCAAGCGCACGGGTCCTCGGGGTTCGCGTCGCACCGCCCGCCCCGGCTTCCTTCGCAGGGGCCGTTGCGCAGTCCCTTCGGGCACAGGGCCACCGGGCAGAGGCCACCGGTGTGGTTCAGGACGCAGTCCCCGCACAGGGAACACTCCTCGTGGAACACCCCCAGCCGCTCCACGGTACCCAGGAAATGGCTGTCGAGTCCCGCCACCACCGGGAGGCCCGTCACGTCCGCCACGGCCTGGGCGCCGCCGCCACAGGCCAGGCACAGCACGCCGTCGGCCTGCCCGAGCTCACGCTCCACCCGGTGGAGATCCCGGCGGGTGAGGCGGCGGTCGCAGGGGGAGGCCAGGCTCACCGCGGCCGGGACCGTCTTGCCCCTGGCGACAAGCTCCTCGACCATCTCCTCCACCTGGACCGAGCCGCCCGTCTGACAGACGGCAGCGCACTCGGCACACCCCACTACCACCCAGGCCCGGCGAGACCCCAGGGCCTCGAGGATCTCTTCGAGAGCCTTGCGTGTCGTCACCACCACGAGCCCCACCCCTCCTTCCTCCAGCGCACAGCGCCCCCCCTCCGGCCGACGGCCCGGAACACCGGCGGCCGCCCGTTCTTAACACCCGGGCGGGGGCCGGTCAACCGGCCCCCGCCACGGATCTCGCCTCCCCTGTGCCCACCCACACCGGGCCCGCCCCAAGCCACCGCCACCTGTCGGGCGGGACCGGGGATGCCCGGAGTCGCCGCGACCCCGCCTCGACCGAGGCACAGAAACCCTGCGGGAACGGTAACGCCTCGTCCGGATATCGCGGATTGCGGGGCGGAGCGGAGGGGCTCCCCGACCCCGAGCACCTGCCAACCGGAGGATCCAGGACCCGGCGAGCCCCTTGACGCGCAGGCCGCGGGGCATACAATGGCGGAAGCCCGCCCCACCCCGCACCGGAGGGAGGACACGCGATCGTACGGTTCGCTTCCCTCGGGCTCCAACTGGAGCGCACCCTCCGCCCCGCCCAACTCCTCACTCTCTCCTTCGGCGGGGTGATTCTCGTCGGTACCTTCCTGCTCATGACTCCCGCGGCCGCCGCCGGAGCGCCGCTCGGGTTCGTGGACGCCCTGTTCACCGCCACCTCGGCCACCTGCGTGACGGGGCTCGTGGTGGTCGACACCGGCACGGCCCTGTCCCCCTTCGGGCAGGCGGTGGTGCTCGTCCTGATCCAGGTCGGCGGCCTGGGGATCATGACCTACTCGAGCATCTTCCTGCTCGCCCTGGGGCGCCGCCTCTCCTTCCGGGGCGAGGCCCTCCTGGAGGACACGATCGGCCGCAGGGAGCGCACCTCCGTGGGGCAGCTCGTGCGGGACGTGGTCCTGTTCACCCTCGCCATCGAGGCCGTGGCGGCCCTGCTGCTCGCGGGGGCCTTCGCCCGCACCCTGCCGGCGGCGGAGGCCCTCTACCACGGGCTCTTCCACAGCGTCTCCGCCTTCTGCAACGCCGGCTTCTCCCTCTATTCCGCGAGCCTGACAGAGCATCGCGGGAGCTGGTGGGTGAACGGGACCGTGATCGGGCTCGTGACCCTGGGGGGGCTCGGGTTCGTCGTGTTGGAGGACCTGAAGGGTGCCTGGGCCGACTGGCGGGCGGGACGGGCGGTTCGCCTGCGGCTGCACTCCAAGGTCGTCTTGGCCGGGACCCTGGTCCTGACGGTCGCGGGCACGGCCGGGATCTGGCTCTTCGAGCGGGGCAACGCCCTGACCGGGCTTCCGCCGGGGGAGGCGCTGCTGGCCTGTCTCTTCCAGGCAGTAACCCCGCGCACGGCGGGTTTCAACACCCTGGACTACGCCGGCCTCACCCACACCACCCTCTTACTCACCCTGCTGCTCATGTTCGTGGGGGCGAACCCGGGGTCCTGCGGAGGGGGCATCAAGGTCACCACGGCAGCCCTGGTGGCCGCCCTGTTCCGCGACCGCCTGCTGGGGCGGCGCCGGATCAGCCTCTTCCGGCGCACCGTACCCGACCCCACCGTGGCCCGGGCCGTGACCATCCTGCTTGCCTCCTTCCTCTTCGCCACGGCAGCCGTCTTCGGCCTCCTGGCGCTCGAGGTGGGGCCCGTGCCCCACACTGCTGCCGGCGGGGCCTTTCTCGACTACTTCTTCGAGGTCGTCTCCGCCTTCGGCACCGTGGGACTCTCCACGGGGGTCACCCCCTCGCTCTCGCCGCCCGGACGGCTTCTCCTGACGGCCGTGATGTTCGCAGGCCGACTGGGCCCTCTGACCTTGGCCATGGCGGTGGGGATGCGCGAAGAGCGCGACCGGGTCTCGTATGCCCAAGAAAATCTGATGGTGGGGTGACGCGATGCGGCACGTGGGAGTGATCGGGCTGGGAAACTTTGGGATGGGGCTCTCTCTGGAGCTCTCCCGACTGGGCCTGCGGGTCACGGCGGTGGACGCCAACCCCGAGAAGGCCCGGGACGCCCAGGCCCACGTGGCCCAGGCTCTCGTGGCCGACGCCACCGACGCCGCTGCGGTGGCGGCCCTCGGGGTGGAAAGGATGGCCGCGGTGGTGGTGAGCCTGGGTGGACACATGGAGACCTCGATCCTCGCGGTGCTCCACCTGTCCCGGCTCGGCGTTCCGGAGATCGTGGCCAAGGCCCTGGGGGAGGACCACGCGGAGATCCTGTCGCGGGTGGGGGCGACGCAGGTCGTCTTCCCGGAGAAGGACATGGCCCTGCGCCTCGCCCTGCGGCTCAGCTCCCAGACGGTGCTGGACTACCTGTCCCTCACCTCCGGGCTGAGCGTGGTGGAGCTCGCCCCCACCCGGGAGATGACGGGCAAGACCCTGGCGCAGCTCGCCCTGGGGAGAGAATCCGGGATCCAGGTGCTGGCCGTCCGGGAGCTCGTCCCCGACCGGGTGATCATCGCCCCTCGGGCCGAGCAGGTGGTCAAGGACAGCGACATCCTCGTCGTCATGGGCCCGGAAGAGCGGATCGCCCGGCTGAGGGAGGGGTGACATGGTGCGCCGGCGGTTCGTCGTCGTCGGGCTGGGGAGCTTCGGTTACCACGTGGCCCGGGCGCTCTACGAGAGGGGGCAGGACGTGCTCGCCGTCGACCACCACCGCCTGGCGGTGGAGGCCATCACCCCCCACTGCTCCCGCGCCCGGCAGGCCGACGCCGCGGACCGGGAGGCCCTGGAGGAAACGGGCGCCGGAGAGGCGGACGTCGCCATCGTGGGGTTGGGCACGCGCATCGACGCCTCGATCCTGGCGACCCTCTTCCTCAAGGAGCTCGGCGTGCCGGAGGTGGTCGCCAAGGCGGTTTCCCGCGACCACGCCCGCATCCTGCAGCACATCGGGGCCACCGAGGTGGTCCAGCCGGAACGGGAGATGGCGGCCCGCCTGGCGCAGCACATGGCCGAGCCCGACGTGCTGGAGCGGTTCCCGTTCCTGGAGGGCTACGCCCTGGTGGAGATTCGGGCGCCCCGCTCCCTCTGGGGCACGCCTCTCTCCGACTCCCGGCTGCGCCGGGAGCACCGGCTCTCGGTGGTGTTGCTCAAGCGAAGGGAGGGAGGCCGGGAGGTGGCGGTGCCCGCCCAGGGGGACACCGAGATCCGCGAGGGGGACATCCTGGTGGTGCTGGCCAAGGGGGAGGACGTGGACGCGTTTCGGCGGGGCCGGCCCGGGTAGGTGCCCCGGGAGAACAGGGCCGCGCCCCAGCGGGGAGAACGTACCGCTCAGAGCCGTTCCGCCCGGAACGTCCCCACGAAGTCGGCCAGCCGCCCCACCCCCTGCCCCGCCAGGTACTGACCGATCCCCGCGGCGATCTCCTGGCCGGCCCAAGGCCGGACGAAGCTCACGGTCCCGATCTGCACCGCGCAGGCCCCGAGGCAGAGGAATTCCAGGGCGTCCCTCGCATCCCAGATCCCCCCGAGCCCGATCACCGGCACGCTCACCTCCTGGAGCACCTCCCACGTCAGGCGCAGGGCGATGGGCTTCACCGCCGGTCCGGAGAGCCCGCCGGTCACGTTCGCCAGCGCCGGGCGGCGGCGGTCGAGGTCCACGGCCATGCCCGTGAGGGTGTTGATGAGGCTGAGGGCGTCGGCGCCGCCGTCCACGGCGGCGCGCGCCAGGGGGCGGATGTCGGTGACGTTGGGGGAAAGTTTGACGATTACCGGCAGCTCCGTCGCGCGGCGCACGGCACGGACCACACCGCGGGTGAGCTCCGGGTTGGTCCCAAAGGCGATCCCGCCGGCCTTCACGTTCGGGCAGGAGATGTTCATCTCCAGCGCGGCCAGCCCCTCCAAGGCGGACAGGCGCTTCGCGCACTCCCGGTACTCGTCCTCGGTGTTGCCGAAGAAATTGGCGATCACGGGGACACCGAGTTCCCGCAGCACGGGCATCTTGTCCCGCTCGAAGGCCTCCACCCCCACGTTCTGGAGGCCGATGGCGTTGAGCATGCCCCCCCGGGTCTCCACGATTCGGGGGACGGGGTTGCCGGGTCGGGGGGCGAGGCTGAGGCCCTTCACCGCCACCGCGCCGAAGGCAGCCAGGTCCACGTAGGGCGCGAACTCCTCGCCATACCCAAATGTTCCGGAGGCCGCGATGACCGGGTTGCGCAGGGTGAGGGGCCCCACCGTCGCGGTGAGATCCACGGGGCAGGCGGGGGGGACTGAGGGCATGAAACGCCTCGGCTGGCTCGGGAGCGGGGAGCCGGGATTCTAGCGTCCTGCCGCGTCCCGAGGCAAGGGCGGCCCGGCGCCCGGTCCGGGGTCCCGGCCCACAGAATCCACCACCACATTGTGGGGCGGAGTCCGGGAGCCCTGGAGTGCAGCCCCCCACCGCATCCACCGACTCGACGACGCCGGCGCAAGCGGGTGAAGCCCGGCGCACCGGGGACTGCCGGGACACCTCTTCGAATGGCCGCGGATTGGGGGGCGAAGCGCAGGGGCTCCCGGACTCCGCGTCCCAACCAGCCGGTGGATGCTGGGCCCGATTCCCTCTTTACACCCCCCCACTGCCCTGCTATAGTCCCGCCCTTCGTCCGGGTTCGCAGCAAAAGTGGGTACCAACCCACTTTTTTCATTTCGATATGGAACGTGCCAAGACCATCCAGGCGATCGAAGCGGTTCTGCAGCCCGCCGTTGAAGGACTCGGCTACGAGCTCGTGGCGGTCCAGCTCAGGCCGGAAGGCGGCAGGCTCGTGCTGCGGCTGCTGGTGGACCGCCCCGGCGGCATCACCCTGAAGGAGTGCGCGGGGATCAGCCGGGAAGTGGGGCCCCACCTCGACGTGGCGGATCTGATCCCGTCGCGCTATTCGCTGGAGGTCTCGTCCCCCGGCATCCAGCGCCCCCTGGTCCGGCCGCAGGACTACCAGCGCTTCCGGGATGCGCGGATCGTCCTCAGGACCCGGGGGCCGGTGGACGGGCGCAAGACCTTTCGCGGGGTCAACCGGGGCCTGGACGAAGAGGGCCGCGTGGTGGTGGACGACCGGGACAGCGGCTGCCGGCACGCCATCCCCCTGGACAAGGTGCGGGAGGCGCACCTCGACCCGGAAATCCAGTTTTGAGCGGGAGCTTCGGCACGCCGGGCCTTCCCCCTTCGACGGACAGCGAGACATGAAAGACCTCAATCGAGTCATCGATCAGGTGGTACGAGAGAAGGGCATCGACCGGGAGATCCTCATCGACGCCCTGGAGCAGGCCATGGCCACGGCGGCCCGGAAGAAACTGGGCAGCCGCAATCTGGAGGCCCACTACGACGAGGAGGCGGGCCGGATCAACGTCTTCGAGTACATGACCGTCGTAGAGGAGGTCGAGGACTCCTACACCCAGATCAGCATCGAAGAGGCCCGGGAGAAATACGATCCCGGCTGCGAGCTCGGAGACGAGTTGGGCATCCCCGTGGAGCTCGGGGACCTGAGCCGGATCATCGCCCAGGTCGCCAAGCAGGTGATCATACAGAAGGTTCGCGAGGCCGAGCGGGACATCGTCTACAGCGAGTTCATCGACCGCCGGGGAGAGGTCATCAACGGGATCGTCCAACGCATGGAGAAGGGAGACCTCATCGTCAACCTCGGGCGGACCGACGCCGTGCTGCCCCAGGGAGAGCAGATCCGGAGCGAGCACTACCGGCAAGGCGACCGGGTCCGCGCGCTGCTGCTGAAAGTGCAGAAGGAGAGCCGCGGCCCCCAGCTGATCCTGTCGCGGACCCACCCCGAGTTCGTGAAGAAGCTCTTCGAGCTGGAAGTGCCCGAGGTCAGGGAGGGGGTCGTGGAGATCAAGGCCTGCGCCCGGGAGCCCGGGGAACGGGCGAAGATCGCGGTCATCTCCCACGATCCGGACGTGGACCCGGTCGGAGCGTGCATCGGGATGCGGGGCAGTCGGGTCCGGGGGGTGGTACAGGAGCTCCGGGGCGAGCGGGTCGACATCGTGGTGTGGAACGACGACCCCGCCATGTATGCCGTCAATGCCCTCTCGCCGGCCCAGATCTCCCGGGTCCTCATGGACGAGGAAGAGCACGTCATGAGCGTGATCGTGCCCGAGGAACAGCTCAGCCTCGCCATCGGTCGCCGAGGGCAGAACGTCAAACTGGGGGCGAAGCTCATGGGGTGGAAGCTCGACATCATCAGCGAGGAGGAGAGCCGGCGCCGGGAGGCGGAGAAGGGCAAGATCCTGCGGCTTCCCGGGATGGACCCCCTGAAGGTGTCCCGCTTGGGCCGGGCCGACGTCCATTCCCTGGAGACGCTGGCGAACGCATCCCCGTCGCTTCTTTCCGAGGTCCTCTCCCTCGGCGAGCCGGAGGCCGAGAGCCTTCGTTCTGCCGCCCGCGCCGCCTTCGAGGCCGAAGTGATGGCTGCTACGGGGGGCCAGGAGGCCGAAGACGTCGAAGGGGACGCCGACGCTCCGGCACCGGACGAGGAGCGCGGGGAGGAGACGACTTCGGGAGAGAGCCCCGGCAGCGAGCGCTGACCGGAGGAAAACGACGGGCCCGAGCCGGGCGAACACGGGCCGTGTATCGGATGGGCGCAGGGACATCGTGGGCCCCTCCAGGACATCATCCAGGAAGAAGGGCATGGCAAAGGTTCGAGTGTTTGAAGCGGCGAAAGACAGCGGCCACGAGGTCCAGGACCTCCTGGCAGCGCTGACGAAGTTGGGGGTAAAGGTCCGCAGCCACCTGAGCCCGGTGGACGAAGAGGACATCCAGCAAGCCCTCAAGACGCTGGGAGGCGCCCTCAAGGCGGCGCGAAAGGGCGTCGAGTCCGGCGAAGCCACCGCGAAGCCACAGCCCGTGGTCCGGAGGCGCCGCAAGGCCGCGGAGCCCGATGAAGTCTCGCCACAGGCGGAAACCCCCACGGCGGCACCCGAAACCGCGGAAGCGGCAGAGCCGGGCGCTGCAGGACCTGTTGCCGAGGAGCCCCGCCACGGGGCGGACGCGGCGCCCCTCGCCCCGGGCGCCGAGCCCGACGTGCCCGAGGCAGCCGCCGAAGGCGCGGCGGAGCCCGCCGAGGCTCCGGCCCCCGAAGCCAAGGAGACGCCCGAGCCTGCCAAGGACGAGTTCGGGCTGAAGGTGGTGCGCTTCATCCACCCGCCGCCGGAGGAAAGGGCCCCCGCGGCCGCCCCGGTGTACCACATGAACAAGCAGGAGCGGGAGGCCAGCCGGGCGGCCCGCAAGTCCAAGAAGAAGAAGGGCCGCCGGGAGGCCCCCATGGCCGCCAGGCCCGACCTCCTGCGCACCCCCCAACGCACCCAGATCACGGTTCCCAAGGCGAGCAAGCGCCGTATCCGGATCACCGAGGTGATCGCCCTCTCGGACCTCTCCCAGCGCATGGGGGTCAAGGCCACCGAGCTGATCAAGAAGCTCATGTCCCTGGGGGTCCTGGCCACGATCAACCAGACCGTGGACGCCGACACCGCCGCCCTGGTCGCCGCGGAATTCGGCTACGAGGTGGAGAACATCGCGGTCGCCGAGGAGGAGTTCCTGGCCCGCTCGGAGGATCGTCCCGAGGAGTTGGAGCACCGGCCGCCGGTGGTCACGGTCATGGGCCACGTGGACCACGGAAAGACATCGCTCCTCGACGCGATCCGAAAGACCCGGGTCGCCGCGGGCGAGGCCGGCGGCATCACCCAGCACATCGGCGCCTATGCCGTGGAGACCTCCCGGGGCCCCCTGGTCTTCCTGGACACACCGGGTCACGAGGCCTTCACGGCGTTGCGGGCGCGCGGCGCGAAGCTCACGGACATCACGGTGCTCGTGGTCGCCGCCGACGACGGGATCATGCCCCAGACGGTGGAGGCGATCGACCACTCCAAGGCGGCCAAGGTGCCGATCATCGTGGCCGTCAACAAGATGGACAAACCGGAGGCCGACCCGGACCGGGTCAAGCGAGGCCTCACCGAGCAGGGCCTGGTTCCCGAGGACTGGGGGGGCGACGTCATCTGCGTGCCGGTCTCGGCCAAGCAGGGAATGGGGATCGACCAACTCCTCGAGATGATCGCCCTCCAGGCCGAGATCATGGAGCTGACGGCCAACCCCAAGAGGCCGGCCAGAGGCACCGTGATCGAGGCTCGTATCGACCGTGGCCGCGGGGCGGTGGCCACGGTCCTGGTCCAGGAGGGCACCCTCAAGGTCGGGGACATCCTGCTCGCGGGGATGTATTCCGGGCGCATCCGCTCGCTGACCAACGACCAGGGGAAGCGGGTCAAGGAGGCCGGGCCGAGCACGCCGGTGGAAGTCACAGGGATCGACGGCGTCCCCACGGCCGGAGAGGCTTTCCTGGTGGTGGACAGCGAGCGCGCGGCCCGCGAGGTCGCAGGGCGGCGGGCCGAGAAGAGCCGCGACGAGGAAATGGCGAAGGCCCGCAAGGTCACCCTGGCGGACCTCCATACCCGGATCTCGGAGGGCGAGATCAAAGAGCTCCCGGTCATCGTGAAGGCCGACGTCCAGGGCTCGGTGGAGGCGCTGGCCCAAGCCCTGGAGAAGATCGCCACCTCGGAGGTCAAGATCCGGGTGATCCACGGCGCGGTGGGTGGCATCACCGAGAACGACGTGAACCTGGCCCATGCATCCCAGGCCATCGTCGTGGGGTTCAACGTGCGCCCCGAGGCCAAGGCGGCCGCCATCGCCGACCAGGCCGGCGTGGACGTGCGCCTGTACAGCGTCATCTACGACGCCACCGACGATCTCCGGAAGGCCCTCGGCGGGCTTCTCGCCCCGACCCGCCAGGAGCGCGTCCTCGGGCGCACCGAGGTGCGCCAGATCTTCAAGATCCCGAAAGCGGGCACCGTCGCGGGGTGCTACGTCACCCAGGGCGTCGCCCAGCGCAACGCCCGCGTGCGCCTGCTGCGAGAGAGCGTGGTCATCTACACCGGAGAGCTCGCCAGCCTCAAGCGGTTCAAGGACGACGTCCGGGAAGTGCGGGAGGGGTTCGAGTGCGGCCTCTCGATTCAGAACTACAACGACGTCAAGGAAGGGGACGTGGTGGAGTTCTTCGTGATCGAGGAGATTGAGCGGACGCTGTAGGCAAAGGGGGCGGCGGAGCGCGATGGTCGTGGGCGTGGCAACCGTTGATCTCTACCTGGAAGGGATTCACGGGCTGAAGGAGAAGCGCGGCATCGTCCGGCGTGTGCTGGAGCGCACCCGGCATCGCTTCCCGGTGAGCGTGGCCGAGGTCGACAGTCTGGACCTCCACCAGAAGGCCACGATCGGCTTCGCCGTGGTGAGCAACGACGCGCGCCTGGCCGACTCGATTCTCAACAAGGTCATCGATTACGTCGAAGAGCTCCACCTGGCCGAGATCACCCGGGCAGACCTGGAGATTCTCCACGTCTGAGGGTCCGTGAAGGGATCGTCCCAGGCGGCGGGCGCGCGAGGCACCGGCGAGGACCGGCCATGGACACCAAGAGAGCGCAGCGGGTGGCGGACAGCCTCCTCCACGAGGCGGCGCAGATCCTCCAGAAGGACGTCAAGGATCCCCGCATCGGCTTCGTCACCCTGACCGCCGCCAGGGTCTCCCCGGACCTCCGGGCGGCGAAGATCTACTACACGGTCCTGGGCGCCGAAGAGCACCGCAAGGCGAGCGCCCAGGGACTGGCGAGCGCCCGGTCTTTCATCCGAAGGGAGCTGGGTCAGCGCCTGCGGCTCCGCGTGGTGCCCGACGTCCGCTTCGTGTACGACGACGCCCTGGCGCAAACGCTGCACGTGCAGGAGCTCCTCGAGGATCTCGCCCATGGATCGAAAGAAAGCGATCGCTGAGGTTCGGCAGGCGCTCTTGGCGGGCCGCAGCTTCCTCCTCGTTTCCCACCAGAACCCCGACGGCGACGCCATCGGCTCGTGCCTGGCCTTGGCGGCCGGCCTCTCGGCCCTGGGCAAGCACTGCGACGTTCTCAGCGCGGACGGGGTGCCGACGAACCTCTCGTGGATGCCCCTGGCGGAGGGCGTGCAATTGACCCCTGCCGACGGAACGCATTACGACCGCGTGGTCCTCCTGGACTGCGGCAGCGCCGACCGGACCGGTTTCGGCGATGAGGTGTTCGCCCCGGGCCGCCTCGTGGTCAACATCGACCACCACCCCGGAAACGGCCACTTCGGGTCCGCCAACCTGGTGGACGCGGGAGCCTGCGCCACCGCGGAGCTCGTCTACGACGTGCTTCAAGCACTGCCCGCCCCCATCGGCTACGGCGCCGCCACCGCCATTTACACAGGGGTCCTCACGGACACCGGGTGCTTCCGCTTCTCGAACACCAACTCCCGGGCCTTCGAGATCGCCTCTCGCATGGTCGGAAAGGGGGTCAATCCCTCCTGGGTCTCCCAGATGGTGTTCGATCAGCAACCCGTGGCCAGGCTGCGCCTGCTGAGCCGCGTCCTCGAGACCCTGGATCTCTCGCCCCGCGACAAGACGGCCTGTGCAGTGGCGACCCTGGCGATGCTCCGCGAGACCCAGACGGGCGTGGAGGACGTGGAGGGTTTCGTCAACTACCCCCGCTCCATCTGTGGGGTCGAGGTCGGCCTCCTCTTCCGTGAGGAGGCGCCCGGGCGCTACCGGATCGCCCTTCGCTCCAAGGGAAGGGTCGACGTCTCCAGGATCGCCCGGGAGTTGGGGGGCGGCGGGCATCACAACGCCTCCGGCGCCACGGTGGAGGGGTGCCTGGAGGACCTCAAGCGCCGCCTCTTCGAGCGGGTCGAGGAAGCCCTCGACGAAGAGCTCTTGCACAGTCGAGAGACCGGCTGAGGGCCCGTGAAGGAATCGTCGCGAGCAGACCGGAGTGCAAGGCGCGCGTGAGCGAACGACGAGACCTGTCCAGCAGATGGGCGAGGAGTGGGTGAGTGCGCAACGGAGAGATTCGGTCGCGCAGCAGCTGGTTGCACGGGCCCTGAAAGTGTTTGGGGAGCCCTGGGGCCTCCTGGTCCTGGACAAGCCCGAGGGGATCACATCACACACCGCGGTGCAACGGGTGCGTCGCGCCCTTGGGGCATCCCGCGCGGGCCACGCCGGCACCCTCGATCCCCTGGCCACCGGCATTCTCCTCGTGGGGCTGGGGCGGGCCACCCGGCTCCTCGAGTACCTCGTCGGCCACGAGAAGGAGTACCGGGCGAGGGTGCGCCTGGGGGAGCGGCGCGACACCTTGGACCGCGAGGGCCGCCTCCTGGAGACGCGGCCGGTGCCGGACCTCGGCCGCGCCCGGGTGGAGGACGCGCTCCGCGCGTGGCGGGGCACCCGCGTCCAGGTGCCCCCGGCCTACAGCGCCGTGAAGATCGCGGGCGTCCCCCTGCACCGGAGGGCGCGGCGGGGCGAGGAGGTGGCGCCCCCCCCTCGCACGGTGGAGATCCGTGAGCTGGAGCTCCTCGACCTCTCGGTGCCGGACCTGGTGCTCCGCATCGTCTGTTCATCGGGCACCTACGTGAGATCCCTCGCCCGCGACCTCGGGGATGCCCTGGGAACCGGGGCGATCCTGTGGGAGCTCACCCGGACCCGCTCCGGCCCTTTTGGCCTGGAAGGTGCCCCTTCCCTCGGCCAGGTGGAGGAGGCCGGCCCCCTGGCCTGGTCCTGGGTCCTCCCTCCGGGCCGCATGGTCGAGGCGCTTCCCCGCCGGAACCTCTCCGCGGACGAGGTCCGGGACGTGTGCCGAGGCCGGGCCGTGCCCGGGCGGGCTCCCGAGCCCGGTCCGGTGGGGCTCTTCGACCCCGAGGACAACCTGGTGGCGGTGGCCCGCGAGGAGGCGGGGTGCCTACAGCCGCTGAAGGTCTTCGGCGGTTCCGGGTAGGGCTTCGCCGGTTCGACGGGCTTGGGCGGCGGCCGACCACGCGCCTGCCGGGGTCGGGCGTCGAAGGCGACCGGCATCCGTCGCCGCACCGGGGAATCCGCCGGGACGCCCCTTCGACGTGCCGGGGTTTGCGGGGCGAAGCGGAGGGGCTCCCCGACCCCGAGCACGTGCCAGGCAGTGGATCCGGGAGGCGCCTGGCTCCTTTACGCCGGCGCTCCATTCGTGTTAGAAAGGTCGATCATTTGGGGGCCGGACGGCCCGAGCCGCCCCGCCCCTGCCCTGTCAGACGAGAGAGCAGCGAGGAGGATAGACACCATGGTGATGACCCCGGAGAAGAAGCAGGAAGTGATCGACCAGTACCGGATCCACGAGAACGACACGGGCTCCCCGGAGGTCCAGATCGCGCTGTTGAGTGAGCGGATCAGCTATCTGACCGAGCACTTCAAGCTCCACAAGAAGGACCACTCCTCCCGCCGCGGGCTGCTCAAGCTGGTCGGCCAGCGCCGGCGCCTTCTCGACTACCTAAAGAGCAGCGACGTCGAGCGGTACCGGACCGTGATCGACCGGCTCGGTATCCGCAAGTAACGAGACCTGCGAACGGCCCCCGGGCCGCTTCATCCACCCAAAGACGGGAGAGTGCTGCATTGTTCGATGTAAAGACCGCCACATTGGAGGTGGGGGGGAAGACCCTCACGCTGGAGACGGGCCGCATGGCGCGACAGGCCCACGGCGCCGTGCTCGTGACCTATGGGGAGACCGCCGTCCTCGTCACGGCCGTCGCCGAGGCCGAGGGGCGCGAGGGAATCGACTTCTTTCCCCTCACGGTGAACTTCCAGACAAAGACCTTTGCCGCCGGCAAGATCCCCGGCGGGTTCTTCAAGCGGGAGGGCAGGCCGCCCGACTCCGACACCCTGACCTCGCGGCTCATCGACCGCCCGATTCGCCCGCTGTTCCCCAAGGGATTCACGAGCGAGACCCAGGTCATCGCCACGGTGGTCTCCCACGACACCGAGAACATACCTGACGTGGTGGCGCTGGTGGGGGCTTCGGCCGCCCTCTCCATCTCGGACATCCCCTTCCACGGACCCATCGCGGGGGTCCGGATCGGGCACGTGGACGGCTCGTTCGTCGTCAACCCGACCCTCAAGCAACTCGAGACGAGCCGCCTGAATCTCATCCTGGCCGGCACGAAGGACGCCGTGACCATGGTGGAGAGCGGCTCCAAGATGCTCAGCGAAGCGGAGATGCTCGAGGCCATCGAGCTCGGCCACGGCGAGATCAAGCGCCTGGTGGAACTGCAGGAGGAGTTTGTCCGAGCCGCCGGCATGCCCAAGCGCGAGATCCCCGCCGCTCCGGAGCCGGACCCGGCAGTGCAGGAAAAGGCCGCCGCCTACTTCGCGGACTTGGGGGCCAAGGCCTATCAGGAACAGGACAAGAAGGCGCGCTCCGTAGCGGTCCGAGCCGCCAAGGCCGCCCTGGTGGCGTCCCTCGGGGACGAGGAGAGGCTCCGGGAAAAGGACTTCAAGGCAGCCTTCGAGAGCGTGCAGAAGAAGTACGTGCGACGCACGATCCTCGAAGAGGGCGTGCGGATCGACGGTCGGGGGCTCGAGGACGTGCGCCCGATCGACTGCCAGGTGGGGATCCTGCCCCGCACCCACGGGTCTGCCCTCTTCACCCGGGGGGAGACCCAGGCGCTCGTGGTTCCGACCTTGGGAACCTCCAGCGACGAGCAGCTCATCGACGCCATCGAGGGCTCCTACTACAAGCGCTTCATGCTCCACTACAACTTCCCGCCCTTCTGCGTGGGGGAGGCCCGCTTCCTGCGGGGCCCGGGCCGGCGCGAGATCGGCCATGGGGCCTTGGCCGAGAGGGCCCTCGAGGCCGTGCTGCCCGCCCACGAAGACTTCCCCTACACGATCCGGCTCGTCTCGGAGGTGCTCGAGAGCAACGGGTCGTCCTCCATGGCCACGGTCTGCGGCGGAAGCCTCGCCCTCATGGACGCCGGGGTCCCGGTCTCGGCGCCGGTCGCGGGCATCGCGATGGGCCTGATCCTCGAGGGCGACCGCTTCGCGGTCCTCTCCGACATCCTGGGCGACGAAGACCACCTCGGCGACATGGACTTCAAGGTGGCCGGCACCCGGGAGGGCATCACCGCCCTCCAGATGGACATCAAGGTCCAGGGCATCACGGTCGAGATCATGCGCACGGCGCTCGAGCAGGCCCGCAGGGGGCGCCTGCACATCCTGAACTGCATGGAGCGCGCCCTCGGCACCCCCCGGGAGAGCCTCTCCCCCCTGGCCCCCCGAATCACCGTCATCCACGTCAGCACCGAAAAGATCAAAGACGTGATCGGCCCCGGCGGGAAGAACATCCGCAACATCATCCAGGTCACACAGACCAGCGTCGACATCGAGGACGACGGCTCCATCCGGATCGCCAGCACCAACGAGGCCCAGACCCAGCAGGCGATCAAGATGATCCGGGACCTCACCCAGGAGGCCGAGGTCGGGAAGGTCTACGAGGGGATCGTCCGGAAGATCATGGATTTCGGCGCCTTCGTGGAGATCTTCCCCGGCACCGACGGCCTGCTCCACATCAGCGAGATCGACAAGGAGCGGGTGGCCAACGTGACCGACTTCCTCAAGGAAGGCGACACCGTGCCCGTCAAGGTCATCAACGTGGAGTCCAACGGGCGGATCAAGCTCTCCCGGCGGGCTGCTCTCTACCCCGACGAGCCGGGCGCCGCACCGCGGGAGGGCCGCAGTCCGCCCCCCCAGCGCCGGGACCGGGACCGGCGGCGGGGCTAGTACCAGGGACCGTAGCGAGAACGGGCGCGGCGAGAGCCGCGCCCGTTGCCGTTTCCCCTCCGGCCCTCTTCTACCCGGGGTGCGCTTCCCCCGCCTCCCCGTCCCCGGCCACGCACCGGTTGCACCGGTCCCCCACCTCCAGGGGTTGACCCGTCACCGACCCGTACCGGTAGAGGGTCACCCCCTTGAGGCCCAGGGCGTGGGCTTCCCGAAAGATCCGGGCCACCGTCTCCCGAGAGCTCTCCTGCGGGAGGTTGACGGTCTTGGACACCGCGTTGTGGGTGTGTTCCTGGAAGGCGGCCTGCATCGCCAGGTGGTCCTCGGGAGGCAGCTCGAACGCGGTGGGGAAGAGCCGGCGCACGGATTCCGGGATCTCCGCGAGGTGCCCCAGCCGCCCCTCGGCCTGCACCCGCGCCTCCACCGACGCCGGCGAGACCCCGCGTGCCTCGAGGGCGGGCCCCAAGAGGGGATGGATCCCGAAGCTCACCGCCCGGTCCTGGATGCGGCGGGTGTAGGCCAGGCTGAACAGGGGCTCGATGGAGCCCGAGACCCCGGCCAGGATCGCGATGGAGCCGGTGGGCGCCACCGTGGTCACCGTGGCGTTTCGCATCGCCGGGAATCCCCTCTTCTCCCAGATGCTGCCCGCGAATGCCCCGAAGCTGCCCCGCCGCTCCCCCAGGGCCCGGGACGCGGCGACCCCTGCCGCCTCCAGGCGGGCCATGATATGACGCCCCAACGCCCGAGCCTGCTCGCCGCCGTAGGGAATGCCCAGCATCACCAGGGCGTCCGCGAACCCCATGACCCCCAGCCCCACCTTCCGGGTGCGCCGGTTGGCGAGTCGGATCTGCTCCACCGGAGGCTCGGAGACCTCGAGGCAGTCGTCGAGGAACTCCACGGCGAGGGCGGTCGCGGCCTCGAGCTCGTCCCAGGCCAGCCCGCCCGCGCGCACGAACCGCGTGAGGTTGAGGGATCCCAGGGTGCACGACTCGTAGGGCAGGAGGGGCTGCTCGCCGCAGGGGTTGGTGGCCTCCAGCGCCCCGAGCCCGGGCACCGGGTTGGCTCGGTTCACGGCGTCCAGGAACACCGCTCCCGGATCGCCCGTAGCCCAGGCGCCCTCCACCAGGGCGGCGAAGATCTCCTGCGCCGGCACCCGGCTCCACACTCCCCCTCCCCGGGGGTTCCGGAGCGCGACGTCCTCCCCCCGCGCCAGGGCCCGGGCAAAGTCGTCCGTGAACCCCACCGAGAGGTTGAAGTTCCCGAAGGCGCCCTGGAGCTTTGCCCGACAGAAGTCCAGGATGTCCGGGTGGTCCACCCGCAGGACGGCCATGTTCGCCCCCCTGCGCCGCCCCCCCTGCCGAATCACCCGGGTGGAGGTGTCGAAGAGCTCGAGAAACGAGAGCGGCCCGGAGGCGGCGCCGCCGGTGCTCGCCACCACGTCGCCCCGCGGGCGGATGCGGGAGAAGCTGAACCCCGTGCCGCCCCCGCTCTTGTGGATGAGGGCCATGTGCTTGAGGGAATCGTAGATGGACTCGATGGAGTCCTCGAGGGGAAGGACGAAGCAGGCGGCGAGTTGGCCGACGGGGGTGCCGGCGTTCATCAGGGCCGGCGTGTTGGGCAGGAACCTCAGGCTGCGCAGCAGGTCGTGATACCGCTCCGCCTTCGGCTCGGGCCGCCCGCCGAAGCGGGTCTCGGCAGCCGCCACCCCGCGGGCGACGCGATGGAAGAGCTCCTCCTCTCCCTCGGCAGGCTCGCCGTCGGGTGCCCGCTGGACATAGCGCAGCGCCAGCAGTTCCCGGGCCTGGGGTGTGAGCTCCGGATAACCCATGCCGGCCCTCCACTTCCGCCGGAAGGAGCCTCGACGGCGGGCCCCGGGGGGCCCCTCTCCCTCCCTCGGGGTGCCCGAAGCTCACGGGACCGTCAGAACTCGATCCCGCGCTGTGCCTTGACGCCCTTGCGGAAGGGGTGCTTGACCTCGCGCATCTCCGTGACGAGGTCGGCAGCTTCCACCACCTCCGGGGGCGCGTCCCGCCCGGTGAGCACCAGGTGCACGGCGGGGGGCTTCTCCCGGATGAGCGCCAGGATGCTCTCCACGTCCAGCAAGCCGTAGCTCGCCGCGTAGTTGACCTCGTCGAGGATCACCAGGTCCCAGTCCCCGGAGAGCACCCGCTCCCGCGCAGCGGCGAAGGTCTCTCGCGCCAGAGCCAGGGCTTCGGTGTTCGCCTCCGGGCTGCCCAGGTCCACGAAACCGCGCCCCATGGGTCGGATCTCGAAGCCCGGGAGCAGCTCCGGGGCCCGGAGCTCCCCGTACTTCCAGGACCCCTTGATGAACTGGATCATGCTGACCTTCAGGCCCTGCCCCACGGCACGAAGGGCGAGGCCCAGGGCCGCCGTCGTCTTTCCCTTGCCGTTGCCCGTGTGGACGATCACCAACCCTTGCCGCGCCATCGACTCTCCTCGCGTGACGGGTCACGGATGACGGAAGACCGGTAAACGGTGACGGGTGACCCGTTCCAGACGGGCTCGTCCGGGGAACGACGGGTCTCCGTGACCGAGGGCGGCCGGGGGGGTCCCACGGCGCAGGCGGACGACCGCTCGACGGGAGCAACTGCTTCGGGAGCAGCAATGCCGCGAGGATTCCGGATGCGGCGCGGGAGCGCACCTACCTTACAGCCCGGCATCGTCCGCCTGCGTAGCCGGGCCCACCCGGTCGTTTACCGAAAGAACCTCAAAAGAGCCCGGGGATGTTCAGGCCCATCCCACCCGCGATCTTGCCCATCTCCGAGGCCACCATCTCCTGGCTCTTCTTCACCCCCTCGTTCACCGCCGCCAGAACGAGATCCTGCAGCATCTCCACGTCCTCGGGGTCGACCACCTCCCGGTCCACGGTCAGGGAGAGGATCTCCTGCTTGCCGTTCACGGTGCAGCGCACCATCCCCCCCCCGGAGCTCGCCTCCACGGTCCGCGAGGCCAACTCCTCCTGCATCTGGGCCATCTTCTTCTGCATCTGCTGCGCTTGGCGCATCATGTTCCCGAGCCCCTTCACTCCCGCACCTCCTCTCGCCGACTCCTGAGCCGCTCGGTCAGGGCTTGAGCACCCGGACCTCTTCCACATCGCCTTCGAAGATCTCCATGGCCTCGCGCACCAGGGGGTGCTCCAGGGCCTCTCGCTTGGCGCTTCGCGCCCGATCGGTCTCCCGGGCCCCATCCCGACCCCGCCCCCGCCCCTGCCGCGCCTCGAACCGGAGCTCCACCCGGGCACCCGGACCCGCCGCCTCGGCCAGGATCCGGGTGAGCAGCTCGAGCTTGGAGCGGACGAAGAACTCGTGCCCCGGGTCGTCCAGGACCACGGCGGCCACCTTCCCGTCGGGGTCCCAGGCCTCCAGCCTCCCGTGGGCCCGAAGGACGTGCCAGAAGGGCCGGTTGGCCCCCTCCGCCCCCCGGAGGAGGGCCTCCCAGACCTCCGCCTCCCCCCGGGGCACCGGAGCCTCGCCGGCCGGGACGGCCGCCACGGCCGCGGAGGGAGCCGCCGCAGCTTCTGCCGAGGCCCCCGCAGCTCGATCCCCCGGGCCCGGGTCCCGGGGCGCCGGGTCCGCGGTCTTCCCCGCCGCGGCCTCCACCCCGGTGTGCCCGGAGGCCGACGGCCTCCCCCCGGCGCCTCCTCCTCCCCCTTCGCCCGCCCCCGGGCCGGCGCGCGCCCGGGCCAGGACCTCGGAGAGCGGGAGCACCGGGGGCAGCTTGGCCATCTTGAGCAGGGTCATCTCCAGCAGGGGCCCGGGCCGCGAGGCGCCGCGAAGGGTGTCGATCCCCCGGCTGAGGATGTCGAACAGGGCGTGGATCTCCTCCCAGGAGGTCGGGACCAGAAACTCCCGGGCGGCCGCCACCTCCTCGGCGGCGAGGTCCACCAGATCCTCCGCCTCCCCCAGGGCCTTGATCACCGTGAGGTCCCGAAAGACGTCCAGCAGATCGTGGCCGAACCGCCGCACGTCGTACCCGAAGCGCTCCGCCTCGGCCAGCGCCTCCACCACCCGGCGGGCGTCGCGCTCGACCACCGCGCGGGCCACCCCGAACAGGAGGTCGCGGTCCACGACCCCCAACACGTCGCGCACGTCCTCGTAGGTGACGGACTCGCCGGCATAGGAGAAGACCTGGTCGAGCAGGCTCTGGCCGTCCCGAACGCTCCCTTCCGCTTCCCGGGCCAGCGCCGCCAGGCTCTTCTCGTCCGCCGCGATCCCCTCGGCGTGCGCCACGTCGGCCAGCAGCGCCGTCATCTCCCTCAGCGACAGGCGCTTGAAATCGAACTGCTGGCAACGGCTGAGGATGGTAACCGGGATCTTGTGGGGGTCGGTCGTCGCCAGGACGAAGACGACGTGGGCCGGGGGCTCCTCCAGGGTCTTCAGGAGGGCATTGAAGGCCGCCGTGGAGAGCATGTGCACTTCGTCGATGATGTACACCCGGTGGGGGCCTCGCACCGGCGGATAGCGCACCGCCTCCCGCAGTCGCCGCACGTCCTCCACGCCGGTATTGGAAGCCCCGTCGATCTCCAGGACGTCGCCGGAGCGGCCCTCTGTGATCTCGCGGCAAGAAGGGCACGCGTTGCAGGGGGTCGGCGTCGGGCCCGAGACGCAGTTGAGCGCTTTCGCCAGCACCCGCGCCGCCGACGTCTTGCCCACCCCGCGAATGCCGGTGAACAAATACGCGTGGGCGATGCGTCCCGAGGAGATCGCATTCCGGAGCGCCCGGACGATGTGGTCCTGTCCCCGGATCGCCTCGAAGGTCTGGGGACGCCACTTCCGCGCTAGGACGAGGTAGGACATGGCCAGGCCCAAGGAAGGGAGGGACGGAGGTGGGATCCAGGGATGGCTAGGCTGCCTGCGGCGCCCGAGGGGCGTGGCTGCCGCTGCTTCCTTCCGGACCTGACGGGGTTCACCGCGCCTTCGTCGCGCAGGGCCCAGCCATCCCTGCAACCCACCTCGCCCGGAGGCGGGACAACACCGGAATCCCAGGGGCCGGTTCCGCGGCTTCCGCCCCCGCAGCTCCGAGGAGCGGCCCCCGCCGGACGCTCGCCGCGTCACGGGGGCTACCCGCCCGGAACGGCGCAGCCCCCGGGGAAAAGACTGGCGGAGAGGGAGGGATTCGAACCCCCGGTACCCGTAAAGGTACAACAGATTTCGAGTCTGCCGCCTTCGACCTCTCGGCCACCTCTCCGCGAACGTTCAGGACTCGGGTTCCCCGCCGCACCGCCGGCGGCGGAAGAACCGCCGCATCAGGTCCGCAGCCTCGGCCTCGCGAACCCCCCGGACCACCTGGACCCGATGGTTGAGCCGCGGGTCGTCCGACAGATCGAAGAGGGTGCCCGCCGCGCCGGCCTTCGGGTCCGCCGCCCCGTACACCAACCGGGGCACGCGGGCCTGGAGCAGCGCCCCCATGCACATCGGGCAGGGCTCCAGCGTGACCACCAGCGTGGCTTCCTCCAGCCGCCACCTTCCCAGGAGCCGCGAGGCCTCGCCGATCGCCAGGCACTCGGCGTGCGCCAAGGGGTCGGCCCGGGCCTCCCGGAGGTTGTGGGCCCGGGTGAGCACCCGCTCCCCCCAGAGGAGCACCGCCCCCACCGGCACCTCCTCAAGGGCCAGGGCCGCCTCCGCCTCGGCTAAGGCCAACCCCATCACCTCGCCGATAAGAGGGGCGCGAAGATAGCACGAGGCCTGCTCGGTTGCAACGGAACGGGAGGCAAGCACCATCGGAACACACACGGGTCTGGGGGGGCCGGGAGCGGGCCGGAGGGCCTTCGGGCCGGCTGCCCGCTTCCGGGCATCCGCCGGATAGGACTGTAGCACCGGGCGGAAGGAGCGGGCAACCAACCGCCCCGGCACGTGCCCGGGGCCGGGGAGCCCCTCCGCTCCGCCCCGCAATCCGCGGCCATGCGAAGGGGTGTCCCCGCAGGCTCCGGTGCGCCGGGCTTCACCCGTTTGCACCGGGGGCGGAGGGCAGGACGCACGGACACCGGTGGCCACGCACACGGTGAACCCAGGGAAACCGCCCCCTGCGGCGCAGGTCGATGCGACATCTCGGGCCGGGGCGGTCGGGCCCGCCCCCTCCAGAAGGAAGGTGCCATGGCGCTCCCTTGCCACCCCGACGACGCTGTGCCCGACCTCACCGTCCTCCTCCCCGAGGGTTCGCCCGCGTCCCCGGCGGTCCCGGAGGACGTCCGTCGGCGGTTCGGCACCTGCTGGAAGGCCCTCCGGGACCAAGGGTTCGACATCGAGGTGCGCCGGAACTCCGTGCGCGTTCGCCACGCCGGCCAGGGGTTCGAGCAGGTGATCCAGCTGTCCGGCGAGGACGACCTGGGGGAGAAGAGGGAGCTCTTCCGCGCCTTGCGGTCGGCCTTCGGGGGCTTGGTGGAGCGATGGCTTCCCCACATCGTCCAGCCGAGCCCCACGGTGACGTGGCCCTACCTGAACCTGAAACAGGTCATCGAGATCTGTCAGTGCGTGCGGGCCCTCCGGAGAAGGAGCGCCGCGGTCGGCGCGAAGGGCTTCCGTCCGCGAAACGGTGCGGCGCCCTCCGTGCCGGCTCCGTGGTAGGGCGGCCTCCCCAAGGTGTCGTGTCCTACCCGCCGAAGAGGATCAGCCCGGACTGCACCCCACCGACCAGGGCACCGAGAACGCCTCCCCACCACGTGATCATGCGCAACTCCCGCCCGGCGACCGCCAAGATCACGTTCTCGACCTCTTCCGGGGAGAAGGCCAGGATCTCGCGCTCGATGAGGCTCTTCACGTCGACGATTCCGAGGATCGCAGGCACCTGGGCCGAGATCACGGGCATGAGGTGATCGAGGCCCAGCCCGGTGACCTCCGCCAGGAGCGCGCGGGGCACGTGCCGGTCCAGGCGTCCCAGGGGGGCCCGGAGGGAGGCCTCGATCAGGGCCGGGGCCTCACGCTCGACAAAGGCCCGCAGCCGGCCGGCACCGGCGCGGGCCGCGAGGTGCTCGGCCCACCCCCGGGCGCCCTCGGCCTCGACCCCTGCCGCTCGAGCCAGCTCTCCGAGATTGGTCCGGAACAGCGCGCTCAGCTCCCGGTCCAGCACGAGAGCCAGGGCCTGGGCGACCTGGGGCCGTCGCAACTGGCCGCAGACCCATTCCGTGGCCTGATCCCAGAGGCGATCGACGGCCTCCCTCGGCAGTGCCTCCAGGAGCTGCGCGGGCGTCCGTCCGAGGACCCGGTCCAGGGCATCCGTCACCCCCTGCTCCAGCCGGGCTCGATTCTCCTGCTGGTACACCAGCTCGCCGAGGCGGTGGAGGTTGGCGTCCACGATCTCGTCCGCCTCACGAAAGATCCTTCCCCGGCCCATCAGGGCCGCCTGGCGCACCAGGTTCTTCACCACCCCCCCCTCGGTTTCCAGCAGGTATGCTTCGATCCCCCCCCGCACCGCGGTCTTGATCTTCTCGACGTTGGCGCGGGACAGGAGGGCCTCCTCGAAACGGCGCAGCAGCGCCGGCACGGCGGAACGCACCGCCGCCACCCCGGCGGCCCGCACCCCGTCCGGCAGGAGGCTCGCCAGCGGGGCGTCCGTGTTCGCGAGGGCAACCAGGGCTCGGGCGACCCCCGGGCGCAGCCTGGCTTCCAGGTCGCCCGCCGCCAGCAGCTCCGCGGTCTTGCCCAGCGCCAACTGCACGAACCACCGCTCCTCCCCCCGCAAGAGGTCGGCCGCGCTCCGCCGCAAGAGAGCCTCCAGGACATGCTCCAGGAACCCGATCCCCTCGGGGGTGCCGAGCCACTGCTCCGCGGCGGCCCCCGCCTCCTGTGCCACCCGGAGCAGGGCCTTTCCCAGGGCCTCCTCTCTCTCGGGGCCCAGGGCACCGGCGAGGCTCGGGTACTCCCGGCCCAGGTAACGCTCCAGGAGGTCCGAGATCATGGCCTGGAGGGCAATGCGCACTTCGGGCCCGGCAAGGCGCTCTGCCACGCTCCGCTCCCGGAGGAGCTCCGACACCACCGTGCGCGAGACGGTGGCGGCGATCTCGGCCTTGCGGCGGGGCACCATGCCGTGGAAGCGCAGGCCCAGGATCCGGATCTCCCGGTAGGGCCGAAAGAGCATGCGGATGGCCAGGGCATTGGTGGCGAACCCGATGAGGAAGCCGAAGGCCGGCGGGAGGGCGACGCGCAGGAGGTCCATGGCCTACTCCAGGTGGGAAGGGCCGCGCGCCGGGGGGGCGCGGCGCGGCCGAGGGCGCAGGCTCCGGGACACCCCTCTTCGCAGTGGGCTCGCGTCCGGCGAGGGTCTTGCCCTTGACAGACCCCGAACCATCCGCCTACTGTCCTGGGTCATCGATCCGCTGCGATACCGAAGCCGCCGATGCACCCGTTGCGCAAGGCGCGAGATCGTTCTTTCCCCTGACGGACCCACTGAGTTTCCGGCAGGGCCCCCTCCCCCGAGACATCGATCCGCGGGCCGGGGCGCGGGGGCGCCGGCGTCACACCGGCCGCACAAATAGCGACTCCCCCGGAGGAACCGGGGGAGTCGCCGAACCTTCCTGGCACGCTTGCTACAACGCGGGGTCGCCGCGGGCAGTTTCCCGTCATGCCCAGGACCGTCTAGGGCACCCCTCGCTGCAGTGGGCGACCCTCGGGATCATGAAGCGCTTCATGGACTCTCACCTCCTCTCCTGTTGCCGTGATTTTGTGACACGTAACTCAGAGTAAGCAGCACTGTGGACCCTGTCAAGCGGCCGGCCCCGGTCATCGCCCTTACCACCGACTTCGGCCTGGTGGACCCGTACGCCGGCATCCTCAAGGGCGTCCTGCTGGGTCTGTGCCCGGAGGCCCGGGTCGTGGACCTGACCCACGGCGTTCCCCCCCAGGACGTCCTCGCCGGCTGCCTCGCCCTGGAGGCGGCACGCCCCTACTTCCCGCCGGGCACCATCCACCTGTGCGTCGTGGACCCGGGCGTGGGAACCGGGAGGCCCGCGGTGGCGGTCAGGACCCGGCGAGACGTCTTCGTCGGCCCCGACAACGGCCTGTTCTCCTTTCTTCGGGGCGACGAGATCCTCGAGGTCCGCTCCCTGGAGAGCGCGGCCGTCCGCCTGCAGCCGGTCAGCCGCACCTTCCACGGGCGCGACGTCTTCGCCCCGGCTGCCGCCCACCTCGGCCGGGGCCTGCCGTGGGCGGACCTGGGGCCTTCCCGGCCACTTCTCGGCCCCTCGCTCCTCCCGGAGGCCGAAGTCTGGGCCCAGAGGATCCGGGGTGTCATCCTGGGCTTCGACCGCTTCGGAAATGCGGTCACGAGCATACGCGCAGAGCGGGTGCCGTGGACGCCCCGGCGGGTCCTCGTGGGCGGCGCGGTGGTGCCCTACGCCTCCACCTACGGGGACGTGCCGCCCGATGCGCCCCTGTGCCTCGCGGCGTCCTCGGGCCGCATCGAGGTCGGCGTGCGAAACGGGAGCGCCCGGCGGCGACTCGGCCTTGCGCGGGGGACCCCGATCGTCCTGGAAGCGCCGGAGGGGGAGCCGGGGGGGCCCTGAGCGTAGCCGCGCCCCGCATCGATGGAGGCGCACGCGAACCGCTGGGGATCGGTAAGGCCTGCGCACCGGGGCCTCGCCCGGGATGCCTCAGTCGCCGTGCCGCGGAATGCGGGGCGGAGCGGCGGGGCTTTCGGACCCCGCTCGCCGACCATCCGGTGGATCGAGGGCGTTGCCGCTCGCTTGACACTGCGGGGGGGAGCGTTTAGATTCGCTTCTTTCAACCGCACAGGACACGGATTCGCGGCGTGTTTCGGGAGTAAAGAGGAGGACCCCATGTCGAACCAGGACGACAACCTGCTCAAGAAGACCCAGCGGGGTCTCTCCATCCTGGCCTTCGAGACCACGAAGCAGAGCCGCATCCTCAAGAAGCGGATGCGCACCGCGGCCCTGCAGAAGGAGATCAAGGCCGACCTCCGGGACCTGGGGAACCTGGTGTACAACGCGGTGATCCATGACCAGCCGGGAATCCTCGCCGAGGAGGAGGTCAAGATCCTGGTGGAGAACATCCGCCAGAACAAGGACGAGGTGGATCATCTTCGCGACGCCATCGCCCGCCTGAGCCGCACGAAGAAGCACTTTCCCGGCGCGGAAGAGGAGGGCTTCGAGGGGCCGCCGGAGCCCGGCCTGGACGAGCCCCCGCTGGTGGCCGTCGAGCCGAGCGCCGAAGCCCCTCCGGCGGCGGAAATGGGGGAGCGCACCGAACCGGAGGCCAAGGCCGACGCGCCCGACGCCCCGCCCCCCGAGGCGGATGCGCCCAAGAAGGCCGCGAAGAAGCGCGAGGGAGCCGCACCGGCCGTCCCGCCCGCCCCCGGGACCGACCCCGAGCACCCGTCCGAAGGGGAACCGAGCCCCGAAAAGTAGGCGCATCCGGGGACTGACCCGGCATTCGACTCCAGGGACGATCGCGTGGGCGGGCCCACCCGGTCGGTTTACCGGAGGAACCGAAAAGCGGCGGACGGGGAACGCGGGGCGAGCCCTGCGACCCTTCCCCTAGGCACACGAGCGAGGGCGGCCCCCGGGCCGCCCTCGC
>JAWSUI010000032.1:0-45069 GCA_033551855.1 Deferrisomatales bacterium
CGTCGGTCAGGCCGTGGCCAAAATCACGTTATTCGTTCTTGGACAGCAGTGGGTCTCACCATCGACGAGCTTGTTAGGATTAAGGTAGATCTTGCGAGGCTCAACATTATAGAGGCCAAGGCACTCAGTGAAAAGGCGGCGGCTCAGAAGCTCCTCGAGGAGAGCTGTGAAGAAGGTCCTGTATATCAGCTCAGTCAAGTCTCTGACAGGATAACATCGTTGCGAGAGACCCTTGACAGGCCGAATCAAGAGTACCAACTATATAGAAAGGCGCTGGCACAATGGGCGAAGGCGAAGAAGGAACTAGAAGGGGCAAGAGATACTCCGGATTCTATTCTTGGAATACTTGACAAGATCGAGGCTCTGAATGGAGTCCCTTCAAGACTGGATGAGGTGAGGCGACGCCAAGTTGATGTCGCACTGAGGGTTTTCGAAGAAAAGCGCCGGTTGGCCGAGGTGTATAGCGAATTGTACGGCCCCATACAAGGCTTTATAAAGAATCATCCGCTTGCAACAGATAAGTTCGATTTGACATTCAGCGTATCCATGGCTGTCGGAGAATTTGAGTCCAAGTTCTTGTCGCTCATTAATCAGGGGAAGAAGGGGCCCTTCCAAGGGAAGGAAGACGGGGCAAAACGTATTAGGAGGATCGTAGCTGAAGCTGACTTTGAGAGCAGTGAAGGCGTTAGGAGTTTCTTGGAGGCTATTGTTGAGGCACTTACGGGTGGGCCGAGGAGTGGCGGCTCCCCAACTTTGTTCGTGAAAGACCAGCTGAGAAGTGGCATCTCAGCAAACGAATTCTATACCTATCTGTTTTCGTTGGATTATTGCAATCCGATGTACGTATTGCGGTGGGAGGGTAAAGACCTAGAGGAACTATCTCCTGGAGAGAGGGGGACCTTGCTCTTGGTCTTCTACTTGCTTGTGGATAGAGACGACATTCCATTAGTAATTGATCAGCCGGAAGGTAATTTGGATAACCAAACGGTTGCAAGGGTGCTAATAGACTGCGTCCGGGAGGCCAAGAAACGCAGGCAGGTAGTTATCGTTACGCATAATCCGAACCTGGCCGTAGCCTGTGATGCGGAACAAATTATATGTGCGTCGCTGGATAAGAAGGGCAGAAACAGGGTCATCTACAAGGCCGGAGCTCTGGAAAACCCAGATATATGTCTGGATGTGGTGAACGTGTTGGAAGGAAGTCGGCCGATTTTCGATATAAGGGACTATAAGTACACAGTTGGAGAACTCGAGAGCTAAGGCTTCGGGAGGAACAGCGCCTTGCAGCGAGAAACTCTTTTGTTCCTCCGGTTCACAATGCTCCTCAGCCCATCGACTGCCCTGCTCATTCGCCGGTAGACGCTGCCGTTCGCATCAGATCTCCAGGAGGCGAGGAGGACCGATGATGGCGAGGATGGACCCGTTCCGAGAGACGGGGGTCGACTTCGTGACGGTCATGATCTCCCGCGAGACGGTCGAGGCGGGGGACCTCGCTCCCGCCCTCGGCTCCCTCTCCGCCCTCGTCGAGAGACGGGACAGCGCCCGGCACTTCCTCGGCCGGGTGGACCTGGCGATCGGCGGCTACGATGACGACCCCAGGGAGCTCTTCGAGGTTCCGGAGGTCCGGGCGTACCTCATCGCGCTGGACGCCCAGTTCCCCTACTGGTTTCCCTTCCTGTGCCTGGAGACCGAGGCCCTGAAGCTGGTCACGTTCTCCCTCTGCGGCATCGAGAGGGTCGCCTCGGCCCTGGTCGAGATCGACACCGAGGGCCTCAGGGACTTCCTCGTCCGCCACTTCGCGGCCATGAATCACCTCTTCGAGCTCTACGAGCTCGGCGAGGACCGGAACGAAGAGATCAGCGGAGCGATCAACGACTATTATGGCCTCGAGTAGCACACTGGACGCAAAGGAGAGATCGAGTGAAGAATGTGGAGATGACCGTGGACGGCAACATGCTCACCATCCGGGTGGATCTGTCCAAGGAGTTCGGGCCGTCGTCCTCCGGCAAGACGATCATCATCGCCTCCACCGAAGGCAACGCCGCGATCCCCGGCCGGGAGGAGGTCAAGGTGGGGCTGAACGTCTACCGGAAGAAGTGAGCAAGGAGGCTCGATCACCGCGGATGCGGCGAGGACCGGTGAGCGATCGATGCCCGTGACCGATCCTGAGATGGCCGCAGTGAACGCGTACTGGGTCGTTCGGGGAAGGCTTATGGCCGGGGAGTACCCTGGGTCGCCCAGTCCAGCGGAGACGCGGGCCCGTCTCGCCTCGCTCTTGAGGGCGGGCGTCCGTGCCTTCATCGACCTCACCGAGGTCGATGAAGTGACCCGTCTCGGGCTTCTTCAGCGGTACGAGGAGGACCTGCGGGCGCTGGCCGCAGAGAGCGCCGCGGAGGTGCCCTACACCCGATTCCCGATCCGGGACTTCGAGGTCCCCACCGGGGGCCTCATGATCTCGATCCTGGACGCCATCGACGCCGACCTGGGCCGCGGGATGCCGGCCAACGTGCACTGCCTCGCGGGGCGCGGCCGGACCGGCACGGTGGTCGGCTGCTACGTCTTCCGGTACGCCGAGCGACTGCTCGGCGCGGCGGAAACCGACCACGCCGGCGCGCTCTGGCCCTGGTCCGGACCACCGAGCTGCGGGTCGCACAGGACGTGCCCTTCGCGGAGGAGTCGCCGCAGAAGCTCCTGCGCGAACCCGCTAACGCAATGGATCAAGAGAGATGAGCATGTCTCTTCCTGAACTCCCTAAGGTCGATCGTGCTGCTGAGAATTCGGATGAGTCCAGTGTTGCCCTTCTGTCAGTCTTGACAAGGCGCAATGGTTTCATCTGCCGAAAGGAAGATCCAGATTATGGAGTCGATTTCGACGTGGAGATTGTTAAAGACGGGCAGGTAACAGGCAACAAGTTTGCCATCCAGTTGAAGAGCACAGAAAAACGTCTAGAATCAACCCGAGACGGCACCCAATATGTCTGTTATCCATATCCTGTGGGCAACCTCAGGGTGCTCGCCGAGCGAACACCTGGCATGGGCATGATCGTGCTGTATTGTTGCGACGGAGGGCTTCTCTTCTTTGATCATGTTGAAAACATCTACCATCGCATCAGCGAAGACAAGAAAGATGAGGGTTGGTTCGAACAGGAAAAGGTCACGATCCGCATTCCTGCTGCGAATGTTCTTACCACCGACTCCGCAAGGGAGGTATGGACAGTTTACAGGCGCAGGTTTCTCGGGGTCCAGGGGTTGTTGCATGACCGCGGCCCCGAGTACGGGATTCCCTTGCTCCCTCTGCAATCCTTCGCAAGGGATGAGGGCGCAACCCTCACGAGAGATTCAGCGAAGATTTTGAGAGAGTACGGCTTCGCACTGTTGAATTCGAAGGATATCCACCTGCTTGCGGGCCTGATCGAGAGTGTACCGATTGGTGCCCTGAGGTCCGATCCACACCTGTTGCTTTTGAGCGCAATAACATACGCCGACCGAGGTCTGCTGGCTGACGCAAGCTATTATTTGCATGGGGCGGAGCGGCTGAGAGACTCGTATACCGAGGAAGAATGTTCTCTACTGGAGACTTACAAGGCCCAAGTCGCTTTTGAGCTCGGTCAAATTGGAAGGCAGGAATACGCGGAACAGTTGCAACGCATTTTGCAATCTCCCTCAATGCTCCAACAAAATAGAATTGGCATCCGAATCAGACTGCTGTCTCTACAATTAAGCGGAGACATGGACTCTGGTACAGCCTTGTGCACCATGGAAAACATACAACAGGATGCCAGAAGGCTCTCGGAGACGGACAAGAACAAGGACCTGCTATTGGTGCACGTCGCTGTCTTGTCGTATCACATACTAATGAAAGCCTTCATTGGTTGGGCTCCATCACTGCTGATTTGGCGAAACTTCTTTCCAGAAGTGCCGCTAAACATGCGCGTTGCTGCTGCCACCATGCTTGCGCGTGCGTTCCTTTCCGTTCAAGAGTCTTTGGAAGAGGCTTACCGTCACGGGGTCGAGAAACAAGATAAGTACTTGGTGGCGCAGTCCCTTCTGCAAATCTCCCGCTGTTTCTTGGGATTCACAGCTCAAACGTCAGTCGTGGTGGAGGCTCCAGCTTCATTCCAGGGCGCACCAGATTTTGAAAGTCTTTACCAGCAGATGGTTGGCAACGCGGTCACGGCATACAACGAGTTTGCAGAGAGGGGGATGCTAAGCGAAGCACGTTTCGCCTTGGAGACGGCGTACGAAATTCAGCTCGTCTTTGAGAGAACGCACAAATGGCGAATCCAGGAGCCACCACCTTCTCGCCTCCTAGAGTTGATTGCGAGCGTCGGGAAGGAGCTGGGGCGGGAGGAATATCGCCCTATAGTGGAACACCTGTTCAATGATGTTGATGCAAACAAGGGGCGGAAGCTGCAGGATCTTCCTGAGGAGAGTGATGAAGGCTTCGCAGAGACGCTGGTATCGATTCTAGGTTTGCCTCCGGACAGAAAAAGCAACATCGTGGCGGACTTGCGAGCGCAGCGGGCTTTTCAGCGCACAGTGGAGGATCCGAACGTTCAGTTGCTGCAACATCTCGGTCATCTGGCGAGTCCAGAGACGGCATACCTGCAAAAACCCACATACGCGGCGAGATGCACCATCTGTGGTGCTGAAGTTTCCGGGAATGAGAATATACACGAACTGATCGGAGAATGGCGACTTCGTCACGGGCATTGGTGTATCGGCCGAGCTCCGTGACGCCGTGCACTTGGGAAGTCAATCGTCATCAAGATCAAGGATTTGGCGTTCGTCCTCCCACCACAGAAGCATCAGCACCAAGTCGTCTGTTACCTTCCGCGAGTCTTCCTTGAGGATGTACCTCTCCGAGTCCTCGTGGGTGATCCAGTCGTCGGCAGCCACTTCCGTCGCGCCGGGGTTCCCGGGGGCCGCGCGCTGGAGCAGCGCGTGGGCTACCGCACCGGGGCCTGGTGTTCGAACAGGGAATAGATCGTCAGGAACGTCGGGGCCTCGAGCGAACCATTCTTCGGGACCTTCAGCCCTTCCTACCGCCATACCGCCAAATTCGCTCGACTCGTCGCCAAGGTGGCGGGTCCGACGTCAAGTTCCTTTACGCCGGACCCGCGTTTGACCAGATGCCCCTGAGCGGTGCTCCAGGATTGCTGCGCAAACCTTCCGCGTCGTTCTGATTCCCCGCCGGCCCTGGACCGAAGCCTGAATCCTATCGGCTTCGGCCAAACGATTCCTCCCAACTCCCGCCCCTCGGTGTTCCAACGCCCGCGTTTTATGTGATGAGGGGGTGTGATCCCCCGGCTGCGCCGAGGTGTCCGCTGAGCTCCGGCCCTCCCAGAGAAACGGTGCGGCCGCGCCGGCGGGTGGCGCCCAGCAGGGCACTCCCAGCCCCCGGAATCCAAGGGTTCAGCCCCCCAACCTCCTCGCTTCCCAGCCTCCCAGCCACGCCCGGAGGACGTTTATGCTCACCGTGTCGAAGCCCATGACCGTCGCCAAGGCCTCCCACTACTTCCGGGGGGACGACTACTACCTCTCGGAGAAGGGGGAGTGGCAGGGGAGGGGGGCGGAGACCCTGGGCCTCGCCGGCGAGGTGGGAAACGACGACTTCAAGGCCGTCCTGCGGGGGCTCGATCCCCGGAGCGGGGAGAGCCTGGTGGAGGAGAAGACCGACCGGGAGATCGGGACGGCGCACCGCCGGGGCGGGGTGGACCTCACCTTCTCGGCGCCGAAGAGCGTCTCGGTCTTGGCCCTCGCCGACGGCAGGATCAAGGACGCCCACGAGGCGGCCGTGGCGGCGGTGGTGGACTACGTCGAGCGGAACCACGCCCACCTGAGAGAGCAGGCCGAGGGAGAGCGCGAGGTGGTCTCCGCCGGGAACCTGGTGGTCGGCAAGTTCACCCACATGGTGTCGCGCGCCGCCGGGGGCGAGGTGCTGCCCGACCCCCAGCTCCACACCCACGCCTTCGTCGTGAACCTCACCCAACGGGAGGACCGGGCGTGGCGCGGCCACCACAACGACGCGCTCTACCGAGACCAGCTCGTCCTGGGGCGGTTCTACCGGGCGGAGCTCGCCCGGAACCTCCGGGAGCTGGGCTACGCGGTCGAGGTGACCGAACCCGGGAAGTTCCTCTGGGAGGTCCGGGGCGTGCCGGGCGAGGTGCTCGACGAGTTCTCCAAGCGCCGCCGGCAGATTGTGGAGCGGACCGAGGAGCTCCGAGCGGCGGGGGAGTTCCCCCGGGCCGGCGACGCGGCCCTGCGGGAGATCGCCAACAGCCAGACCCGTCTCCCCAAGGGGAAGGTCTCCCGGGAGGAGCTCTTGGAGCACTGGACCGCGAGCCTGCGGGAGCACGGGCACAGCCTGGAGGGGCTCCAGCGGGACGCCCAGCGGGAAGGGGAGAAGGAGCGGTCCGGCGTCAAGAAGGACGCCCGGGAGTGGGTGGCGACCGCGGCCAAGATGCGCACCGAAACCGAGTCCGTGTTCAGCCGGGAGGAGGTCCTGGACCTGGCGGTACGGCTCTCCCGGGGGGAGACGGGCGTGCGGGAGCTGGACCGGGCGTTCACCGGGCTCTCCGAGGAAGGACGACTTCCCTTCCTGGGGACCGTGCCGCAGGCGGGGAAGAACGGGACCGCTGTCCCCCGGGATGTCTATACCACCCGGGACATGCAGGCCATGGAGCGGAGGGTGATGGACCTGGTCCGGGAGTCCAAGGGCACCTACGCGCCCACCGTGTCGAGCCCGGAGGTCGCCAAGGTCCTAGTGGAGAAGGAACGGGCCCAGGGGTGGCGGTTCACCGCCGGCCAGGTGGCGGCCGTGCGCGCCATCCTGGAGTCGCGGGACCGGGTGAACCTGGTCCAGGGGGACGCGGGCACCGGGAAGACGGCCAGCCTGGCCCTGGTCCGGGAGCTGGCCCACAAGAAGGGGGTCACCGTCCTCGGGCTCGGGTTCACCGGCAAGGCGGCCCAGGAGCTCCAGGAGGGCGCGGGGATTCCCTCGAAGACCCTGGACAGCTTCCTCCACGGGAAGGGCTGGGAGGGGCTCCCCTCGGGGAGCCTTCTCCTCCTCGACGAGGCCTCCATGGCCGGGAGCCGGCACTTCCACCGGCTCCTCACCGCGGCCGAGGAGCGAAACCTCAAGGTCGCGATCGTGGGGGACCGGAAGCAGTTCCAGTCGGTCGCCGCCGGCCGGAACCACGCCCTCCTCCAGGACCTCACCGACGTCGACCGGGTCCACATGACCGAGGTGATCCGGCAGGAGACCGACCACGCCCGGGCGGTGGTGGACGCCGCCTCCCGGGGGCGCACCGATCGGGCCCTGGAGGTTCTCGCCCGGGACGGGAACCTCCGGCAGGTCTCGGACCGGGGCGGGCGCCTCGACGCGGTGGTCCAAGAGTACCTCTCCCTCCGCAAAGCCAAGCGTGACGTCCTCATCCTGAGCGCCACCAACGCCGACCGGGCCGAGCTGAACGACCGCATCCGCGGCGCCCTGGTCGCGGCCGGCCGGCTGGCGCCCGGGCGGTCCTTCCGGGTGCAGGAGCCGACGGGGATGGGACCCGAGGAGGCGGCCCTGGCGGGCTCCTACCGGACCGGGGAGCGGGTGCTCTTCCTGGGCGACGCGGCGGAGGGCCTCAACGCCGGCACCCAGGCCGAGGTCGTGGGTCGCGATCTCGCCCGGAACGCCCTCCGGGTGGAGGCCGACGGCCGCACCCACGAGGTACCGCTCCTGGCCCACTACGACAAGATGGCCGTCTATCGGGTGGCGGAGCGCTCCTTCGCCCCCGGGGACCGGGTGGTCTTCCTCCGCAACGACGAGAAACTCGGTGTCCAAAACGGCCTCCAGGGGACCGTCCAGCACCTGGACGAACGGGGCAACGTGGTGGTCCGCACCGACGCCCGGGGGGGCCGGCCCGTGCGCTTCCGCCTGACCGAGCCGGAGACGCGGGCCAAGGGGGACGCCCGGTACCGGTACGACACCCTCACCCACGCCTATGCGGTCACCGAGTACAAGGGACAGGGGGCCACGACCTCGGCGGTGATCTGGTACGCCGACACCCGCCGGGGCCGCATCCACCGGAACTCGTTCTACGTGGCCGCCACCCGGGCCCGGCACGACATCCTGGTCTTCACCGACGACAAGGAACGCCTCAAGACCCTGGTCCGACGGCCCCAGGAGAAGAGCTCGACCTTGGACCATCTGCCCGATCATCTGAACGACCGGCTGGGGAAGGCCTTCGCCCGGTGGCGGGACCGGGACCGTGCCGATCGGGCGGAGGGGAGGCGCCCCGAAGAGGAGAAGGCCCGAGCGCCGGAGAAGACGCCTTCCCGGACGTCTGAATCCCCTACCCGAGAAAGGCCCCTGAGGTCTCCCGAGCGCATCCGCGAGCGGGAGATGGAACGCGAACGCTAGGAGAGGAGACGCCATGCCGCGACAACGCGACCCCAAGTGGTTCCTGGAGAGGGCCCGACAGATGGAGGAGCAGGCCCGGAAGCTCCGAGAGCAGGGGGACCGGCTCCGCCGGGAGCGGGAGGCGAAGGAGGACCAAAGGGCAGGAGAGGCGCTTCGCCGGTTCTGGAAGAAGGGGTGGGCCGGCGTGGCCCTCGATGACGTGGTGGAGGCGGCCCACGTGTATTTCGGGGAACCGACGTGGGGACCGGGAGGGGTTCGGGCAGGCACCGATTCCGGAACGGAGGTGGACGACGCCGGAGGGAAGTTGAAGACCCGGCACCCGGCCGGAGCCGGCGGGGTGGCGGGTGACCTATTCAGCGATCGGGGAGAGCGGTCCCATGCAGGGTCGTAGGGGACCGGGGCGCCTTCTCCCGAGCGGGATCGGAGGGGTTCGGCTGGGGTGCCCTCCCGGAGCGCCGGTGGCGGCCGGCTCCTGGTCGGGGTGCTGCCGGAGAGCGGTGCCGGGACGGGGCGGCGGTGGTCCTTCCGGTACATCGTCGCCGGGGTTCGGTCTGGGTCTCACACCCCACGCCACCTTCGGTGGCGGCCCGTGTTTACCCGACGGCCGGTTTGCCGCGCCGTTGCGGCGTCCTTGGGTAAACACGGGTAAACCAATCGAGCGTAGACGGCCGGTTCGGCCCGGTTTTCCGCCGTCTCCCTGTTTACCGTCCGGTGCGCCGTGAAACCGGAGGACAGCCGGAGTCCGGCCGTGATCTTTCGCCTGGAGGAGGGGGCCCACGGGGAGCTCTCCCGCCGGGCCGGGCTCGCCGGGCTCTCGGCGAACGCCTTCGCCCGGGACCTAGTCCTGGAGGGGCTCCGGAACTCGGCCGGTTTCCCCCCCGAGCTCCGGGACCGGATCGAGGCTCTCCACGGCTTCGCTTTGGAAGCCCTCCGACACCTGGAGTCTGTCGCCCCGCTGCCGGAGAAGGTCGACGCGGTCCACGCCTGGACCGTGGGCAGCCGGCGGGCCCTTGAAGCCGCCGACTACCGGGCGCTCCTCCGGCGCCTCTTCCCCTGGGTGGTGCGGACCGTCGTGTACCTGGACGGGCTCGCCAACGTGGCGCTCCCGGACGGCGCGGAGCACGACCGGTTCCAGAGGAAGGTGGAGCAGGCCACCCGCGACCTCCTCGACGACATCCTGGAGGACCTCGATGCGGAGAGATGACAGCTACCGGGGCTTCGAGACCTGGTTCAACGACTTCAAGATGCGCATCAAGATGTACTGGGTGCTCACCCTGATCCTGGGGGCGGTCCAGCTCCTCCTCTTCGTGGTCGGGGTGCGGACGTTCCTGGGGGATCTGGACGGCCACTACTTCTGGAGCTGGGTGGTGGCCAGGGTCTGGATGCTCTGGCAGCCCGACCACGTGATGACCTTCCACTACGCCGGCACCCCCTACCGGATGACCGCCCAGGAACTCGCCGCCTACCTCCAGCCCTACATCGCCCGGTACGCGGCCGGGATGTTGGTCCTCTTCCTCGTCACCTGCAGCGTCTACCTGGCCGTCCCGCTCCTGGTGAAGTGGTTCCGGCGCCGGGCTCGGAAGCAGGCGGGACCGGAGTTCGTGCGGGGGTCTCGCCTCGTGGACGCCGAGACCTGGAACCGGCTCCTGAAACGCTCCCGGATGAGGGCGGACCTCCCCCTGGGGGAGCTTCGCCTGCCGGTCTCGTCCGAGGTGAAGCACGTCCTCACCGTGGGCCGCCCCGGGGTGGGGAAGACGGTGCTCTTGAGCCACGTGATCGAGCGGCTCCGGGAGCGGGGCGACCGGGGGGTGATCTACGACTTCAAGGGGGACTACACCGCCCGGTTCTATGACCCCGAGCGGGACCTCCTCTTCAACCCGCTCGACGCCCGGTGCGTCGGCTGGAACCTCTTCAACGACATCGCCACGGTGATGGACGTGGACGCCCTGGCGGCGAGCCTCATCCCCCCAGCCTACCACGCCGACCCCTTCTGGAACGACGCCGCCCGGGGGGTCTTTAGCGGGCTCCTCCACCACCTCTACCAGACCGATCAGAGGGACAACCCCGCTCTCTGGAACGCGCTCCGCTCGGATGTCAAAGACATCGCCAAGTGGCTCAAGAAGGCGCGGGGCGGGGACCGGGGGCACACCTACATCCAGGACGCCTCGAGCAAGCAGGCGCTCAGCGTCCACTCCGTGGTCATGCAGTACGCCCAGCCCTTCGAGTACCTGGCCGGGGTGGACGGGGATTTCTCGGTGGTGGAGTGGCTCCGGGACCGCGAAGACCGGAAGGGGAAGGGGGGCAGGGAGGGGTGGATCTTCGTCACCAACTACTCGGACATCCAGGACACCCTGCGGCCGATCCTAAGCCTCTTCATCGACCTCCTGGGCCGAAAGCTCCTGGCCATGCCCGACGACCCGAACCGGCGGGTCTTCTTCATGCTGGACGAGTTCGGGACCCTCCAGCGCCTCTCCACCATCGTGAAGCTCCTGACCCTCTCCCGATCCAAGGGCGGGAGCGTGTGGGTGGGCATCCAGGACGTGGGGCAGATCGACAAGATCTACTCCAAGGACCTCCGCCAGTCGATCGTGAACGCCTGCGGGAACAGCGTCCTCTTCTCCGTGGCCGACCCGGACACGTCCAAGTTCGTCTCCGAGAAGATCGGCGACACCGAGAACCTGGAAACCGAGGAGACCTACTCCATGGGCCCCTCGGAGTTCCGGGACGGGGTCTCCCTGGCCCGCCGGCGGAAGAAGGAGATCCTGGTCCTCCCCTCGGAGCTCAAGACCCTCCCGGACCTCACGGCCTACGTGGAGATCGGCGGCTTCCCGGTCACCCGGGCAACCCTCCGGTACAAGGACTACCCGGTCCGCTCCGCGCCTTTCGAGCTCCGGGAGGACCTGCTCGTGGAGCAGGTGGTTGCCAAGACCCGCGCAGCCGAGATGGAGGAGTCGGCCGAGCCGACCGATCCGGCGCCCGAAGACCCCTCGCTCCCCTCCGTCAGCGGGGGAAAGCAGAACGCGCGGCTGTTCAACCCCACCGAGCGCTCGTGGAGCGCCCAGACCCTGGACTGGAAGAGGTTCCAGGAGAGGGGGCAACGCCCCCGGGATCGAGAGGCGGAGCCGGAGAAGGCGGGCGAGCGAGAGACGCGGGAGGCCGCCGAGCGCCAGGCCCGAAACGAGGAGATCCACCACGACGCCTCGCCCGAAAAGGAGGCGGAGCAGGACGAAGGGAGGGGCTTGGAGCCGGAGGGGTTGGATCCCACGGACGGGCAGTGAGGAGGTCGGCCAAAGGAGGCGCCCGGCAACTCAAATGCAAGATGCTGACGAGGATACGAAGACGAACAGTTAGGCATCCGGGGAAGCGGGCGAGGTGTTCGTCAGGCTACCGGCTTGATCCTCGCCCGCCTCAGGTGGGTCCTCATAAACCCCAACTTCTTAGCCTCAGGAACCGCCTGAAACCACGGGATGACTTCTTCCTCCCAGTACGCCGCCACGGAATCTGCCTGTTCCCAGATCTTGGTTCCAATGGCTTGGATCCGATAGGGTCCTTTGTCGACATTCAGCCGGGATTTCAGCGTGTCCAAGAATCCTTCGCCACAGTGCTCCATGACGTGCTCGACAAGTCGGTCGTGAATCAACATAGAGTTCTTTGCGTGATCCAAGTTGAGGGCCAGCTCCTTTGTGCCAAGTACGGGATACCTGTCGCCTGATGCCAAACCTTCGACTCTATGCTGCTTTACCTTGCCGTGCTTGATTCTAGCCTGCAGACCGTTCGGAAGGTTCCAAACTGGCGCGTCATGCGCGAAATCGTTCCGGAACTCGACCAAGCTGTTGAGGTCAGCAGAGAGGTCCTTTGGAAATGCGTCCGTCCCTGAAAGCTCGAGCGCTGAGTCGATCCGCTCTCGGAAGTTCTTCTTGTCGAAGCCATGCACAGCCAGACGCCACGACTCGGGGCTACTTGTACTTTCTGCGAGAACGGCCTCCGCGCAAAGTCTGAAAAACGATTCGATTGCAAACACGGGCATCACCACGGCGGCAACGACCGGTCCTGACACGATCATGTCGTAGTTCATCGTCAGGACGGCACAGACTTCACCCGGGGCGCGACCCGCTTCAACACCTCTCCTCCAGGCCTTCATGAGCCCTGAGAACTTCTCTGCGGCACTCATGTAGCAGGAGAAGCACGATTGCCTAAGTAATCTCCATTTCGAATCAAATGTGCCCTCGACGTGCTTCTCATAGTACTCTGCAGCTGAGGCAGCGTCTCTGATATCAAAATCCAAAAGCTCTCTATCACTCATTGGCAGACACCTGCTTATCTGGCTAGCATCGCAAGCTGTGGATCTGCGAAATGGTGTCGGTGCACAGGAATAAGTTCCCTCCCACCTACCCCAATACCTCCACCAACTCCGCCACAATCAGGAACTCGCCCTCTTCAATGTCTTCCAAGACGATCGGCTCGTACCCGGGTTGGTCCGTGTCGGGCTTGAGGACAACCCGCTTGTGGCGCCACGTGCCGTCCACATCCTCCTCCTTTTCCGACTCGTACACCTTGACCGTGTAGCTGCCGCCGAGCTCGGAGTCTACGATGTCGCGGTGCGCGGCGAGCACCACCTTGCCCTGTCGGGTCCCGCCTGGGTTCGCCCGCCAGAGGCACCACGCCCCGTTCGGGATGCGGTGGTTCATCGACTCACCGACAACTTGCGCCACAAAGAGTCCCGGCGCGGGCCGGGTTCGGCCCTCCAACTCCACCCACTCCCACTCGTCAGGCGCAAAGGGTTGAGTGTCGCTGAACGCTCCTGCTGCCGCCTTCAGCGGGATGAGTGGCACGCAGGTGACATAACGTTCCTCATGGGTCGGCTCCACAACGCGCAGAGGGGGCCGGCTGCCCCCGGTCACACGGCTGGCCGGCCTTTCTGGACCCCCTTCGAGGACCCCCAGTATCGGCATCCGAGCAGGTTCGGTCCCAGCATTTGCGGCTTCTGCACGCTCGAACCAGGTCGTATCTTCCTTGATCGCCCGCTGCTTCACCTTTCCCACCAGGTATTTCGCTATGCGCGCGATCGCTCGAACCACGGCGTTCTTGTCGTCGAGCTCGAAGGAGCGGACGACCACCACCTCGTAGCCCAAACTGTCGAGTTTGGCGCGAATGGCGCGGTCCTTCTCCGCCTGCTCGGGGTTGCCGTGAATGTGACCCGCCATCCCGTCGAGGTAGATGCAGATGCCGAGCTCGTCGGCGTCTTCGCCCGCGTAGAAGAAGTCCGGGATGGTGCCGCCGTACCCCGCGCCCAAGTCGATCCTGTGCTGGCAGCGCGGCACGGAAAGGCCGGCTTCGCCGAGGAGCCGCTTGAAGCGGTTTTCGATGTATGTTTGACTCTGGCCGGTCGTGCTCCCGGTCTTTTGAAGGTGCTCGGGAATCGGGTGAACCTCTACGAGTGGCCCATGCGTACCCTCCAGCACCCGGGTCGCCACGTGACGGTCTAGGTATTCGTGGTAGAAGCGATTGCGGTAGGTCTGAAGACAGTCGATGCACGACGACTCGCAGGCGCCTGGGCACAGGGTCAACAGCTCCAGGGCGGCGTTTTGAACCTCCTCCCAGCGCTCGGCCAGGTGCTCGAGCAGTCCCGAGCCGCCGGGCATCGGATCGTAGAGGAGCACGTCGCAGGTCTCCTCGCCGATGTGGCCCAGCGCCAGCAACTGCAAATCTTCGACCTCCATGTCGAGCACGCGCGCGGCCCCCATGCGCAGGGCCTCGACGACGCTGAATCCCAGTTTGCGATCCTCCACGTCATGGAGGCCGAGGACGTCCACCTCCACGTCCGCGAAGAACCCCGTGGGCTGCACGACGTGTCCGCAGCGCTCCAGGTGGAACTTCTCGAACTCCTGCCGAGACTTCATGCTCGCGAAGGGCGAGTGCGACTGGCCACACGCCAGGCAGAGCGGGAAGCCTAGCCTCGTCTGCTCCACCTCTTTGCGCGGCCCCACGTTCACCAGGCGCAGTTGCACGCCGCGCCGGAACCGAACATTCAGATCGCCCCACGACCACGCCGTGCCGCCCCGGTGATAGCCGCGGTCGTTGCCGTAGGTGGCCACGGGCATCTGAAATCGGAACTCCTCTTCGTCAGAGATTTGCGACTGGGACGGGAGGATGACATCGCACACCGGCACCGCCCGCAACTCCTGCTCGGCCAGCATCGCGTTCGCCGTGTCCGAACCGACCTCCTGCACCACCTGCTGATCGACGATCACGCGGAAACGCAGGGTCTCCTCCGGCGTGAGCAGGAAGCGGCGCGGCACGAAGCGGAAACCGTTGGCATAGATCGCGTTGCCGGGCACGTACTCACGCAGGGCCAGCGTCGGCGGGCGCGGCAGGTCGAAGTCATCGAGGCCTTGGGTCATCCGAGGCGGCTCCGCCGTCCCCACCAGGCTGCCTGACTCGAGTCCGTACCCCGGCAAGAAGCCCTCGCGAGCCAGCGCCCCCATCGTCTCGGAGTCATCGGGGCCGCCCTGCGACTTGCCCCGAGACCGGGCGTACGTGCCCTTGAGCCGTGCGATCACCTTCTCGCAGCGCCGCTCGTGGGCCTTGTCCTCGGGGTCGAGGTCGCCCTTCCTGAGTTTCACCGCGCCCAGCCGCCGCAGCTCGCCGAGAGCCCAGTCCAGGCGCCGCTTGAACCGTTTGAGCACGGCCTGAAGGGAGGTCGGCATCTCGTCCAGCACCCGCTCGAGCAGGGCCTCCTCCACAGCCGCTGCATCTTCTTCCGGCCACGCCTGTGTAAAGGCGAACTTCACGGCAGCGAGTACCGTGGTGCGGTGGTCGGCGATGAGCGTACCCAACTCCGCAACATCACGAACCTTCTCCAGCACTTCGCCGCCTGGCGTGAAGAGGTAGCTTCGCAGCGTCGTCGGAAAACAGCGGGCCAGGGTCTCTTCGATGTGGCGTCGCGCCTCGTCGCCCGACCTGCGCGCCACGCCGTGCAGCGCGGTCAGCACCGTCGCGTGGACGTGCTTGCGGATCATGACCTCGTTCTTCAGGTTGAAACGCGGCGGCTCGACCAGGCCGCCCAGCAGCTTCAACGGTTCACGGAAGTAGGCCTGGTCGAAACCAGTGGCCTGCGCATAGGTCACGTCCACCGCCATCCGGTGTCGCCGCCCGGCGCGGCCGGCCCGCTGCCAGTAGTTGGCGGCGCTCGGCGGCACGTTGCGCATCAGCACCGCGTCGAGCGCGCCGATGTCGACGCCCAACTCCAAGGTCGGCGTACACACCAGAGTATTGAGCTGCTCACCCTCACCTTTGAACTGGTTCTCAATCCGCTCGCGCTTGTCGTGGGGCACCTGCGCCGAGTGCTCCGCGACCCGCAGCATCGAGTAGTCGCCGTCGAGCACACGCAGGTCGAAGTCGTCCTGCGCCTCGGTCTCCCAGGTAAGCCTCCCGCCGCAGCGCCAGGCCATGCATGCGCTGGTCGGCCCCCGGCGGATGGTCGTGCGTCGGCACTTCTCGCAGCGATAGCGCCCCGAGTGGGGGTGCAGGGTGAGCTTGCCGCTGTCGATCTGGTAGACGCCCGCGCTCCCATTCAACGGCCTGCCCCAGCCGGTGAGCGTGACGGGGACGAGCAGCTTCTCGGCGAACAGCGCCGCCCAGAGCTCCCCCAGGAAGGATTCTACCTCGTGATCGGGCACCCCCCACGATGCCACCGCGTTCCATACCTGCGTCGGGCGGTCGCCGACCCACTGGGTCACGCGAGCGGGCAGGTCCGATAGGGTACGGCACAGTTTGGCGCCCCGGGGCCCGCCCGTGAAGGCCGGCAGATAGCCGTACTGGACCTCTTTGTCGCCGCTGTTCCACATCGTCTCGAAGAGTTTGGTCGGGTCGCGCAGCACGCGGACGCGGCGCAGGTGGTCGAGCAGCGCCGCGATGCCCTCGGCCAACGCATCGGGCGTGACATCGAGCACGGGCGCCCATTTCTTGACGAAGCCGAGATCGGTTGTGAGCCCCCGGTAACCGACCCTCAACCGCCCCCATGGTTCGAGGCCCAGCCGCTGTTTTACCCCCGTCGCGACCTCTCGGAGGACCTGGATGCGCAGGAAATAGAGCCTCTCCTCGCGGTGTTTTGTCCCGCTCTCGTCGAAGGGCACCACCTGCCAGACCTCGGGTAGGAGCGCGCGTGACAGCTCACGGTCTTTGTCGAGCAGGTCGTCGAGTCCGTAGACCACGTCGCCGATCGACGCGCCGGCCGCCGGGATCTGCTGCGCCATCATCGCGCGGAGGCGAAAGCGCCGGGCGTGGTCGCGCATCCAACCCGCCTGAAACGCGGCGTCCTGGCGGTTGTCGGCGAACACCAGCAGCCGTGGCCGCTCGGAGAGATGCACCATCGACTGCGCTAACACGTGCACGTCGGACACCCCGACCGCTCGCACCGGGCGCGCAGGCTCGCGGTAGCGCCCCCCGCGCGGGCGCTTGCCGGGAGCCTGGCAGGCGACGCAAGAGTGCAAGATCCCGGGGAACTCCGCCTTCGAGCGAACTGCCTGCACGGCGACCAGGGTGTTCTGTACGTTGCAGGCGCCGCAGGCGTCGGTGCGCTCCTCTTGCAGCGAGCCGCAGTGGCAGCACACGAACATCGGGTACAGCCGCCGGTGCTCGAAGTCGTGCCCGCTCGGCGGCAAAACCTCGCCGTCCTCGTCGACCTCCTCGGTGCCATCGTCCTCATCCGGGCTGACGACCAGGCGATCTACCAGCACCACCCGGCTGCCTCCCGTCTCTTCGGGAACATGCTCCCACACCCGGGTATTGCCGATGCGGTCTCCGCCTACCGGGCCGGCCCTGACCCCGGCCCTCAGCCCGAAGTCCTTCACCCAGGTCTCGTAGTAGTGCTGGCCGCAGGTGGTGCAGGTGATGATCGGAAAGCGCCGGTAGGCTTCACCCAGCTCGTCGGCGGCGTCTTCGCCGGAAAGCCACAGGCGGGCGGCGGCGCCGGGGTTCGAGAACGTCACCACCGCGCCCCCGACCCCGCGCACAAAGGTGTGCACCACCGGGCGCAGCAGCGGATCGTGCCCACCGCGGCCGGTGGCGGCCCCGAGGGCGAGCCACGCCAGGATCTCTGCCTCGGGCACCGGGCGCCCGACCGTTTCGGCGAGCACCTCGGTCAGCTCGGCCAGCGCGCGGGGTTTCGCGAGGGCGGCGGCGAGCTGATAGACCAACTCATTGCTGGCGAGCTGGCTCGCGAGGGATCCCTGCCAGTTGTCGCGCCGCAGCCGCGCTCCTCCGAGCTCCACGAGCTGGGCCGAGATGGCGTCTGCGACCGCGTCCTCGGGCGCGTCGACCGCTTTCAGCAGCGCACTCAGCACCGCGTGGGGGTCGTCGGGTGGCCCCACCGGCACGCCGCGCTGCTCGTTCCACCGCAGCTCGTCGTAGACCTCTCGCACCAAGGTCACGCGATGGCCGTCGATCCCAAAGAAGCGCCGGGCGAAGTCCAGCGCGGCATCGTCGCCTCTCTCGGGATCGGCCATGGTCGCCGACGTGGCGATGTGTCGAACCTCGTGGGGCTGCCTACCGCAAAAGGTCCGCAGGCGCCGAATCAGGCACGCCGTCTCCGCGCCTTGGGCGCCGCGGAAGGTGTGGGCCTCGTCGAAGACCAGGAACTCGAGAGGCGCGCCGGCGAAGATGCCGACGTCCTTGCCGCGGGTAAGCAGCAGCTCGAGTTGCTTCACGTTGGTGAGCAAGATCCGCGGCTGGCCCCCATCGGCGCGCATCGCCTTTCGGCTGGCTCGCTCCTCGAACGGCATCAAGGTGATCGCTTGCCCGGCCTCGCGGATCTGCTTGAGGCGCTCGTGGTAGGCAGCGTTCGTACTGCCCGCAGACAGCCGCTCGCCGCGGACCTGCGCCTCCTCCTCCGGCGTCTTGCCGACGTACATCCCAAACGGAATCCCGCGCCCCGCCAACAGCCCCCGCATCCGTTCGAGCTGGTCCTCGGCCAGGGCGTTCATCGGATAGATGAGCACCGCCACGACCCCGGGGGGGGCGCCGGCGTCCTGCAGCTCGATACAGCGGCTGATGATCGGGTAGAGGAACGCCTCGGTCTTGCCGGACCCCGTTCCCGTGGACACCAGGGTGGTCTTCTCCTCGTGGACCGAGCGAATCGCCTCCTCCTGGTGAGCGCGCACCCTCTCGTAGGGCACCACGGCCTGGAGTTGCGGATGGAACACGCCGTCGGCGACGAGCTCGGCGATGGTCGCCCCCTGCTTGAAGGGCCGCGACAGGCTGACAAAAGGCCCCTTGCGCAGGGGCGTATTGCGCGTCTCCTCGAGCTGGAGCAGCGCGCGGAGCTGTTCGAACAGGCTCAGATCCGCCAGCGGGTAGGTGGTGAGCTGGTAATGGAGGAAGTCGTCAACGACCCGTTCGGTGAAGGTGATCGGGTTTAGAGCCATCTCGATGTTCCTCCGGCGAGCGCGTTCCGGCGCAGGGGACCCCGCGACCAGTGCTCGACGAGCTCCTGGGTGAAGGCGGCGCGCACCAGCTTCGCACGAGCTTGGGTCCAGCCGTCGGCCTCGCGCCGCACCATCAGGCCTTCCATGGGCACGTCCCCCACACGCGAGCCGTCCAGCATGCCTTCCAGATCCTCCACGCTGAACCGGCCCGAGGCGAGCCGCGGCACCGCCTCCAGACCGAGCTCAGTCAACAGCGCGTCACGCCGGCTCGTGTCCCAGAAGCTCCCCGCCTCCCGGTCGTACACGTCGAAGCCCAGAAACCAGTCGGGGAGCCGGTCGTAGCGCACGCTGTGGACGGCCACGCACCACTCGCCGAACAGCACCCGATCGGGCCAGAGCGCATCCATCAAGGCCGACTCCCGCGGGGCCAGCCACGACCAGAGTGGGCGGAACTGGGGCTGACAGCTTTCGGGCGTCAGGTAACTGCCCCGGTTATGGCAGCGCAGGTCCCCGCCTTCGCTCACGGAGAAGCCCAGGTTGGCGCCGTCGATCTTTTCCTCCACCACAACGTCCCCGGAGAGCAGGTCTGCGACCTCGTCCGGCGCCAGAACCTTGTCATCCCGCGGCTGGCCCTCGCCCAACCAGGCAAGGTGAGGGGTGTGGGGGAAGCGGAAGAAGTCGGTCATGGCGTGCCGGTCTTCGCCGTGTGTATCGCCCGGAGCCAAGCCTCGATCACGTGCTCCACCTTGTGGCCCACGTCCATGAGCGCTTCTTCGATCTCCAGCCAGTCGGTGTCCGTCGCATTGACCAACGTGCTTTCTCCGTCGGTCAACAGAACGGCAAGGAATTTCCGGTCCGACGGATCGAACGCCGCGAACTCGACCGGCACGACCGCGGCTCCATTTTCGTCGTAGGCGACCTCGACGAAGCGTGCCCGCTGCATCTTCTCCTTCACCACCTGCAGCCCGTAGTCCTGGTCTGTCAGCTTGTTGCGGTACTCCTCATAGATCCTCCACAGCGTGTCCCAAACCATCGAACGCGAGTCATCGGCACGGAAGGCCGCGAGCCACTCGAAGACGCGGTCCTGCTCTGTTGCCGGCAGGTTTGAGGCGCCGAAAGGCGAGTAGGGGTGCGCTGCGCTAGCCACCAGCAGGACGTTGGTGTCGATGATATGGTCAGGCATTACCCCCCCCTGGGCGGGACAAACGGAGTCGATCCACCATTCTACGCATCTGACGCTCGGTCTCACCCACCGAATCCCCGAAGAAGTGCTTGGGCCAATTGGACACGCGGCCAAACTCGTCGAGTTCCAAGGATCTCAGGTCGGCGTTCTTGTTCTCGTCTCGACCGACGAAGTAGAGACGGCAATCCCTTGGACCTAGCTGTTCGTCTGCGATCAGGAACTGCAAACGCCGAAAGATGTGCTCGGAGTGGGTTTCGATCAGGAACTGGATGTTACGGCTCCTCGACACCTCCATGAACAGCTCGGCCAGAAGACTTTGGGCCAGTGGGTGCAGGTGAATCTCGGGCTCCTCGACGATCACCGTGCTGTTGCGGGGGACGAAATACGCCAAGGTCAGGACCGGGAGCACCTGGGAGACCCCAAACCCGACATCCAAGAGGTTGCAATCCAACCCGTCTCGGAGGACGCGCACCTCGTAGTGGGAAGAGTTGCCGAGCTGCACCACTCGCAACGCGTCGGCCACCCCCATCTTCGCCAACCAGGCTCCCACGTCGTTGACGAGCTGGCCCTTGCTCTTCCGGTCATTGGCACTTGCGAGAAGGGCCTTGATGGCCCCGGCACCATCCGGGCCCAGACTGCCCGGCCGCTGCTGGTTCCACTGGTGGGTCCGTATGGGTGCAGGCCGCAGCGGCCCCAGGTAGGCAATGCGCTCGAACCGGCGGTATATGGCTTGGGACATCTCGTGGATGGCCGCGGCGTGGGTCGGCCCGAGCGTGAGCTGCGCTTCGGGAGACATGGTGATGGAACGGATGGGGCCATAGCTGCGTTTGGCGTCGTAGGTGTCGGAGTTCGCGCGGTGCGGCGGCGTGTAATCGGGTGCACGCAGCAGGTAGCCGCCACCCCCCTGCCGCGCGGCGGAGTACACGGCATCGCCTCGCCGGTACTCGAGCCGCTCCACGACGACCCGCTTCGCGGTATCCAGTTTGTACTCCAGGTCGACCGAGGTCGTGCCCTTGCCCACCTCGAGGTCGAAACCCAGGTGCAGGTGCGAGGAGTCCTGATGCTCATGTATGACTTCGCTCCAGGAGCCGAGGTTGACCAGGTCGGTGGATTCTCCCCCCAGGTTCAGTTGGAGATCCGGGTCCGGGCCGGTGACCGTCTGTTGCAGCAGCCGAAACGGCTGGAGAAGCGAGGTCTTCCCTGAGCTATTGGTCCCCAGCAGGAGTGTGATCTTCCCCAATGGGACCCCGTCCTCGGCGAGGCTGTCGCCCCAGGCCTTAAAGTTCTTCATCCGGATCTTGGTGAACATGGTCGCTCCGTTGGGCTATCAGTCGAACAAGGACGGTTGGCGCGGCTTGACCGGCGGTTCCGGCCGCGAGGGCGCCGCGGGCGCCGGCATCCCTTCGAGGATCGCCTTGGCGTGGCGTTCGCACTCGGCCCAGCTCTCCTCGGGGGTCTGGGCGAGCTGCCAGGCGAGGAAGCGCTCGCCCAGGCGGCTGCGGACCGGCTGCGGGGTGCGGGCGTCGTACTCGCCCACGTTCACGGTGCGGGTGAGGCCCAGGTCGGCGAGGCCCAGGGTCTCGGGCAGCATCCAGCCGTCGCCGTCGCCTTGGTCGGAGAAGATCTGGATGCCGGCGTCGCGGTCGCCGCCCGCAGCGGCGATGGCGCCCGTCAGGTCGTCGAAGGCGGCGAGCGAGAGCACGGTGTGGCGCAGCTCGGGGTCCGCGGCCTTGTCCACGCGCCAGAAGCCCTTGGGGTCGAGGGTGCGGCAGAAGGCCTTGTCGGACAGGTGCGAGGCCGGGTGGTCGCAGTCCTTGAGGATCCAGGCAAAGTCGTCGCGGTCGAGGCCGTAGAGGACGGCGACGATGGCGTCGAGCATGGAACGGAGGCGGAGGCGTTCGTGGGGGGTGAGTGCCCACCGCGACGGAGGAACAGCTAGCTCCTGGTGGTGCTCTGCAAGCTGCACCCACGTTGGTGAGAACCATGCATGTGCCAAGCACAGCTTCGCAGAGGACCGAAGGACCCCAGGTAGCGCGCCATCGGGCCGAACGAGCGATGTCTCTGAGATCACAAAGTAGTTGAGGTTAAGACCGCCGAGTCTTGCGCGCAGTGCGAAGTCGTAGGAAAGAGAATTCATCGCGGCGGCCATGGTCAGGGAGCCCGGTACTTTCGATGCGGGCTGGAGGACTGGCACAGCATTGCCACACGGAACATCGCGGACTAAAGCACCGTACATCGACCGACGGTTGGTCGCGGAACCAATGGCCATGAAGATGAATTTCGTGCCGCTCATCCGAGTCTTGTCGTCCTTCCCCGTGGTCAGCGCTTCATGCCAGTTGCGCGTCAGCATGACGTATTGCGGCTCCACCCGCTTCTCCTCCCAAGGGATCTCCCGCCACACGGCGCTGCGCCCCTTGCCGCTGACCCAGCCCTTCTCGCTGAAGTCGAACTGGCCGATCATCCGGCCCTCGTAGAGCGGCAGCAGCACCTCGCCGTCGCCGTTCACCCACCGCCCGTACTCGTCCGGCCGGTACCCCGCTTCCTCGGCCTTGTCCCGCGCGATGAAGAGCTTGGAGTCGTTCGTCATATGAAACTCGGTGGCGTACTGGATGCCCCACCCGTCCGGCCGTTTGTCGCCCAGCAATACCCCGTTGGCGTAGAGCTTGGTCAACACGGCGAGGTCCATCTCGGAACGGATTTCCAGCACGCTCAGGCTCTTGGGCGAGAACGCCGTTACCCGCTCCGCCGGGTAGGCAAGCGCCCCCTTGGCTTCACCCCAGTCCTCCAGGTCGTGCCGCATGAACGCCGCCTGGATCGCCTCGGTTGCGCCCCCCTTCTCCGCGATGGTAACGCAGAACTTGAAGCTACGGTGAATATCGAACAACCCGTTGCGGTTCTCGAAGCCGTAGAGCCAGCGCCAGGCACAGCGCTGGAGCAGGAGTCGGCGCAGCTCGCCGGTGCCCTTGTCGGTGTAGAGCCCGCTCGGGGTCACAAGGCCCATCTGGCCGCCGGGCTTCAAGAGGGCGTGGGCCTGCTCGACGAAGAGCTTGTAGCTGTTGAGGTCGGCAGAACCCTGGTGGCGGAACGGGTGCGCCGGGTCGCTGGTGCCCCGGTAGCGCGCCCGCCTGCCGCGCCAGGTCCGGTGCAGGGCCACACCCTGGTTGCCCCGCACCAAACTCACGTCGCCGCCGCCGTGGCCCGCCGCCTTGCCGTCGCCGCAGGGTTCGGCGGCGTGCTTCACGAAGTTGCCGCGATCCTTGAAGTCGCCGTTGTAGGCTAGCCACTCTGCCTCGGCGGCCGAGTGGGACTCGAACAGCGCCCGCTGCGCTCGCAGGGCTTCTTGCTTGCCGTAGGCGCGGTAGAGCGGGTCGTGGTTGCTGAAGAACTCCTTGCTGCTGGGCTTCTGGATCTCCCACGGCGGGTTGCCCACCACGGCGTGGAAACCGGCCCCCTCCCCGGTGAACACGTCGGGGAACTCCAGCTCCCAATGCAGAAAGCGCTTCTGGCCGCGCAGTTCTTTCGCCACGGCCCGGGCGGCCGCACTCGGGTTGGGCAGCTCGCTCGGTAGCGGCAGCGCGTCGAGCTGGTTCAGCGGCCAGAACCACAAGGCGCACCAGGTGTCGAAGGCCTCGCGGACGCGGCCGAGGGCGGCATCGGTCTGGATGCGCTCGCGCCAGATCCGCGCCCGCCCGTCGGGGCGGCTGGCGGGTACCGCGCGCAGGTCGCGGTACAGGCGGCGCACGCGCTCCACGGCGGCCTTCAGCTCCTCGTCGCTGGTGGCGGCAGCTTGCAGGCGGAGCTGGCCGGTCAGGAGGTCCACCTGTTCGGAAATGGCGTGAGCGCGCTTTTCCTTGAGCGCCGCGTGCCACACGTCGGCTTCGTGGTGGACGCCCTTGTACTTGAGATCCGGGCTCTGGCGGTCGAAGCAGAGCAGCGGGTAGTCGCGGAAGCGGTCGAGCCAGGTGCCCACCAGGGCATCGCCGCAGCGCAGCTTGTGGTCGAGGAAGGTGAAGGGCAGGCGTTTGTCGAGGGTCTCGACCCAGAGCGCCACCCGGGCCAGCTCCACCGCCAGGGGGTCGAGGTCCACGCCGTAGAGGCAGTGCTCCACCACGGCGCGGCGCACGATGGCCTCGAGGTGCTCTTCGAAACCGCTACCCGGCACGTCGTGGGGGGGCAGGCTGCGGTCGGCCTCGGGCAGAAGATCGCAGACCACGGTGGTGCGGCCGTTCTTGCGGCGGATGCGGTTGTGCACGTGCAGCGACTCGATCACGGCAGCGGTGAGCACCCGCAGGGCCGCGACCAAAAAGCTCCCCGAGCCCATGGCCGGGTCGCAGACCTTGAGCGCCAGCAACGCCTCGGGCGGGCGCACGGTTTTCGCCTCGCCCTCATCCCCCATCTGATAGATCAGCGGCTCCAAGGTACGGCGCACCGTGGGCAGGGTGAGCTGCGGGCGGGTGTAGAAGGTGCCCGCACCCTTGCGCGTGCCACCCCAACGCACGAGGTAGAGCTCGCCGGGGAGCTTGAGGTCGGCGACGAGTTGCCGGGCAGCCGCGTCGAGCTGGGCTTCGTAGGAAGCGGCGACTTCGGCCTTCTTTCCTTTGGGTTTCTTGACCAGCTTGCCCACTTCAGCCGCTCGCCGGCCCCAGGCGTGGGCACGGGAACGGGCCTCGGCACGGGCGTCGTCGCCGGAGTCCTCGAGCTCGTCAGCGACGGTGTCGGCGTTCGCGCCCTCGGTGCCTTCGTGCTCGTCGGATTCCTGGTCTTTCGGCGTTTCGGCGTCCTCCTCGTCAGCTTCGCCGTCGTCCGCCTCCTCGTCGCCGTCGCCGGCCGCCTGCTTCTTGACCTTGGCCTTCTCCACCAGCGCCTGCAGCGCCTTGTCGTCCATGCCTTCCAGTCGGTCCAGCGGCAGGGCCGGCTGGTCGCCCAGGTTCAAGAAGACCACCGGCTGCACGCCGGCGCGGTGCAGCTCGTAATCGAGTAGGCCCTCGTAGAGGATGCCGATGTACTCGCTGGTCAACTCGGTGAAGTCCACAGGCGCGGCCACGGTGCGCCAGCCGGCGCCTTCGCGAACCTTCTGGGTGGTGCGGGTGAGCAGCACCAGGATGCGGTGCACCGCGTCGTCGTCGGGCGGCTCGGGCAGGGCCTCGAGGAGCGCCAGCGCGCGCTGCACGCCGTCGCCGTCCGCCTGGCCGGGCCGGAACAGGTCGCCCCCGTAGGCGGGCAGGGTCATCGCCGGGTGCGGCGAACCCCGGTGCAGCAGCCGAAAGAGCGCGAGCAGGCGCGGCCACGCCATCTGTCGTGTCCGGCGGCGCTCGGGGGTGAGCCGGTCAAGCTGGTCGAGCAGCCCGCGCAGCCCGTAGGCGTGGTGGTAGATGGGGTTGTCGGCGGGCAGGAGCTCACGCGCCTCGGCGAAGAGGGTGACCACAACGCGCATGACGAAGTGGCACGCCGCCACGTAGAGATCGGCACTCGCGTGTTCGTTCCAGGCCGGCTCCACTAGCGGCGCGCGGCTGCGCAGCAGGGTCTCGACGGCGCGGCGCACGCGCTCGCCGAGCTCCTTCGAGAGCTTTGCCTGGCCGCGCCGGGTGTCGCGGATGGCACCGAGCAACGGACCCAGCTCGGCGGTGCCCCGGGTCAGCGCCGCGGGGGAGAGCACCCGGCGCAGGACCGCCAGCTCGCCGGAGAGCTGGTCGGCGTCGAGCCAGCGGTCGGCTTCCCACTCCACCCAGGCCAGGCTGTCGGTGTCGGCCCAGACCAGGCGCCACTGGCTGCCGTTGGTCAGCAGGCCCAGGGGAATCGACCGCCGGCGCAGATACTCCACCACCTGCGCCACCGGCCGGCGGCCCTTGCCGATGCCCAGCCGGGTTGCCGGGGTGGAGAACACCACCAGCGTCTCCCCGGCGGGTCCGGTCCAGCGGCGGCGTGGCTTGAGCGCCGTGCCGTCGAGCAGCTTCTCGGCTTCGGCCGCGCCCAGGGCGCCGCTCTTGGTCCAGCCGTCGCGCAGCCCGCAGGCATCTTCGAGCACCACGTCGAGCAGGGCGCGAAGGGGCGCCGCCGCGGGCTTGTCGGGGTCGAGGGCGACCAGCGCACCCCGCAGCCGATCGGCGAGGCCCCGGGGCGCCGGAACGGGAGCGGGCAGTCCATCGAGGGCCGGGGGCGAGAGCAGGTTGCCGCTGTGACGCAGGGCGATCCAGGCGTCGTGCAGGGCCGCCGGTGTCGGGACGCTCATCGTCGAGAGTCTCACGGGGCGCCTTCCGGCAGCCGGATCTCCACGGCGATGGGGTAGACCCGCGCCTCCCCGCGTAGCGCGTAGCGCAGGGGTAGCACCCCTTGCAGGGTGCGCTCGGCCTCGGCGGCCAGGCGCTCCTGGACCTGCTCGTAGTGGTTCTTACGCAGCGCCAGCTCGGCGTCGAGGTCGGCGAGGCGCTTCTGGATTTCCTGGTCGAGCTCCGCGAAGAGCGACATCTGGCGTGCCTTCTCGCGGAGCTTGTTGGCCTCTTTCTCGATCTTCGCGAGCTGGTTCTCGCCGATGGCGCGTTCCAGCTCCCGCCTGCGCCGGTCGAAGCGCTTCTTCTCCCGCTCGCGCACCGCCTTCCCCGAGGTCTGCAACTGTGACACGAGGGACGCGGTCAGCTCCGTCTGGAGGGTCCGCACGCGGTCTTTGACGGCATCCTCCACCTCGTCCCACAGCTCCCGCGCCGCTTCCCGGTCCCCGGCCACGGGGCGCGACTCCCACGCCCCGGCCGGCCGATGGGGTAACGGTTCGCCGAGCACATCGCCCTGCACCGGCAGCGCGAGGGTGCGGACCCAGTGGTGGCAGGGTTCGCGCAGCTCGTTGACGGCGAGTTCCTCTACCGTGAGCAGCACCAGGGCGTCCGCCCCTGCGGGGAGCTCGCCACTTCGCACCGTCCACCGGGTCGCCGCGCTGGGGCCGCCCGGGAAGCGGTAGCGGGCGAAGGTGGACATCACCCGGTGGTAGAGGGCGTCGCCCAGGTGCAGCAGCCGCGAGTCCGGCTCGGGGGTGTACACCGGGCGCCCGTTCGGAGTGCCGTCGTGGGGCTGCACATAGTGGGCCGGGTCGAATACCAGCGCGAGCAGGGGGCCGGACGGTCCGCCCTCGCGGAGGGTGTGGTCGACCAGTTCCTGCCAGAGTGCCGGCACCGGGTGCACCAAGCGTTTGCGGCCTTCGCCGTCGGGCTGCAGCCTGGGCCGACCGGCCTCGATGGCGAGCGCCGTCTCCAGTGTCTCCCGTAGGGTTCCGGGGGAAAGGTCTAGCTCGGCCTTGAGGTCTTCGAGGTGCGCGAGATCCTCGGCGCCGGGCAGGGGGCTGCCGGTCGGGAGGTCGTCCACAGCCTCCGCCTGTGTCGCCCGGGCCTGGCCGATGACCCGCTCGAGGCGCCCTTCGGCGGCCTCAGCGTTTTCCTCCGCCTCGAAGTGGGCGAGGATCGCGTCTGCAAAGATCTCGTCGGTGACGACCCGGTCTTCCCGGGTCTGGGAGCGCTTGCGCAGCACCTTGCCCAGGAAGCGCATCGAGGCGTCATCCGTGCTGTCGAAGTGGAGGATATGAACATCGCGCCGCTGTCCGTGACGGTCGAGGCGGCCGTTGCGCTGCTCCATGCGCGCCGGGTTCCAGGGAATGTCCCAGTGGAGCAGGTAGCGGGCAGCGCGCTGGAGGTTCAACCCTTCCCCTGCCGCGTCGGTGGCGAGGAGCACGCGGGCCGGGCCCCGGGGGTCGTTGAAGGCCCGCTTGACGGCGTCGCGCTCGGCGTCGTTCATGCCTCCATAGAGGCTGAGCAGCCAGTCCCCCGCTCCGTACCGGGCACGCAAGCGCGCGCGAAGGTAGTCGAGGGTCGCCAGGTACTCGGTGAAGACCACGAGTCGTTCTTCGGGTTGCCATCCGGAGTCAACGCGCAGCCGCGCGTCAATGACCGCCTCGAGGGCGCGCAGGCGGGCATCGGCCTTCACGTGGGAGGCGCGGGAGGCGACTTCGGCGGCGTGAGAACCCGGGTCCAGCCCCGGAGGAACGCGGGTGACGCCGATGGCCTCGACCTCGCGGGTGACGTCGGCGATCTCGGCGCCCAGTTCTCCCCGCCACTGCCGCAGCCAAGCGCCCACCGTGCGGTCGGCGTGGCGCTGGCGGCTCTCCCGTTCTGCGTCGTCGTCGGTGTCATCATCTTGCGCGTCGCGCGCCCGCGCGACGGTGCTGGCAGCGGCCTGCTCGTGATCTTCCTCGAGACCTTCGAGCAGCGCCAGCCAACTCTGCCCGAAGGGCCAGGGGCCCGACAGCAGGCGTTTCTGCAAGACCTCGGTGGCGAAGCTGGCCGCCGTTCGCTCCTGGTGGTCCGCGCCGCGCAACACCCTCTTGAGGGCCTTGCGGAAATCGCGCAGCGCCAGGTGGAGGGCGCGCTCATGGCTGCCGAAGTGCAGCGCCGGCAACGCCTCGACGTGGCGGTCGGAGAACCGCGCCGGCTCGCCGAGAGCTGTATAGCAGGAGTTGATCTCGCTCTTGAGGCGTCGGATCACGGCCTCGCCGACGCGGCGCCGGTCCTCGCCGTCGAGCTCGGACTTGCGGGTGAAGCGCACCGGGTCGAGAGCTTCTAGAAGGCCAGAGAAGGAGCGGGTGTGTCCGTTGTGAGGTGTGGCAGTCAGGAACAGGCGGTGTTCGAACCAGGGTGCGATGCGCTGGAGCATCTTCGCGAGGTCCGAGTCCGCACCGAAGCTCGCGGGCGAGAGGTTGTGGACCTCGTCGACGATGAGCAGGTCCCAGCGCAGGCGACCGTCCTGCCCCGGCTCGACCGCAGCACGAAACTGTTCCAGCACGTCAGGCTGCTTGAGGTAGTGGTAGCTCGCGATGATGCGCTCGTGGGTACGCCATGGGTTGGCGTCCACTCCGATCTCGCGTTGGAGTTTGAGCGTGTGTGGTCGGTCGACCACCTCGAATGGCAGCGCGAACTTCTCCTGCATCTCTTCGCCCCACTGGGTGCGAAGCGCGGCGGGGCAGAGAATCAGCACCCGCCGGATGCGACGCCGGAGCATGAGCTCGCGCAGCACCATGCCGGCTTGAATGGTCTTACCGAGGCCGACGGCATCGGCGAGCATGAGAGCCACCCGCGGCATCTCGAGGGCCCGCAGCACCGGCACGAGCTGGTAGGCCTCCGGGTAGATGGCGCCGTAGAGGGGCGCTGCGAGAGGCGGCCGGTCGTCGTCGAGCCCGGAGAACGGAAGCGACGGGGTAAGTGCGGACCAGCGGGAGGCGCGGACCATGGCGTCGAACTCGCGCGGTTCCATGGGCGCGGTGTGTTCGACCCGCGGGAGGGCGGAGGGCTCCAGCACCTCGGTGCCCGGCTCGACCTCCCACAACACCTCATCTGTCTCGACGCCGGTGCCGTCCGCGTACTCCACCTCGACCAAGTGATAGCGACCGGACTCATCGGCGTCGAACGGCTGGACCCCCATGATCATGGCGCGGCGGTTGCGCACCACCGCCATCATGCCTTCGCGCGGGTTGCCGCTGGTCATGCGACCCCTCCGTCAGCGGACTCTTCGTCGGCCGCCCCCCCCGAGCGCACCCAAGCATCGACTTCCGACAGCTTCAGTCTCCAAAACTTGCCCACCTTGTGCGCGGGAAGACCCTTGGCATCGATCCACCGATATACGGTCTCCTTCCCCACGCCCAGGTGCGTCGCCACTTCGTCCACTGAATGCCAGCGCTCTTCCATCACGGCACCGTCCAGGGTGTATTGAGGCCAAAGACAAATACTTTCGACAAACCGAGGTCAAAGTAGACAATCGTCGGGTATCGGTCAAGGCCGGAACACCGTGGGTACTCCCCGACTACCGTATCCCAATCCCGAGCTCGGTCCTCTCCGACGGGGGCAGAGGGGAAAAGACCACGGGATCGCCTTTGCCCCCGGAGGGATCTCAGGGCCAGTCTGCGTTGGGCACCCGACCCATTACAGAGGTCGCCGACGAGTGCCTCGTCCTCGAGTACCCCGCCTGAGACTTTAAGACCGTCCCTCAATCTCTAAGTCGTGTTCCAACCCCCGCGTTTTATCTGGGTGAGGAGAGAGCCTTCGCCCCGACCCCTACGGAGGGATGCGCGTGGAGAGATGGCGGAGATTTGCCCGCAGGTTTCGCAATCTGCTCCAACCGACGAAAACGTGGTCTTGCCCCAAGTCCCGACGCCGGCTCTGGCAAGCGCTCGTCTTAGGGGGTGTAGGCCTTCCCATCGTCCTTTGGCTACCGCCCCACCTCTGCGTGACGACAACCGACTCGCTGCGTTCGCGGGTCTTCTTCCTGCAGGACGTCGGTGCTGCCGGGGAGATCGGGCGTGGCGACTACGTTCGGTTCGAGCGGGTCCACCCGTGGAGCGGCAGTTCCGGGCCGGTGGGCCTGCTCAAGGAGGTCGGCTGCGGGCCGGGGGACCGGCTCCGGGTCGACACCGTGGGGGATGTCTACTGCGATGACGAATGCATCGGCCGCGCCCTGTCTGAGGACTCGAAAGGGAACCAGCTCCCGCTCTTCCGGTTCGACGGCGTGGTTCCGGAGGGAAAGCTCTTCGTGGTCGGTCACCACCCAAGGAGCTGGGACTCGCGGTACTTCGGCTTCGTGGACGTGGAGGAGGTGCTGAACCGTGCGTATCCGATCTTCTGACTGGGGGCGACTGACCTTCGGGCTGCTCGTCCTGGGTAGCGGCCTGGCCTTGGCTGCCCGGGACGGCCGGTGCCAGGAACCCGCTGGGGAGCCCTCCTATTACGGGAGCCGACAGCAAGGGTGGTTCTGGTACCAGGACCCCGCGGAGCCACGGGACCCAACGGAAGATCCTCGCCCCGACGCCTCAGTCTCGCCGTCCCTGGACACTTATGCGCCCGAAGAGCTCTGGACCCTGCACCCGGATGAGTTCCGGGCCCTCCTGGATGCGGTTTTCAAGGGCGCCCTGCAGCAGCCCACCGAGGAGAACGTCCTGGCGTACAAGCGGCTGGAGACCATAGCTCGGCTCCGGGCGGCCCGCTTCGCTAGCGTGGCGTCGCTGGTGAGCCTCAAGCACCCCGAGGTCTCCACCCTCCGGGACGCGCCCAGCGTGAACCCGGGCATGCGGGCACGGCGGCAGGTGGAAGGGGCGGAGATCGACGGGACCCTGTCCGGCGCCCAGGAGGACTTCGCGCTCCTCTACTTCACCTCGCCGGGCTGTCCCTTCTGCGTGGAGCAGGACGGCATCCTCCGCTACTTCACCGCGAAGCACGGCTGGGAGATCAAGCGGATCGACGTGGCCCGCGAACCCCAGGCCGCGGAGGTGTTCAGGGTCTCCACCACGCCGACCGTCGTCCTCATCCAGCGGGGCTCCGATGCAGCCCTCCCGGTTGGGGTGGGCGTCGTCGGGCTCTCCACCCTGGAGCGAAACGTCTTCCGGGGGGTCCGGCTACTGACGGGCACGGTCACCGAGGAAGACCTGTGGCTCTTCGACTACCAACGGGGTGGCGGCTTCGACCCGGCGGCGGTGTCGAGCAGCGTGCCTCCACGAATTCGCTCTGGAGCCCCAAGCCGACCAGCTGACTAGCTGTCCAGCCGCCCAGCGGGAACCGGGCGAGCAAGAGGAGTATTCCGATGCTGCAACGCTTCTTGTCGGCCGCTCTTGCCTGCAGCCTGGCTGCCGCCCCGGCTCCCACCTTGGCTGGCTGGGTCGACGACTGGCTCACCTCCAGGATCGAGTCCTCCCCGGGCTACTTCGCGGGTCAGACCCGCGGCTACTACACCGTGGGCTCCTTCTCGGCCCGGTGGCCGAGCACGGCGGACTACCCGGTGACCGTGGAGCTCCCCCGGTTTCGGGTCGGCTGCGGGGGGATCGACGTCTTCATGGGCGGGTTCTCCTTCCTCGACTTCGACTACCTGGTCACGAAGCTCCAGAACATCCTCTCCTCGGCGCCGGCTGCCGCCTTCGACCTGGCGCTCCAGGCCCTGAGCCCCCAGGCGGCCCAGACGGTGAAGGACCTGGAGGCCCTGGCCGATCGGCTGAACGCAATCCAGCTCGACGACTGCAAGACCGCCCAGACGCTGGTGACCGTGGGGAGCGAGGCCCTCCAAGGCCACGAGCGGGGGGTCACCAACGCGGTGCAACAGTACCTGACCGAGTCTGGCATGGCCGATTTCTACCAGAAGACCAAGGAGGTGATCGCTGACGGGAGCGGCCGGATGAGCGGTGGAGCTCCGGAGACCGACGCCGCGGTGGCGGGCATCCAGGAGGGCTGCCCCGACGCGCTCAAGGAGATCCTCCGGGACGGCTCGGTGCTCCAGGTCCTCGGGGTGGACGGCCTGGGGCTCGACTCCGACTTCGTGGCCCTGGTGCGCGGGTTCGTGGGGGACATCCAGGTCCGGGGAGCCGGAGGCGGCTACCTTGTCTCGGCCGAGCCTCCGTGCCCTCAGAACGACGGGCGACGGCTGGACGCGGTGGTCGAAGGTGCCGCCTGGCAGATGAACCAGACGTTTGTCTGCTCCGCCATCACCGACGCCAACGCGAACCTCCGAGACTACGTCCACGCCCAGATGCAGGACGTGGCCGGTGCCATCCGGGTCAAGGCGCCCCTCACTGCCGGCCAACAGGCCTTCATCAACCAGTCGCCGCTCCCGCTCCTCCACGTCCTCAAGGCGGCGGTGGGCACGGGGCAGGAGGCGCCGGTGATCGCGAGCCTCGCCGACCTCGCAGCCAAGGCCTACGCCCTCCAGCTCCTGGTGGACCTCTACCGCCGGGGGGAGATCATCCTGGACACGGTCACCGAGCTCATCGAGAAGCAGCGGGGCCCGGTGGCCGGGGAGCCTCCCCACCGCTGCGCGGTCCAATTCGTGAGCGAGCGGGTGGCCGGGGACATCGACCTCCTGCGCCGACGCATCCGGGACCAGTACGAGGGCCTCCAGCGCTCCTACGCCGCCGCGGCCCAAGAGCTCGAGGCCATCTACCGGGTGGTGGAGCACCTCCGAGGGATGGAGGACCAGCTCCGGGGGGAGGCCTCCTCCCGGGTGGGCCGTGCGACGGCGGCCCGGACCCAGTCGCCAAAGTGACGGGGGTTTCTGGACAGGATGGCAGCCCAACGGGGGAAAGAGTTTCTTGGACAGGATGACAGGATTTTCAGGATTGTTTTGGGGACTGCACGAAGGCTACTCGGGAGGGGCAAGCGTGAACACGGGCATTCCAGCTGCTCTCGGGGCCAGCGACCATCGGACAGGCGGGGGCGTGCCTTCCCAAAAACACAAACATCCGGTCCATCCTGTCATCCTGTCAAGAGGCCTCTCGCTTGGTCTTGCCTTCCTCTTCGTCCTCCTCCTTGCCGACACCGCCCTGGCCGTGGACCTGGAGTATTACACGTACAACGGGTTCGAGGCGGTGACCCTGGCGTTTCGCCGGATCGCGCTGATCTTCGGCGCCCGTGACTTCACGAAGCTCTTCGCGATCGTCTGCGGCGCGGGGATCGTCTTCGCCGGGGTGGCCCACTACGCCCGGGCCTTCGTCGGCTTCCACGCCTCCCCCTTCGCCTGGGCCGGTCCGATCCTCGTCGGGGTGGCGCTCTACCTCGGCCTCTTCGTCTCCACGGGGTCCCTCACGGTCTACGACCCGGTGAAGAACCGGTTCGACCGGATCGACGGCATCCCGGATGCGATCGTGCTCACGGCCGGGGCGCTGAACAAGGTGGAGCGCATCCTGGTGGATGTGGTGGATGCCACCGCTCCCGCCGGGGTGGGCTACAAGGACGGAGTCGGAGGGCTCGGGTTCTACGGGGTGCAGGAGACCCTCCAGCGGGGGGTGAAGGACACCTACCTCACCCAGAACCTGGGTGAGTACGTGGAGAAGTGCCTCTCCTTCGAGCTCGTCCGTCCCGGGACCACGCTGCGGATCGAGGACCTGGTCAACAACACCACCGACTTCCTGCCCCAGCTCGCCGAGGCGGCGAGCCCTTCGGTCTACTGCCTCCACTTCGACGCCGCGACCCCGAACGGCACGGCGCTCACCTGCGCCGACGCCTGGACGGAGCTTCGGGCCTGGTTCGCGGACCTGGGGAACTACGCCGAGGACATCCGGCGGGCGGCGGCCAACGCCGGCTTCGACCCGACGAGCGCGGCCGAGCTCGCCCGGTACCGGTCTCTCGTCACCAACACCCTGGCCGAGTATGCGGCCCTGGCCGGGATCACCCCGGAGCGGGTCGCCCAGCAGGGGACCATCGCCCGGCAGCTCTTCGAGTTCGTGAAGGAGGGAGCACCCTCGGTGGCGGTCTCCATCCAGGCGAACAAGAACCTGGGGAGCTCCCTCTTCGGGGTCGGAGTGGTAGCCAACGAGTGGATCCCGGTGGTGCGGGCGGTGATGACCTCGGTGGTGGTGGGTATGCTCCCCTTCCTGGCGCTCTTTCTCCCTTCCCCCTTCTTCAAACGGGTGCTCTCGCTCTTCCTCGGGCTCTTCGTCTTCCTCGCCGCCTGGGGCGTGACCGACGCCGTGGCCCACAGCTTCGCCCTCGAGTACGCCGACCAGTACTTCGAGATGGTCCGCCAGAGCGGCCTCGGGCTCGCCACCTGGCTCAACTTCCCGGACGTCACCACCAAGACGCTCGCCCTCTACGGCCTCATCCGCATGACCGGCGCGGTCCTCGCCTCGGTGATCGCGAGCACTCTCGTCGGCTTCGGGGGCCACGCCCTGGCCACGCTCGCCTCCCACCTGATCCAGCCGGTCCAGCACCAGGGAGCCTCAGCCGGCCAGGCCGCCCTCACCCCGGAGGGCCGGGCCCACACCCTGGACACGGTGGGCCACGCCGCCGTCGCGAGTCGGGCTTGGGACAATGGAGGAAAGCACACCTTCACCAACGTCGTGGGCTCCGGGGTCAACGCCCGCTTCTCCGGTCTGGGATCGAACCTGGGGTACGACGGGCCCGAGGACGCCTTCGCGACCTCCTTCACCGGGACGCGCATGCACGCGGGGACGGTGGGGGGGCGGGCGGCCGGGTTCGGGAACACAGGGTACGAGGTCCGCGCCGGTAGCCGTCACGTGGCCCAGGGCTCCACGATCGAGGGAGTGGCCCACCATGAAGCCCGGAACGTGGAGGGACCCCTCCACGGCGGCCGGGTCGAGCTGGAGCGCTCGGGCGCGACGATCGGCGCCGCCCGGCTCGGGGGAGAGATCCGCGGGGTCCAGGCGGCCGGCGGACCGGACCGATACCGGGACGCCAAGGCCAAAGCCGCGGCCTCGTCCACTGCTCATGAGGGCACCCTTGGTCTCACCCCCGCGGATGCGGCGGAGCGGGCCCGCCGGAAGGGCGAGACCGCGTACGAAGGCGACGTGTCCGACTTCGCCTGGAGGGACAGCCGGGACGTCTCCGATCGGGAGTTCGGCCGGCGAACGGGACGGCTGGCGGCCCAGCGCTCCTTCTACGGCGCCAAGGCCGTGCCGCGGACCGCGGGGGAGCTGGGACTCACCGACGACGAACTCGTGGAGCGCAGCGCCGGCGCCGGTGCGGCCCGGCAGGCCGGCGACGCCCTGACCCATCGGAAGTGGGGGCCAGACCGGATCGCCGCTGCCCAGCTCTTCGGGAACCAGCAGAACATCCTCCAGGAAGGCGAGAAGCGGGCCATGGCCGACCGGCTCGGCGTCCCCCTGGAGGAGCTCCAGGCCATGGGCTACCGGCTCGGGCACGGCGCCCTGACGCCCGAGATGGCCGCTGCCTTCAACGAGATGCTCGGCGCCCAGGGCCGAAGCCAGCAGGTGGCCGCCGGCGAGAGCGCGAGTTGGGTCCTCGACAGGAACTACGACCTGGCGTTCCTGGAGACCACTCGCGGAGTCAGTACCTCCGAAGTGGACGCCGCCCGGACGCGGAAGGGCGCGGACCACGTAGAGGGGGACCACTTCCGGATCGGCGACTCGGCCCGGGTGGGGGGCGAGTACGTGGAAGGAGACGTGTTCCAGAAAGGCGATCGATCGGAGCTTGGCGATTTCCGCCGGGAGCAGGACTACCGGGAGGTCACGGACCTCGACGGCCACCGGGTCGAGTACCGCCACCCGCGAACCGGCGACCTCATGGCCGGGCACCGGGAGCGGATCGTCACCGAGACCACGGGAGACCCTCTGGCCGGCGTCACCACAGTTCAGCGCACCCCGATCACCCAGTTCGAACTCTTCCGCCAGAGCCGCATCGGCACCGTCTCCGACGACTTCGACAACCGGCACACCTTCCACGCAGGCGTGACCCACGAAGGGTCGCTGACTACGGGAAACATCGACAAGTGGTGGGGAAGGGACGCGGCCACGTTCTTCTCGATCCTGGGGAAGTCGACGGATGAAACGCTGGGGATGATGGGGAAGGTCACCCTGGGAGGCCGCCTGGGACCGCAGGGAACGGGCCGCTTCCTCGGTCGCTCCCCGGCCTCCATCGGCGGTGGCTCACCGGGTGCACCTTCGTTCAGTCCCGCCGACCTGCCCATCCGGGGCGGCCTACCGCCTGGCCTTGGAACACCGTAACCTGAGGAGGATCTACAATGGGCCCCAAGCGGACCGACCGCGAGCCTTGCCTTCAGCTCGCACACAACGCGCTTCTCGTGGAGACCGGGTTCCAGGTCTTCGTGAGTGGAGATCCGGAGGCCTTCCGGAGGGAGTACAGGAAGCTCCAGGAGGAGGACATCGAGATCTACGTCTTCCCCCCGGGGAGCTGCTACTACCTTGGCGTAAAGGACAGCCTCATCATCGAGATCCCGGAGGACGCCTTCGGCCACCTGGTCGCGACCGGGACCGTGATCGTCTGCGTCGACGATCCCGGTGCGTACCGCATGACCCACGCCTTCACCCTCCACCTTCCGAAAGACAAGCTCCTGGAGGCGAAAGGGGCGTACGCTGCCCACTCCGACGGGTTCGGACCGCGCAGGAGCGCGCCGGAGACGGCAGAGCAGGCCTGAGGCTGGGGCTTATCCCCACCTGTGCCAGATGTTGCCTTCCCAGTGCTTCCAGACGGGGTGGCTCACCATGTCAAGGGAGTCGTCCTGAGAGGGGCAACGCCGGGTGCGCTCCACGAAGACGGACCAGAGGAGCAACGCAGCAATTCCGCCGAAACCGATCCCCCCCGCGAGGCCGGCGAAGTAGAAACCGGCCGCCACGATGGCCGCGATGATGCCGAACAGGATCCTCTTCAGGACTCGTTCAGTCTTTCGGCTCATCATCTCTTTCCCCCTTTCCTCTCGGCGAAGACAACCTCACCTGGCGAGCGAGTATGTCATGAAAAAACGGCAGTTCAACCCGTCGGTTCCTTCGGGAGTTGCGCGCTGTGCCACACGGCGACGATCCACACGGTCTCACCTTTGACGCGGTAGAAGAACCGGTACGGTGAGCCGATCACCTCCCGTTACGGAAGATCCGGGAACTCGGGAAGCGTTCGCCCGGACTCCGGGAACGTCTCGAGTCTCCGCAACACCTCCTCAGACTTCTGGCGAATCCGCCTGGCCGGCCGCGGCGGGATCGTCCCGCCGAATGTAGTCCAGTGCAGAGAGGAACTGCGCACGAGCCGACGGTGTGCCGGACCTTCACGGCTCTCGTTCGAGCAGGGCGTCTGCTTCCCCGAGAACGTCCTCCAAGTCATGCCCTCGGCCCTCTGCAATCTCCTTCTCGCCCCGGGCCAGCAGCCGCAGTAGCTCCCGCTCGTGCTCGACCCGCTCGAAGACCTCGACGCTGAGCATCACGGCAGTTGCCCCGCCATAGCAGTTGCCCTGCCTCGCTGCGTGATCACAATCGGCCCGCCTGTGGCCCGAAGTCCCTCAAGCACCTCTGCGGCATTGTGCCGCAGGTCCGCCAGATCTGTCGAAAAGCCCGTCGGCCGGGCCCACTGGGCCTCGCTCCACTGGGTTCGTTGTCGTTGTCGACGTTGTCGACAGAGAGAATGCCCAGGGGGATCGTACCGTCGTCCTGCTCCCTACCGTTTTCCGATTCCGTACGTTGGGGTGTTGCGGTGGCATGTCTGGCACATGGCCACTACATTGCTCAGCGTGTAGCTACCGCCCGCCGTAACGCGGTGCAACTCCCACTCCCCCCTCAGCATGGCGCTACATCGCCCCGTGTGGCCGCACCCCCTTATCGTGCACTCGCACTTTCCGCTTGCCCGCCGAAACGCCTAGTCTCTCAGATCTTGCGTCGGATTGGCTGCCATCGGCTGGTCCTCCTTTTGCTTGAGCTTCTACATCAACCACTTCGTTCGTGAATCGCCTGGAACTGCTTCTTCCCCCCCCCCGGCCCCTGGGATCGTCGGTGACCTGTGGGCTCTGCTCGTTAGGACAGGGGACCGACCGGGGGTTGGCCCGGGTCGTCACCTCGACGGACGACACCCAGCAGGGCGGCGCTGCGTGGAGCAGGGCCAAAAGGACAGCGGCGACGAGAGGCGGATAGCGGCGCATCGTGGGGCTGGCCCTAGACGAGGATCCTCGCCAGGGACTCTACCCGTTTGGCGATCCTCACCGCGGCCCCTCCCAACTCCTCTATCCGAGACTTCAGCGTCGCCTGGCTGAGATTCGTATCCCGGGCCTCCGTGACCACGGCGACCAGCGCGTCATAGGCCTCCTTCTCGGACACCTTCGGGGTGATCCGCTCAAGGTCCGCCAACGCGAGGCCAGTGAGCCGCCGGATCTCCTCCTCATGCTGCACGTCGAAGGCCTCTTCGCCCTTCTTCAAGTCTCCGCGAAGGTCTTTGCGCCACTTGTCGATATCGATCTTGCTCATGGGATGCTCCTCTGGGCTCGTGTCCAGTACGATGCTCGAAACTTCTGGTAGCCAACGACGGGCGGTCAGCGAGCGATCTCCTTCACCCGCCCCACGACCTCCTCGATCTTTCGGCCCGCGTCGTCCAGTTTCTCCTCGCCCTTCCTGGCCTTGTCCACGATCTTCGCCAAATCCTCGGAGGCTCCCGCAATCCGCTCACTCACTGTCATGCGCAACCCCTCCAGGTTCGCCTTGCGTAGGAGTTCGTCCTGTGTGTCCTGGATCTGGACAACCGAGGCGAGATGCCCTGTGACGATGGAGTTTGCGTAATGGATGCGCCCGTAGCCCTCGTCGATCGATGCCAAGAGGTCTCGCTCCTGCTCCTCCAGTGGTGTCAGGAGCTTGCGTCGATAGCCCTCGACATTGGCCCGGAGCTCTTCCAGGTAGACTTGGAACACGGAAACCATGGTCTTCTGGGCCTCTCCGGTCGGGTCGGGGCGCGTCCCATCCTCAATGACCTGGACCAGGAGCCCCTTGTGCTTGGCAAGCGTCTGCTCGATCTGGGCCGGGGCGAAGACGTCGTCTACGAAGGCGTTCACGTCGCCCTTCATCCTTGCGAAGAGGAGCGCTGCAAGCTCCCGGTGGGCGCGCTGCATCTCGGCCACGTCCCGGCCCACCGTCGCGGAGAGTGTGACCGTCTGCCGCGGCACCTGGGCGCAGGCCGCCACCAGCAGTACGCCCGTCACCACCAGCCCCAGACTTCGTGCTCGATTCATCTTCCGTACCTCCGGTTCGGGTTGCTCTCCGGCGCCGCTTTTCCGAATCGCCGGGCTCCGGGTGCCTTCCTCCGCCTCGCCACGTCCCTGTCGCCAGCCAGATTTCGTAGTGGAATAGCCACTCGGAGGTCCAGGGGACGATGGTGTCCGCGAGGAAGAGGCACCGGTCCCAAGGCTGCTCCCGGGGATCGTAGAGACAGAGTCGCTCCTTCTCGTAGAGGTGCTCCGGCGGTTCCCCGTCCCGCCACTGGAGCTTGGGGTGCAGAACGCGCACCTCCGGGGGCTGCTCGAGGGTGTAGCGAAGCTCCACCTCGTAGGCCCGGCTCAACGGGTGTGGCTGGAGCGTGCCTCTCCAGACGAGACCGGTCCCGCCCGGGTTCGACACCCGAGACCCCGGGAACGCCTGCAGGAGCCTCGCCGCCTGCAAGGCGGTGCTAAGGGGCCTCTTCCTCATCGCCGCCGAAGAAGCTGTGGGCCAGGACGGTCGTGGCGCCGGTGACCCCGAGGGTGCCCGTTCTAGAGGCCATCCGGAGCGAACCCGCCTTTCGGGTTTCGTGGAGCTGGTCCCCGAATCGTTCGAAGGCCTCGTTCACCGGGCGCGCCCCGAACAGGCGCTCCAGACCCTTCGCGACCTCGGGCAGCCCCTCTTCCCGGGCGGCAAGGGTGGCTTCGAGGTCTCGGCCCACCTGGCGAACCCAACGGAGGAACTTGAGGTGCCGCTCCGGGTGGTCCCGCCACCGGTCACAGAAGTTCTCCTTAGGGTTGACGGGGTTCGGCAGCCAGGCGACGCCTTCCCGATCCTCCAGATGGCCGGCCATACGAGCCGCGATGTCGGTCAGGGCCTCGTACAGATCGGCTTCGTTCCCATAGGCCCAGGCGGCCAGGGTGGTGATGATGATCGAGGCGGGCTTTCCGTCGGGGTCCTTCTCGAAGGCAATGTCCCGGTGGCGCCTGAGAATCTGGACGGCGCGCTGCAGGGGGGTGCGCACCTTGTAGTCCGGGATCTCCTCCACGCTCGCCCGGAGCGACTCCGCGAGCGCGGCGCGCTTCTCCAGGAAGACCACTTCCATCCGGGCCTTGAACCACTCGCCGTACCCGCGGGGGTTGCTGTGCTGCCAGTCGCGAAGCGCGGCGTCGGTGATGAGGATGCTCTCTGGCGCGCCATCCAGGTCGGGGATCGCCGGGAGGATGTCCAGGTGAAACTTGGCCCCATCGGCGTAGTCGAGGGTCCAGCAGCGCTTCCCCTCTCGGAGCATGCGCTTGTAGACCTCGCTCGCGCGAAGGCGCTCCCCGACCATCCTCTTCAGGTCCTTGGGCTCGACCTCGTCTCGGCCCAGGGCGAGCTGGCAGACCAGGTCCACATCGTACTCGTCGTGCTCCGTGACGGGCTTGATCGCCGTCCCGAGCCGAAACGAACCCTGGGGATAGAGGTCCGGGTCGTACGGGGCGAGGGCCGACCCCTCCGCTCCCAACCAGTCGGTCACGGCCTTGTAATGCTCCTCGGCCTCCTCGTATCGGGACGGCGGCACGTCGAGTGCGTCGGACAGAGACTCCAGGATCAGGCCGAACTGCTGCTGGGCTTCCGTAAGCATCGCGACTCCTCAAGTTCGATGAAAAGGTACAAACTCTGGTGCCCGGTGACTCAGGAAGCCGGCCTCGACGAGGGGCGAGTAGGACCGGCTTTCGTGGGCCGCGTGGGACAGGAGATCCGCCGCCGCGGCCGGCTTGTCGAGGTCGAAGAGCCCGTCGGGGACGGCCGGGTCGATCCTCACCACACGGTCCTTGCCTAGCAGGAGGCCGGCCTGGGAGATGGCCCCCTTGCTCTGCCCCCGGAACGCGACATCGATCGCGTGGCTGCCCCAGCTGAGGCACCCGCCCTCGTCCAGCCGGCCCTTCCGCTGGGTCACCGCGTAGGAGGTGCCCAGGCTCAGGATGGAGATCCTCTCCTTGGGCACCGCCAGATAGCTCAGGGCCTCCACAAGGCCGACCATCGTCGGGTTGTTGGCCCACATGCCGCCGTCGATCAAGCGGTGGGAGTCCACCTCCCGGCACGCCGGCAGATACGTGGGTGCCGCGCTGGTGGCGAGGGCCACCTGCCAGGCGGGAACCCGGAAGTCCCTCTTGAAGCGCGGGTGATGGGCCGTCTTGAAGTTGTAGAGGTCGTCGGAACCGAGGTTGTACGCCGGGATCACCAAGCGCTTTCGGCTCTCGCCGAGGAGCCGGTCGCCCAAACACTCGCGGAGCGCGTGCCGCAAAGGAGCAGAGGAGTACTTGGACCGGACCACCCGCCGAAGCCCCCGCAGGAGTCCCGGCCGGAAGATCTTGGCGCCCTCCCGGAGGTAGAACTCGACGATCTCCTTCGGGGACAGGCCGAGACCGAGCCCGAGGGCAATGATCCCACCCGTCGACGTGCCGACCACGAGATCGAAGTGATCGACGAGGTTGGTCCCGAGATCCTCCTCCAACTTGGCGAGCAGCGCCGCCGAGAACAGTCCCTTGATCCCACCCCCGTCGAGGGAGAGGATCTGGAACGCGTGTACGTCGGCGCCGGCGTTCGATTCTGTATACTCGGACGAGGTTTTCTCTTGCGCCATGGAGACGGGTTTCCTACAATTCAACTCATGTAGAATGGTGACTTCAACTAAAGGCTATATACTTCAACTGGGGGAGAAGAGTCAAGGGCCGTTGATGACCGAGATGCCACCCACGCTGGGACGCCGCATCGCCATGCTTCGTGATCGGAGGGGCTGGACGCAAAGGCAGCTGGCGGAGCGGGCCAGCGTCAGCGTGCCCTTCCTCAGCGAGATCGAGAACGACAAGCGAAAGGCCGGGGCAGACCTGATCTTGCGGATCGCGAACGCGCTTCGCTCATCGCTCGACTACCTCATGAAAGGCGAACAGCAGGAGACGGAGGGGGTGAGGCAGCCTCTTGTGATCCCTCCCGAGTTAGCCGAGGCCGCCGAGGAGGAGGGCTGGTCCTACGCCATCACCGCGGAGATGGCCGAGACCGTGAACGCCGTGATCGCACGCCGGGGCGGGACGTCCAGCCGTCCGCACGCGGCGAAGAGTTGGACCAAAGAGGATTGGATCGATTTCCACAGGAGGTTGTTCCGTGGGGAGTCTGGGGACTGATCCTCGGGTCCTCGCCCTGGCCCGTCAACTCGGGCTGAGAACGAGGGGGGACCCCGTCGCTGCGCTCAAGCAGTTTGCCCTCGACAAGGTGCGAAGCTTTATCGAGGGGTCGGGGTTCGGCGTCGAATCGCTCGAAACCCTCCGACACCTGGTGGCGGACCGGCTCTCGGTGAGCATCGAGTTCCTGCGAACCGATGCCGACGTGGCCCGGGTGGCCGAGGAGTTTGGCGACTACTACCGCTCGCTCGACGCGCTCCTCGATGACGAGTTCCTCAAGAAGAAGACCGAGGGGCTTCTCCTCCGCCACCCCAACCCCCACCCCGGGGAGCACCGGTACCTCGCTATCGTCGACGCGCGAGACGAACAGACGCCGCGCGCCTACTTCACCGCCTGGCACGAACTCGCCCATCTCCTGGTCGATCCTCCGCAGCAGTCCTTCAAGTTCCGTGCAACTCCTTCGCGCGACGAGATCCGGAAGGACCCCGTGGAGTCCGTAGTGGACGCCATCGCAGGCATCCTGGCCTTCTACGGGCCCATCTTCGATCCGGTGCTCCAGCAGACGATCGAGGCGCACGGTGGGTTGAACTTCCGGGCGATCGAGTCGGCGCGGTCCCAGGTCGCGCCCGATGCGAGTCTCCTCTCCGCAGCATTCGCCGCCACCTCTCGATGGCCCGAGCCGGTGGGGCTCTTGGTCGTCCAACTGGAGTACAAGAAGGCGGAGCGGCGGCAACTTCGCAGCTCCCAGCGGGAGATGTTCGCCCGGTCGCTGGCGGAACTCCCTCAGCCACGGCTTCGGGCCGTGAACGTGATCCTCCACGGCGAGGACAACCCCCTGAAGATTCGCAAGAACATGAGGGTTCCGCCGGGCTCCGTGCTCACCCGGTTGTTCGAGGAGGGAGCGGACGGCGATACGGCCGAGGCCAGCGAGGACCAGGGCTGGTGGGAGACGAGTGCCACTGGACACCTTCCTCGGCTGCCTCTTCGCGTGTCGGCGATCCGTCGAGGGTCCTACGTTTACGGATTGGTGTTTTTGCGCGACGAGAACCGCTAGTCGGCGCGGGATCAATTCCCGTCGCTGCCGGAGGCCAGCGTGCGCAAGAGATCGCAGGCGCAGAAGGTCGTGGACCGCATCGCAGATCACTTTCGGGAAGGGACCATCCCTGCGGAGGAAGAGTGGCAGGTCATGGAGCAGATCGCCAATGCGGAGATCGGTACCCGAGGGGAGACCAGCGGAGATTTGGCGGCGGGGTGGGTTCGGATTTATCGAGAGTACGGAGACGGGTCACGACTCCACATCACATGGCCCTTCCGCCCCGATCTCGCGGGTGATAAAGAACCGGACGATCGCAACGCCTGACGGACGGGCAAGGCACGGTGGTAGCGATCCGCACCACCTCCGGTCGCCACTTGGGATGCTCGTGCAACACCCCACAAGGAGGGCACCTCCGCGGCGAGTTCCAAGGGCATCCGCTCTTCAGGGGCTCGAGGCAATCATCGCGGTCAGGGCTAGGCTCTTGGCATCCTGATTGATCCGCCGGAGGAGTGCATTCAGCCCGGCGTCTCCGGAGAGACGCCAGAATCGCTCGGTTTCCATCAGTAGCCCGTGGGCCCCGCCAAGCGGCGTGCTTTCCACGCCCAGGGCGTAGACCACCGCGGGGACCTCCTGCACGTCGTATCGCCGAAACAGCAGGGGATCGATCACCAAGCTCGCAGGATAGACCTCACAGTCGCTCTGGGCGTCGGGATCGCAGGCGAGATCCTTCCCGAGGACGTTCAGGACGAAGCGTCGGGTGGGGAGGACGTGCTTCATGCCGCCGACGAACCCGCGCAGAACCATGACAATCCTCGGGTCGCCTATCTCGGCGACGTCCCGCGCGTAGTTCCGCAGGGTCTCCAGGGGAATGCTCTTGGAGATGAACAGGAAGATGCGATCGGTCGGGGGCAGCCCCCCGGACGGCGAACCTCCCGACCCCGAGGCTTCCGGGAAGGCCTCCAGTACCTGCCCGAATACCTCCCGATGCAGCCGCTCTTTCTCGGCCTCCAGCCGTTCGAGGTACTCCGGCGACCGCAGCCGACCCGAGACGTCTCGGGCACGTTCCTGAGCCAAGGACGCCCCTCCGTTGTTCCCAAGATCGGGACCGAGACCAAGCCAGGTCGGCAGGGTCGCGGGCCCCTGGGCGCAGCCCTGCGGAGCCAGGAGCGCTCTTTCCTGCCGTTCGGCGCACTCTCCTCCGCTTCGGGGCAGATCGACGCCGACAGCAGGCGGCGGCGCCAGGGGACCTTGAGCGCCGCCTGTCCCAGAGAGGGTGAACCACGCCGTGACGACGAGCGCGGCGGTTCCGACCTGCCAAGGTCCCGTCTTCACCACTCTCGCCTCCTGATCACCACACTTCTGTGCCCTGTTCGGTGTAAAGATCTAGATGTTTCATAAATAGA
>JAWSUI010000033.1:0-40570 GCA_033551855.1 Deferrisomatales bacterium
CCCTCTATGTTTCTGAAACCCACGCCTCGACGGTCTGAGGCGGAGCCTCGTTAGGTGTATATCCCGAACGGGGGAAGGAGTCCAGAGCGTCGCGGCTCACGGATCCCCCGTCTGACACGTGCTCGGAGCCGGGGAGCCTCTCCGCTCGGCCCCGCAATCCGCGACAATTCCGAGGGGTGTCCCGCAGGCCCCGGTGCGCCGGGCTTCACCCGTTTGCGTCGGGCTCCGCGGGTCGGTCGAGGCGGCACGGGGCTGCGCTCCAAGGCTCCCCGGCTCCGCCCGAACATCCGGTGAATCTCGGGTCCCTAGTCCTCCCGCATCGGGGGAGAGCGGGGCGCGGGGGAACCTCAGAACGGAAGGGTCAGGGTGCCGAGGGGGCCGGCCAGCACGAGGGTGGGCGGAGCGCCGAGGTCCTCACCGGCCAGCACGGGGAAGACCAGGGAGTACTCACGCGTCCAGCGGGTCACGTACGGGTATTCCACCGCACTCTTGTCGGTCTTGACCAGGTGTGTCACCCGCAGGGGGTCCCGGCGCTCGCCCGTCTCGAGCTCCAGGAACACCCGCCACAGGGTCTGGGGGGACTCCAGGTCGTTCCACTGGGCCTTGGGGGTGTACAGGGCCAGGTGGACCTCCCGCACGTTCCGGGACTCCTGCGTCTCCCGGCGACGCAGGGCCTCCGCTGCCTCGCCCTCGAGCCGGTAGGCGGCAACGCTCGTCTCGGCAAGGGCTGCCCGCAGCTCCGGGGACCGCCAGGTGGCCCACGCCTTGGCTACGGTGTCGAGCCGATCGTAGAGCTCCCCCGCGCGGGTGTGGCGCGGCAGCAGGGCCCCGTAGGGGGTCGCCGCGGACGCGAACCCCCGAGTGAGCTGGACCTCCCGGGCGGCGGACCCGCAGCCCTGCAGGGTGGTCAGCGCGGCCACCGCGGTTGCGGCAGCCAGGAGCAGCCCGCCTGCCAGGAGCCGGGGCCGTCGGGTCACTGGAGATCCTCCCCGCCCGTGCGGCCCCGCACTTCCGCCTTGGTGAACAGGGCCTCGAACCGGTACCCCTTTGCCTCCAAGGCCTCCCTCCCCCCTTCCTGGCGGTCCACCAGGGCCAGGACGCCCAGGACCCGGTACCCCTCCGACTCCACCTTCTCGACGGCCACAAGGCTGGAGCCCCCCGTGGTGACCACGTCCTCGAGCACGACCGCCCTCCCCCCGGGGATGAGGTTCCCCTTTCCCTCGATCCAGCTCTTGGTGCCGTGGCCCTTGGGCTCCTTGCGCACAATGAAGGCAGGCACCCCCTCGCCCAAGAGGCCCGACACCAGGCTCGTGGCCGTGGCCAGGGGATCCGCCCCCAGGGTCGGCCCGCCCACGGCGTCCACCGGGCCGAAGACCCCCAGGCGCTCCCAGAAGAGCCGCCCGATCAGGTAGGCCCCCCGGGGATGGAGGGCCGTCTGCTTCCCGTCCACGTAGAAAGTGCTCCGCCGGCCGGAGGCGAGGGTCACCGGCCTCTCCTGGTAGGACTTCTCCCGGAGGAGACCCAGGAGCTCTCCCCTCATCCGCTCGATCGTCCCGTCCATTGCGCACTCCTGTGATCCGTGCGGCCGGATGCCGCCCCGAGAGGAACCGCGGCCCGCGCTCGGTCAGAACAGCCCGAGCTGGGTGCCCTCCGGCCGGTCCGGGCGAATCGGGTAGTTGCCGGTGAAGCAGGCGTCGCAGTACACGTAGGGCCCGTAGCTCGTGGCCCGCTCCAGGCCCTGCCGGCTGAGGTACCCCAGGGTGTCGGCAGTGAGGAAGCGCGCGATCTCGCCCACGGCGTGGCTGGACCCGATGAGCTCCTTCCGGGTGGGGGTGTCGATCCCGAAGAAGCACGGGTAACAGGTGGGCGGAGACGAAACCCGCATGTGCACTTCCCTCGCCCCGGCCTCCCGGATCATCTTCACGATCTTCCGGCTCGTCGTGCCGCGAACGATGGAGTCGTCCAACACGACCACCCGCTTCCCCCGAAGGACATACCGGACGGCGTTGAGCTTGAGCTTGACCCCGAAGTGACGGATGGACTGCTCGGGCTCGATGAAGGTGCGGCCCACGTAGTGGTTCCGGATGAGCCCCAGGGCGAAGGGGATACCGGACTCTTCCGCGTACCCCAGGGCCGCGACCATGCCCGAGTCCGGCACCGGCACCACGACGTCCGCTTCCACCGGGTGCTCCCGAGCCAGCTCCCGGCCAAGCGCCTTGCGCACCTCGTAGACGGGCTGCCCGAAGATCTCCGAGTCGGGTCGGGCGAAGTAGATGTGCTCGAAGATGCACTGACGCGGGGGGGCCGGCGCGAGCGGGCGGGAGCTCTGGAGGCCCTTTTCCCCGCTGATCATGATGACCTCGCCGGGCTCCACCTCTCGGATATACTCTCCTTCGATCAGATCCAGCGCGCAGGTCTCGGAGGTCACGACGAAGGAGTCCTTCAGCTTCCCCAGCACCAGGGGACGGAAGCCGAAGGGGTCCCGGACCGCGATCAGACGCTTCTCCACGAGGACCACCAGGCTGTAGGCGCCCTGCACCTGCCGGAGGGCGTCCACCAACCGGTCGAGGAGTTTCTCCTTCTGGCTCCTGGCATAGAGGTGAGCGATCACCTCGGTGTCGTTCGTGGTCTGGAAGATGCTTCCCCGCGCCTCCAGGCTGCGGCGCAAGGCCCCGGCGTTGACCAGGTTGCCGTTGTGGGCGATGGCGATGGGGCCGTGGACCGTGTCCGCATAGAAGGGCTGGGCGTTCTTGACCACGCTCGACCCGGTGGTGGAGTAGCGCACGTGGCCGATGGCGTGGGTGCCGGGGAGCTTCGCGAGGATGCTCTCATCGAAGATTTCCTGGACCAACCCCATACCCAGGTGCGTACGCATGATGGTTTCGTCGGAGGTGACGATGCCGGCGCTCTCCTGCCCCCGGTGCTGGAGGGCGTGCAGGCCCAAGTACGCCAGGTTGGAGGCCTCCGCGTTGTTGTAGATCCCGAAGACGCCGCACTCGTCGTGCCATCTGTCGATCATGCCGGCTCCCGCTGTCGCCCCGATACCGTACCCGACGGCCCAATGGCGGTCGTCCCCCGGTTCACACGACTTCCCTGCGAAGGAACTCCACCGCGTTCCGGAAGAGGGCCACCCCCTGCCCCTCATCCGGCAGGTCTTCCCGGGTCCACCGGGGATGGTTCGTGCGGTGGAGGAAGGCCTCGGGGTGGGGCATCAGCCCAAAGATGCGCCCCGTGGGGTCGCACAGGCCCGCGACGGCCCCCACGCTGCCGTTGGGGTTGTCGGGGTAGCGCTGGGTCGGCTGGCCCTCGGCGTCTGCGTACCGGAGGGTCACCAGGCCCCCCCGCTCGACGCGGCGCAGCACCTCGTGGTCCCCCGGCACGAACTTCCCTTCCCCGTGGCGCACGGGAATGTACAACCTCTCGATCCCGCAGGTGAAGACGCAGGGGCCGGAGGTCTCCACTCGCAGGTGAACCCACCGGTCCTCGAAACGGCCCGAGTCGTTGTGGGTGAGGCTCGCCGTCTGCTCCACGTACCGGCCGTCGAGCCCCGGGAGCAGCCCCAGCTTCACCAGGAGCTGGAACCCGTTGCACACCCCGAGGACGAGCTTGCCGGCCGCCACGAAACGGAGCAGATCCTCCAGGAACCTCCGGGGCCCGTCTCCGCGGATCCTCCCGTACTTCAGGCGGACGGCGCCGGCCTTGGCCGAGCCCAGATCGTCCCCGTCGGAGAAACCCCCGGGGAAGTTCAGGAAGTGGTAGTCCTCGAGGAGGACCCGACCGGCAAACACCTCGGCAAGGTGCACGATGTCCGCCTCGGCGCCCCCCAGGCGGCACGCGTGGGCCATCTCGCGCTCGCAGTTGACCCCGTTCCCCGTGAGAACCAGGGCTTTCACGGCCTTCATCAAACTCTGCCTCGCTGTGTCCCGCTCGACGCGGGACGCTGGATGCTGGACGCGGAACGCCTGGGGCTCGACCCAGGGGGCGGGATGCCTGCCCCTTTCGCCACTGTGCTGTGCCCGGCACCCGGCGGCACCCGTCAAATCTCCGCCAGGGGCTTCTGCCAGGCTTCCCGGAGGTCTCCCAACGGCGCGCGCACGACCTCCCGGCCGGCCAAACCCAAGAGCCGCAGCACCGGCTCTTGGGTCACTTCACCGACCCGCGCCACCGGCCTCCCCCGGAAGACCTCCTCGAAGGCTCCGGCGTCCTCTGCCCGTACGGTGGTCACGAACCGGCCCTGGGACTCGGAGAAGAGGAGCTCGTCGTCGCGTCTCACCCCATCCCGCGGCGCCCGCTCCAACTCGGCCGTCAGGCCGAGCCCGCCGGCGAACGCGGTCTCGGCGAGGGCGACCCCCAGGCCCCCATCCGAGCAGTCGTGGCAAGAGGCGACGAGGCCCCGCCGGATGGCCTCCTCCAGGGCCCGGTAGAGGAGCAGGCTCTCGTCCACCCGGACCTGAGGTACGCCGTTCCCCACGAACCCCCGGGCGGCCCAGTACTCGGACCCGCCCAACTCGGGCCGGGTCGTTCCGAGCACGTACACCAGGTCACCGGCCCGCTTCACGTCCATCGTGACGCACCGGCGCACGTCCTCCACCCGGCCGATCACGCTGAAGAGCAGCGTCGGGGGGATCGAGATCTTGGTTTCCCCCACGTGGTAGTCGTTCTTCATGGAGTCCTTGCCCGAGATCAGCGGCACCCCGTAGGCCACCGTGACGTCGTAGAGGGCCTCGTTGGCCCGCACGAGCTGCGCCAGCTTGTACTCTCCATCGGGCGTGCGCTCGCTCTGGACCGGGTCGCACCAGCAGAAGTTGTCGAGCCCGGCCAAGTGCTCCAGGGTCGCTCCCACGCACAGGGCGTTGCGAACGGCTTCGTCAACGGCCGCGGCCGCCATCCAGTAGGTGTCCACGTCGCTGTACCGCGGGCAGATTCCGTTGGCGGTCACCACCCCGGAGAAGCGGTCCAGGAGGGGGCGCACCACCGCGGCGTCCGAAGGGCCGTCGTTCCACAGGCCGACGAACGGCTTCACCACGCTGCCGCCCTGCACCTCGTGGTCGTACCGCCGGACGATGGCCTCCTTGGAGCAGACGTTGAGACGCCCCAGGAGCCCCAGGAGCCCTGCCGTCAGATCCGTCGGACACGGGAAATCGGGTTCCTCGTGAACCGGCTTCTCCCAGCGAGCCCGCAGCTCCATCGTCGGCACGCCGTCGTGGAGGAACGCCAGGGGCAGGTGGGCTACGACCCGTCCTCCGTACCGCGCCTCGAAGACGCCGGCGGCGCTGAACTCTCCCACATCGGTGGCCTCCACCCGCATCTCCCGGGCCAGCGCCAGCAATGCCTCCAGGGACTCCCGGGGCACGGCCAGCGACATGCGCTCCTGGGACTCCGACACGAGGATCTCCCAGGGGTGCAGACCGGCGTACTTCAGGGGCGCCCGGTCCAGGTCCACCACGGCCCCTCCCGACTGCTCCGCCATCTCCCCGATGCTCGAGGACAGACCCCCCGCGCCGTTGTCGGTGATGGAGCGGTAGAGGCCCCGGTCGCGGGCCAGCAGGAGGAAGTCGTACAGCCGCTTCTGGGTGATGGGGTCCCCGAGTTGCACCGCCGTTGCCGGACTCCCCTCGTGGAGCTCCTCCGAGGAGAAGGTGGCCCCGTGGATGCCGTCCTTCCCGATGCGACCCCCGGCCATCACGATGCGATCCCCGGGCTGCGCCGCCTTCTCGTGCCCCGGCTTCCCCGCCACCTGGCGAGGGATGATGCCGGCGGTGCCGCAGTAGACCAGGGGCTTGCCGAGGAAACGGTCATCGAAGACGACCGCCCCGTTGACCGTGGGGATGCCGCTCTTGTTGCCGCCGTGCTCGACCCCCCGGACCACCCCCTCGTAGATCCTCCGCGGGTGGAGGAGCCTCGGGGGGAGCGGACGCTCGTAGAAGGGGTCGGCGAAGCAGAAGGTGTCCACGTTGAAGATGAGCTGGGCCCCCATCCCCGTGCCCATGGGATCGCGATTCACTCCCACGATGCCCGTGAGGGCCCCCCCGTAGGGGTCGAGGGCCGAAGGGGAGTTGTGGGTCTCCACCTTGAAGCACAGGGACCAGTCTCCGTCGAAGGCGATGACCCCGGCGTTGTCCACGAAGACCGAGAGGCAGTAGTCCGCCGCGCCGAGACCCCTGCGCACACGCTCGGTGGCCCCCACGATGTAGGTCTTGAAGAGGCTCTGCACGGTGCGGGTCTCGCCCGAGCCGTCGTCGTAGTGGATGGTGGCGTTGAAGATCTTGTGCTTGCAGTGCTCGGACCAGGTCTGGGCCAGGCACTCGAGCTCGACGTCGGTGGGGCACGCGGGCAGCCCCAGCGCCGCCCGTTTCGCCCTCACCCCGTCGTCCCGGTAGTGGCGCCGGATGGCCTCGAGCTCGTCCAGGCTCAGTGCCAGGAGCCGCTCCCGGGACAAGCGCAGGAGCTCGGCCTCGGACACCTCCAGGTCCACCCCCTCGACCCGGGCCTCGGCCGCGCCGAGCACCCGGGGAACCCGCACGGGAAACCCTCCTTGGGCCCCGAGCTCCTCCCGGGAGAGGACCTCGGCGTGCTGAATCAGCGGATTGGCCAGGAGCCCCCCGACGATGGCGTCCATGTCGCGCCGGGTTAGGGCTTCGCCCCAGAGAAGGTACTGCACCGAGGTGTACACCTGGTGCTCGTGGGGGAGCTCCCGGTCCAGGAAGTCCGCCACGGCTTCCTTTGCGGTGCGGCCGACGTTGTCGGTGACCCCCGGAAGGAAACCCACCTCCACGGCCCAGTGGAAGCTCGGGTACAGCCGCAGGGCCAGGGGCCCCACCCAGGTCTCCTGGATGACGGGGTCGGAGAGGGGCTCCCGCGCTGCGGCCTCCGCCTCCCGCGCGGACAGGCCGAGGTCCAAGGTGTACACGTCGAGGGTGCGGACCTCCTCCACGGGGAGGTGCAGGAATTCCCGCACCTCCCGGGCGACGCCCTCCCCACGGGGGTCCCGCAGGTGCCCCTTCATTCCCACTTCGACCCGCTGCGCCATGGAACCCTCTCGGGGCGCGACCCGTGCCGCCCCGCGACGCGTGACGGTGCCGCCCGTGCCCGTCACCCGTTACTCTCCACCGTTCACACCTCCCCGAACACCCTCCGGAAGATCGTGTCCACGTGCTTCAGGTGGTAGGCGAGGTCGAAGGCCTCGTCGATCTCGGCCGGCGTGAGCCGCTCGGCCACCTCCGGATCGGCCCGGAGCAGGGCCTTGTAGTCCGCCCCCTCTTCCCACACCTTCATCGCGTTGCGCTGCACGAGCCGATACGCATCCTCGCGGCTCGCCCCCTTCTCCACGAGCTTCAGCAGCAGCCGCTGGCTGTGGATCAGCCCCCCGGTGAGGTCGAGGTTGCGCTGCATGTTCTCCGGGTAGACGAGGAGGTTCCGGACAACCCCCGTGAATCGGTGGAGCATGTAGTGGAGGAGGATCGTCGCGTCGGGGGCGATCACCCGCTCCACGCTCGAGTGGGAGATGTCGCGCTCGTGCCACAGGACCACGTCCTCCAGCGCCGCCTGGGCATAGGAGCGCAGGAGCCGCGCGCACCCCGAGAGGTTCTCGGTGGCGATGGGGTTTCGCTTGTGGGGCATGGCCGAAGACCCCTTCTGCCCCTTCGCGAAGCGCTCCTCGGCCTCGAGGACCTCGGTGCGCTGCAGGTGGCGGATCTCCACGCTGAACTTCTCGATGCTGGTGCCGACCAGGGCGAGCTGGGAGAAGAACTCCCCGTGGTGGTCTCGGGACACGATCTGGGTGGAGACCTTGGCCGGGGTGAGGCCGGCGCGGGCGCACACGTGTTCCTCCACGAAGGGGTCCACGTTGGCGAAGGTGCCCACCGCCCCGGAGACCTTCCCGACTGCAATCGTCCGGCGGGCCCGCTCGAGGCGGTCCAGGTTCCGGCGCATCTCGTCGTACCACTGGGCGAGCTTCAGGCCGAAGGTGATGGGCTCGGCGTGGATGCCGTGGGAGCGCCCCATCTGGGGGGTCATCCGGAATTCCCGGGCCCGGCCCTCGAGCACCTCCAGGAGCTCCCCCACCTGGGCGATGAGCAGATCGCTGGCCTCCGTGAGGAGCATGGCCAGGGACGTGTCGAGAACGTCCGAGGAGGTCAGGCCCATGTGGATGTAGCGGGAGTCGGGTCCCACGTGCTCGGCCACGTTCGTGAGGAACGCGATCACGTCGTGGCGGACCTCGCCCTCGATCTCCTCCACCCGCTTCACGTCGAAGGCGGCACGGGCACGGATCGTCTCCAGGGAGGCGTCGGGGATCTGCCCCAGGCGGTTCCACGCCTCGCAGGCGTAGAGCTCCACCGCGAGCCACTTGCGGTACCGGTTCTCGTCGGTCCAGACGGCGGCCATCTCCGGCCGGGAGTAGCGGGCGATCATGGGGTCCGTCCCTGTTCCGGGTTCAAGGTTCCGGGTTCGATGTTCGGGGTGCGGTGGTCGGTGGTGTGCCGTCGCCCGTCCGTTCGGGGAGGTCGTGGCCGCACGGGGGGCGGTCGGGCCGGGGCCGAGGCGACGGCCCGGGGTCGCTCACGCCGCCACCACCCGCCCCGGCCGATCCTGACGGGCCACGAGCAGGGTGACGTCCTCTCCTGTCCCGGCCCGATCCAGGGCGCCCCGGGCGGCCGCGAAGGCGAGCCGAGGTTCGTTGTTCGTCTCCGAGAGGTGCCCCAGGACCACCGTGCGGAGCCCCGGGTGCACCAAACCCCCCAGCAACTCCGCGCAGCAGCCGTTCGAGAGGTGGCCGTGACGGGACCGGATGCGCTGTTTCAGGAACCAGGGGTACGGTCCGTTCCACAGCAGGTCCTCGTCGTGGTTCGCCTCCAGGTACAGCAGGTCGGCCCCCGCCAGCGCGTGCCGCACCAGATGGGAGGCGGAGCCCAGGTCCGTGGCGAAGCCGAGCACGGCGGCCCCGTCGCCGATGCGAAACCCCACCGACTCCGGGGCATCGTGGCTCGTCGAGACGGGGCGCAGTTCCAGCTCCTCCACCCGAAAGGGCACCCCCGGCTCGAACACCCTCACCTCCACTCCCTGGAGGCCCCGGGGACCCAGCACGGCGGGCGCCAAGCGCCGACACGCCTCGGTCATGTACACGGGCACCCGGTACCGGCGCGCCCACACCCCCACCCCCGAGAAGTGATCCCGGTGGCCGTGGGTGACCACTACGGCCCCCACCTGCCGGGGCGCCAGCCCCGCCCCGGCCAGGCGCTCCTCCAGGCGCCGGCCCGGCAGGCCCGCGTCCACGAGCACCCCCCGGCCCCGGCTCCCCACGTACACGGAGTTGCCCTTGCTGCCGCTGGCGAGCACACAGAGATCCAGGGGAGGCTCCTCGTCCGGGGAGGCGCGGAAGCGCGATGATAGCGGACGGACCCGGGGGTTTCAAGCGCCCCCTCGGCTCCGCGCTGCACCACCCGGGTGCGCCGTTCTGCGCCGGAACCCGCCCTTCCGGGCTACCGGAAGCGCAGTTCCGCGTTGGGTCGTCAGCGGCAGTCCTCCGGGGGCTCGCTGTCGATCTCGTGCACCGCGCCGCCGCGGACGTCGACCTTGGCACAGCCCCCGACCACCAGGGGACCGTCGGTCTGGTCGAACCGGGTTCCGGGGCCCGTCACGACCTGACGCCCCCCGATCACCCAGGTGCCGTGGAGGCCCTCCGGCATCGACTCCACCCAGCCGTAGAATCGGACCCGATCGCGATCATCGCGGGCGCCCGCCACGGCGGGGGACAGGAGTGCCGCGGCCGCAGCGGCCGCGAGCACCACCCAAAGGAACGAGCGAACCCTCGCTCGTCCGCCGATCATCTCACCGATCTCCACACCCTCGCCTCCGTCCCCCCCGGTCCCCTGTCCGCCGTCGGCTTCCCCGCCCGGCGGCGGCCTACTTGAAACACGCGAAGACCGCGTTGCGGATCCGCTTGACGACGGTCTGGTCGGCGAGGAGAAGGTCGAGCTCCCCAGCGTCCAGGTGCACCGCTCCGCACCCCTCGTTGACGCACACGTCCACCGTCACCTTGCCCTGATCCACCTCCACGAGGGTCGGGGTGCCGCACCGGAAGCAGTGGTTGCGGTGCTCTTCGGCATAGGCTTCCCCCGCCTCCTTGTCGGTCTTCTCGCGAAGCGCCCGGATCTTCTCCTGCTCCCGTTTCCGGAAGTAGGCCTCCTCGCTGTCCAGCGTGACCACGGTGATGGGTTTGGTCTCGTTCGCCATGGGATCCTCCCGTCATCTCTCTCTTGTGCACGGCGCAGCCCCGCCGCGCCCTTGCCTGCGTCGCCCCCGTACGCTACGGAGCCGTCTCCGTCGTGTCAAGGCGCGGGCGCGGCCAACAGAGGAGACGCCAGGAAACGGGGGGGGTGAGGCTGGGACGCGACCTCCGGGGCTCGTCTGCGGCGTGGACCTTGGGGCAGGGAGAGGGCCGGAAATCACCAGGACAAGCAACCTGGTTGGGAAAATGAGAGGCTCATCCGGGAAACGGCCGGGTGGGTCCGCCCACTCCGGCGGCCGATGCCGGACGACCCGACGCTTGCGAGCCTTCAGGTCATCCAACCCGCCTGGCGGGGTCACAGGTCCCGACGGGGGTGCGGTCATCGATCGGCCGTCCCTGGGTGCGGAAACCCGTCATTCCCCGGAAGACCCCGAAAAAAAGAGATCGGCCCCCAAGCGGGCAGGCCGGGGGGGCAGCCTTGCCGCACGAGGGGGCCGAACTGTGGAAGCCGAGGTGCTTCCTTTACCCTGTTTCCACACCCTGCCTGTCTACAAGGCGTCTACATGGCCGAGGATGGAGTCTCATAACTACTGGCGCGCCCGGCAGGATTCGAACCTGCGACCTACGGATTCGTAGTCCGTCACTCTATCCAGCTGAGCTACGGGCGCGCGCGTTGTCCTATCGGGCCACGAAGTCCTTGAGGACGAGCTCGTAGCGGTCGTGCTCGAAGGGGTGGGCGTCCGGGTAGAGGCTGAAGAGCCACCCGGCGAAGAGCTCCGCCCCGTCCTCCTTCACCACCAGGCGGGCGGCGGGGTTCACCGTCTCGTTGGAGGCGGAGGTGATGACGCCGCCGGTCATCGAGAAGGCCGGCAGAAAGCTCTCGACCGTGATCTCGAGGCTGCCTTCGGTCACGGCCTCCCCGATGTCGATGGTGAGCTCCTTGGTGGTGTTGGTCTCCAGGTCCGCCACGCTCAGCACGACGGCCTTCCACGCGTTCTTGACCTCTTCGGGCACCACCACCTCCCGGGGACCTGCCAACCCCATCGCCCCGGGTTGGGCGTCCATGGGGGGGTGGGAGGGGGGCATCGCCGTCGGGGCGGCCGGGGCGGCAGCGGGCGCGGGTTCTTCCTTCTTGGAACACGCGCCGAGGGCCAGAGCGGCCGCTAGGGCGATGGCGGGCAGCCAGAGCATCTTCATGACAGTCTCCTTACAAGGGGTAGTGTGGCGGAGAGGGGGGGATTCGAACCCCCGGTACCCTTTTGAGGTACACACGATTTCCAGTCGTGCACCTTCGACCAGCTCGGTCACCTCTCCGGGCCGAAACCAGGGAGCTCGGGGAGCGATTGGCGGAGAGGGGGGGATTCGAACCCCCGGTAGAGTTTCCCCTACACTGGTTTAGCAAACCAGCGCCTTCAGCCTCTCGGCCACCTCTCCGGCGCTCAGAAGTGGCGCATTCTACAGACCCGCTCCGACGGGGGTCAAGGGGTTTGATGCCCCCGCAGTGCCGGCGCTCGCACGTGCCCGGGCATCCAGCGACCGGCCCGGCATTCCGGCTAGTGGAAGGTGATGGCGCCGTCGGTGCCCATGAGGCCCGCCACCTCCTTCCGGAGCTCGGTGCTGGCCCGGAGGCCGAGGCTCGCCGGCAGCCGGATGACGGCCTCGGCCTTCTGGGGAACGAGCACGTGCACGTAGCCCACCGCCGAGCCGCGGTGCTCCGGCGCGGCCAGGATGCGCCGGAGGGCTTGGAGGTCCCCTCTGCCGTGGAGCCCCGCGTTGAGGTGGATGTGCACGGCCTGGGTGAGGCGCTCCGGCGCCTCGGAGACCGGGAGGATCTCTTCGGCGAGGATCTTCCCGGTGTCTTCCGACCTCTCCAGGACTCCCCGGACGATGAGAGGGGTCTCGGAGTGGAGGAGAGACTCGGCCTTCGCGAAAGCCTCGGCAAAAACCACGACTTCGAGCGTCCCCTCGGTGTCCTCCAGGGTCACGAAGGCCATCCGGTTGCCGGCCCGGTTGGTGATCACCTTCAGCGCCGCCACCACGCCGCCAACCGTGACCACTGTCCTGTCGGGCCGCTCGACGATGCCCAGGAGGCTCCCGTCCGTGTAGGTCTGGAGGATCCCGGACCACTCCCCCAGGGGGTGGCCGGAGAGGAACATGCCCAGAACCTCCTTCTCGGCCCGAAGCTCCTCGCCTGCCGGGAGCGGCGGCAGATCGGGGAGGTCGTCGGCCGACACCCCGGGCACCTCCTCCGGCCCGGCCAGGAGGTCGAAGAGGTTGGTCTGCCCGCGGGCGCGGTCCCGCTGGGCGGCCGCCGCCCGCTCGAGTGCCCGGTCCAGGTAGGCCAGGTACTGAGCCCGGTTCCCCCCCAGGGAGTCGAAGGCCCCGCACCGGATGAGGCTCTCGATGACCTTGCGGTTGACCTTCTGCAGGTCCACCCGCTCGCAGAAATCCAACAACCCCCGGAAGGGCCCGTCCTTCTTCCGGGCACCGAGCACGCTCTGGAGCGCGTTCTCCCCCACGTTCTTGACGGCGGCGAGGCCAAACCGGATCGCCTCGGCCCGCTCGCTGCCCCCCGAGGTACCGCCCACCACCGTGAAGTGGATCCCCGACTCGTTCACGTCCGGCGGGAGCACGGGCACTCCCATGGCCCGGCACTCCGCGATGTCCTTCACGACGTCGTCCGTGTTGGCCCGGTCGTTCGTGAGGAGCGCCGCCAGGAACTCCACCCGGTGATGGGCCTTGAGGTAGGCCGTCTGGTAGGTGATGAGGGCGTAGGCTGCCGCGTGGCTCTTGTTGAAGCCGTACTCCGCAAACTTGGCCATGAGCTCGAAGATTCTGTCGGCCTTGACCGGATCGATGCCCTTCCGCTTTGCGCCCTCCAGGAAACGGTTCTTCTGCTTGTCCATCTCTTCGGCGATCTTCTTGCCCATCGCCCGGCGCAGGAGGTCGGCTTCGCCCAGGCTGTAGTCCGCCAGCACCTGGGCGATCTGCATGACCTGCTCCTGGTAGACGATGACGCCGTAGGTGTCCTTGAGGATCGGCTGCAGTTGCGGCAGCTCGTACTCGATGGGGATGGTCCCGTGCTTGCGCCCGATGAAGTCGGGGATCATTTGCATGGGTCCGGGGCGGTACAGGGCCACCAGAGCCACGATGTCCCCGAAGACCGAGGGCTTGAGCTGGACCATGAGCTCGCGCATCCCCGAGCTCTCCAACTGGAACACCCCGGTGGTCTCGCCGCGGGACAGAAGCTCGTAGACCGCCGGGTCGTCCAGGGGTACGGCGTCGATGTCGAGGGCCTCCCCGGCAGGCCGCCGGGAATTGATGTGGCGCAAGGCGTCCTGGATGACGGTGAGGGTCTTCAGGCCCAGGAAGTCGAACTTGATGAGGCCGATATCCTCCACGCTCTTCATGGCGAACTGGGTCACGGCCTCGCCGTTCTTGCCCCTGTAGACGGGTAGGTAGTCCACCAGGGGGCGGTTGGCGATGACGATCCCCGCCGCGTGGGTCGAGGCATGCCGGTTGAGGCCCTCCAGGCGCTTGGCGTGCTCGATGAGCTCTGCAACCCGCTGGTCCTGCTCCACCGCCTCCCGGAGACGGGGCTCCTTCTCCAGGGCGTCCCTCAGCGTGATCTTGAGCTCCGCGGGCACGAGCTTGGCGATGCGGTCCACCTCGGCGTAGGGCAGGTCGAGCACGCGCCCCACGTCACGGATCACGGCCCGGGCGAGCATCTTCCCGAAGGTGGTGATCTGGGCCACCCTGTCGGCGCCGTATTTCCGGGTCACGTAGGCAATCGCCTTCTCCCGGTTCTCGAAACAGAAGTCCACATCGATGTCCGGCAGACTCACGCGCTCCGGGTTCAGGAACCGCTCGAAGAGCAGGTCGTAGGGGATGGGGTCGATGTTCGTGATCCGCAGCGCGTAGGCCACGAGGCTCCCGGCCGCCGACCCGCGGCCCGGCCCCACCGGTACGCCGTTCTCCTTGGACCAGTTGATGAAGTCCTGGACGATCAGGAAGTAGCCGGGGAACTGCATGTCGCGGATGACCTTGAGCTCGGTCTCCAAGCGCTCACGGTACCGGAGGCGCACGTCGGCCTCCTCCTCGCTGCTGGCGAACCGGCGGGCCAGGAGCCGCGCCTCCAGCCCCTCTCGAGCCAGGCGGTCGAGGCAGTCATCCAGGGTCTCCCCCTCGGGGACCCGGTACTCGGGGAAGTGGGGGTGTTTGAGGTCGAGCTCGACGTTGCAGCGCTCCGCGATCTCCACGGTGGCCGCCACCGCCTCGGGACAGTACGAGAAGGCCTCCGCCATCTCCTCGGGGCTCTTGAGGTAGAAGGCGTCGGTGGCCATCTTCATCCGCTTCTCGTCGTGCAGGGTCTTCCCGGTCTGGATGCACACGAGCACCTCGTGGCTCCGGGCGTCCTCGCGGCTGCAGTAGTGGCAGTCGTTGGTGGCCACCACCGGGATCCCCATCTCACGACCCAGGGCGATCAGGCCGTCGTTGACCCGGCGCTGCTCCGGGATGCCGTTCTCCATGAGCTCGAAGTAGTAATGGCCCTCGCCGAAGATGGACGCGTACTCCTCCGCCAGCACCCGTGCCCCGTTCAGATCCCCACGCAGGAGCGCCCGGGGCACCTCTCCTTTGAGGCACGCCGAGAGGCCGATGAGACCTGAGGCGTGCTCCCGCAGGAGCTCCTTGTCGATGCGCGGCTTGTAGTAGAAGGCCTGGGGCTCGTACCCCGCCGTCACGAGGCGGCAGAGGTTGCGGTACCCCTCCTGATTCCGGGCGAGCAGGATCAGGTGGTAGTTGGTCTCGCCGTTGATGGGGCGCTTGTCGAAGCGGGAACCCGGGGCCACGTAGGCCTCGCACCCGAACACCGGCTTGACGCCGGCCTTGAGGGCGGCCTTGTAGAATTCCACGGTGCCGTACATCGCCCCGTGATCGGTTACCGCCACCGCAGGCAGCCTGTGCTCCTTGGACTTGGCCAGGAGGTCCCCCAACCGGATCGCCCCGTCCAGAAGGCTGTACTCGGTGTGGACGTGGAGATGGGCGAAGCGGGCGTGGTGCATGCGTTAGTTTCCAGTTCCAGGTTCTGGGTTCTGGGTTCCGAGCTCGGAGCTCCGTGTCCTCTGGGTCCCAACAGGGAACGTGGAACCCGGAACTTGGAACTACTCGATGTTTTGTACCTGCTCCCGGACCTTCTCGAGCTCGGCCTTCATCTCCACCACGAGCCTTCCGATCTCGGCGTCCGACGCCTTGGAGCCGATGGTGTTGACCTCACGGTTCATCTCCTGGAGAAGGAAGTCGAGCTTCCGCCCCACCACCCCTCCCTCGGCCAGGAGCTCGAGGACCTTCGCCAGGTGGCTGCGCAACCGCACCACCTCCTCCGAGACGTCCGAGCGGTCGGCGAAGAGCGCGACCTCGAAAGCGATCCGCTCCGTGGCCACCTCCGGCGGCAACTCCTGGGCCAGGTCCTGGACGCGCCGCCCGAGCCGGGAGCGCACTTCCTCGACCTGCGCCGGGCGCCGCTGCTCCACCCGGCCGATCAGCCCCCCGACCGTGTGGAGCCGGCCTCGCAGGTCGGCCGCCAAGTCTTCCCCTTCCCGGAGCCGCAGGGCATCGAGGGCCTCAAGGGCTTCCCCGAAGAGGGGGGCTGCCGCGACCCAGAGGGCCTCGGCCTCCATTCCACCACCCCCTGGGCTCGTGACGGCCGGGATCGCGAGAAGATGGTCCAGAGTCACCTCCGCCGGGACGCCCGACGCGTCGGCCGCCGCCCGAAGAGCGCGTGCCGCCTCGCGGGCGGCCTCCACGCTCACGTAGACACCCATCCCCGCGCCGGAGCGGCCATCCCACGCGGCGAACAGGTTGACCTGACCCCGCTGGAGGCGCCCCTTGACGAGTGCCAGAAGCTCGGTCTCGAAGCGCTGCAGGTCCGGAGGAAGCTTGGCCAGGACGTTCAGGAACCGATGGTTGACGGCCTTGACCTCCACTGCCAGCCGGCGGCCCCCGATTTCGCCTTCCGCCCGGCCGTAACCGGTCATGCTCTTGATCATTACGCTCGTCCGTTGTCCGTGGGTCGTTGCCCGTTGGGGACCGAAGCCGGGGTGTGAAGCCCGCTGCTTCGCAACCGCCTCTTGTGCCCCTCCCGCACGTCGTTGAAGAACGCGACGGCCCGGGGCTCCCGATAGTCCGGGTAGGTCCAGGGCAGCGGCCGGAATACCCCTGCCTCGAACACGAGCTCCACCTCGGCGTAGATCCCCTGGCCCAGGTACACGCGGTGGGCGGCAGGTTTTCCCGAGGCGAGCACCACCTGGGTCCGGTTCAGCAGCCCCGGGTCGAGGTTCACCGCCCGGCCCCCGACCCCGGCCAAGCCCGCTTCGAGGGCGTTGCAACGGAGCTTGATGGACGCAAGCTCACCGGGGTCCCGGAGCCCCTCCAGCTCCAGGTAGCCGCGCAGCAGCCCGGTACCCATCTCGCGCTGGTAGTACCGGCTCTGCACGAACGGCTCCTCGGCGCGGACGCGGCCGATCGGCCCGAAGGCGGAGGTGAGGGCCTCGAGGACCGCCGGCTCGCCAACCGCCGGGCCGCGCAGCACCCCGACGACCAGGACGCAGGGCTCGGGAGCCCCGGGAAGGCTCATGCCGCACCCCGCCGGGCTTGCCGCCGGCCCCTCCGATGCTGTGCTTCCCGCCCCTCGCGCCACAAGCTCGAAGGCTCGGCCGAGCCCAGACCTGCAGCTGCGGCATACTCCCGCAGGAAGTCCCAGCGGTCGCGAAGCGTCAGGACGGCGAGGTCGGGCAGCTCCCTGCCGAGCTCCTCCAGGTTCTTCACCCTCCGCTTACGCGACAGGCGCGTATGCAGCTCCTCCAGGTCCACGAGAAAGGGCCTCCAACACCCGTCCTCGATGCCGAACAGGAGGTTGCCCGCCAAGTCGCCGTGGTAGAGCCCCAGCCGGTGAAGCGCTCCCAGGAGCCGGGCCAGGGAGAGGACCGCTTCGCGAAAGGCGGGAGAGCCGGCCCTGCCGGGAGCCTCTGCCGCCAAGTGCCTCGCCCAGTGTGGGGCCGGGCCGATCCACCGGGTCACGAGCAGGGCCTCGCGCCAGATTCCTCGACCCCGGGCGAGAAGCTCCAGGGGTTCCGGCGTGCAGACCCCTTCCCGCGCGAGCCGCCTCCCCAGGGCGAACGCTCTTTGGGGCTTGCGCCGGATGCCGAAGTCCCGGAGCCGCCGCACGAACCCCTGGGGAGTGTAATGCTTGGCAAACACCGCACCCTGGGCCGTCTCCACCCGGTATGCGGTCCTGTCGGGGCGGGATTGCAGGGGCTCCCAACGCCCCTCCCACAGACCGATCGGGGGCCCGACCGGCCCCCCGGCAGGCCGGGCGCCGACGTCGCGCCACCGCGGCTCAGGTCCGGGCGGAACCGACAGGATTCGGATTCCCGTGGGATGCGGCACCGCGTAGCTCTTCCACCGACGCCACCGCCGTGCCGAGCTTGCCCACCACGATCCCGGCGGCGAGGTTCGCCAGGCACGCGGCCTGCACGGGCGGCGCGCCGGCCGCCCACGCGAGCGCCAGTACGGAGATGGCCGTGTCCCCCGCCCCGGTGACGTCGAACACGTCCCGGGCGCGGGTGGGGAGGTGGGCCACTTGCCCCGAGTCCTCCACCAGGGTCATGCCCCGGTCCCCCCGGGTGACGAGCACGGCCCGGGAGCCGAGGCGGGTCAGGAGCCTTCTCCCGGCAGCGGCCGCCTCCTCGTCGGAGCGCACCGGCGCGTCCGCCATGGCCTCGGTCTCCTTGACATTCGGGGTGAGGACCGTAACCCCGCGGTACTGTCCCACGTTGACGGGTTTTGGGTCCACGGCCAGGAGGACGCCCGCCCGCCGGGCGCCTTCGATCAGGGGACCCATGAGGGTGCTCGAGACGACACCCTTCCCGTAGTCGGAGATGATGACGGCATCGACCTCACCCAGGCGCGGCACCAGGAGCTCTCGCAAGGAGGACAGCACCTCTTCGCCCAGGGGGGCGCGCCGCTCCCTGTCGAACCGGACCACCTGCTGGTGCTGGGCGATCACACGGGTCTTCACCGCCGTGGGACGGTCGTCCGTCTCCACCAGGCCGCCGGCCCGCACGCCCAGCCGCCCGAGCTCGTCGCGAATCTGGACGCCCGCGGCGTCCCGTCCCACCACCCCGAAGAGCTCCACCGCCGCCCCCAAGGCCCGCAGGTTGTGCACCACGTTGGCGGCGCCCCCCAGGCGAAAGACCTCCCGGTCCACCTCGACCACCGGCACCGGGGCTTCGGGAGAGATCCGCTCCACCGCCCCGTACAGGAACTGGTCGAGCATCACGTCCCCCAGCACCGCCACCCGGACGGGCACGCTCCGGGCTTCGAGCCGCTCCAGGGCGGCCCGGGCGACCGCATCGACGTCGATCATGGGCGAAGGTCCCGACAGATCTCGTAGAGGAACGAGGCGTGGGCGCGGGCGCAGCGGTCCAGGCTGAACTGCTCCAGCACGCGCCGGCGGGCGACCCGCCCGAGGCGGCCAGCCTCGTCCGGGCACCCAGCCAAGTATACGACCTTCTCCCCAAGGGAGGAAGGGTCCCCCGGCGGTATGAGGAACCCGCTCTCCCCCTCCTCCACCAGGTCCGGCAGCACCCCGACCCGCGTGGCCACGAGGGGCACGCCCGAGGCCATCCACTCCAGGCCGACCCGGCAGTTGGCCTCGCTGCCCGTGCTCGCCACCACGCCGAGGTCGAAGCTCCGGAGCACCCCCGGGAGGTCCACCCGGTGCCCCAGAAAAACCACCCGGCCGGTCAACACGGGGTCGGCAGCCACCCGTGCCTCGAGCTCCGCCCGGCGCGGTGTGGCCTCCTTCACCAGCACCACGAAGGCTGCCTCGGCCCCTGCCCGGAGGGCGACCCTTGCGCCTTCGAGGAAATCGTCATGTCCCTTCACGCGCCCCAGGCGGCCCAGGATGCCCACCAGGAAGGTTTCTTCCCCCAGCCCCAGCTCCCTCCGCAGGTCGGGTGCGGTTCCCTCGGGCGTGAAGACGGTCGGGTCCACCCCCCCGTGGATCGTCCGAAGCCGGGGAATCGGCCCCAGGCGCTCCTTGAGAGAGCGCGCAATCGCCTCGTTCGAGGCCACTACCCCTGCGAGCCAGCGCGTATACAGCGCGCGGTTCAGGGGGTCGGCCCGCAGGGGACGCATGTCGCCGCGCACGCGCACGCAGGGCACCCCCGCCCGTCGGCACGCCCACGCCACGAGGGGCAGCCCCTCGGGGCGGTGAACCAACGCCGCATCGAAGGGCCGCGACCTCAGCAGCCGCAACAATCGCAGGGCCGCCGGGAGGGCGGCAAGGGCCCGCAGACCCTTGTCGTTGAACCCGGCCTCCTCCACCGTCTCGAGCCCGGCCTCCCTGCTCTTGCCGGCTGCCGGCGACGCCTCCTGGGCCAGGAAGCTCACCTGGTGGCCCTGGCGCGCCATCTCTCCCGCCAGGTCCAGGGCGTACTGGGCCTCGGCGTTGAACCACCTGACGTGGGCGAGGTGTAGGACCCTCAGGTACTTCGACATCGGAGCCCTTCCCTACCCTTCCACGAGCACCGCATCCGCTCTGGGTACGAGTACGACGGCGAGAGTTGCGTCAGAGTCGGGCGCGGGGCCCTCCCGGAGAGCGGGCAGGCGGCCTTGGAACGATGCTCCGGGCGCACCGCAGGGCCGCGGGGCCGCTCGCAATCGTCTCGCGAGCTGCACCGCGCGCCGGGATCCTGCCCGCCGGAGGGAGGGCTTCGCGCCGAAGGCACGCGGAGACCCGATTGCTCGCTGTCGTACGAGCCCCTGTGACCGCCCGGTTCAGAGGATCCCTCTGCCGCTGGAGACCTTCGATGACCCACCCGCCGATACCGATGAGCAGTTTCGGAACCCATCGACTACCAGAAGGAAGCCAGCCCCAGCCCGGCGTAGACCTCGGTTCGGTCGACTCTTCGCGGGTCGTCCAGGGGATCGCGCACCCGAGCCCCCAGCAGGTCGAGGGTTGCCGTCAGCGGCACGCCGGCCGCCCGGAGCGCCAGGGCCTCCACCCGCAGGTTGCCCTCCCACCGCCGTTCGCTCTCGGGGAGGGAACGGCCCCGCTCCGAGACCTCGCCGGTGAGGGAGGTCCGCCACCCCGCCCCGAAGTATCGGGAAAGCTCCGCTGACGTACTCCACGCATCGCCCCCCATGGGGTGGCCCATGGGCCGCCCACGGTACGAGAAGCCTTGGGGATATTGGTGGTGGCGGTACCAGGCCTGGGAAGTCTCGGCGTACTCCCAGCGAAGCTCCGTCAGCCCCGTGGAGAGGAAGAACCCTCCCAGATATCCCCGCTGGAGGAGCTCAAAGGGCAGAAATCCAAACATGTTGTGCCGCTCCCAACGCCCTGTGAATTCCGTTGGTCCCCCGTCGGTCCCGGCGAGCTCCCAGTAGATCTTTCCGCCCTTCAAAGGCCCCACGCCGTTGAGGAAGGGCAGCCGCAGGGTGAGATCGTAGGAGGCGTGGCCGTCGTTGTCGTAGCGGTCGGTGTCCCCTTCCCCGGGGTGCTCGTCTTCACCGGAAAAGAGCTTCCACCAATCCTTCGGGCTGGTGTAGGAATGCCGTCCCTTGCCCCCATACAGGACGACCCTCGAGAAACCCACGTCGAACCAGGGGCTCGGGTGATACGAGAAGCGTATTCCCAGCAGCCGAGGATCCTGCACCGGCTCGACGCCGCTCCCGTACCGGGGGTCGGGGGGAGATGGGGTCGCATCCGAGAGGTACCCGTTGAAGACGGTGAACCGGAACCCTCCCACGCGCCCCAGGACCCCGGGCAAGAAGAGGGGCTCCTCCGTACGCACCCGCCAGAGGTTCATGGTTGGTGCGTTGTCGTCCAGGAGCAGGCTGCCGAAGTACCCCTGCCCCAGGCGTTCCGCGTCCCGCCCGACCTTGAGGGACCACTTGCCCCAGACGGTCTTGAGGTACAGTCGCTTGGTCCGGTAACCCACGTCATCCGAATGCTGGGTGAGCTGCAGCTCGTACGCCCCCCCGACCCGGTCTCCCCAGAAGGCCGCGCCGGAGGCGGAGAGAAAGGTGTTGAATCCATCTTCGAGCGTGTCGCCCGAGGTGTGGTAGAGAAGGCGCCGGTTTGTCGCACTCCCCAGCACGTAGGAGCGGATCGCCAACTGCGGGAGCAGGGTCTCCAGGTGGAGACCACCGTCGGAGCGGGCGTCCTGCCACGAGGCGTAGCGCTCCCCAAGGGGGTCGACGAGGCCCCGGACCTGGAGGGCCCGATAGGATTCCAGGAACCAGACGTCGTCCAGGGGGCCTGCGCCCGCGTCCACCGGCCGTGCGATCCCCGAACCGGAGGCGAGCTCCACCAGGGAGAGGGCGCGCCGCTCCGAGGTGGGCACGTCGATCAGGGCACGAGCCGTTCCGGCGAGGCACATCCCCGCCAGGAAGACGGCACCCACAACGACTGGCCATCGTCTGTGGTTCATGGTCGCCTCGAACCGCACATCGGCCGCCGGACGGCCGGGTAGCCTGGGAGAAGCTCGTCTTCTAACACGCAAAGGCCCCTGCCGGGAACCGTCACCTGTGGCGGATCGGCCCCGTGCAGCGGCTCCGGCGGTGCCGTCACGCCCTCCCCCGCGGTCTCCCCGAGCGCCTCGGCCTTCTCCGGGAAACCCTTGCGTAGAGCCTCGCACGGGCGGTGGACCGGTAGAGCCACAAGCGCAGGCGCAGCCATAGGGGCCCCCGTGCCCTGGGTTCGAAGCGGTTGACGAGAAAGCCGATGCGCCCCGCGGGATTGGGGCCCCGGTCCAGGGTGTAGACCCGCCGGATGCCCGCTCTCCTCGCACAGTCCAGGGTGACCCCGTCATACTCCCCCCAGGGAAGGCACAGCTCGTCGCGGGTCCCGCCCAGGCGCTTCTCCAGCTCCTGCCGCGCCCATTGGAGCTCTTCGAGGGTGCGCGCGATCCTTTGCTCCTCCCCTTCCCATTGCCCACCCTCCGGACGGGCCGCCCGAAACCCCCGAGCCTGATCGGAGAGCTCCCCCGACACCGCAGCCGCCCCCCGCTCGGCGATGTAGCTCTCCCCGCCGCGGGCCGCGAGCCAGCCCGCCAGGTGGTCCCGCAAGGCGGGATCGTCGTGATACAGCCGGTGCGCCAGGGCCGAGCCCCGGCGGTACCTGGGGATGCCCAGGCGCTCGTCCCCCCCGGTGCACTGGGCCAGCGACCAGTGGCGCTTGCCGTGGGTGCCGAGGTGGAACCCTATGATCTCGTCCCCCACCCACCCCATGGCGTGGGAGAAGGAGTGGGACTGCACCGTCACGAGACCCGACGCCTCCAGGGCGGCGAGCTCCGACCAGCGCAGGAAACCCGGGTGGGCCGCCCCGCTCGCCGCCGCCGCCCCGTGGACTCCGCTCTCGGACACCCAGGACCCAGAGGAACCTACGGGCCGGGCAGGCCCCTCGCCGGTGCGGGAGGGGATGGCGAACACCACGGCACGCACGCCGTGCTCACGCAGAAGGGGGAGGCCGTGGGTCCACAGGTCTGCGAAGCCGTCGTCGAAAGTGAGCAGACATCCGCGGGTCGCAGAGTCGAGCTCGGAGGGGGACAGACTCGGTAGCCCGGAACGGACCGTGGCGCGCAGATGGGCCGAGAAGAGCTCCGGCCCGAGCCGCCCGCCGGGGCCGACCGAGTGGTAAGCCAGCACGGGGATGCTCGGTCCCCGGGCGGAGGACGGCATCAGGCCCCCGGAGTCATGGAAACACCGGCATCCGTGCCCACCCCGGACAGCCGCCGGGCAGCCACAAGGGACCATTTCTCCACAGAAGACTCCTCCGGAGGGCGAAGACAGGGAAGGTTCTGCCGCGCCCGCGGGTTGGACCAGGGCCTCCAGTCGCGGTTCTGACCCATGGAACGTTCTCGAGGCTGATCCCGACGCAGAACGCCACCCAGTTGGACTTGAGGACCAAAAACACGTGCGTGAGGTCGACCGTGCTTCCCTATCCCGAGAACGGGTTCAGGACAGCGACCCCGCAGCCCTCGAAATCTCGCTCGTTCCGGGTGACCAGGGTCAAGGCGTGGACCTGGGCCGTGGCCGCGAGCAACATGTCCGCCTGGGTCCGAGTAGAGCCGCCCGCCTTCAGGCGCCCTCTCAATAGGCCGGACTGCCGGGCGATCTCCTCAGTCACCGGGATCACTTGACACTGGCTCTTGAGGAAGCTCTCGAACCACCGTTCGACTCGAGGGAGGGGCCTCCAGGAGAGGCCAAAGTAGACCTCGTCGATCGTGACCACGCTTACCGCAATCCGAGTCACGCCTCGAGCCCAGGAGATCACCCCGGCGTCGGGGGCAGCTCTCGAGAGCTCGCTCAGGACGTTGGTGTCAACGAGGAAGCTCATTGTCTTCCTCGGCCCAAGCGTTCGGCCGGTCCACCCGAGGGGGAGCCTCGATAGAGCCGGCAGCGATGCCCCTCAGTTCGTCAAAGGCGTCGGCAACCGACCGCCTCATCCCCGCTTGCCGCCACTGCTCGAACCGCTGAAAGGTCTCGAAATCGACCACGGCCGCCACGGGGCGATGCCGGTTGCAGACGGCCTGGGGCTCACGGGATGCCTGCTGCAAGAGCTCGGAGAAGCGCTGACGCGCCTTGGCGATGGTCCACTGCATGGCTCACCTCCTGGCAAAGGACATGCGTACATGTTTGCGCCGAACGATGTACATGTCAATTGCTCATTCTCACCGCTCGTCATCTTCGGTGACGCCCAAACCGCCTCCCTGTGACAGCCCAAAATAGGACCACGACCCAACCCGCCAAGTGGTCCCGCAGGCCAGGGTCGTCGAAATAGAGTCGGTGGGCCAGCGCCGAGCCCCGCGCATACAGGGAAACGCCCGGGCGGTCGTCGCCGCCCGTACACTGGGCCAGAGACCCGTGTAAACGCCCTCGGTGGAAACGCAGCGCCCGGTTCTCCACGCCCGGGGACAGGCTCGGCAGGCGAGAGCACCCAAGCACCCGGGCGTGGACCGAGAACCGGGACCGGCTCGGCGACCCGTCCGAGCCCACGGCATGGTAGGTGAGGACCGAAATCGAGGCACTCACGGTCCGGGACCCCGGACGATCCGAGCAGCGGCCACGCGCAGCAGATCCCTGGCGTAGACGAAACGCCCCGGAGAGAGCCGCACGGCCCGCCCTGCATGGCGCAGCGCGCCCCTGCGGTCTCCCAAGCCCAACAGCGCTCGGGACAGCTTGTGCTCCAGCCCCGCCCTCAAGCGGGCCAACTCGGCTCGGAGTCGCCCCCCCAGATGAGCTTCCATCGTATCCACGGCGCGAAGGGTCTGCTCGAGCACGGCCGGCCGGGCCGAGCCGGACCAGAGCCCCGCGCCATGGACCCGATACACCGCCATCGCACGATCCACGTAGCCGAAGTCGCCCTTCTCGGCGTGCAGTACGTGGAGGGGCCAGTCTCCCATAGGCATCTGAAAGAACCACGGCGGGAATTCCGCTATCAACCCCGCTCTGAATACCGTGGAGCACGTCGGGATGAAGAAACTGCTCACCACGTCGCGCAGGGAGTAATGCGCGCCCATGCCCCCCGAGTGGAACCGGTGGGGTTCGCGCGCGGTGTCCTCGTAGACCACCGTTACGTCGTGAAAAGACGACGACAGCCCGGGTTGGGCCTCGAGAAGGGCCACCTGGGTCTCCAACTTGTCCTCGGCCGTCCAGTAGTCGTCCCCCTCGAGGAGCGCCACGTAACGGCCCGTGCAGGACCGATAGGTGTCGACGAGGTTCCCGATCATGCCCAGGTTGCGCTCCCGAAGCAGGGGCCGCACCCGGCCCGGATAGGACCGGGCATAGGACGCCAGGATCTCGCGGGAGCGATCCGTGGAGCAGTCCTCTCCCACGACGATCTCCACGGGGAATGGCGTCTTCTGGGCCAGGACGGAGTCCAGGGCCTGGGCGAGATACCGCTCGTGGTTGTACACGAGCATGAGTACGCTCACGCCGGCGCGCTCGGCGGGCGACGAGCCCTTCCCGCTCACGGCGCCAGGCTTCCGAGACGGCGCCCCACTTCGGGGCCGTGCTCGCAGGCGAGCCGGACCAGGCTGCAGATGCCCTCGAGGGTTCTCGCGTCCACCGACGGCCCCGTGGGCAAAGCAAAGACCCGCTCCGCGAGGAACTCCGTATGGCGAAGCAGCAGACCGGCGTGGGGGAAGTAGGAGCGGTACGGCTCCATCCGGTGGCATCCGGGGTGAAAGTAGCGTCGGGCGAGCACATTCTCGGCCATCAGAACCCGGACGAGGTCGTCCCGGGTCAGCCCGGCCCTGACGGGATCCAATTCGAAGACAGCGTATTGGTAGTTGCAGCGCTCCGTCCCGTCGTACTCCACCATCCGCAGGCCCGGAACGCCCCCCAGTGCCGCCCGGTAGGCGTGGTAGTTGGCCCGGTTCGCCTCGATCACCTCCCCCAGTGACTCCAGTGAGGTGAGCCCCATCGCGGCCGACACCTCGCTCATCTTGCCGTTGGTACCGATGTAGATGACTCGGTCATAGCCCGCGAAACCGAAGTTCTTCATCAGGCGGATCTTCTCCGCCAGGTCGTCGTCGTCGGTAGCAATGGCGCCGCCCTCGAAGGTATTGAAGAACTTCGTGGCGTGGAAGCTGAACACCTCGGCGTCTCCGAAGCAGCCGACCATCTTTCCCCCCCGGGAACAGCCGAAGGCGTGGGCCGCGTCGTAGAGCAGCCGCAACCTGCGGCGGTGCGCAATCTCGGCCAGGAGCTCCACCTCGCAAGGCCGCCCCCACAGGTGAACACCGATGATCCCTGTGGTCCGGGGCGTGACGAGCTCTTCCACCCGGGTGGGGTCGAGGTTGTGGGTCCGGGGATCCACGTCGCAGAACACCGGTGTGATCTGCTGCCAGAAGAGGGCGTGGGCCGTGGCAACAAAGGTGAAAGAGGGGACGATCACCTCGCCCGCCATGCCAACCGCCCGGATCGCGAGCTCCAAAGCCACAGTGCCGTTGCACACGGCGATCACGTGGCGCACACCCAGGTACTCGGCCAGGCGCCGCTCCAGTTCCTGCACCAAGGGCCCGTTATTGGTCAGCCAGCGGCGATCCAGGACCTCGCCGATTCGGGCGAGGAGCGCGTCGCGATCGCCGATGTTGGGGCGGCCCACGTGAACCGATTCTCCAAACAACGGAGCACAACCGCCAAAGACGGTCAGGTCACCGACGGACCGCTTGTCCATAGAACCTCCCGAGAGTCAGGCGGGGCGTGCGGACCCGAGGGATCGCGACGATGCAGGGCACTCCCCCCTGCCTGCTCCGTTCCCGGAGAACGGCGCTGCGAATCGGCTCCTGAGCTGGCCCACCTCGCCGGCCGGAGCCCGGGCGCACCGCCCCGTCATAGATACGGCTCGCCCACGGAACGGCGCCGGACGACCCGAGCCGGGGCGCCGTACGCCACAACGTGGTCCGGTATGTCTCGCACCACCACGGCACCGGCCCCGACCACGGTGTGCTCGCCAATCTTCCGCCCGTGGCCCACCGCGGCGCCGATACCGACCGCCGAGAACGCGCCGACCGATACCCTTCCTCCGGCCGCCACCCCAGGCGCGAGGCTGGCAAACTCTCCGAGGTCTCCGTCGTGGTCCAGGGAAGCGCGCGTATTGATGATGGAGAACCGCCCCAGCCGACTCCCGGGGTTCACCACGGCTCCCGCCATTGCCACGGACCCCTCCCCAAGCTCCACATCCCGACCCAGTTGGGCCGAAGGGTGGACCGCCGTCACGAATCTCAAGCCGGGGACCAACTCCCGGGCACGCTCGGCCAGACGGAAACGCTGCCAGTTGTCGCCCACCGCTATGAATGCCGCACGCACGCCGTCCGCAAAAAGCTTTGGTAGCTCGGCCTCGGTGCCCAGAACCTCGTACCCGAAACAGACCTCTCCGGCACCCCGGAACGAGTCAAGGAGCCCCACCACCCTCGCACGCGCCTCCCGCTCGAGCGTGTCGAGGACAACCCTCGCATGTCCCGACGATCCGATCACCACGATGTCCGTCACAGTCCGCCTCACGAGGACAGGGCGGGCCGAAGGACGCGGGGCCCGCCGGAAATTTCGCCCCACACGGCGAACCCGGCTCCGATCCGGGGTCCGGATGGCTGGTCACTACCCCTTCGCCGCCATCCGAGCCGGTCGGTCGGCGTGAGATCGCCCACGGTCGATGCCGAGGCCGGCCCCATCAGCTCGCCTCACACACGAGCAGGGAATCCGCGCGCGTCTCGAGGCCCCGCAGCTCCGGATGGCGGCTCTGCCCCGCGGTCACGTCCTCGACGCTCCCGAAACCGGCCTCACGGAGGCGGCGGTGGAGCTCTTCCCGATCGTAGAGCCATCGGTGCCCCCACCACCGGAACGCGATGTTGAGCATCTCCGCACGCGTGCGGATGAACGACAGGCCCGGGAGCTGAAGCCACTCCTGCTCCCTCCAGGTCCCCCGGTACGCCCGCTCCAGGATCACGTCGAGGGACGGCATCGCGACCCGGAGGATGCCCCCGGGGTCCAGGACACGCCTGCATTCGCGCAGGATCTGCACCCCGTCTGCAACGTCCAGGTGCTCGAGAAAGTGCTCGCAGTACACGAAGCCACACGATGCCTCCGGAAGCGGCACGCCGTAGCGCAGATCGACCACCACGTCCACCACTCCCGGGTTCTTCTCCGCGTCCACGTTCACCCAGCCGTCCAGGCGGACCCCCCCACAGCCCAGATGGAGCCGCGTCGGGCGCGGCGTGTGGGAGGCGGCCTCTTGCAGCATCCGCCCCTTCCACGCCCGGTACGGCGGCCCGAATACGCGGGCGGCGAGCCGCCTCACTCTTCTCGGCACTGACGCGCTCCTCAACTCAGCCGAAGAAAGGGGCCGAGCGCCCTCGATGCACCCGCACGCAGCCGCGCCCCGAGCCCGCCCCCCCTCCACTCTCGATGGCCGATCCAGGCGTGTCGGCGTCGCCCCACCTGGACCGCTCGATAGCCGAGGGCCTCGACGGCCCGGGAAAATGCGATCTCCGCGGCGATGGCCTCGTGGTAGGTATCCGCCAGGCGATACCCTCCGACCCGCCCCAGTACCCCCCGCGACGTGAACTGGGCCACGGTCGTGAGGTGGCGAGCCGTAGGCCCTTCCGGGACCCCCCAGCGCCGAAGCGCTTCGCGGTAGTACCGGGCTCGGCTCACGGGCCGGCCCGCCACCTGCAACTCGGCCTCCGGCCGCTGCGCCGCCTCCAACTCATCCCATGGCTTGTCCCACGCCCGGTTCAGGTGCTCTCCCACGAGGCCGCAATTCGGCGTCTCTTCGAACCGCCTCACGAACGCGGCCAACCACCCGTGGCGCAGAATCCGGCAATCGTCCTGTAGAAAAAGAAACCGGTCATAGCCCGGCAGGTTTCGCCAGGCGTGATCCCACGCCCCCAGGTTGTAGCCTCGGTTTTCCCGGATGAAGACGCGCCGGAACATCGTCTCCGTCACGGCCGGCGGATGATACTCGAGGCCGTTGGCGCAGAGGAAGAGATCGAATGCCGCTCCGGCCCTCTTCCGCTCGAGAGATCTGCACAGGATCTCCACGTACGCGGGTGGGTTCCCGACCCACGTGGAGACGACCACCGCGACGGTCACGACTTGCCCAGCAGGGTTCGGAAGAACCCGGCCAACCGTCCCGCGTTCACGTCGTAACCGAACGACTCCTCCGCCGCCCTGCGCCCTGCGGCCCCCAATCGAGCCAGACCGGGCCGCCCTGCGGCCAAGAGCGCGGCGAGGACCTCGAACCATCCGCTTTCGGCGGGTACGAGCCGTCCATTCTCGTCGTCGCGGATGACCTCCTGGTTCATCCCCACGGCGTCGGCAGCAGGCGCCACTCCTGCAGCCATGTATTGCAGCACCTTGTAACTGCACTTGCCACGGTCAAAGGGCGAGTCGCCGCGAAGGGGCATGAGGCCCAGGTCCAGTCCAGCTACCGCCGACGCCTGTCCAGCCAGGGACCAGGGCACGTTCTCGACCCGCAGCCCCGCAAACTCGAAGGGCCGGTCCGAGATCACCCGCAGCACGAGCTCCTGTCGGGACGCCGCGGCGGCCAGCGCGGGAGCCACTCGAGCCAGGCTCCCCAGGTTCCCCCCGCCGCCGATCCACCCCACCACGAGGGGTCCGGCGACGGCCGCGTAGTCGTGCCGGGGCACGTCCAGCGGCACCGGCGAGGGGTACACGAGGCAGGGCTTGGTCGCATCGGGTACGAGCTCGGCCAGGTACCGGTTGCCGCAGGTGACCCCGGCCGCGAGGCCCGTCATCCGTCGGAACCGCCGCTCCCGTGTGATCGATCGGTGGGAGCCCCATCGCGGTTCCTTGCGGAAGCAGACGGCGTCGTCGAAGTCGAACACAACAGGAACCCGGAGCGTCCTCCACAAGAGCACGTCTGCAGGCCCGGGGAGCTTCTTTTGGAGCCAGACGAGGTCGGACGCTGCAGCCGAGGCCACGAGACGCCACAAGCCCGCGATGGACTTGGGGTATGCGACCACCTCGCAATCGACGCCCAGCCGCCTCAGGGGAGGAGCCATATCCGTCACACGGATGCGCGACGAGGCCAGCTCGGGCCTCTGAATGACCGCCAGAACTCTCACGCCCGCGCCTCCGCGACCTCCCGGTACAGGGCCTCGATCGCATCCAGGTGACGGGACTGGTCGTGGAGCCGAGCCAGGGCCAAGGCCCTGAGGCGAGCCGCGTCCCCCAGGGCCAAGACCGCCGAGATTCCTGCCGCCAACGCTCCGGGTTGGGCCGGCGCCTCGATGACCCGGCCCGCCTCCCCGCCTGCGAGGAGATCGGCCGCGCCGTTTCGATCGGTGGTGACCACGGGGCACCCGCACGCCAAGGCCTCAAGGCAAACATTGGCAAAAGGGTCGTAGTGGGTCGGGTGGATCAGGACGTCTGCCGCCCGGTACAGGGCTGTGGGGTCGGAAACGGGACCGAGAAAGTGGAGCCGCTCTCCGACGCCCAGGTCCCCGGCCTGCTCCCGAAAGGGCCGGGGATCGTCCCCGCCGGCCACCGCCAGCAGCGCGCCCGGCACGTGGGGGAGCGCTGTCACCGCTTCGCCGAGGCCCTTGAGCGCGAAGTTCGTCGCTACGAGGAGCAGGATCGTCGACCCCGCCGAGAGGCCGAGCTGCTCCTCGAGGACCCGCCGATCGACTTCCCGCCCTTCCGGTCGAAAGTGGCCCACGTCCACGCCGTTGGGAATCACGCGAAGCCGCGGTTCCACTTCCGGATAGAACCGCGCGATCTCCCGGGCTACCCACCCCGAGGGCGCGATCACGGCCCGCAGCCCCGCCGAGGAGAAGAGCCGACCTTCGATGGCGAGCACGGTCCGATCGTAGAAGGTGGGCCTGGGGTTGCCTTTCCGCTCCAGGTAAGCCCGGTGGACCCCGCCCCCGGCCCGGTGCACGGTCTGGAAGGTGGTCTTGCCGAACCCCTGCACCACGTCGAAGCGGTGCCGCCCCACCCGCCGCGCCGCCGCCTCGCCGAAGGTCCAGGTCTTCAAGGCGCGGCCCAGGGGGAGGGCCGGCACCGGGTGCCAGGTGGAGCCGTCCGGAAGATCCTCGGCCCGCCGCGCGAACAGGTGCACCTCGTGCCCCCTGTCCGAGAGGCCCCGGGCCAGGCTCCACGCGTAGCGCTCCGCGCCCCCCGAGCGGTCGAACTTGGGGTGGACCAGGGCGAGCTTCACGGATTCCTCCAACCCAGCACCCCCCGGGTCCAGCTCTCGAGCTCCCGGAAGACGCGGTCGGGGTTCAGCCCCGTGAGGCAGGCGAGCTCCTTGGGGCAGGTCTTGAACCTACAGGGCTGGCAGTCGAGGCCCAGGGACAGGTGGGCGTGCTCCGGAGCGGGATGGGTCCAGCCCGCGTTGGTGGCTCCCATGATCGTGAAGCTCGGGACCCCCACCCCCACCGCCACGTGCCGGGGTGCGGAGCAGTTGCCCAGGTGCAGGTCGGCAGCCGAGACCAGCGCCGCCATCTCGCGGAGCGTCGTCGGAGGGGACTTGACCGCCCGTCCCCCGGAGAGGGCCACGACCTCGTCGGCCACCGCCTCCTCGCCGGGTCCCCGGAGCACGAGCGGCACCGCACCCAGGCGCTCCTGGAGCATGCGGCAGAGCGCGCCGTAGTGGGCCGCCGGCCACTGCCGCATCGGACGGCGGTGGCTGGGGTCCACCGTGACCAGTCGTCGGAAGCACCCCCCGAGCCACTCCTGCTTCCACGTCTCGGCCCACTGCCTCTCCCCGGGGCTCAGAAAGATCTCCGGCCGGTCCCAGGCGCTCTGGATGCCCAGGGGGCGCAGGATCGCCTTCTTGTGCTCCACCGCCCAGCCGCTCGGGCGCACCCGGTGGGTGTAGAGGATGCCCCTCCCCTTCACCGGATAGGAAACCCGAATCCTCGCGCCGGAGAGGACCGCCAGCACTGCAGAGCGGGGGTTCCCCATGAAGTCGAGCACCGCGTCGAAGCGTTCCCGCCGAAGCTCCCGGGCCACGCGAAGGGTCTCGCCCCAGCCGCCCTTCCGGTCCCCCAGGATCACGCGGTCGATGTGGGGGTTTCCCTCCAGGAGGAGGTGGCTCGGCGGCTCGGTGAGGAAGACCACCCGGCATCCCGGCCGCTCCTCCTTGAGGATGTGGGGTATCGGCGTCGTGAGCACGACGTCGCCGATCTGGCGAAGCTGGATGACGAGGAACCTCTCCATCACCACACGCGATTCCCCATCCAGAACGTCATGGCGCACGGCCAAGTCCGGCCGCCGTTAGTCGGCTCTCAAGCTCCGGCAGCCAGTCCGGAACCTCCCGCGCCGCCGTGTACCCTTCCAGGAAAGCGCGGGTCTCTTCGGCGGACACCTGTGGAATGCTTGAGAGATACCGGCGGTGACATGTCAACGTGCGACGACGGTTGGGGACACGCCAGGGGAACACGTTATCGAAATCCAAGAATGCTATGGAAAACCCAGAAGAGTGCGCATCGACCATGGTGTTCTTGTCGGCATCCTCGGTATAGACTCCCGCCTTGTGCAGGCGCCCAAGCTCCTTTCCGAGGGACATGAAAAACGATAGATTCTGTGTCTTGGACTCTCCGGTCAGCGTACTACAAAAGGTTTTCAACGGAACAAAACCATCCTCCAGTCTCTCCGTAAAAACAACTGAATATTGAATCATCCCGCACGACAGAAGGTCCACTACGGCCAACGGGGCAGGCACCCGAATGTCTCTCGCAGACAAATATGCGATTGTTGCAGCATTTCTGCGGGCTTCCGAAAAATACAATGAGCTCTGCAGCACCTGTGTCCAGCGCGGATAGAAATAGACCTTCGCAATAAAAACCGATCCTCCTGCCTTTATGGGATACTCCACAAAAACGTACCTCGTCCGACGCCCGGAAACATCCCTGAGAGTCCGACGGAACTCTGACAAAGAACAAATATCATCCCATTTGCCAAGAACGTCATAAACTTGACGTCTGGAAAAAGAGTCATACTTCCAGATTCTCCTCCGAAGTCTCGTTCCATTGAACGTCATGTGATCTACACTGATGTTCACACGATAATGCGCAAGCATCAGACGCCAGCGCTCAAACGTACTTTCTTTGGCGGCATCTCGCGACTGGTGCATATCGTCTCGTTCTGTACCTTTTCTTGCCATCAGCCCACAGACAATGAAATCATGTCGTTTCTGTCCGCAAAGCGGGCGGACTTGCTCAACAAATCATCTCGTTGTGGAGTTGTTTGCTTCCACATGACCTGGAGACTCCGCGCGGCAACGATGGGGGCTGCGAGCTCGGGAAGCTGCACCACGAGAGGACTACCCGTCACCAAGGGGCGTTTCGAGGCACGAGATCGATGTGCCGCAGGCTCCCGCTCCGTGGAGTTGCCCCTCCCTTTCGTCGGGGCGGGCTCCGCCCCACCGTGCTAAGGCCCCGAGCGCCTGCGCCCCCTCTCCGGCGCCCGCGAAACCCCCGACCCCCAACAGGCTCTTCACTTTCTCGGCGACGCGCTCGGAAGGAATCTCGTCGATCGCCTCCCCCTTCGCCGCGAGCAGCGACCGGTGTGGAGGCTCCAGCGGGCGCCACAGATCGTAGTTGAACTGCCGGCACAAGGCCACCGAAGGGGTCCGAACGGCTTGGGCGAGGTGCAGGACCCCCGTGCATGGGAAGACCAGAGTGTCCATTTCCGACACGGCGCCGGCAAGCCCATCGAGCGGCAGGAGACGCGCCAGGAGCACCCCTTCCCCTTCCGCCAAGGCGCGGGCCCCCTCGGCCTCGGCGGGGTGCGCACCCCGGAGGATCACCACCTGCGCGGCGCCCGCGAGTCTCAGGACCAGGCCGCGCGATTTCTCGAGGGAATAGGTGTCCCGGCCCGCCTTCCTGTGCTTACCGAGCTCGACGGCCACCGCTAATGCGTGCCATGAACTCCGCTCGCGCCCCGTTCCGTGACGGCCGATTCGTCTACCGCTCGGACGACGGCTTCGCTTACTGCTCGGGGCTCGATCTCCACCAGACAGCGGTGGTGCCCCACCCGACAGCCCTCCCCGCCGTGCACGCTGCACGGCCTGCACGGGAGCGCCTGCTCCAACACCACGTCTCGGGGCCCCAGGGGGTAGAAGCCGAAGCCCTGCACCGTCGGCCCGAAGAGCGCCACCGCGGGCGTACCGACGGCGCCGGCCAGGTGCAGGGGCGCCGAGTCGTTGGTGACGAGGGCCCGGGCCTCCTCCAGAACGGCAGCCGTCTCCAGCACACCTGTCGTTCCCGCCAAATTGGCTCCTCGCTCGCCATCGAGGATGCGGGCGCACAGCCCGCGGTCCTCGGTGCTGCCGACGAGCACCGGAAATACGCGACCTTCGGGACCACCGAGATTCCTGACGAGCTCCCGCCAGTGCCCTTCGGGCCAGGCCTTGGCAGACCATCGGGCCGCGGGCGCCAGCACCACAACGGGCTCCCCCTCCCGCCAGCCGGCCTGGGAGAGCAGCCATCGGGCGCGGGATCGCTCAGCGTCCCCGGGATACATGCGAGGTGCCCTACGCAACGGTCGCACCCCGAGGGGCTTCATGGCGCCCAGGTAGCGGTCGACGACGTGGGACGCGCCCAGCAGCCCGGGTCTTCCCAGGGCAACGGCGATCCTTCGTCGAAGGCTTCCCTTCGAGTAGCGGGTCCAACGAGGGCCGGGAACCAGGAGGCGTAAGAGGTGAGTCCGAAGATTGGCATGCAGGTCGACGATCCAGCCGTAGCGTTCCGCCCGAAGCTTCTGCGCCAGCGTCGTCAGGCCCTGCGCCGGCTCCCACTCCACGAGTCCCGCCACCCCGGGGTTTCGCTGGAAAACCTCCCGGAAGGCCGGCTTGGTGAGGACGTGGACCTCGGCATCCGGCCGGTCGTCGCGCAAGGCCTCCACGGCGGCGGTCGCGAGGATCACATCCCCCAGGGAGGAGAAGCGGATCAGGAGGACCTTCACAGCTCGGCCCCCAAACCTGGAAGCTCCCGATACAACGCGAGGTTGCCCTCCACCATCCTGTCGACGCTGAAATCTTGCTCAACCTTCCGATGGCCCTCTTCAGCGAGTGCACATGCCAACTCTGAATCGCTCAGCAACCGAGAGAGGGCGCTTGCCAGCGCTTTGGGGTCACGAGGGGGTACCAGGAGACCTTCACGCCCATCCTCTATGATGTCCGGAACGCCGCCGGTGCGTGTTGCCACGACTGGTTTGCGGGCCGCCAGCGCGTCCAGGACGATCGTGCCGAGTCCCTCGAGATGAGAGGGAAGCACGAAAACGTCCAAAGCGTCCAAGATGGCTGCCACATCGCGCCGAAAACCGGTGAAGACGAGATGGCCTCCCAAGCCAAGGGCGTCCGCCCGCGCCTTCAATTCTACCTCCAACTCGCCATGCCCCACGATTACGAACTTCGCCCTTGGGAAATCCCGAAGCACTAGCGGTACTGCCTCCACCAGGTACCGCTGGCCCTTGTGGTCTGCCAAGTGACCAATGTTGCCAATGAGTGGCTGGTTCTCCGCTAACCCCAACTCTTCACGGAACGCCCTTCCTTCCCCAGGCGTTCCCCTGTTCAACTCAACTCCGCTCGGCACGAGCCGAATCCGTTCAATTGGAACCCCGACCCCGATGAGGATGTCTTGGATGGCGCGGCTGATCGCTACGAATCGTGCCACCCTTGGGCCGTACTTCCAGCGGTTGAGGAAGTGGCGTCCGGGAACGAAATCCACCCGCCGGGTCACCACCACGTTGCGAATGCCCGACATTGCCGACCCCAAGAGTCCGAGAGTCTGCGCGTGGGAACTGTGGAGATGCACATGCGTAGCCCCCGAAATCCGAAGTGCCGATGCGATTCTCCACGCGGAGGCCAAATCCCACTCTCCCCGCAGGGCGAGGCCCGTCACCGGCAGTCCCTCGGCCTGCGCCCGGGCGAGAAGCTCTCCGCCCGAAGAGCACAGGAGGTGGCTCTCTATTCCCCGCCGAAGCAGACCACGGTGCAGGAAGAGAACCTGCCGCTGCCCGCCCCGCCAGGTGAGCCCCGTATCGACGTGGAGAACACGCGGTGCCCTCACGCAGCCCCCCCCAGCAAGTCGTCGCAGGCTTTCAGGACGACCTCCGACGCGATGTCCCCCGTGCAGCGAAAATGGCCGTGGGCACAACTCCTTCCCCCGTGGGGACCGCAAGGGCGACCGTTCAGGTCGGCCTCTACCACCCGAGACGCCGTGTGGAAGGGGGCGAAGCCCAGGGCGCGGGGGGTGGCGCCGGCGACCGTCACCGTGGGTGTTCCCCGGGCCGCCGCCACGTGGACGGGGCTCGCGTCGTTCGTCACCGGGACCTCCAGGCGGTCATCCAGGGAGCCGGGGACTGGATACATACAGCTCACACGGCACCCGGGGAGCGGCTCCTTCGGGGTGCTCGGGCCGCCTCACCCTGCTCCCTCCCCGCCCGTCGGCGACGGCCCGAACTGCAGCTCGCACAGCCTCGCGTACTCCCCGCTCCGCGCGAGGAGCTCGTCGTGGGTGCCCCTCTCCACCACCTGCCCGTCGCGCAGAAAGAGGATCTGGTCCGCGTCGCGCACCGTGGACAGCCGGTGGGCGATCACGAAGGTCGTGCGCCCCTGGACCAAGGCCTGGAGGGCCATCTGGACGGCCTTTTCCGACTCGGAGTCCAGCGCGCTCGTGGCCTCGTCCAGGATCAGGATCGGCGCGTCGCGAAGGATCGCCCGGGCGATGGCCAGACGCTGCTTCTGTCCGCCGCTCAGAAGATCTCCCCGCTCCCCGATCGGGGTGTCGTACCCCAGGGGCAGGGCCGCGATGAACTCGTGGGCCTGGGCCGCCTTCGCGGCCGCGACGATCTCCTCCTCGCCGGCGTCGGCACGGCCCACCAGGATGTTCGAGCGCACCGTGTCGTTGAACAGGAAAGTGTCCTGCGTCACCACCGCCATGGCCGAGCGCAGGCTCGGCACGGTGTACTCGCGGATGTCCCGCCCGTTGATCCGCACCGAGCCCGCAGTGACGTCGTAGAAACGGGGCAGGAGCTTCAGGACGGTGGACTTTCCGCCCCCGCTCGGGCCGACCAGCGCCACCACCTCCCCCTCCACCGCCCGCAGGGACACCCCCCGCAGGACCTCCGGCCCCTCGGTGCGGTACGAGAAGTGCGCGTCCACGAGCTCCACCGTGCGCACCGGCCGCTCCAGCGTCGCCTCCCCGCCGCTCTCGCAGGGCGCCGTGGGGAAGTCGAGCTGCGTCAGCACGCGCTCCGCGGAGACCAGGGCCAGCTGCAGGGACGTGGTGGCGGTGCCGCCTCGTTTCAAGGGGTCGTAGAGCTTGAAGAGCGCCGTGAGGAAGCTGAAGAACTCCCCCCGGCGTCGAGGCGCCGCGGATGACCTGGTAGCCGCCGTACCAGATGATGGCGGCCCCCCCGACCGCCCCCACGAACTCCATGAAGGGCGCCGTGGCTTCCGTCACTTTGGCGATCTTCAGTCCGACCCCCCGGATCCGGTCCGAGCCCACCCGAAAGCGCCGGGTCTCCCGGGGCTCGGCCCCGAACACCTTCACGACCCGGATGCCGGCGAACGCCTCGTTGATGATGCTGGACAGGATCCCCAAGCTGACCTGTCCCTTCTTTCCGTACGTTCGGACTAGATAATGGATTCGCTTCAGGGGTATCGCTGTTATTGGAAATACGAGAACGGCTATCGTCGCCAGGAACCAGTCACGCTGGAACAAAACTACGGCTAGACCGGCAGCAGTGAACAGCTGGCGTATGATGCCAATGGCATCCGGAACCGCCCGCTGCATATTGATGACGTCATTCGTGATGAGGACCATCAGATCTCCTGTGGTGGTCCTCTCGAAAAACCCCATATCCCTCCGGATCAAAGTACCAAATATCTTCCCGTATCCTCATGATGACGGATTCGCTCATCCACCGCATGACATACGACTGCACATATCTGGCAACGCCCTTGACCAGATACAGGACGATCACCCCGACGGGGAGGAGGACCAGCATGCGCTCGTCCTTGTTGATGAAGATGTCGTCCAGCACGGGCTTCACCAGCCACGCGGTTGCCCCGGCGCTGGCGGCGACCACCAGCATGCAGGTGAGGGAAAGCGCCAAGCCGCGCCAGTACGGCACGAAGTAGCGGCCGACCCGTTTCAGAATCGTGAGTGTGCCCATCGTCGACCGACCTCGTCTCGCTCTGACTGGGGCCTGCTCAACCGCCGCCGGGTCTTTTCCACCAGCGCCCCAGGACCCGCGTCACCGCACCGGCGGAGGACGTCGAGCCGCGGTCGTCCCGCACCGCGCTGCCGTGCTCTCGGTGAAGCGCCCTCGGGGCATCCCCCGGCACCATCTCCGGGGTGGTCGGGCCGGATCTCACCAGGTCACGAATCCAGTGGTCGATCGGCCGCGCTCCCCTGCGCCCGATCGGCCCTCGACGCGACGGCCTTCCCGTGGTGTTTGCCGACGGTACGGCCGGCGAGCCCTCCGGTCAACGCCACCTCCTCGGCGAGCTCGTCGCAGGCCTTCAGCAACGCCTCCGGAGCCACGTCCCCCATGCAGCGAAAGTGGCCCCTGGGGCAGGCCTTGCCGCCGTGGAGGCCGCAGGGGCGGCACTCGAGGTCCACCTCCACGACCCGCGACGCCGTGTGGAAGGGGGTGAAGCCCAAGGCGCGGGTGGTGGGGCCGAAGACCGCCACCGTGGGCGTTCCCCGGGCCGCGGCCACGTGGACGGGGCTCGAGTCGTTCGTCACCAGGAGCTCCAGGCGGTCCATCCAGGCGGCCAGGGCCTTGAGGGGAGTCGTCCCGACGGCCTGGACAGCCCCCGGTCCGATCCCGGCGCACACCGCCTCGGCGGCCTCCCGGTCCCCCGGCCCGCCCAGGATCACCACCCGGTACCCCCGCTCCCGAAGCCCCCGTCCCACCGCCGCGAACCCCTCTGGGGTCCAGCGCTTCGTGGCCCAGACCGAACCGGGGCACAGGCCCGCGAGGCGTTCGCAGGGCCCTACCCCGGCGCCCGAGAGGACCGCGTCCACGCGCGCCGCCTCCGCAGGAGTGTACCCCACGTGAAGCACCCGATCCTCCGCCACGGGGCCGGCTCCCACGCCCCGCAGGAGCTCGAGGTTTCGGTCCACCTCGTGGAGCTTCAGGGGACGAGGCACCCTGCGGTGATAGCAGCGGGCGAACCCGGCGTCGGCAAATCCCACCCGGAGCGGCACCCGGGAGAGGAGGGAGAGCAGCGCCGTACGATGGGACCGATGGGGAGCGAGGAGAAGATCGAAGTGCCTGGCCTTTATCTTTTGCAAACCAGCAACGAAACCCTCTCCAGACTTCTTTGCATAGGGGAGCACCTCATCAAGATATGGATCCTCTTCCAGGAGGGGCGCAGCCTCGGGGGTCACCAGGGCCTCGAGCCGCGCGCCCGGGTAGATGCGGCGCAGGGCCCGGAAAAGAGGGGTCGTGAGCACCACGTCGCCCAGGAACGCGGTCTGGACCACGAGGATCCGGCGCGGCGCGTCAGCCACCGTCCCTCCAGGGGCGCCGGTCGCCGACCCGTTCGGCCTCCCAGAGCTTGGCGAGCTTGAGGAAGACGTAGAAGGACGACAGGACCGCCACGAAGAACCCGGGGGCCCCGTCGAGGAACCCCCGCTTCAGGACGTACTTCTTGAGGAATTCCAAGGGGGGGCGCAAGACCAGGCTCGCCCAGGAGAAGCGCCGGCCGCGGGCACGGTGCTCCCGGGCGAGGATGGAGCTGAAGCGGTTGAGGGTGCGGACGTGGTCCTCGAGGTCGTCGTAGGTGTAGTGGACGATCTCGCCGCCCAGGTCGCCGACCCGCCCGTCCACCGTCACGTCGTAGTGGGGGTCGATCCCCTCCCACCGCCCCCGGTCCCGCCGGAAGAGTCGCACCCTCGGCTCCGGGTACCAACCCGAGTGGTCGATCCAGCGGCCAAGGTAGTGGACGTGGCGGCTCACACGAAAGCCCTCCACCTCCGGGTCACCCTCCAACGCCAGTCCGATCTCCCGAGCCAGTTCGGGGGTCACGCGCTCGTCGGCGTCGATCGAGAGGACCCACTCGCCCCGGGCCTCGGCTCTGGCGTAGTTCTGCTGCGCCACGTAGCCCGGCCAATCCCGCTCGATCACCCGATCCGCCAGCTCCCGGCAGATCTCCAGGGTGCCGTCGGTGCTCCCGGAATCCACGACCACCACCTCGTCGCAGAACCGCACGCTCTCGAGGCAGCCGCGGATCTTCTCGGCCTCGTCCTGGCAGATCACGGTGGCCGAGAGCGTAGGCCGGTCGGGGGAGGCCGGGGAAGGGCTCTGGCCTTCGAGCCTGGCCGCCACCTTCAAGCTTCAAGCCTCATGGGACCCATGGGACCTATGGGACATATGGGACGGGTGGGATCCGCCGCGCTTTGCCCAGGAGATCTCATTCCCCCTCGTCCAAAGGCGTGGCCTCTTCGATCAGCATGACCGGGATGTCGTCCTCGATCCGGTACCGCAGCTTGCACGTGCGGCACACGAGGGCGGACTCGGCCTCGCGGTAGTCGAGGTCTCCCTTGCACTGGGGGCAGGCGAGGATTTCGAGGAGATCGGGTGAGAGAGCCATGGGGAGCCTCCGACGTGGAGAGAAGCGAGGATGAAAGTCATGGGACCCATGGGACGAATAGGCCGTATGAAAACCGCGAACCGTCCCATGAGTCCTATCGGTCCGATCGGTCCCATGACTCCCGGGCCGAGGGGGACCCAATCTCTAACGAGGCTCCGCCTCAGACCGTCGAGGCGTGGGTTTCAGAAACATAGAGG
>JAWSUI010000034.1:0-38603 GCA_033551855.1 Deferrisomatales bacterium
GACGTGAAGGCCCTCTCCGCCTGGGGGTACCGGGTGGAGTGGGTGCGGGCGGCCGACATGTTCCCCCAGACGGCTCACCTGGAGGCCGCCGTCCTTCTGCGTCGCGAGGGCTCGCCCGGGGCACGGACGGCCGAGCCGGCCAGAATCCACCACCACTTTGTGGGGCGGAGTCCGGGAGCCCAGGAGTCCGCTTGCGGACCGGCCGGTGGATCCAGGCCGGGGAGGGCCCTTGACAGCACAAACGCCTGCCCGTAGGATCGGCTTTCGTTCGATACCCAGAACACTTTTGGTTGCAGACACCAAAGTCGATACCATATGGGTCTCAGCCTGCTCGAATACCGCTATCGCCGTCCGCAGGGACCTCTGGCCTGGGAGGAGGAGCGGGCGCCCCCCGCGCCGTCCGCGCCCTGGTGGAGTGAGACGGTCTGGGTCCGGCCGCCGACCCTCTACGGCGTGCAGATCGTCCCCCGGGGGTGTGCGCCCCTCCCCTCGGCCATCTCCGAGTACCATCGGCAGACCGGCCCCGTGCGCTTCCTGCCCCGGGATCGCCTGGCGCCCCCGCCCGGAGCCCCGGAAGAGCCGCTGCCGGGGGACGCCTTCCTCCAGTTCCTCCACACGGAGACGACGGAGGAGGGGTTGCTGTCCTTCGCGGAGCGGTTCGGGCCCCTCGGCGCCGGCACGGGCGTGGTCTACGCCACCTGGGATGGGGGCCCCGTCGGGGAGCTCCTCGACGCCTGGCGGGCGGAGGTCTGCGCCATGCGCCTGGCCTACGGGCTGGCGGAGCAGGCCCGGCGAGGAGCGTGGGAGGAGCTCGGGGAGCTCCTGGTGCGAACGAGTCGCGAGGAGGACGGACGTGCCGACCACCCCGAGGGCCCGGCCCCGCTCCTGCGGATCGTGCACCCCGATCTCGAGCCCCTCGAGCTGGAGGCGTCCCTGCTTCACCTCATCGCCTACCCCGCCGGCCCGACCCCTCGGCTCGAGGGGTCGTCCCCGGGATCCCCGACGGTCCGGCGAGGCCCCGCGGCTCTTCCCCGCCGGCCCACCCGGCAACGGCCGCGGACGGGGGCCGGAGCAGGCACCCACCTGCCCGAGGACCCCCGGGTGTTGCGGGCCGCGGTCGGCGCCCTGCTGCAGGAGTTGGTGAGGGGCCACCTGGAGGCGGGGATGCCCGCGTGGGTGCTTCCGCCGGAGGACAGGCCCCGGGCGTCGGAGAACCTCTCCCTGGGGTTGCGGTTGGTGCCCGCAGATCTTCTCCAGGCCCTGTGGGTGCAGTTCGCCCTGGCGCTGAACGGGCACGGGTGGGTGAAGTGCCGGAACTCCGAGTGCCCCCGGTGGTTTCCCGACGTGGCGCGCCAGGGGCGCCTGCCCAAGGCCTACTGTCGCAACGCCTGCAAGTCGCGCCACTTCCGCATCCAGCGAGGGGAGTGGGGGAGATAGGACAGAGGGAGGGAACAGTCAGGGCGAGTTGTCGGCTTTTGACAGGCCGGGCGCCGGGTCCGTAGACTGTCACGCCTTCGCCCCCCAGAGCGCCCCGGCCCGAAACCGCCGGAGGAGGGCTTCGTGGAGCCCCTGCTGCGGGTCCTCCCGGTGTTCGCGGTGATCCTGCTGGGCCTCGCGGGGCGGCGTTGGGGACTGCTCCCCGACACCTTCCAGGACCCGGCGAACCGCCTGGCCTACTACCTCGCGGTGCCGGCCTTGATCTTCCTGACCGTGGCCGCCGCACCCTTTCGGGAGGTCTTCCGCCCGGACTGGATCGCCGCGGCCTTGGGGGCCACGGTCCTGTGCTGGGGGGCAGCCCTCGTGGTCTCACGCCTCCTCGGCCTTTCGGAGGGGGGGCGGGCGACCTTCGCCCAGGCCTCGATCCACTCCAATTTGGGATACATCGGCCTCGCGGTGGCGTACTACGGACTCGGCGACCGGGGCCTCCAGGTGGCCGGCGTCTTCGCGGCGTTCTTCATGCTGCTCAACAACGGGCTCTCGGTGATCGCCCTGACCCGGTACGGCCGAGGGGCGCCCAGCGTGTGGGCGCTGGGCCGCCGGGTGGTGTTCCAGCCCGTGATCCTGGCGAGCCTCCTGGGCCTCGCCTGGAGCTGGCTGCGGCTCCCCCTGCCGGGGCTCGCGTCCGAGACCCTCCGGATCCTGGGGAGCATGGGCCTTCCCCTGGCGCTTCTCCTCATCGGCGCGGGGTTGAGCCTCGAGACGCTGCGCCACCCCCTGCCGGTGGCCGCCGTGGTCGGGATCAAGAACCTGGCCCTGCCGGCCCTCGGCGCCCTCTTCCTGACACTGGTCGGGGCGGGAGGCCTCGAGCGGGCGGCGGCCGTGGTGCTGCTGGGCTCCCCCTCCGCGACCCTCTGCCTCGTCATGGCCCGGGAGATGGGGGGCGACGCGGGCCTCGCGGCCGCGTCGGTGACGGCGAGCACCCTGGCGAGCGCGGCGACCCTGACCCTGTGCCTGGCGCTGGCCGGCCCGTGACCCGGGAGGAAGGAGACCCATGCCGGTGACCCGACGCCTGCCCGCCGAGTGGGAAGACCAGGACGGCGTGCTCCTGGCCTGGCCCCACGCGGACACCGACTGGGCGCCGGTCCTGGCGCAGGTCGAACCGGTCTTCCAGGAGCTCGCCGCCCGCATCGCCGAGGTCGAGACGCTCGTCGTCGCCGCCGCGGACCCGCACGGGGCCGAGAGGGGCCTCCGGCGCGCCGGGGTCCCCCGGGACCGGGTCCGCCTCTACCACGTCCCCACCAACGACACCTGGGCCCGGGACTTCGGGCCCCTCACCGTGGAGGTGGACGGCAGGCCCCGGGTCCTGGACTTCGGGTTCAACGGGTGGGGGCTCAAGTTCGCGGCCGACCTCGACAACCAGGTGACCCGGCGCCTGTGGGCGGACGGCGCCTTCGGAGCCACTCCCCTGGAGACGGTGGGCCTCGTCCTGGAGGGGGGGAGTGTGGAGAGCGACGGGGCAGGCACCCTCCTGACCACCGCCGCCTGCCTCCTCAGCCCCAACCGAAACCCCCACCTGGACCGGAGGGGGGTGGAGGAAGCCCTCGGCCGACACTTGGGGGCCGAGCGGGTTCTCTGGCTCGAGCACGGCCGCCTCGCCGGGGACGACACCGATGCCCACGTGGACACCCTGGCCCGCCTGGCGCCGGGCGACGCCGTCCTGTATGTTTCCTGCGACGACCCCACCGACGAGCACTTCGCCCCCCTGGCGGCGATGGCGGAAGAGCTGCGGGACCTGCGCACCCGCGCGGGCCGGCCCTACCGGCTGGTGCCCCTGCCCTGGCCGCAGGCGCGGTTCGACGAGGAGGGCCGGCGGCTCCCGGCCACCTACGCCAACTTCCTCGTCGTCAACGGGGCCGTCCTGGTCCCCACCTACGGCGACCCCCGGGACGCCGAAGCCCTGGCTGCGGTGGCGGAGGCCTTTCCCGGACGGCGGGTCACGGGGGTCGATTGCTCGCCCCTCCTCCTCCAGCACGGCTCGCTGCACTGCGTGACCCTGCAACTGCCCCGAGGAGCGCTCCCGTGAGAGAGACCGACACAACCCCCAGCGGCCCGACCGGCCCGGCCCGAGCCCTTTCCGTCGGACTCGTCCAGCAGCGCTGCCCGGCGCCGCGGAAGGAGAGTCTGGGAATCTCGGAGAAGGGGCTCCGGGCGGCCGCCGCCCACGGCGCCCGCCTGGTCGTCCTCCCCGAGATCCACGCCGGCCCCTACTTCTGCCAGACGGAGGACCCGGCGCAGTTCGACCGGGCGGAGCCGGTCCCGGGGCCCACGACCGAGCGCCTCGGCGCCCTGGCCCGGGAGCTCGGGGTCGTGGTGGTGGCGTCGGTCTTCGAGCGACGGGCCCCGGGCGTGTACCACAACACCGCAGCCGTCCTGGAGCGCGACGGCTCCCTGGCCGGTGTGTACCGGAAGATGCACATCCCCGACGACCCGGGGTTCTACGAGAAGTTCTACTTCACCCCCGGCGACCTGGGGTTCGAGCCCATCCCGACCTCGGTGGGGAGGCTCGGCGTGCTGGTGTGCTGGGACCAGTGGTACCCCGAGGCCGCCCGACTCATGGCCCTGGCCGGGGCCGAGCTCCTGGTCTACCCCACCGCCATCGGCTGGGACCCCCGCGACCCCGACGACGAGCGCGCCCGCCAGCGCGACGCGTGGCTCATCGTGCAGCGCGCCCACGCGGTGGCCAACGGGGTCCCGCTGGTTGCCGTGAACCGCGTCGGCTTCGAGGGGAGCCCAGCCCGCGAAGGCGAGGGGATCCACTTCTGGGGGTCGAGCTTCGTCGCCGGGTGTCAGGGGGAGATCCTGGGCCTGGCGGGGTGCGACGACGAGGAAGTGCTGGTCGCCACCATCGACCTCTCCCGCACCGAGACGGTGCGCCGCATCTGGCCCTTCCTCCGGGACCGGAGGATCGACGCCTACGGGGACCTGCTCAAGCGCTACCGGGACTGATCCGAGGTCCACTTCGGACCGCCGTGCGGCCGAAAGGAGGATCATCCGGGGAATGACCGGGTCGTCGTGTCCGGGGACGATCGGGTGGGCCCGACCATGTAGGCGGACGGCCGCTCGACGGGAGCAGCCGCTTCGGGAGTCGCGATGCCGCGAGGATTCCGGATGCGGCGGGGGAGAACACCTGCCGTGCAGCCCGGCCTCGTCTGCCGGAGTGGGCGGGCCCACCCGGCCGTTTGCCGGAAGAACAAGAAAGGAGGATCCGATGCATGCCCCGACCATGGGTGCTCCCCGCGAGGTCGCCGCAGGGGTCGTCCTGCTCCCCTCGTACCTGCCGCTGGCGAACCTCGGGGTCTTGCCGGTGAACGCCTTCCTCCTGCAGGCGGCGGAGCCCGTGCTGCTGGACACCGGGATGGCCCCGGTACGGGAGGGCTTCCTGAGGAGCCTCCGATCGGCATCGACCTTGGGGACCTTCGCTGGATCTACATCACCCACGCCGACGCGGACCACGTGGGGAACCTGCAGCCCCTCCTGGCCGAGGCACCGCGGGCCCGGGTCGTCACGACGTTCTTGGGGCTGGGGAAGATGAACCTGGCGGGGCTGGGGGTGGACCGCTTCCACCTGTTGAACCCGGGCCAGAGCCTCGACGTCGGCGACCGGCGCCTCTCGGCCTTCCAGCCGGCCGTCTTCGACGCCCCCGAGACCACCTGTGTCTTCGACGACCGCACGGGGGCCCTGTTCAGCGCCGACTGGTTCGGCGACCTGCTGCCCCAACCCGCAGAGACCGCGGCCGACGTCCCCGCGGAGGAGCTGCGCGGGGGGCAGCTCTTGTGGGCCACGGTCGATGCCCCGTGGCTGTCGCTCGTCCGGGAGGGGGACTTCCGGGGCCGCGCAGCCCCCGTCCTGGAGCTCGGGCCGCAACTGGTGCTGGGGGCCCACCTGCCGCCCGCTTCGGGCCTGCTCGACGCGATGATGGCGAACATCCTGGCAGCTCTCACCGCACCGGCGTTCGTGGGTCCGGACCAGGCCGCGGTCGAGCAGGCCGCGGCGCGAGGCTGAGCCGCGCTCCGAACCCCAGGAATCCGATAACGTATTCAATGGCAATTTCGATAGCTTGCGTGCCTTGACCTCGCTTCATGGATGATTATTTTCGGAGCGTGCTTTCCACCCAGCCGATCATGGGGATCGACTCCGGAGCGGAAGCGGAGGTGGGTGTCATGACGAGCCTGAGCCTGATTCCGAGGGAGAGGTCTTTCGAGCCCCTGCGCCGGATGAGCCGCGACATGGACCGGCTCTTCGACGACTTCCTGTCCGATTGGCCGACCGCGATGCCGATGCGGTTCCGTCACGACTGGGGCGAGTGGCAGAGCTCGCCGCGGGTGGACGTGACCGACCGCGGGTCCGAGTTCGTGCTCCGGGCCGAAGTGCCGGGCTACCGCCGCGAAGACCTGCACGTGGACGTCGGCGAGAGCTCGGTGAGCCTGCGGGGTGAGCGGAAGGAAGAGCAGGTCGAAGAGGGCGCGTGCTATGTGTGCCGCGAGAGCAGCGTGGGGGCCTTCGAGCGAACGATCCCGCTGCCGAGCGAGATCCGCACCGAGGGCGTGAGCGCGAAGCTCAAGGACGGCGTGCTGACCCTCACCCTGCCCAAGGTGCACGAGGAGCACCGCCGGCAGATCGAAGTGAAGGAAGAGTGACCGCGGCAAGCGGTCCGAGGAGACGCCGAAGGGGCCGAAGAGGGCCCCTTCGGCCGTTTCCCGGGTGAGCCGGAAATCCCCCTCCGTTCTCGCCCCCCATCGGACATCGACGGGCGAACCCCGATGCGTGGGAACCGCCCGTTCCATGGATCAATCTATCCAAACATTCTGAAGCTTATGACGACTTACCTGTCCTGCCGTATGAGGGTTTCCAGGCTTTGCCCAGTCTCGGGACGATCCCCGAGCAACGCGATGAGCCGCTCAGGCGCCCGTCCCCCCGTCGGCGGCCGTGAAGCGGATCTCCGGGCCGCGCCCGCCGGCTTCCCCGCCGCGGCGGACCCGCAGGGAACCGCGCCAGGTGGGATCCTGCGCCGGGAACTCGCTTCGGAAGTGGGCGCCCCGGGACTCCTCGCGCCGCTGGGCTGCCTCCAGGAGGAGCCGGCTCACGACGAGGCATGGGGCGTCTTCCCACCCTCCCCCGGGGATCGAGGCGGCGAGCTCGTGCCAGCGGGCGAGGCCCTCGGCCAACTCCTCGCCCGAGCGGTCGATCCCGGCGGTCTCCCACAGGAGCGCACGCACGGCGGCCAGGCGCCCCTTCGCGAGGGCCGGGAAGGTTTCTCGTCCCGGGCTCCGGTCCGAGCCCGGGACCGGGTCGCGGCCGGACCCTGCGGGGGGCGCCGTTCCGGCCCACGCCGCCGCCGAGCGGCCGGCGGCCCGGCCGAAGACCAGGGCCTCGGTGAGGGCGTTCCCCCCCAGACGGTTGGCCCCGTGGACCCCCCCGGTCACCTCCCCCGCCGCGAAGAGCCCAGGCAGGGTCGCCGCCCCGGCTGGGTCCACCGTCACCCCCCCCATGCAGAAGTGGGCGGCCGGGGACACCCGGATCGGCTGGCGCCGCGGGTCGAGCCCCCGGCGGACCAGGGCGTCCCAGACCTCGGGGTAGGCCCGGAGCACTTCGGGCGCAACGGCGGAGAGGTCCAGCCAGACCCCCTCGCCCCCGGGGCCTCCCTCCCCGCGACCCTCGGCCACCTCCCGGAGGATCGCGCGGCTCATGGCGTCGCGGGTGACCGTGGCCTCCCCCCCTGGGGCGTGATGGGCCAGGAAGCGCTCCCCCAGGCGGTTTCGGAGCACCGCGCCCTCGGCGAAAAGGGTGGTCGGGATCACCCCCCGGACGGGCCAGACGGCCACGGTGGGGTGGAACTGGACGAGCTCGAGATCGCGGAGCTCGGCCCCGGCCCGGTAGGCCAGGGCGAGGCCGTCCCCTGTGACATCGGCGGCGTTGTCGGAGCGGGCGTAGAGACGGCCGGCGCCCCCGGTGGCCAGGACCACGGCCCCCGCGAGGACCGCGAAGGGCCCGCCGGGCCCGGCGATGCGGGCGCCGTGGACCCTGCCGTCCCGCACCAGGAGCTCCTCGGCCGCCCCGAGGGCGAAGCGCACGCCCTCGGCAGCGGCCGCCGCCGCCACGGGGCGCGTCAGGGAGAGGCCCCCCACAGTCCACGGGATCCCCTCCCGCCGGGTGGCGATGGTGCGGGGAACCGAGTGCCCCGGGTTGGACCGGAAGCGGAGGGCGCCGGGTCGCCCCTGCAGCGGGACGCCCAGGGCCTCGAGGAAGGGCACCAGCTGGCGGCTGCCCCGAGCCAGGGCGCGGACCAGGGCCGGGTCCCCGATGCCCGCGCCGCCGGCCAGCGTGTCCCGGGCGAAGGACTCCTCTGCGTCGTCCGGGGCGAAGACCCCCGAGAGGTTGCAGGCCGCCAGGAGGGAGTTGCCGCTCCGGCCCGGCGGGTGCGGGGCCACCAAGAGGACCTCCCGGCCGGCCCGCCGGGCCTCCAGGGCCGCGGCCAGCCCGGCGAGGCCGGCGCCCAGGACGAGGACCTCCGCCTCCCGCACCGGGAGCGCCCCCGCCCTTCCCCGGGTCCGGCCCGCGATCCCCAAAGACCAGGAATGCAGAGCCATCGGTCACGTCTCCGGGCGAGCCGGGGGCCTTCCCGGAGACGGCGCAGGCGGATTCGCCACAACCCTCCGGGTGGGGCTACGCCCTTCCCTTCCGCGGCCGGAAGTCCTCGCCCCGGCGAGGAGCTCCCGGGATCCTGCGCCGCCGGAGGGGAGGTCCCTGGCCCCCAGGCTGCGCCACGCCCCGCCGCGCGATGGAAGTCCGGTCAGCCCAGGCGCTCCAGCACGATGCGCAGCACCCGGCGCAGGGGCTCCGCCGCGCCCCAGAGGAGCTGGTCCCCCAGGGTGAAGGCCGCGAGGTACTCGGGGCCCATCCGCATCTTGCGCAGGCGGCCGATGGGCACCTGGAGGTCCCCGGAGACCGCCGCGGGCGTGAGCGCCGCGAGGGTAGAGGCCTTGTCGTTGGGGACGACCCGCACCCACTCGTTGCCGGACGCCAGGATCGACGTGATCTCGTCCAGGGGGACGTCGCGGGTGAGCTTCACCGTGAGGGCCTGGGCGTGGCAGCGCATCGCGCCCACCCGCACGCACAGGCCGTCCACCGGGATGGGCTCCCGGGTGCCGAGGATCTTGTTGGTCTCGGCGTACCCCTTCCACTCCTCCCGGGTCTGGCCGTCCTCCACCAGCCGGTCGATCCAGGGGATGAGGCTCCCGGCCAGGGGCGCCCCGAAGGCCTCGGTGGGGTGTCCGGGGCTTCGCAGCTCCCGGGTCACCAGGGCGTCGAGCTCCAGGGCCGTGGCGGCGGGGTCGGCCCGCGCCGCGCCGGTCGCCTCGCTCAGGGCCGCCATCTGGGCCACGAGCTCGATCATGTTCTTGGCGCCGGCGCCGGAGGCGGCCTGGTAGGTCATGGAGGACATCCACTCCACCAGACCTTCCCGGAAGAGCCCGTGCAGTGCCATGAGCATGAGGCTCACCGTGCAGTTGCCGCCGACGTAGGTCTTCACCCCCCGGCCCAGGCCCGCGTCGACGACCGCCCGGTTCACCGGGTCGAGGACGATAATCGCGTCGTCGCGCATCCGCAGGGTGGAGGCCGCGTCGATCCAGTACCCCCGCCAGCCGGCCCTGCGGAGGTCTTCGTAGACGGCCTGGGTGTAGTCGCCGCCCTGGCAGGAGACGACCGCGTCCAGGGACCCCAGCGCCCCGAGGTCGCGGGCGTCGGCCAGGGGCGCCGTCGGGAGCCCCACGTCGGGCCCGGGGCCCCCCACCTGGGAGGTGGAGAAAAAGACGGGCTCGAAGCCGCGGAAGTCCCCCTCCGCCCCCATGCGCTCCAGGAGCACCGAGCCCACCATGCCCCGCCACCCCACGAACCCGACCCTGCGCATCGCTCCCGCTCCTGTGGGCGCCGGCCGCGCCCGACGCGCCCGGCGACCCCTGAGGGCCCACCGGTCACGAAAAAGGGCCGCCGAAGGGGCAGCCCGTGTCCTCGTCGTGTGCCGCGCATTCTGGCACCCCTACGGGCGGGATGCAACGCCGCCGCGCGGCCGGGCTCCGCTCCCGCCCTCCGTGCCCGCCTCCCGGCCCACCGGCGTCACCCCGTAGCACAGGCAGTCGCCCCGGGCGCTCTCCGGGTCGGTGGTCATCATCAGGGGGGTGAAGGGGCCCCGGGTGACGAGCCGCTCGCCCTCGAGGCGAAACAGCGAGCGGGACGCGTCCCCTCCCCCCATCCTTCGGGCCTGCAGGGGCCAGGGAGCCCCCGGGCGGACCCAGCCGAGCTCGGTTCCGGGGGGCAGGGTGCAGAGGTTCCACCGGTCCACGGCCCCCCGGAGGGTCAGGTCTGCCCCGGGAACGGGGGCGTCCGCGAAGGCCACGGCGACCCCGGGGGCCAATTCCACCCGCACCGGGTCCCGGTAGAGCACGAGGCCGCCATCGACGGGGGCTCGCTCACCGGCCGCGAAGCGGGCGAGGCCCTCCCGCGCCACCCGGTCGGCCTCGGGGGAGCCGCGCTGCCCGCACTCCACCACCACGCTGGGGGCGTGCTCGCCGGCGGCCTCCACCAGCGCCCCCAGGCCCAGGGCCCCGGTGCACACGTACCGGCCGGCGAAGAGCCCGCCGATCGCGAGGAGCGCCGGCGCCGCGTCGGGCCCGAGCCCGTAGGCCGGCGTGGCGCCGCTCGTGTTGTGGAGGTCCACCAGGGCCTCGGGCTCGGCCCCCCGGAGGAGGGCAAGGGCTTCCCGGGCCGTGCCCCCTTCCTCCGCGTCGCACAGGGGCCCGAAGCAGCGGTTCAGGTCCCGTCCCCCGGGGAGGGCGCGGTGCCGGAACCCGGAGCCGGCGAGGGCCGCCTCCACTGCCCCCAGGAACACCACCACGTCCACGGCGGGCGCAGGGGCGGGGCCCGAACGCAGCCAGGCGTGCACCGCGCGGACCCCGGAGGGCTCGTCCCCGTGGAGCAGGGTCGCCACCGCCCGGGTGCGGGAGCGGTCGACCCCCGGCACCCGGAGGAACGCCGGGCCTCCCAGGGCCGCCAGGAACCCTTCGACGGTCTCCGGGACATCCCCGAGGATATCCACGTGTCGGACCCGCCGGGTCTCCACGAAAGCCATCAGCAGTCCACCGGCCAGAGGTGCACGGGGTCGCCGGCGTCGGCCAGGGCCACGTACCGCCGGAACATCTCGGCCAGGGCCTCGGCTCTCCCGAAGCGGGGCTCCAGGGCCTCCAGGGTCTGCAGCTGCCACTGGGCCCCGGTTTGACCGCTCTCCAGGCGGCCTTCCAGGACGGCCAGGGGCGGGTCGGCGTCCCCGGGCTCGACCCCGGCCCTCAGCAACCCTTCCCGGGCCACGGGGAGGAGGCGCAGGGCCACCTCCCGCGCAGAGAGGCGCCTCGGGGGCAAACCCGGGCCCTCCGGCCAGAGGAGCTCTGCGTTCAAGCCCGCCTGGGCGGCCCGGTAGAAGTTCCGCGAGGCGTCCTCGAAGGCCAGCCCCGCCGTCCAGGCGGGTGCCGCGGGCTCCAGGGCCAGGGTGAGGCCCAAGTGGAAGGCGGCGTTGGCGACCATGTCGACCGCCGTGGGGCCCGCGGGCAGGGCCCGCAGCTCGACCCGGAGGTGCCCGCCATCCGCCGGGTCGTAGACCGGCCGGTTCCAGAGCCACACCGTCCCGGTATGGAGGCGCAGCTCGGCGAGCTCGGGCACCCGCCCCGCGGACGCGGAGGCGACGGGGGCCTCGTCCGCCACCACCGGCAGGACCGCCGGGTACTGTTTTACGATCCCCGCGAAGAGCTCCTCCGCCCCGCCGTCCAGCCAGCGGCGGCCGAAGCTGACCCGGGCGGGGACCCCACGGCGCTCGGCCCCCGCAGGGCGGTCGTCCACGGACTGCTTCACGAGACCGATCCGGGTCTCCTGCCACAGGCGGTGCCCCAGGAAGATCGGGGAGTTCCCGCAGGCCGCCAGCACCGGGGCCGTCGCGAGCTGGGCCGCGTTGTAGGTGTCCGTGAAGCCGGCGGGCGCGACCCGCAGGTGGACCTGGAAGGAGGCGTTCGCCCCCTCGAGCACGGCCTCTTCGGCGACGAGCTCCAGGGGGTCGGACCCTTCGAGCCGCACGGCAAAGGGCTCCCCCCTCCGGCTACGCAGCGCCGAGGACATCACACGGTACCGGGCGACATCCGTCATCGACAGGCTACCGAAGTCCGCCGCACGGAAGGTGGGGAGGATGCCCACCGCCACCGCCCGGCCGCGGTGGGCCCGGGCCCCCCGGTCGGCCAGCGCGAGGACCTCCCCCAGCTCCCGGCCCAGGGCCGCGAACGGGCGCCCCGCCAACGGGAGGGGCGACAGGTTGCACTCCAGGTCGAACCGGTCGAGCTCGTAGGTGAGCCGGGAATCGAGGATCTCGGAGAGGACCTTCTGGTTGATCGGGAGGGCCCCCCCTTGTGGGCTCACCAGGAAGAGCTCGAGCTCCGCGCCCAGGGTCGCGGGTCCCTCCCCGAACCCCGGGCGCCGCAAGAGAAGCCCGAGGGCCTCGAGGCACTCACGCAACCTGGCCTCGAAGCGCCCGAAATCGGCCTCGTCGAACCGCTCGCGGTCGATGTCGCGCCCCATGCTCCCCGCTCCTCAGCCCCCGCCCCGATCCCCTCCCCGCTCCCCACGGGGGCCTCAGCACCCTACCTCGATCCTCTCGCCTTCCCGCTCCAGCCCCGTGAACAGGGCCAGATAATCTCGCACCAGACGAGTGATGAGGTAGTTCTCCCGGACGAAACGCCGGGCCCTCTCCCCCATTTCCCGCCGCACGTCTTTGCGGTGGAGCAGGTAGCGGATACGCAGGGCCGCCCCTTCCGGCGTTTGCACCAGGAAGCCTGTGTAGTGGTTCACCACCTGGAGTCGGATCCCTCCGGTATCGCCCCCGATGACCGGTCTGCCCTTCCACATGGCCTCGGCCACCGTGAGCCCGAACCCTTCCCGGACCGACTTCTGCAGCACGACGTCGGCTGCCCGCTGGAGGGCATTGACCGTTTCGTGGGCGTCGTTGGGCAGAAGCAGCACGTGGGCGTCGGGATCACCCTCGGCGGCCCGGCGCACCTCGTCCAGGACCGCATCCCCCTCGGGGTCGTCGACCGCGCCGCCCCCGGCGAGGACGAGCTGGAGGGGGGTCATCTGCTTCACCAGCCGGTAGGCCTGCAGCACCCCCAGGGGATCCTTGAACCGGTCAAAACGGGAGACCTGGAGCACGAGGGGACGTCGGGGATCGAGGCCGAAGCGCTCGCACACCCCCCGGACATCCGACGGAGGGAGCTCACGGTTCTTGGGGCTGAGGGGGTCGATGCTCGGAGGGATCAGATACTGGGGATGGGACAGGGCCCGCGCGAACTCCGCCAGGGAGAAGATGCTCGCGTCGTAGGGCTCCACCCAAGGCCGCAGGTACCGCCAGACCCGGCGGTCGGGGTGGCTGGCGTCGATATGGCAGCGCCAGACCCACTTCCCCCTTCGGTTGGGGCAGTGGGAGAGCAGCGGCGCCGGCTGCGGGTCGTGAATCACGACGAAGTCGGCATCTTCGAGCACCGGGCGCAGCGCCTCGGCGTTGCGGGCGTTGGCCTGCTCGTACGCCCGCAGGAGCGGGTCCGAGAGCGCCGCCGGCCCTCCCTGGAGGGCGTTGTGGAACCCCTTCGTGCACCGGTAGAAATCCTCGTCGCCCTCGATCACCTCCCAGCGGGCTTCCAGCCCCACGGCCTGCATGAGGGGCACCAGCTTGTGGAGGATCTCTGCGACACCTCCACCCTCCCGGGTGGAGTTGACGTGGACCACCCGAGCGCCGGCCAAGGGGGCGGCCAGCTGGCACAGGTAGTCCACGGCGTCGTGGCCCGCGACGTCCGCGTACTGCGCCAAGAGCTCGTCCATGGGTTATCCCTCCTGCCCCAGGTGAGCCACGAAAACCTCCACCAGTTGGCGACGGATCTCCTTGAGGGACGAAAAGTACGGGTCGAAGCCGGACAGCTCGTCCCGCAGCCCCGCGCAGGGGCCGCCCCACCCGGCGAGCCAGGCAGAGAAGTCGTCGGTGTGCCCTTCCGTGCGCCGGCGGGCGTCAATGAAGTGGTAGTAGACGCTCCCGGTGGGCAGGTTCGGCAGGACCCGGGCCAGCTCTTCGGGCGAGCCGACCGAGCTCCCGGTGTCGAAGATGACCATCCGGGCACGAAGGAAGTGGAACTGGGCGTCTGCCCTCGCCCACGGGTTCCATTCGCTCTCGTCGAGCCGCTGCTCCACGAGCTCCACCACTTCCTGGCGCACCTGCTCCAGGTCTCGGAAGTCGGCGGGAATGACCATGCTGAGGCGTTCGGCGAGGCCCTTTTCGTGGAGGGCTCGGTGCACCCAGGTGGCGAAGTCGTTGTTGTACTCGGGCTCGTCGAAGCGCGGACGCAGCAGCCGCCCCCAGAAATGGTGGTAGAGGCTCGACTCGGGCACGGCCAGGAGCCCGTCTCGCAGCTCTTTCAGGCTCTGGGCACGCACGCCGGTGGCGAGGCTCAACAGGGCGCAGTCCTTGAGGCGGAAGGCCGCGGGGGAGGCATCGGCGGCAGGGGGGCCGTTTCCCATGGAAAGCTCCTGTAAGAAGCGGTTTCGACCGAGAGGATATCATCCCGGCAACCGGAGACCAACGCGATCCGGGTGACCCCGGCCCCTCGGGCCGATCAACGGTTCCGCCCCCTCCGCCCCCAAGCGGTCACGGCCGCCGCTGGGGCAGGATCGGAAGCCCCTCGGGGCACAAACGTGCCGTGGGCCCTGGGCCTCCGGGGGGCACCGAGAGGCTGCCGGCCGCGCACGCCCTGGTCGGAGCGCCGTGTCCCCGCCGAGAGCCGCGTCAGGAGCCCTTCCCATCTTCCGGGACCCGTCGGGCGGCGATCGCCGATGGGCCGCCCCGAAGCCCGTGGCAACGGCGAGGTGAGCTGTGCCGTCCCCCCGTCGGGCTCGGCGAGCTCCTTGCGCACCCGCCATCCTGTGCTATCAAGAAACCGAGGCGGCGCACAGGGCCTCCGTCCGCGACGCAGGTAGGCGGCAGGTTCTCACCGTGCAGGGGCACGAAGTCGGCGGGCGCCCCCCCCGGTGTTCGTGCTCCAACCCCGGGATGCGGCAGGACATTCCCCCCGGAGATCCCCCTTCGCGGCACCCCCCGGCTGCCAAGCCATGGAGGAACGTTTCATGTCGGAGATCCGGCTCCGCTCCATTCACCGATGGCTGGGAGTGGTGCTCCTGCCCTTCCTGTTTCTGCAGACCCTGAGCGGGGTTCTCCTCAGTGTGGGCCTCTACCGGCGGATGCGTCGGGCCCTGGTCGAAGCCGTCCCGGGACCCGTCGAGGAGCCGGTAGCCACGGTCTACGATACCCTGCTGGCCGCCATGCACTATGGATCCGGACCGGCTGGATACATCTACCACGTCGCCCTCGGCCTGGGGATGTTCCTGCTCCTCGGCTCCGGGGGCTGGATCTGGGTGCGGCGGCTGAGTCGATAGCTTCGAGGGGTCCAGTGCCCGCCGCGACTTCTCCTGCGACATCATCGCGGCACGCCCCCCGCCGGAGCCGCGCTCGCGCCCGTCGACCGGTGGGAGCGGAGCCGGGAGCGCCCCGAAGCGAGGAGCGCCCACGTCCGGTTTGCACGAGATGGAGGACGAGAAATGGTGATCCCCGACCGCTCCATTCGCAGCGGCGACGCTCTCCTGGTGGTGGACGTGCAGGTGGACTTCTGTCCCGGCGGGGCCCTGCCCATCCCGGAAGGAGACACGGTGGTGCCCCTGCTCAACCGCTGGATCGAAACCGCTCTCCAGCGCGGGATCCCCGTCTACTACTCCCGGGATTGGCACCCGGTGCGCCACGTGAGCTTCCGGGAGCAGGGCGGGGAGTGGCCCCCTCACTGTCTCCAGGACAGCGAGGGCGCCCGCTTCCACCCGGACCTGTTGGTTCCTTCGGAAGCCCTTCTGGTCACGAAAGGGGTTCGCCTCGACAAGGACCAGAATTCTGCCTTCGATGAGACCGGCCTGGCAGCCCAACTCCGGCGCGACGGCGTGAGCCACCTGTGGGTCGGCGGGTTGGCCCTGGACGTGTGCGTGAAGGCCACGGTCCTCGACGCCCTGCGCCTCGGAGCATTGCCGGTGGTCGTGCTGCGCAACGCCACCAGGGCGGTGGATCGGGACGGGGCGCAAGCGGCGGAGCAGGCGATGAGGGAAGCCGGGGCTCGGGTGGAGGAGAGCAGCTGAAAGCCGGCTCTTCCGGGGAGTGACGGTTTTCCGCACTCGAGGACGGCCGGGTGGGCACTGCCCACGGCGCGGTGGGGACCGTGGGGACGTCCCCCGGCGAACGGAAGCCCCCACACCCGGGTGTGACCGGCGAATGGGGCCCCCGGCTGGCATTTTTCGCAACGAACGATAAGATCACCCCAGTCCGCTCACCCTTGCTCCCCGGAGACGTTTCCCTTGCTCGCCTGGCCAGAATCCTTCGACATTTCCGGATGGTGGAGCGTGCTTGCCTCCCTGTTGGCGCTCCTGTTGGCGGCCGCCGGGGGCCTCGCGGCCCATCGGATGGGCGCGGCGATCCTGAGCAGGTGGGCAGTACGCACCCCTTTCCTCCCCGACGATCTGGTGGAGAGGTACTGGAGACGACCCTTGCGGCTGCTGCTGCCGCTTTTGGCCGTGCTCCTGGTGCTGCCCTCCTTGACCTTCCCCGAGACCCTGACGGAGCCGCTCCGGCACGCCCTCAGCCTCGGGTTCATCGCCGCGATCGGCTGGCTGGCGGTGGTGACCGCCTCGGCCCTGCGCGACACGGTGCTGGCGCGCTATGACGTGACGGTGCGGGACAACCTCAAGGCCCGAGCCGTGTCCACCCAACTGCAGGTGGTTCATCGGGTCGCGGTGACGGTGATCCTGGTGATGGCCATCGCCTCCGCGCTCCTCACCTTCGACTCGGTCCGGCAGGTGGGGGTGAGCCTGCTCGCCTCAGCCGGGATCGTCGGCATCATCCTCGGCTTTGCGGCCCAGAAGAGCATCGCCACCCTCTTCGCCGGCATCCAGATCGCCGTGACCCAGCCCATCCGGCTCGACGACGTGGTCATCGTGGAGGGGGAGTGGGGGCGCATCGAGGAGATCACCCTCACCTACGTGGTGGTGCGCATCTGGGATCTGCGCCGCCTGGTGGTCCCCATCACCTACTTCATCGAGAAGCCCTTCCAGAACTGGACCCGCATCTCGGCCGACGTGCTGGGGACCGTCTTCCTCTATGCGGACTACCGCGTCCCGGTGGAGGCGATACGGCAGGAGCTCCATCGGATCCTGCAGGAGTCGCCGGAGTGGGACGGCAAGGTGTGGGGGCTCCAGGTGACCGACGCCACCGAGCGCACCGTGGAGCTCCGGGCCCTGCTGAGCGCGCCGGACTCGGGCACCGCCTGGAACCTGCGGTGCGAGGTGCGCGAGAAGCTCCTGGCCTTCCTCCGGGAGCACTGTCCGGAGAGCCTGCCCCGGGTGCGGGCGGAGGTGGAGGAGCCCCGCCGGACTCCTTCGGACAAGGGGGCCCCGGGGCCTTTCGGCGTCGGGGGGCCGGAACCGGGAAAACCGGCGGAGATGACGGGATGACGGGAGAGCACAGCCGAAAGCTCCCGGGGGAGGGGCGGCGGCGGGTGGTCGTCGAGGCCGTGCGGCCGGAGCTCGAGGGCGGAAGGTTTCCCGTGAAGCGGGTGGTGGGGGAGCCCCTCGCCGTCCGGGCCGATGTCTTCGGCGACGGCCACGACCGGGTAGGAGGCGTGCTCCGGTACCGCAAGGCCGGCCGAGAGGGGTGGGAAGAGGAGGCCCTGACACCCCTCGGGAACGATCGCTGGGAGGCCCGGTTCGTGCCGGAAGAGGTGGGGCGCTACGAATACGGCGTGGTGGCCTGGGCCGACCGGTTCGCCACCTGGCAGGAGGACGTGCGAAAGAAAGCCGCCGCGGGGCAGGAGGTGGCGGTGGATCTGCGGATGGGGGCCGCCCTGGTGGCGGCCGCGGCCTCTCGGGCCCGCGGGACCCCCGACGGCAAGCGGCTCGAGGACCTCTCCCGGGAGCTCGAGGGGGCTTCCGATCCCGCGATCGCGGCGGCTCTGGCCTTGGGAGAGGAGCTCACCCGGCTCGCGACCCGGTGGCCCGACCGCTCCCTCGCCACCGAGTACGGCCGCACCCTGCCCCTGGTGGTGGACCCGCCGTTGGCGGGGTTCAGCAGCTGGTACGAGTTCTTCCCCCGCTCCTGCGGGGAAGGGCCCCACGGCACCCTGCGCGACGCCGAGCGCCTCCTTCCCGAGGTGGCCCGCATGGGGTTCGACGTGGTGTACCTGCCCCCGTTCCACCCCATCGGCGAGTCGTGCCGCAAGGGCCGAAACAACAGCCCGCGGGCCGAACCGGGCGACCCGGGAAGCCCCTGGGCCGTCGGGAGCCGGCGGGGAGGGCACCGGGCCGTCCACCCCGAGCTCGGCACCTTAGGGGACTACGAGGGGTTCGTGGCGGCCGCCGGGAAGCTGGGGATGCAGGTGGCGCTGGATCTGGCCTTCCAGTGCTCCCCCGACCACCCGTACGTCTCGAAACACCCGGCCTGGTTTCGGTGGCGCCCGGACGGCACCCTCCAGCACGCCGAGAACCCCCCCAAGAAGTACGAGGACATCGTCCCCCTGGACTTCGAGACCCCCGAGTGGGGCCCCTTGTGGGAGGAGCTCCTGGGGGTGGTTCTCTTCTGGGTCGAGCGCGGGGTGACGGTCTTCCGGGTGGACAACCCCCACACCAAGCCCTTCGCTTTCTGGGAGTGGCTGATCCGCGAGGTCAAGGGGGAGCACCCGGAGGTGGTCTTCCTCTCCGAGGCCTTCACCCGGCCCACGGTGATGCAGCGCCTCGCGAAGGTGGGCTTCACCCAGTCCTACACCTACTTCACCTGGCGCAACACCAAGGCCGAGCTCACCGAGTACCTGACCGAGCTCACCCGCACCGAGCTCCGGGAGCACTTCCGGCCCAACTTCTGGCCCAACACCCCCGACATCCTCCCCGAGTACCTCCAGTACGGCGGGCGCACCGCCTTTGCCGCCCGGCTGGTGCTCGCGGCCACCCTCTCGAGCAATTACGGGATCTACGGCCCCGCCTTCGAGCTGTGTGTCGCCGAGGCCGTGCCGGGCAAGGAGGAGTACCTCGACTCGGAGAAGTACGAGGTCAAGCGCTGGGAGCGGGACCGCCCCGGGAGCCTCGCTCCCCTGGTGGGCCGCGTGAACCGCATCCGGCGGGAGAACCCCGCGCTCCACTCCACCTGGAACCTCCGGTTCCACGAGGCGGACAACGACAACGTGCTCTTCTACGGGAAGACGAGCGAGGACGGCTCCAACGCACTTCTGATCGCCGTGAACCTCGATCCCTTCCAGTCCCAGACCTGTAATGTGCGCGTGCCCCTGGCCGAGCTCGGGATCGCGCCGGGTCGGCCCTACCTGATGCACGACCTGCTGGGGGAGGACCGGTTTCTCTGGCAGGGCGAGTGGAACCGTCTGGAGCTCGACCCCCGGGTGCTCCCCGCCCGGATCTTCCGGGTGCACAGCCGCCTGCGCCGGGAAGAGGACTTCGACTACTTCCTGTGACGGAGACCATGACCGACCCTCTCTGGTACAAGGACGCCGTCGTCTACCAGCTTCACGTGAAGGCGTTTTGCGACAGCGACGCCGACGGCACCGGAGACCTCCGGGGCCTCATCGAGAAGCTCGACTATCTGGAGGGGCTCGGGGTGACCGCCCTGTGGCTCCTGCCCTTCTACCCCTCACCCCTCCGGGACGACGGGTACGACATCGCCGACTACTCCCGCGTCAACCCCACGTACGGCACCATGCGGGACTTCCGGGAGCTCCTCCGCCAAGCCCACCGGCGGGGACTGCGGGTCATCACCGAGCTCGTCCTGAATCACACCTCCGACCAGCACCCCTGGTTCCAGCGGGCCCGGCGGACCCCCCCGGGCTCGTCCCACCGCAAGTTCTACGTGTGGAGCGACTCCGCCGAGCGCTACGCCGACGCCCGGGTCATCTTCCAGGACTTCGAACCCTCCAACTGGAGCTGGGACCCGGTGGCCGGGGCCTACTTCTGGCACCGCTTCTATGCCCACCAGCCGGATCTCAACTTCGACCACCCCCCCGTGCACCGGGCGCTGCTGCGGGTCATGGACTACTGGCTGGGGATGGGCGTGGACGGCGTGCGCCTCGACGCCGTGCCCTACCTGTACGAACGGGAGGGGACCAACTGCGAGAACCTCCCCGAGACCCACGCTTTTCTCCGGAAGCTCCGGGCCCACGTGGATGCGCGCCACCCCGGCCGGATGCTCCTGGCCGAGGCCAACCAGTGGCCCGAGGACGCGGCAGCGTACTTCGGCGGGGGCGACGAGTGCCACATGGCCTTCCACTTCCCGGTCATGCCGCGCTTGTACATGGCGCTTCAGATGGAGGACCGGTTTCCCATTCTCGACATCCTCGAGCAGACCCCGGCCATCCCCGACTCCTGCCAGTGGGCCATGTTCCTGCGCAACCACGACGAGCTCACCCTGGAGATGGTCACCGACGAAGAGCGCGACTACATGTACCGGGCCTACGCCCGCGACCCCCGGGCCCGGATCAACCTGGGGATCCGCCGGCGCCTGGCACCGCTCCTGCGAAACAGCCGCCGCCGCATCGAGCTCATGAACATCCTGCTCTTCTCCCTGCCGGGCACCCCCATCGTCTACTACGGCGACGAAATCGGCATGGGAGACAACCACTACCTGGGCGACCGGGACGGCGTTCGCACCCCCATGCAGTGGAGCCCCGACCGAAACGCCGGCTTCTCCCGGGCGAGCCCCCAGCAGCTCTACCTGCCCCCCATCCTCGAGCCCGAGTACCACTTCCAGACCGTCAACGTGGAGAACCAGGAGCGCAACCCCTCGTCGCTCCTCTGGTGGATGCGCCGGGTCATCGCCATGCGCCGCCGCTACCGGGCCTTCGGCCGGGGGACCCTGGAGGTGGTTCCGAGCGACAACCCCAGGGTGCTCTCCTTCGTGCGGCGCTGGGGAGAGGAAACCGTGCTCGTGGTGGCCAACCTCTCGCGCTTCTCCCAGGCGGTGGAGCTGGACCTGGGCCGGTGGGCGGGCTGCACCCCCGTGGAGGTATTCAGCCGCAACCGCTTCCCCCCGGTGGGGAGGGGGCCCTACGTCCTCACCCTCACGAACCACGCCTACTACTGGTTCGAGCTGGCGCCGGAGCGACGGGCCGCGGAGGCTGAAGGGGGGGAGAACCTGCCGCGGCTCGAGACCCCGGGAAGCTGGCACCAGCTCCTGCGGGGGGAAGGCCTCGAAAACCTCCAGGTTTCGGTGCTGCCCCCGTTCCTGTCCCGCCAGCGGTGGTTTCGGAGCAAGGCCCGGTCGCTTCTCGCGGTCCACGTGGCCGAGGCCGCCGAACTCCCCGGGACCGAGGCCCGGCTGCTCTTCCTCCAGGCCAGCTATGCCGAGGGTGCGGCCGAGATCTACCTCCTCCCCCTCGCCTTCGAGCCGGGCCGGCCCAGGCCCGGGGGCGAGCCGCCCCCGGGGGCCCTGCTGGCAACGGTGCGCTGCCGGGAGGGGGAAGGGGTCCTGTACGACGCCGTCCACGCGCCGTCCTTCCGCGACTGGCTCCTGCAGGCCGTGGCAGGGCGCAGGCGCGTGCCCACCCCCGGAGGCGAGTTGGCAGGTCTTCCCGGCCGGGACTTTGCCCGGCTCGCCGGAGCCAGGCACCCGCACCTCTCCTCCCGCGTCCTGCGAACCGAGCAGACCAACACGGCCGTGACCTACGACCATGCCCTCTTCCTCAAGCTCTACCGGGCGGTGGAGGAGGGCCCCAGCCCCGACGTCGAGGTGGCCCGGTTCCTCGGGGAGCAGGCCGGCCTTGCCCACACCCCGCCCTTCGCAGGGCTCCTCGAATACCGCCGCCCGGGCGCCCACCCGGCGCCCCTGGCCCTCCTCCAGGGCTTCGTCCCCAACGAGGGGGACGCCTGGTCCTGGGCCCTGGACCGGCTCGGCCACACCCTGGAACGGGCGGAAAGGAGGGGGGGGCCCGCCCCTCCGCCGCCGGAGTGGCACGGGCCGCGGGGGGCAGGGACGAGCCTCGCGGAGGAGGAGCTCCTGGACGGGCACTTCCCGGAGCTGGTAGAGCTTCTGGGGATTCGCACCGCCCAGATGCACCGGGCCCTCGCGTCGGCGGCCGAGGACCCGGCGTTTCGGCCGGAGCCCTTCTCCACCCTCTATCAGCGCTCCGTCTACCAATCCATGCGTTCCCTGGTGCGCCGGGTGTTCGGGCTCCTCGAGAAGAAGCGAGGCTCCCTGCCGGAGCCGGTCGCCTCCCTGGCCGAGGACGTGCTCGGCGCCGAGCCCCGCCTGCTCGCGCAACTGGCGGGGATCACGGGCCGGAAGCTTTCGGGGATGAAGATCCGCATCCACGGGGATTACCACCTGGGCCAGGCCCTCTTCACCGGCAAGGACTTTGCCGTCATCGACTTCGAGGGGGAGCCCGCGCGCCCGCCGGGGGAACGGAGGCTGAAGCGCTCGGCCCTGAGGGACGTGGCGGGGATGATCCGGTCGTTCCACTACGCCGGGCGGGCGGGGCTGGAGCGGTACCGGGGGACACGGCCGGGGGAGTCCTCCGGCCTGGAACCCTGGGTGCGGTGGTGGCAGGGCTACGCCGCCGGGCGGTTCCTCCGCTCGTACCTGGAGGAGGCCCGGGGAGCTCCCTTCCTCCCCGCCGACCCCGGCGAGCTCGGGCCCCTGCTCCGGGCCTTCCTCCTGGACAAGGCGGTCTACGAGCTCGGCTACGAGCTCAACAACCGCCCCGCCTGGGCAGAGATCCCCCTGCGGGGCATCCTGGAGACGCTGGAGGAAGCGGGAACGAACCACCCCTAGACGCGAAGTCGGGGCGTGCCCCGACACCCTCCCACTGCCCCGGGGATCGTCGGGGTGGGCCCCGACCCGCGGCTTGCCCAAGGAGCCGCCGAGACGCTTTCTGGGAGAACGCCGTGACCGAGATCCTATATGCCCCGAGCCTGATCACCGAGCAAGACGTGTACCTCTTCCGGGAAGGCCGCCACTTCCGCCTCTATGAGAAGCTCGGGGCCCACCCCCTGGAGCACGAAGGAGCCGAGGGGACGCTCTTTGCCGTGTGGGCACCCAACGCGCGGGCGGTGTCGGTCCTGGGGGAGTGGAACGGGTGGGATCCCGGGGTCCATCCCCTGCAGCCCCGCTGGGACGGCTCCGGGATCTGGGAGGGCTTCGTCCCGGAGGTGGGCCGCGGCGCCCACTACAAGTACCGGGTGGAGGGCCCTGGGGGCTTCCGGGCCGACAAAGGGGACCCCTACGCCACCCGCTGGGAGCCGCCCCCTCGCACCGCCTCCATCGTCCACGGCCTCGACTACGAGTGGGGCGACGGGGAGTGGATGGCCTCCCGGGGGGGCCGAAACGCCCTCTCGGCGCCCATGGCCGTCTACGAGGTCCACTTGGGCTCCTGGCGGCGCGTGCCCGAGGAGGGGGACCGCCCGCTCACCTACCGAGAGCTCGCCCCCCGGCTTGCCGAGCATTGCCGGGAGATGGGGTTTACCCACGTGGAGCTCCTCCCGGTGATGGAGCACCCTTTCTACGGCTCCTGGGGCTACCAGACCACCGGCTACTTCGCCCCCACCTCTCGGTACGGATCGCCCCAGGACCTCATGTTCCTCATCGACACGCTCCACCGACACGGCGTGGGGGTGATCCTGGACTGGGTCCCCTCCCATTTCCCGTCCGACGAGCACGGCCTGGCCTACTTCGACGGCACCCACCTCTACGAGCACGCCGACCCCAAGGAGGGGTTCCACCCGGACTGGCAGAGCTACATCTTCAACTATGGCCGGAACGAAGTGCCCGGGTTCCTGATCTCGAGCGCGCTCTTCTGGCTCGACCGCTACCACGCCGACGGGCTGCGCGTGGACGCAGTGGCTTCCATGCTCTACCGGGACTACGCGCGGAAGGACGGCGAGTGGATCCCCAACCGGTACGGGGGCCGGGAGAACCTGGAAGCCATCGAGTTCTTGAAGCTCCTCAACCGCACGGTGTACGAGAGCTTCCCCGACGTGCAGGTGTTCGCCGAGGAGTCCACGGCCTGGCCCCTGGTCACCCGGCCGGTGCACGTGGGTGGCCTGGGGTTCGGGCTCAAGTGGAACATGGGGTGGATGCACGACACCCTTGCCTATTTCTCCCAGGATCCGATCCACCGCAAGTACCACCAAGACCGGCTCACATTCAGCCTCCTGTATGCCTTTACCGAGAACTTCCTCCTGCCCCTCTCCCACGACGAGGTGGTGTACGGCAAGGGCTCGCTCCTGCAGCAGATGCCGGGGGACGACTGGCAGCGCTTCGCCAACCTGCGGGTGCTCCTGGGGTACCAGGTGGCACACCCGGGGAAGGTGCTGCTCTTCATGGGGGGGGAGTTCGGGCAGCGGGACGAGTGGTACCACGAGAAGAGTCTCGACTGGCACCTCCTGGAGCACGAGCCCCACCAGGGGGTGAAGCGCTGGGTGCAGGATCTCCTGGCCTTCTACCGCGGGGAGCCCGCCCTCTTCGACCAGGACTTCGCCGAGGCGGGGTTTTCGTGGGTGGACTGCCGCGACGCGGACCAGAGCGTGGTGAGCTTTCTGCGCCGGGGGCGGGAACCCGGAAACGAGATCCTGGTCGTCGTGAACTTCACCCCGGTTCCCCGCCCCAACTACCGGGTAGGGGTGCCCCGGGGAGGGCACTGGAGGGAAGCCCTGAACAGCGACGCCCGCCTCTACGGGGGCTCGGGGTGGGGCAACCTGGGGGGCTTGGAGGCGACCCCGGCGCCCTCCCACGGCCACTTCCACTCCCTGAGCCTCACCTTGCCCCCCCTGGGGATCCTCTTCTTCCGGCCAGAAGGGTGAGGGCGATGTCCGAGCCGCACACCCGACGGGCGGGCGCACTCCCTTCGCCGGAGGGGGGAACCCGGTTCTCGGTGTGGACGCCGGGGCGCCGCAAGGTCGAGGTGTGCCTGCGCGGCCCGTTGGAAGGGCGCCGGGAGCTCTCCCCCCTGGGTACCGGGTACTGGGGTGCCGACCTGCCGGACGTGGCCGACGGCACCCTGTACTCCTTCGTTCTCGACGGAGAGCTCACGCGTCCCGACCCCGCCTCGCGTTGTCAGCCCGAGGGAGTGCACGGCCCCTCCCAGGTGGTCACGGCGTCCTTTCCCTGGGGTGATGGGGGCTGGGCCGGCCTGGGGCTCCCGGAGCTCGTCTTCTACGAGCTCCACGTGGGGACCTTCACCCCGGAGGGCACCTTCGAGGCGGTCATCCCCCGCCTGCCGGAGCTGCGAGACCTGGGAGTCACCGCCCTGGAGCTCATGCCCGTCGCCGCCTTCCCGGGGGACCGCAACTGGGGCTACGACGGCGTCTACCCCTTTGCGGTCCAGGCCTCCTACGGGGGCCCGGAAGGCCTCAAGCGCTTGGTGGACGCGTGCCACCGCCGGGGGCTCGCGGTCTTCCTCGACGTGGTCTACAACCACCTGGGGCCAGAGGGCAACTACCTGGCCGACTTCGGCCCCTACTTCACCGACCGGTATCGGACCCCCTGGGGCCGGGCGCTCAACTTCGACGGCCCCGACAGCGACCCGGTCCGCGCCTACTTCATCCAGAACGCGCTCCAGTGGCTCGAGGAGTACCGGTGCGACGGCCTGCGGCTCGACGCCATCCACGCTATCGTCGACACCAGTGCCCGCCCCTTCCTCCAGGAGCTGGCCGAGGAGGTGGAGGCCCTGGAGGCGCGGCTGGGGCGTCGGCTCCACCTGGTGGCGGAGAGCGACCGAAACGACCCCCGGTTCGTGCGACGCCGGGAACAGGGAGGGGTCGGTCTGGGGGCCGAGTGGTGCGACGACTTCCACCACTCCCTCCACGCCCTCCTCACCGGGGAGCGGGGGGGCTACTACGCCGACTTCGGAGAAGCCGAGCACCTCGCCAAGTCCTACCGGGAGGGGTTCGTGTACTCGGGCCATTACTCCCATTACCGCCGCCGCCGGCACGGAGCCACCTCGGCGGACCTGCCGGGGGAGCGCTTCGTGGCCTTCGCCCAGAACCACGACCAGGTGGGCAATCGGATGCAGGGTGAGCGCCTGGCGGCCCTGGTTCCCTTCGAGGCCCTCAAGGTCGCGGCCGCCGCGGTCCTCCTCTCCCCCTACCTGCCCCTTCTCTTCATGGGGGAGGAGTATGGGGAGCAGGCCCCCTTCCTCTACTTCGTGAGCCACGGGGACCCGGACCTCGTCCGAGCCGTCCGGGAGGGGCGCAAGGCCGAGTTCGCCGCCTTCGGCTGGTGCCGGGAGCCCCCCGACCCCCAGGCCGAGGAGACCTTCGGGCGCTCGGTCCTCCGGTGGGAGCTCGGGCGCGAGGGCCGCGGGCTGACCCTGCGGGAGTTCCACCGGGAATGCCTGCGCCTGCGCCGGGAGCTCCCCGCCCTGCCGTGCCCGGACAAGGCCGGCCTTCGCGCCCAAGCCGTGCAGGGGCGGCGGGCGCTCTGGGTCGGCCGGGGCACCCGAGAGGAGGAGGTACTCCTGGGCCTGAACTTCGAGACCGTCCCCGCGACCCTGCCCGCCCCAGGGGGTTCCTGGCGGCTTCTCCTGGACTCGGCCGCCCCCCGCTGGGCGGGGCCGGGGACCGCCCACGAACCCCCGGCCCCCGGCCGACTCTTTCTCCCCGGGCCGGGGGCGGCCCTGTGGGTACGGGCCGGGGAAGCGGTCTGAATCGCTCGCACGAGGAGGCCCCATGGACCGCTGCGTCTGCATTCACGCCCACTTCTACCAGCCCCCCCGGGAGAACCCCTGGCTCGAGGTGGTGGAGCTGCAGGACTCCGCATACCCCTACCACGACTGGAACGCCCGCATCACCGCCGAGTGTTACGAGCCCAACGCCGCTTCCCGCATCCTCGACGGGGAGGGCCGCATCGCCGACATCGTGAACAACTACTCCCGGATCAGTTTCAATGTGGGCCCCACCCTGCTCTCCTGGCTCGAGCTCCACGCCCCCGAGGTCTACGCCGCCATCCTGGAGGCCGACCGGCAGAGCCGGGAGCGCTACGCGGGGCACGGCAGCGCCCTGGCCCAGGCATACAGCCACCTGATCATGCCCCTGGCCAACACCCGCGACAAGCGCACCCAGATCCGCTGGGGGATCGCCGACTTCGAGCGCCGGTTCGGCCGGCGGCCCGAGGGGATGTGGCTGGCGGAGACCGCCGCGGATCTGGAGACCCTCGACCTCCTGGCCGAGGAGGGGCTGCGGTTCACGATCCTGGCGCCCCGCCAGGCCCGCCGGGTGCGCCGCCTGGAGGGAGGCGAGTGGGAGGAGGTGGGCGAGGGGATCGACCCCCGGGTCCCCTACCTGTGCCGCCTGCCCTCGGGACGGGAGTTCGCGCTCTTCTTCTACGACGGGCCCATCGCCCAGGATCTGGCCTTCGGAGGGCTCCTCAACGACGGGGGCGCTTTCGCGCGGCGCCTCGAAGAGGCCTTTGTGGAGGACGACCCGAGCCCCCAGCTCGTCCACGTGGCCACCGATGGGGAGAGCTACGGCCACCACCACCGGGGCGGAGACATGGCCCTGGCCTACTGCATTCACCATCTGGAGGAGAAGGACTCGATCCGCCTCACCGTCTACGGGGAGTTCCTGGAGCGGCACCCCCCGGAGCGGGAAGTGGAGATCCACGAGGGGAGCTCCTGGAGCTGCATCCACGGCGTGGAGCGCTGGCGGGCCGACTGTGGGTGCAACTCGGGGGGGCGGCCGGGGTGGAGCCAGGCCTGGCGGGGACCCTTGCGGGCCGCCATGGATTGGCTCCGGGACAGCCTGGCCGGCCCTTACGAGGAGGCGCTCGGAGCCCTGGTGCGCGACCCGTGGGACGCCCGGGACCGGTATGTGGAAGTGCTCCTGGACCGCAGCGAAGACAACGTGGGCTCCTTCCTGGAGCGCCACGCAACCCGGGAGCTCTCCGCCGAGGAGAAGGTGCGGGCACTGCGCCTCCTCGAGCTCCAGCGACACGCACTGCTCATGTACACGAGCTGCGGGTGGTTCTTCGACGAGCTCTCGGGGCTCGAGACCGTGCAGGTGCTCCAGTACGCGGCCCGGGCCCTCCAACTCGCCCGGGAGGCCTGCGGGGTGGACCTGGAGCCCGAGTACGTGGAACGTCTGAAGGCCGCCCCCAGCAACCTCCCCGAGCTTGGAAACGGCGCCCAGGTCTTCACCCGATACGTGCGCCCCGCCGCCCTGGACCTTTTTCGTGTGGGCGCCCACTATGCCATCTCCTCGGCCTTCGAGGACTACCCGGAAACGACGCAGATCTTCTCCTATAACGTCCGCAACGAGCGCCAGAGCCGCACTGATGCCGGCCGGCAGCGGCTCGTGGTGGGCCGGGCCCTGGCGCGCTCGTCCATCACCTGGAACGAGGCAGAGGTGAGCTATGCGGTGCTCGACCTGGGGGACCACAACGTCCTCGGGGGAGTGCGGGAGTTCCTGGGGGAGGAGGCCTTCGCGGTCATGTCGGCCGAGGTGCGGGAGCCCTTCCTGCGCAGCGACGTGCCGGAAGTCATCCGGGTGATCGACCGTCACTTCGGGGACCACACGTACTCCCTGTGGCACCTCTTCCGTGACGAGCAGCGCAAGGTCCTCGACCAGATCCGCTATACCACCCTGGAAGAGGTGGAGGGAACGCTGCGCCAGATCTACCAGAAGAACTACCCCATCATGAACTTCCTCCAAACCCTCGGGATTCCCCTGCCCATGGCGCTCCGGATGTCCGCGGAATTCGCCGTCAATGCCGAGCTCGTGGGGCTCTTTCGGGCAGAGGAGTTGGATCCGGAGCGCCTGGCCGACCTCCTCGAGGAGGTCGGCCGGTGGTCCCTCGAGATCGACCGCCGGCTCCTGGGCTTCGTGGCCGGCCAATGGCTCACGGAGCGCACGGAGCGCTGGGCGCGAGACCCGGCCCAACTCGGGGAGCTCGAAGCGGCGGACCGCGTCCTGACCCGGCTCGCGCCGGCGGGGGTAGAGCTCAACCTGCGCAGGGCGCAGAACGTCTTCTTCGCGGTGACCCGCCGCCTCGCCGGTCCCATGGCCGCCGCCTCGGGAGAGGGCCGGGAGTTCGCGACGGACTGGCTCGATCACGTCCGCCGCCTGAGCGACCACCTGGGCGTACGTGTGGAGCCGTGAGGATCCCCTCGGCAACCTACCGGCTGCAGCTGCGGCCCGGCTTCGGGTTTTCGGAGGTGGCGGACCTCCTGGAGTACCTGCAGGCCCTGGGGATCACCGACCTCTACCTCTCCCCCATCTTCCGGGCGCGCCCCGGGAGCGCTCACGGCTACGACGTGCTCGACCCCACCCGCCTCAACCCAGAGCTGGGCAGCCCCGAGGAATTCCGGGGGCTTGCCGAGGACCTGCGCCGCCGAGGTCTGGGCTGGCTCCAGGACATCGTCCCGAACCACATGGCCTACGACGGCCGAAACCCCTACCTGGCCGACGTCCTCGAGAGCGGGGAGCAGTCGGCATACCGGGACCTCTTCGACGTGGACTGGAACCCGCCCTTCGAGAGCCTGCGGGGCCGGGTGCTCGCCCCCTTGCTCGGCTCCTTCTACGGCCAGGCCCTGGAGAGTGGGGAAATCCGGGTCACTTACACGGAGGATGGGTTCCGGGTGACCTACTTCGACCAGGCATTCCCCCTGGCCATCGACTCGTACCCCGACCTCCTCGCCCCGGGGGTGCCGGGGCTTCGCCGGGCCCTCGGGGAGGACGACCCGGACTTCGTCCGGTACCTCGGAGTTCTCTACACCCTGCGCACCCTGGCCTCTTCCCGGGAGCTCGAGGAGCGGAGCGCCCAGGTGCGGTTCATCAAGCGGGTGCTCAGGGAGCTCTACCGGGGAAACCCCGAGGTGCGCCGGGCGTTGGACGGGGAGCTGGCGGCGATCAACGGCCGGCCGGGGGAGCCGGAGAGCTTTCAGGGCCTGGACCGGCTCCTCTCGGGCCAGGGGTTCCGGCTGTGCTTCTGGAAGGTGGCCACCGAAGAGCTCAACTACCGGCGGTTCTTCAGCATCAACGAGCTCATCTCGGTGCGCGTGGAGCGCGAAGAGGTCTTTCGGGAGACCCACGCGTTGGTCCTGGACCTGGTTCGGCAGGGCATCGCCACCGGACTCCGGGTGGACCACGTGGACGGCCTGTACGACCCCGGAGCCTACCTGGAGCGGCTGCGGGGCGAGGCCCCCGAGGCCTACGTGGTGGTGGAGAAGATCCTGGAGCCCGGGGAGGAGCTCCCTACCGCGTGGCCCGTCCAGGGCACCACCGGCTACGACTTCCTCAACTGCGTCAACGGCATCTTCGTCGACCCCCGCAGCCGAAGGGCCTTCGACCGGCTCTACGCCAGCCTCCGCGGGGTGCGGGAGAGCCTTTCGGATCTCGTATACGCGAAGAAGAAGCTCCTCCTGTACAACCACATGGCGGGGGATCTGGACAACCTGGCCCGCCTCCTCAAGGAGATCTCGGCCTCCTACCGCCACGCCATCGACATCACCCTGTACGGCCTCAAGCGGGCCCTGGCGGAGGTGATGGCGGCCTTCCCCGTGTACCGCACCTACGGGGGGGGCTCTTGGCCCCGGGAGGCGGACCCCGCGTACCTTCGGGAAGCCGTGAAGGGAGCGCGGGAGCGGTCCCCCGATCTCGTCAACGAACTGGGCTTCCTCGAGGGCTTCTTGCTCCTGGAGTTTCCGGCCTGGCTCCCGGAGGCCGACCGGGAACGCTGGACCCACTTCCTGAAGCGGTTCCAGCAGTACACCGGGCCGTTGACCGCCAAGGGGTTCGAGGACACGGTGCTCTATGTCTTCAACCGCCTCCTGGCCCTCAACGAGGTGGGCGGCAGCCCGGAGCGGTTCGGAACGCCCGTGGAGGAGTTCCACAGGTTCAACCGACGGCGCCTCGAGACGTGGCCCCACGCGCTCAGCGCCACCGCCACCCACGACACCAAGCGGGGCGAGGACGTGCGCGCCCGCCTCGCGGTGCTCTCGGAGCTACCGGAGGAGTGGTCCGGGGCGGTGGGGAGCTGGCGGCGGCTCAACGCCCGGCTCCGCCGGGGCCGCAAGGGCCGCAAGCTCCCCGACCGCAACGACGAGTACGCCCTGTACCAGACCCTGGTGGGGGCGTGGCCGTTCCGCACAAGGGAAATTCCCGCCTTTCGCGAGCGACTGCGCAACTACCTGGTCAAGGCCGTGCGCGAGGCCAAGGTCCACACCGGCTGGCTCAAACCCAACGCCGAGTACGAAGAGGCTTACGTGGCCTTCGCGGAAGGGGCGCTCGACCCCGGGGGTGACTTCCTTCCGGAGTTCCTCCCCTTCCAGCGCCGGGTGGCCCACCACGGCGTGATCAACTCCTTGAGCCAGGTGCTCCTGAAGGCCGCTTCCCCGGGGGTTCCGGATTTCTATCAGGGGACCGAGCTCTGGGACCTCTCCCTGGTGGACCCGGACAACCGCCGCCCGGTGGACTACGACCTGCGCCGGCGCCTCCTCGCCGACATGAGGGACCGGTTCGAGGCCAACCCGCAACCCCTCCTGGCCGACCTCCTGGCCCACCCGGAGGACGGCCGCGTGAAGCTCTTCCTCACGTGGCGGGCCCTGGCGGCCCGAAAAGAGCACGGGGCCCTCTTTGAGCGGGGATCCTACCTGCCCGCGGAGACGGAGGGGGTCCACAAGGACCGAGCCCTGTCCTTCTGCCGCCGCAATGGGGACCACTGGGCCCTCGCGGTCGTGCCGCGTTTCAGCTCGGGGCTGGTGAAGGAGGGTTTCTGGCCCTTGGGGACGGCGGTCTGGGGAGACACCCGGCTGCGGCTCCCCCGGGGCGCCCCGGCCGCCTGGACCGACGCCGTCACGGGAACCCCCGTGTGTGCCGGGGAAGACATGCCGCTGGCGGCGGTCCTTGGGCGGTTCCCCGTAGCCCTCCTGGTGGGCAGCGGGTGCTGAGGGCCTGTGAAAGAATCGGGTTCTTCCGGTAAACGACCGGGTGGGCCCGCCCACTCCGGCAGACGAGGCCGGGCTGCACGGTAGGTGTTCTCCCCCGCCGCGTCCGGAATCCTCGCGGCATCGCGACTCCCGAAGCGGCTGCTCACGTCGAGCGGCCGTCCGCCTACGTGGTCGGGCCCACCCGGTCGTCCCTGGACACGTGTACCCGGTCATTTCCCGGATGATCCAAGAATCGTCGAGAGCAGACCGGAGCACAGGCTTGTGTGAGCGAACGACGAGACATATCCGGCGGATCGGCGAGGAGTGCGCGCGTGCGCAACGCAGCAGCCCGGTCGCGCAGCAGCTTGTTTCACGGGTAGGCTCTGAGGGCACCTCGAGCGGCTTCCGCCCCCCGGCTCACCCCCCACAGTTTGAGCCCCTGCCGAACGGCCTTCTCGGCCAGGAGAAAGGCGGCAGCGTTCCAGGACTGTCCGGTCATGCCCAGGGGCTTCCCGTTCTGCCCGTGGAACCACTCGTAGAACCCCCACTGGCCGACCCGGTTGGCCTCGGCCAGGCGCGCGAGGGCGCCACGGGCCTCCTCGGCCCACCCGAGCCGCGCCAGCAGCAAGACCCAGAAGCCTCCCAGGAGGGGCCAGGCCCCACCGTTGTGGTATCGATGGGGCAGGTTCTGGAGATGGCGGCCCATGTACCGGCGCCACAGGGGACCCCCCTTCCGGATCGGCTCGAGCACGGACCGCACGGGCCACGGGTCCGAGACGGCCGCCTTGTCCAGGGCCTGCGCGATCTTCACCGCACGGGAGGTGTCGGCGAGACCGGTGAGCGCGGCCAGGAGGTTGCCGAAGACGTCGCCCTCCTCACCCCAGAAGGAGAAGTTCACGAAGCTCAGGTACAGATCCGAGGGCTTTGCCCGGTTGCGCACGTAGTGGACCAGGAGTCGAGTGCGCCGGTGGCTGGGAACCGCGTTCCCAAATGGGAAAAAGAGGAAATTGGCTGTCTCCCGGGTCTGCTCCGCCCCCGTCAGGCCATAGAGGCGCTTCACCCAGTACCACAGGGCATTGGAGTAGAGCACGAACCCCGACCGCGGCATGATGTCGGCCCAGTCGCTGGCCTCGTTCTGCTGCAGCAGCCCGGTTGCCGGGTGCTCCTGGCACCGGAGCCAGCGGAGCGCCCGCTGCGTCTCTTCCCGCAGCTCGGCGCCCAGACTCGGAGAGAGCCCCAGGCGCTCCCCCAGCCGCACGGCCACCAGCCACCACAGGGTCGCGTCGATGCACCCCCCATACCAGAAGTCCGCCTCCCCCGTCTCCGGGCGCACGAACTTCGGGATCTGGCCATTGGGGGCCTGGCCGCGGGCCAGCGTCCGCAGCCCCGCCTCAGCGGCGCCTCGAAGCTCCGGCTGCCCCGATACCGCGGCTCCCAGCGCGCAGAGGGCGGCGTCGCGGCCGAACACTGCGTCGTAGTTCCTGCTCTCGGCTCGGCGGCCGAAGCGGCACGCACGCACCCCCGAGGGAGTGGCGTTCTCCCCCAGGAGCTCCACGGAACGGCGAACGGCTTCGGTGATCAACAGATCGGGCACGGTGCCTTCGACCGACGAACGGGTGCGCAGATTCTCATCCTAGCACGGCCCACCCGCGCAGCCACCTTCCTCGATTCTCGATCTTCAAGACCCGATCCTCTCGGATGCCCGGGAAGCGAAGTGGTGGCTCCTCGGCCCCGCTCCCCCACCGCCGCGGATTTCCGGTCGAACCCCAAGGGCTCCCCGGCCCCGGGCACGTGCCGGACGGTGGATCTTGCAAACGAAGGTTTCATTGCATTTCCACCAAACGTCCGGTAGAATGCGTTCTCGCAGCCTGGCGCACGGCCGGCGTTCCCCGGGGGAAGAGGGAGGTGCCCATGACGGCACAGGACAAGGCGGCGAGGCAACGGGTGATTCGGGAGTACAACAAGCGTGTGGACTTCCATCGTGCGATCCACCGGGACCTGGACGACGGGGCGTTGATCGCCCTGTGCGAGTCCTACCGTGACGAGGGGCCGGAAGAGACTCCCTGACGTCCTTCCGGCCCCCCCGAACGGAGGCCGCCTCGAGAGAGGCGGCCTCCGTTCGTCTCGGCTTCTGGTGACTTCCCCCCCCGGACGGCTCTTCGCGCCCCATAAGGAAACTCACCTTCCTTGCATCCCCTCTCCCCCCGGGAGAGGGGCCTGGGGTGAGGGAGACCGGCCCGCGACCGGTCGGCGTTTCATCCCTCGGGTGACCCGAAGGTCATGGGCAACTCACTCCCCCTTGGCGGCGGTGGCCTCCAGGAATCGGAGCCAGTCCGCCATCTCCCGCAGGTTCTCGGAGAGGTAGTAACGTCCGTTGGCGAACACCCCGTAATCCGCCCCCCCCATCGCCGAGGCGAACCGCGTGGAGTTGGCATAGAAGAGCCACTGCTTGACCCACTTCCGCTCCAGGGGCTCGTCGAAGGGGCTGGCACCCTGGGCAGGGCCGGAGGCCAGCCCCTTGTCCCAGGCCGAGAGGAGGACCTGGGTGGCGGACAGGGTCATGGCGTTCGTGGTCTCCACCGCCCGCTCCAGCCTCTCGAAATGCCCGTCGCTCCACTGGCGGCTGTGACAGGCCCCGCACACCCCCTGCATGGCCTCCCGGCGGGCCGCCTGCTCCTCCTTGCCGATGAGGTACTCGGTCGCCGGCTCCCCGGTGAGCTCGGTGGGAAGCGGCAGCCCCGCCCGGTTTCGGATGACCGTGGTGTCCGCCGAGAGGGGGTGGGGGTGAGCGTAGACGAGCCCGAAGAGCCTCCAGGAGGACCGGTCGTTCATCCGGTGGGTCCGCTGGGCGAGGACCTCGCCGCTGCTGACGAGGAGACTCACGTGACAGGTGGCGCAGGTGGGCGCCGTGAAGTGGGTGCCGGGCTCCCAGGGCACGGCGTCGAAGTCCCACTTGCCCGCCAGGGAGTTATAGATGTTGCCGTGTTTGCTCACCTCGTACACGGGATAGGCGGGGACGTCCGGCCCCTTGTGGCACTGGGAGCAGGTGGCGGGCTTGCGGGCCATCTCGATGGAGAACTGGTGCCGCGTGTGGCAGGCGCTGCACGCGCCCAGGCTCCCGTCCGGGTTCACCCGCCCCACCCCCTGGTTCGGCCACCCCGAGAGGACCGGAAATTCCATCTCACCCATGGCGGTTTCCCGGGGGGCGACGGCCCCCGCCTCCACTCGGGTCCCGTGGCAGGAGAGGCACGAGTCCGCGTCGGTGAGGGGGTCCGAGGGGTGGGCCGCGAGCTTGCCGTCCTCGACGGTCTGCAGCCCATTGACGGCCTCGATCAGGTGCGCGTAGAGCGCGTTGCCCATCAGGTTGCCGTGGGCGTTGGCCATGAGGTTCTCGGCGTACTCCCCGCGCTCCACCGGGTGGCACGCCGCACAGTCTTCGGGAGTCACGACGATGTGGACCCGGTACCCGTGGTGGTCGAAGCTGTCCGGGTGGGCATCGGGATTTCGGGTGTGGCACTCGGCACACCCCACGACCACGTCCGCCGTTCCGGGGGGGGCCGCCGGTGCAGAGAAACGCCGGGCCAGGGGCTCGCGCTCCAGCGCCTGCGCCGGTGTCACCCGGGAGTGCCGGCTGGCCTTCCAGTCCCCCACGATCCCCGGGGTCACCTCCCCGTGGCACACGAGGCACGCCTCCGTGTCGCCGCTCACCGGCGCCGCTGCGGCGACGCCCGCGGCGGCGAGGAGCACCACCAACCATCCCAGCGCCCTCACCATCGTCCCTCCCTCCTCTCCCCCCGGCAACCCCCCGGTCAGTAGCCCCGCCCACCGCTCTCGATGGCGGTCACCCGGCCGTCCTCCAGCCGGACCACGTAGTAGAACCGATGGGGCCCGAAGTTGTGCGTCCACTCTTCCGCCTCCACGGTGGTCCGAAGCTCCCGCAGGGCCTTCCGCCCCGGTTCCCAGACCAGGACCGCCCGCTCGCGGGTGCGGGCCTCCACGTGATCGGGCTCGCCACACCGCTGGAGCAAATCGAAATGCCGGTCCCCCACCGCCACCACGTCGGCACCGCAGCGCAGATACCGGGCATCGGCCCCGAGGGGCCGCGCAGCAGCACACACCACCAGGAACAGGCACACGACGAGATTTCGACGGAACATGGGGAGGCCTTGTCGCGCCCCCTCCCCGAGGTGGCGTCGCCCCGACGAGGGGCACGGACCGGGAAAGATCGGGATGCCGCACGGTCCCTCGGGCAACAGGGTACCCGAGACACGTTTTCTCGCAAGTCGAAGGGGAAAGAAGCGGCTCTGCGGACGCCTACCGGTCGCAGTGGCAGCAGAGCTCGAGGACGGTTTGGGCCAACTCCGGGAGAACCGTTCCGGCCGGCCCCTCGAGGTAGACGTCCGTCACGCCCCGGGTGAGCTGGGAGGGCTCGAGGTTCACCTCCACCACCAGGGCGCCGTTGCGCCGGGCGACCCAGGGCATCTCGTTGGCGGGAGCGACCTCGGCCGAGGTGCCCACGACCAGCATCACCCGGCACCCGCCCGCCAGCCGGTAGCTCTCTTCGAGGGCGGCCTCGGGGATCCTCTCCTCGAAGAAGACGACGTCGGGCTTGAGGAGCTGCCGGCAATCGCACGGGGGAGGAATGCCTCGGGCCCGGGCCTCGGCGCGGTGGAAGCGCCGCCCGCAGGCGAGACAGGTCAGGGTCCGGTGGGAACCGTGGAACTCCACCACCCGGCGGCTCCCGGCCTCCTGGTGGAGGCCGTCGATGTTCTGTGTGATCACGCCGTCGACGAGCCCCACCTCCTCCAAGAGGGCCAAAGCCCGGTGGCCGGGGTTGGGTCGAGCGGCGTCGAGCACCTCCTCCATCGCGGCGAGCATGCGCCAGACCCGCGCCGGGTCTCGCCGGAAGGCGCTCAGGGTCGCGTAGTCCTGGGGCGGGTAGCGGGTCCAGAGCCCGCCGGCGCTGCGAAAGTCGGGTATGCCGCTCTCCACGCTGATCCCCGCCCCGGTGAGCACGGCCACCCGGCCCCGGCGGGCGATGCCTTCCGCGGCCCTCTCGAGCTCCCGCCTCACGTCTGGTCACCCCCCCTGAAAGCCTCCACGCGAGCCCGGATCTCTCTCAGCCGCCCCTTGAACCGCGGCCCGGAGGGCAGGATCCTCCCCACGAAGTGATCGCGCATCACCTCCTCCGACCAGCGGGGCCTGGCGCCGGGAACCGGCCGAAACCACCGTGCCCCCCCGGCCCCGCCCTCCCAGCGGCCCGGGAGGTCGCACAGGACACAGCGGGCACCCCCGTCCCCGGCCTCCGTCACGAGGTCCAGGCGGCACACGGGGCACGCCCCGCCCGTCCCCCGGTACCCCGTCTCGCCCCTGCCCAGGGCCCTTCCGGCCTCCGTTGCCCGGCGGCACGCCGCCTCGTCGTCCAGGATCTCCCCGGGGCCCTGGGCATAGCCCACGAACTGGTCCACCACGGGCATGCCCAGGAAGAGGAAGGTCAGGGACACCTGGGAAAGGGCGAAGGGCTCCCAGCCCCGGACTCCCGCGGCCGCCAGGGCCACGCCGGGCTTGCCGACGAACTCCCGGGAGACTCCGAAGCGGATGAGCCGGTCCTGGAGGTTCTTCACCGCAGCGGTTGCCCCCAGGACGTAGGTGGGCGAACCGAGCACCACGGCGTCGGCCCACCGAAGCGCCTGGAGCAGCTCCGGCAGGCGGTCGTCCTGCACGCAGTCCAGGTTCTTGAAGACGCAGGCCATGCACCCCACACAGGGCCTCAGCTCGAGGTCGGTGAGGCGGACGAAAAGAGCCTCGCCGCCCTCCCCCCGGGCACCGCGCAGGCAGTGGTGCACCAGCAGGTCGGTGTTGCCCCATGAGCGGGCGCTGGCGCTGATACCGAGAACCTTCACCGTGGCACCTCCAAGGGAGACGGAAGCCAGTATCTACCACCTGACACGTGCGCGGAGCCAGGGAGCCCCTCCGCTCCGCCCCGCAATCCGCAGCAATTCGAAGGGGTGACCCCGCAGGCCCCGGTGTGCCGGGCTTCACCCGTTTGCGCCGGACCCGGTCGGTCGGTCGAGGCGGTGCGGGGCTGGGCTCCAAGGCTCCCCGGCCCCGCCCGAACGCTTGGCGGGGGATTTGGGAAGAACCAGGAACAGGCCGGAGTATAGGTGCGGGCTTCCCTCCGGTCAAAACACACCGCGGGCCTCCCGCCCGGGGAGGGGAGGCGACGGGCCGCACCGGCCTCGGACCGGCCCGGCGCCGGGCCGCACGTGGCCCGATGTCGATGGTGGGGGGCGTCGCCGGGCGCTATCCTCGATTTCGAGCGAACCGGACCGCGCCGCCCCCGGCGGCCGTCCCCCGGACGAGGAGGATGCCATGAGAGGAACGAGCGCCGCCGCTGTCGCCCTGGCACTGGCCGTCCTGTGGGGCGCCGCCCAGCCGCTCCACGCCGCCGCGGGAACGAGCCGCGGCGGCACCCACGGCTTCACCTGGGGGCCTCGCCATTACCCGCTGCCCGCCGCCGTGCACCGTCCCCCCTGTCCGCCCCCTCGGAAGCCGAGCTACGGGCGCCGCCCGCCCGTTCGCCCCGACCACCGCCACACCTATACCTCCACGACGGTCGTCTACCGCCCCTATACCTCGTACTCCGGCGGGAAAGAGCTCCTCGGCAACGTCATCGGCGGTGCGGTGGGCGGGGTCCTGGGCGCCCAGATCGGGGGTGGGACGGGTCGGACAGCGGCGGTCGTGGGCGGCACGGTCCTCGGACTGCTGGTGGGCGGCAGCGTAGGCCGCTCCATGGATGCCGCCGACCGGCTCGCGGTGGGCCACACCCTGGAGACGGCGCCCACACGAACGGTTGTCGCCTGGCAGAATCCGGACAGCGGCACCCGCTACGAGGTGACCCCCCTGGCGACCTATGAGGCGGCCGGCCGGTACTGCCGGGAGTACACGGCCACCGCCCTCGTCGCCGGCCAGAGACAGCAGATCTACGGGACCGCCTGCCGCCAGCCCGACGGTACGTGGGAGGTGGTCCGCTGACGCGACGGCACGCAGGGGCACCGGCATCGGGAGCCGCGGTCCCGCGCTTCCGCC
>JAWSUI010000035.1:0-38318 GCA_033551855.1 Deferrisomatales bacterium
TGGATGCGGTGCGGGGCTGCACTCCTGGGCTCCCGGACTCCGCCCCACAGTCTGGTGGTGAATTCCGGTCGCCCCGGATCCGCCGGCCGGCACGCGCTCGGGGTCGGGCAGCCCTCTTCCCTGGGGCCTCAGAGGAGGCTCACGGGATCCACGTCCACGTGGACCCGCACGGAACGGGAGGGCACGAGGGCACCCTCTTCCAGCAGGCGGCGGAGGAACCTCTGCAGAGGGCCTGCCTCCGGGCCCGGCGCCCTTAGCAATATCTGGAAGCGCCACCGGCCCCGCAACCGCTCCAGCGGCGCAGGCGCCGGCCCCATCACGTCGATCCCGAGGCCCCGCCCGGCGATGCTCCGGGCCCGGTCCGCCGCCGTCCCCGCGGCTTCCCGCGCCGCAACGGGGTCAGGCCCCGAGACCCGCACCAAGGCCAGACGGCGGAACGGCGGAAACCCGGCGTCCTGCCGAAGGCGCAGCTCCTGCCGCGCGAAGGCCTCGTAGTCGCCGGACGCCGCCGCGGTCAGGACCTCGTGGTGGGGATTGCGGCTCTGGAAGAAGACCCGCCCGGCCAGGGCCTCGCGCCCCGCCCGGCCCGCCACCTGCATGAGAGTCTGGAAGGTCCTCTCCCCGGCCCGAAAATCCGGGAAGTGCAGGGAGAGGTCCGCGTCCACGACCCCGACCACCGTGAGACGGGGAAAGTGGTGCCCCTTGGTCACCATCTGGGTGCCCACCAGGACGTCGGCTTCTCCCCGGGAAAAGGCCCCGAGGACTCCGGCGGTGCCCGCACCCTTTCGGGCCGCGTCCCGATCCAGCCGTACCACCCGGGCACCGGGCCAGGCCCGCTGGGCCTCCTCCACGAGGCGCTGGGTGCCCGCCCCGGCCGCCGCGAGCTCGCCGTTGCCGCAATGGGGGCACCGCGGAGGCACGGGCCGCCGGCTGCCGCAGTAATGACACAGGAGCGCCGCCACCGGCGGAGCCCGGTGCAGGGTAAGGGCGATGGAGCAACTCCGGCACGACACGGCCTCGCCGCACGTGCCGCACACCAGGGCCGGGCTGAAGCCGCGGCGGTTCAGGAAGAGCAGGGCCTGTTCCCCTCGGGCGATCCCCTCGGCCACGGCCCGCCGCAGGGGTTCGGACAGGAGCACGCGGGTGCGGCGCCGGCGTTCCTCCTGCCGCAGGTCGACCAGGTTGACCTCCAGGGGGGCCGAGGCCAGCACACGATGGGGGAGGACCATCCGCCCGTAGCGCCCCTCGCAGGCGGCGTGAAAGGTTTCCACGTCGGGCGTCGCCGAACCCAGCAGGACCACCGCCCCGCACGCCCGCGCCCGCACCAGGGCGGCGTGTTTGGCGTGGTAGCGCAGGCCCTCTTCCTGCTTGTAGGAAGGCTCGTGCTCCTCGTCCACCACCAGGAGCCCGAGACGGCGAACGGGCGCGAACACTGCCGAGCGGGCACCCAGCGCCACGCGGGCATCCCCCCGGCGCAGCGCCTCCCACTGCAGACGCCGCTCCCTCTCGCCGAGCCCGCTGTGGAGCAGGGCCACCGCGTCCCCGAAGGCCGTGCAGAACCGCCCCAGAAGCTGGGGGGTGAGGGAAATTTCCGGGACCAGGACGATCGCGCCGCGTCCCCTCTCCAGAGCCCCTTCCACCGCCCGAAGGTACACTTCGGTCTTCCCGCTCCCGGTCACCCCCTGGAGGAGGAGGGGGGTGAACGCCCCCGCCTCGAGCCCCTGTCGTACCTGCTCCAGGGCGCCGCCCTGCTCCGGGGTGAGCCGGGCCGCGGGGGCCGGAAAAGGGATCCCGAACCGGGATGGATCCGCCGCCGGGGCCCGGTTCTGCGCCCGGGAGACCCAGCCCTTGGCCAGGGCCCGGTTGAGGGCATCCCGGGTCACTCCCCGGGCACGCAGCACGGCCCCCGGCAGGGGACCCGCCCGGAGGGCCTCGAGGGCCTCCGCCTGGCGGGGGGAACGGGTGGCCACCGCAGCCGGCGCCGGAGCCTGGGGGGCGAGGGAGAACCATTCCTCCCGCGGAGGGGGCGAGGGGGCCCGAATCCTCCACTGCCTCTCCACGACCCCCCCCTCCAGCAGCACCCGCAGGTCACCCCGGTCTCCGGTACGGATCTCGGCGGCTCGCAACTCCCCCCGGGCGAGCACGCGCTCCAGGAGCCGCCCGGCCGCCCTGCCCAGCTCCGGCGGCGGCTGTGCCCCGGACCTCGCCCTGTACACGGGCTCCGCATCGGCGCGGGCGGCGGGGGGCACCAGGGCCGCGAGGCACTCCCCGGGGGGATGGTGATAGTAAGAGGCGAGCCAGGCTCCCAGCTCGAGCAGGTCGGTGGGCAGACAGGGTTCCGGGTCGAGGACCTCGAAGAGGTCCTTCAGAGGGCACTCGGGCTCGTCTTCCAGCGCCAGCACGAACCCGACGGCGGCGGCCCGACCGAAGGGCACCGAGCACCGGACACCCGGCGCGACCACGTCGCGCAGGCTGTCCGGGATGCGGTAGTGAAAGGTCTGCCGAACCGGGCGGATCACGGCCACCCGGGCGCAGGCCTTCAGGGTCGCGGGGGCCAGAGGGGGATCCCCTTGCGAATGTCCGTCCTGTCAGCGGGGACCGAACCATCCGCGCCCGGGGGGGCACCCGGCCATACCGCCCAAGGGGGCGGGGACGTCGAAGCGCGGGGAGGACCGAGAACCCGAAGGGTCCCCTCGTCACCGAGAGCAAACCACGTGGGCCAGCCCCCGGGGCCGGGCTCCCCTACGTGCAGCTCGCTGTGCCCGGGAAGCCGCACGGTCAGGGCGCGAAGGGGAGCCCGGGCGAAATGGACCTGTGGGGCGGTCGGCTCCGTCTCCCCCCGGGCTCCCAGGGTGAAGGCCACTCCGTCGTCGGAGCGCGAGCTCCGCGCATAGCCGGAACGCCCCAGGTCCACCCCGGCCGCCTCGAGGACGTCGGACAGGTCCGCGGCGGAGGCTGTCGCGAAGAGGTCCAGAGCTCGCCAGAGAGGTGCGAGGGGGCTGGAGACGCCCGGTCCGGGATCGTGCCGGGGCGGCTCCCCGTCGAGGGCGAGGGCGTGCCCGCCCGGGCCACCCGCGTAGAGGACTCCGTGCCTCTCCCCCCACGCCACGGGAAGCAGGACGGGGCCCGGGACTCGGCCGCGGGCCCCCACCCATTGCGCGAGCACCCGATCCGAGGGGACCACGTAGGCGGCGGCCGGAAGAGTGGCCCCCAGCCCGGCGGCGAGCAGGGCCAGGATGGAGGCCAGGGCCCGAAGACGGGCGCGCTCTGTGGGCGGGGGCTTCACGTAGGACTCACCTGGGGGGAGGGTCGCCGGTGGGGCCGCGTCGTTTCCTCCGCACCGCGGCATCCAACGGAGGGGTCAGGAGCCCGTTTTCTCGCGAAGCTCGGCCTCGGACTTGCAGTCGATGCACAGGGTGGTCACGGGCCGGGCTTCCAGGCGCTTCTCGCCGATCTCTTCTCCGCAGCTCTCGCAGATGCCGTACGAACCCTCCTCCAGCCGCTGCATCGCCTCCTGGATCTTCTGGATGAGCTTGCGCTCCCGGTCCCGGATCCGCAGCAAGAAGTTCAGGTCGGACTCGGCGGAGGCCCGATCGGTCGGGTCGGCGTAGGTCTCCTCCCCCTCGCTCAGGTTGCTCATCGTACTGTGGGCTTCCCCCACGAGCTCGTCGAGCCGGGACTGGAGCAGCGCCCGGAAGAATTCGATGCGTTCAGGATCCATGGTCCGTCCTCGCTGGCTCGGTTCCCCCCCCAGGGAAGGGAACACGCTGGGCTGACCCGCGCAGTTGTGCTACCCTCTATCGGCGCAAGGGGGGTGGATTATAACCGAACCACAGCGAGGCAGGAACCCCTTTTACCCCATGAGACGCTTCGCGCTCCTCTCCGCCCTGCTTCTCGCGTGGCCCGCAGCCGGCGCCCTCGCCGCTGCCCCGCGCCCCGAGCTCCTGGATGCCCGTTCCCTGGCGATGGGGGGGGCCCTGCGCTCCCTGGCGGGCCCGGTCGAGGCTGCCCGCGTGAACCCGGCGGCCCTCGGACCGGTTCGGGGCTTCTTCGCCGGCACGTCGTACGCCACCGGCCGCCGGCACCCCGTGGACGCGTTCTCCTTGACCCTGGTGGACAACGTCACCTCCCCCATGGGAGGCGCCCTCCAGTACCTCCGGGTCAACGGGCCCGAGGAACGCGAGGACGTGAGCCTGAGCCTAGCCGCCGGAAAAACGGGGCTGTGGTGGGGTTTCACGGTCCGCTACGTCCACGGCCGGGAAGACGACACGACCCGGTGGAAGGACGTGTTCACCGGGGACCTGGGGTTCCTCTTCGAACGGCCCGGGGGCCTGCGCATCGCGGCGGTGGGCCAGGACCTGCTGGATACCTCTCTGGGTTACCTGGAGCGGCGCATCGCTCTCGGCGTGTCCAAGGACGTACGGTGGGGGTGGACCCTCGCCGCCGACGTCGTCCGAACGCTGGACCGGGACGTCTCCCGGGGCACGGATCTGCACCTGGGGGCCGAGCACGCCGTAGGCGACACGCCCTGGCGCTTCCGGCTGGGACAGTTGTGGAGGGGGGACACGGGCAAGGACTACGGGTCGGTTGGGGTCGGCTGGAGCTGGCGCACGTTGACCGTGGGGTACGGCGTCCAACGGGCGCGGCAGAGCTCCGACGAGATCCTCCACGCCGTGAGCGCAGAAGGGGTGTTCTAGGGGCCCGTGCCTTCGCGGCGTGCCGGGGCTCCCCGACCGCCGAGCTATCCGCCCGGCCTCTCGTAGCTTCCGCTCTTGCCGCCCTCCTTGCGCAGCAGGCGCAGGTTGCCGATCACCATCTCCCGGTCCACGGCCTTGCACATGTCGTACACGGTGAGTGCCGCGACGCTCACCCCCGTCAGGGCCTCCATCTCGACCCCCGTCCTCCCCGTGACCCGGGCCTCGCAGCGGATGTCCACCCGGTTGTCGGCCGGGTCCAGGGCAAACTCCACCGTCACCGCCGAGAGGGGCAGGGGGTGGCACAGAGGGATCAGGTCGGGGGTTCGCTTGGCGGCCATGATCCCGGCCAGCCGTGCCACCTGGAGCACATCCCCCTTCTCCAGGGTCCGGTCCGTGAGCCTCCGAAAGGTGTCGGGCCCCATCCACACGCTGCCCGCCGCCTCGGCTCGGCGCTCCGTGGGCTCCTTGCCGCCCACGTCCACCATCCGGGCGGCCCCGCGCCGGTCGAAGTGGCTCAGGCCGCCGGAGCTCACGGCGTGCGCCCCGGCCGGCGCCCAGCCTCTCCGGAAGGGCCACCCGCCGACGGGCCTGAGCCCGCGGCCGGGTTGGAAAGAGACCTCCTGCGCCTCGTCATCACCTGCCCTCCGCGCCAACGAGCCCCTCCCCGGAACCCCCGCCCAAACGGGGATTTCGGGCCGAGGCGAGCACCCACACCTGTTCCAGACAACGGCCCTCGGCCGCGGCCTCCTCGGCCAACTCCTGCACCACCCTGCGACGCTCAAGAAACGGAAGGCCTGGCAGCAGGCCGGCGCTCATCGGTTCGAGGCCGTAGAAGGCCAGGAACTGCTCGGGGGTGAGCCCCACGCTCCAACGCCTGATCTGGACCCCCTCGAAACCCTGGCCCAGGGCCTGGGCGACGGCGCCCCACGGAGACAGGGCGTGGCGGCCGGCCGGGTAGCCCCTGGCGAGCAGCTCCCCGGGAACGGACCGTCCGGTGTCCCAGTACACCCCCTCCAGGTTGGAAAGGTACACCCGGCCTCCGGGGACCAGGACACCCCGCGCCGAAGCCAGGGAGGCCCCGGCGTCCGGCAGGAGGAAGAGCACGGCATTGTACACGACGGCGTCGAAGGCGACCCGGAACGCCGAAGCGAGCTCGCACCCGTCGAGCACGGCGAGTTGTGCCCCGGGGCCCAGACGCGCCCTCGCCTGGCGGAGCATGGGCAGGGAGAGGTCGACCCCACACACCCGCCCCGCAGGCCCCACCCTCTCCTGCAGGGATTCGAGGGACGCGCCCGTGCCGCAACCCACGTCCAAGACCCTTGCCCCCTCGAGGCTGGGCCCCCCCGCCAGGAGCTCATCGAGCAGCCGGCGAAAGAAGAACGAAGAGTCCTCGAACCGAGCGTACTCCCCCGCGCCCCGGTCGAAGTTCTCCCGCACGCGGTCCCGAAGCCGGCGCGCACGCTCGGCCTGGTCCCTCGCCGGTACCCCGCCTGGCGCGGCGCCCCGCACGACGTGCTCTGCCCCCACGACGAGCCCTCCTCCGGGAGCGGGTTCGAAGCCCCGGGCGGCACACGATGCCGGCGCAGCGCCGGAGAGGCCCCGAACCCGGGAGGCGCATTGTAGCAGCAACCCGCGCTCCGCCCAACCGCGCCTGCGGCTCTTCCAACCCCCTTCCCCGCCCCCGGCCGGGCGGGGAAGGGGAGCCGTGGAGCGCAGCCCCGCACCGCATCCACCGACTCGACGAGGCCGGCGCAAGCGGGTGAAGCCCGGCGCACCGGGGACTGCCGGGACACCGCTTCGAATTGCCGCGGACTGCGGGGCGAAGCGCAGGGGCTCCCGGAGCCCGCGTGCCAACCAGCCGGTGGATTCTGGGCCGGCGACCGGCTTGACCTGCCAGGTCCCGGTTGGTACAAGGGCCCACCCGCCCGCGGCTGACGCCGCCGGGCCCGACCGGCACCCCGGGCTCGGGCTGGGCTCTTTTCGGGATCATCCGGGAACTGACCGGGTACTCGTGTCCGGGGACGATCGGGTGGACCCGACCACGTACGCGGACTGCCGCTCGCCCTGGGCAGCCGCTTCGGGAGTCGCGATGTCGCGAGGATTCCGGACGCGGCGGGGGAGAACACCTACCGTGCAGTCCGGCCTCGTCTGCCGGAGTGGGCGGGCCCACCCGGTCGTTTACCGGAAGAACCTCTTTTCGGAGGTCATCGTCCCCCGTGCTGGCCGAACGCATCCTCACCCCCTTCCTGCGGTGGTCCAACCGCAGGATTCTGTCCCTGGACGTCGGGCGCGGCGTCACCCTGCCGCCGCCGTCCCCGGACAGGGCCTACCTGCTGTACCTCCACGTGCCCTTCTGCCAGCGACTGTGCCCCTACTGCTCGTTCAACCGATACCCCTTTTCCGAGGACCCGGCGCGGAGCTATTTCCGGCACCTTCGGGAGGAGATGCGGCTGGTGGCGGGCCTGGGGTACGATTTCTCCTCGGTGTACGTCGGCGGCGGGACGCCGACGATCCTCGTCGATGAGCTCTGCTCCACCCTGGACCTCGCCCGCGAGCTCTATGCCGTGCGAGAGGTGTCCTGCGAGACCAACCCCAACCATCTGATCCCCGAGGTGGTGGACGCCCTCTGCGAGAGGGTCCAGCGGCTCTCGGTGGGCGTGCAGAGCTTCGACGACGGCCTGCTCCGGCAGATGGACCGGTACGACAAGTACGGGAGCGGCGAGCAGATCCTGGACCGGCTCCAGCGCAACGCGGGCCGGTTCCACTCCCTCAACGTGGACATGATCTTCAACTTCCCCAGCCAGACGCAGGACTCGCTCCTCCGGGACGTGGAGTGCCTGAAGCGATCGGGTGCCAACCAGACCACCTTCTACCCCCTCATGACCTCACCGGCCGTGCGCCGCTCCCTGGCCCGGACCGTGGGCCGGGTGGATTACGGCCGAGAGCACCGGTACTACCGCCTCCTGTCCGACGCGCTGGAAGGCTTTTTCGAGCCGGCCACGGCCTGGACCTTTTCCCGCAAGGCCGGCCAGATGATCGACGAGTACATCGTGGATTACGAGGAATACGTGGGCGTCGGAAGCGGCTCCTTCAGCTACCTGGGCGGAGCGCTCTACGCCAACACCTTTTCCCTGCAGGAGTACGAGGAGGCCGTGGGCGCGGGCCGGGTCTCGGCGGCCGGAGCCCGGGTCTTCCCCCGACGGGAGCAGATGCGTTACCGGCTGATGATGGGGTTGTTCGGGCTTCGGCTGGACAAACAATCCTTCCGCGAGAGCTTTGGCGTCTCGTTGGAGAGGGGCCTGCCCCTGGAGCTCCTTTTCCTCAAGGCAGCCGGCGCCCTCGGCCGGGAGGACGGCGAAGCTCTCACCCTGACGCCGCGGGGCCGTTACCTCCTGGTGGCCATGATGCGCGAGTTCTTCGCCGGGGTGAACAACTTCCGGGATCAGGCCAGGGCATCACTGACGCCGGAGGAACGTGCCCTCCTGTTCGGGGACGGGCCGGCCTGCCCCGGACCCCGGGAGGCGGCCCTCCTCGGGCCTTCCCCGGGGGAAGGGAGGTAGTCGTCCGTGCTGGCCGCCGCCGTGGAAGCCGCCCGCACCGCCGGCCGGATCCAGCGGGAGCACCTCCGCACCGCCTTCGAGGTCCGGCGCAAGGGCGCCTTCGACCTGGTGACCGAGGTGGACCTGGCCTGTGAACGGGCGGCTCGGGAGGTCTTGGCCCGGCTGGTTCCGGGCACGGCGGTCCTGGGGGAGGAGGAAGGGGCCAGCGGGAGCGGCAGCGGCCGGTGGCTCCTGGACCCCCTGGACGGGACCACCAACTACGCCCACGGCTACCCGGTGTTCTGCGTCTCGATCGCCTGGGAAGAGGGAGGCGACGTGCGGCTCGGGGCGGTCTACGATCCGCTCCGGGAGGAGCTCTTCACGGCGGAACAGGGACGCGGTGCTCGGCTCGACGGCAGGACGATCCGCACCTCGGGCACGGCCGAGCTCGGGGAAGCGCTCCTGGCCACGGGATTCCCCTATGACCGGGACGCGCACCCCCGAAACTACTCGGAATTTCGGGAGCTCACCCAGCGCACCCAGGGGGTGCGCCGCAGCGGCTCGGCGGCTCTCGACCTGGCCTACGTCGCCTGCGGCCGCCTCGACGGCTTCTGGGAGCCGGGGCTGAAGCCCTGGGACTTGGCGGCCGGGGCCCTCCTGGTGCGGGAGGCCGGTGGGGGGGTCACCGGATACCGCGGGGAGCCCTTCACCCCCTATCGGGAGAACGTGGTCGCGTCCAACGGCACCCTTCACCCGGCCCTGCTGCAGGTACTGTCGGCGTCCCCCCCCTGAGGCTCGCCGACCGGCATCTCAGCAGAGTCCGGCACGGCCTCCCCCGGCGGGAGGAGGGATGATCTCCTGCCCCGGTGCGCAGGTGGCCTCGTAGGTCTCCCGGAGCTCCCGAACGACCTCCGGGCTGATCCCCCGCATCCGTCCGCCCTCGAACACCAGCCAGCTCACGAGGGCGCGGGTCGGCAGGCCGAGGGTGGAGCGCTCCACCTGCTCCAGGACCTCCGCCGCCGGAAACCCGAGCAGGACCTCCACCCCCGCCCGCACCGTCTCGAGCTTGAGGTTGACGTCCCCCCCCGGCTGGCCCATCGCCGCGATGGCCTGCGCCAGGTTCTCCCACGCCGTCTCCACGTCCACGGTTCCTCCTTCCCGAAGGTGCCCCGCCGGCACCCTCCCTCGTTGCGGGTCGCTCGAGTGTACGCAAGGACCGCCCCGCCGCGCCAGCCCGGTGGCTGCCCGCTTCCGCAGTCGGTGAGCAGGAGGGGCAGCTCTCCCCGGAGCAGCCGCGGGAGCTCGGCAGGGTGCTCCGGGCTACGCCCTTCACGCCCTGCCGGAACCAAGACCAAAGCGGACAATTCAGTTGCCGCAAAACCGGACAGTTCTACTTGTTGCCGACAGGGTCACAGAAAGTGCTTGCCTCATGGGTCCCGAGCCCGTATACTTACAAACCTTTGTTCCTCTCCGGCCCCTGTTCCAAGGGCCGCCGACTTTCCCCCCACCGGAAGGACTCTCGTTGAGCTTCGACGCGTTTCAGCTCCACCCGCACGTGGCCGCGGGGGTGCACGCCCTCGGCTACGTCTCGCCCACACCCATCCAGACCGAAGCGATCCCCACCGTTCTCCAGGGCCGCGACGTCCTGGGCCTCGCCCAGACGGGAACGGGGAAGACGGCGGCATTTGCGCTGCCCATCCTCCAGCGGTTGATGCGCGGTCCCCGCCGCCGCGTCCGCGCCTTGGTGGTCGCCCCGACCCGGGAGCTCGCCGAGCAGATCCACGCGTCCTTCGCAGACCTGGGCGCCAAGACCGGCCTGCGCAGCGTCGCCGTGTACGGCGGGGTGGGCATGACCCCCCAGGTCCAGAAGCTCAGGGCCGGAGCGGAGATCGTCGTGGCCTGCCCGGGTCGGCTGCTCGACCACCTGGGCCGGAAGACCATCGACCTATCCGGTATCGAGGTCCTGGTGCTCGACGAGGCGGACCGGATGTTCGACATGGGCTTCCTGCCCGACATCCGCCGGATCCTCAAGCACCTGCCGACTGCGCGTCAGACGCTGCTCTTCTCGGCGACCATGCCCGACGACATCCGCCGTCTGGTGGGAGAGGTCCTCCGGGAGCCGGTCACGGTGCAGGTGGACCGGGCGACGCCGGCCACCACCGTTGCCCACGCCCTGTACCCCGTGGCCTCGCACCTCAAGACCCCTCTGTTGATGGAGCTCCTGCGGCACACCGACACGGAATCAGTGCTGATCTTCACCCGCACCAAACACCGGGCCAAGCGGGTGGGGGAGCAGTTGGCGAAGGCCGGGTACCGGGCGGCTTCCCTCCAGGGCAACCTCTCCCAGAACCGCCGCCAAGCGGCGCTGGACGGGTTCCGGGACGGCTCGACCCAGATCCTCGTCGCGACCGACATCGCCGCCCGGGGGATCGACGTGGCGAGCATCTCCCACGTGATCAATTACGACATGCCCGACACCGTGGACTCCTATACCCACCGGATCGGCCGCACCGGGCGCGCCGCGCGCACAGGGGACGCCTTCACCCTGGTGGCCGGGGAGGACGAAGGGCTGGTCCGCGCCATCGAGCGGACGCTGGGCGCGCCCCTGGAACGCCGCAAGGTCCCGGACTTCGACTACACGGCACCGAGCCCGAAACGCGACATCGAATTCGCCCGCGGGCCCCGCCAGCCCCGGGGTCCGGGAAAGGGACGGGCAGCGCCCGCCCAGGCACACTCGCCGAGGCGCCCGGCGTCCGGTCCCACGCCGTCTCTCACGCCCACCCCCGGGAGCGCCTCTCGGCCGGGGGCCGCCCGCAGTTTTCGGGCGCGCCGCCCCCGCTGAGAAGGATTGGGTCCGCCCCGTGGCCCAACCCTGGCAGATCCTCGACAGCGTCTGCACTCCGGACGGAACGCTGGAGCTGCGCCGGCGCGGGGCGCGTGATTTCCTCATCACCCTGGACGGCCGGGTGCTGATGAACAGCGCCCTGCACCGCTCCGAGGCGGCCCTGGGCCGGCTGGCCTGCCGGGGGCTGAAAGGCAGCCCAGGCCCCCGGGTCCTCGTCGGGGGCCTGGGCATGGGGTTCACCCTGCGGGCCGTGCTGGACGTCCTGCCCCCCAGCGGCCGAGCGGTGGTGGCCGAGCTCAACCCGCAGGTGGTCCGGTGGTGCGAGGGCCCCCTGGCCGAGCTCACGGACCGGGCCGCCCAGGATCCCCGGGTGGAGGTGCGGGTCGAGGACGTCGCGGAGGTCATCCGGAGGGTGGCCGCGGGAAGGGCGGAGGACCGCTTCGACGCCGTCGTCCTCGACCTCTACGAGGGGCCCCACGCCGGATCGCACAAGCGCAGCGACCCCCTCTACGGACACGGCGCCATCGGGCGCGCGAAGGCCGCCCTTCGTCCCGGCGGGGTCTTCGCCGTGTGGGGGGAGAACCACGATGCCGGGTTCGAAAAACGCCTGCGGGGGGCCGGCTTCACGGTGACGACGGATCGGCCGGGGCGCGGGGGGCTGCGCCACACCATCTATATCGCAGCGGCCGGCCGTGGGCTTGCGCCCCGACCCCGTCTCGCGTAGGTTCCTCCCGTCGGCCCGCGGTACCCCGCTGCCCCGCTGGAGGACCCATCCCATGCCCAAGGTGAAGCTCGGCCCCAAGCCCTTCCTCCTCCCCCAGCCTGCCCTGCTCGTGGGCACCCTGGTGGGTGGGATCCCCAATTACATGGTGGCCGCTTGGTGCGGGATGGCCAACCACGTGCCGCCCATGGTGTCCGTGGCCGTGCGCCCGAACCGCCACACGGAGAAGGGCATCCGAGCCCATGGGGCCTTCAGCCTCAACGTCCCGTCCGCCGCCCTGGTCCGGGACACGGACTACTGCGGCATCGTGAGCGGGGCCAAGGAGGACAAGTCCGCGGTCTTCACCTCAGTCACCGGGACGGTCGAGGGGGTTCCCCTGATCGCCGAGTGCCCGCTGAGCCTGGAGTGCCGGCTGGTCCAGACCCTCGAGCTTCCCACCCACCGACTCCACCTGGGGGAAATCGTGGAGGTTCACGCCGAGGAGGGATGCCTGGTGGAGGGCCTGCCCGATATGGGACGGGTCGACCCGCTGATCTACTCGATCACCGACGGGCAGTACTGGCAGATCGGGAGACCCGTCGGCCGCGCCTTTCACGTCGGCAGGAGGGAACCGGGCCCGGCGGGCCGCTGAGCCCCGGGCGCTCACCCGGGAACCTGCCAGGACTTCCCCCCACCCGACGACCCGGGCTCTCCTTCCGGCGGACGACCGACGGGCCGTTGGGGTACACGCCCGCTCCCCGGGCCACCGACGGCCCAAGGGCGGAGCCCCTCTCCGCCCTCTCCCCTCCCGAACACCGACACGAGCTCAGCAGCTCCGGCACTGCTCGATGAGCCCCTGCGCCTTTTCGAAGAACGGGCCGCACATGCTCCTGCCCTCGCTCGGCTCGCTGCAGTCCTCATAGGCCCGGCGCACGTCGCGCAGCGCGCCCTCCCAGCGGCCTGCCTCGCTTTCCGGTATCGACGGGCAACAAGAATGCAGCCCGCTGCAGAGGTCTTCCAACGTCCGGCTCGCCCTGCCGGTCTCCCCCTGCGATGCGCTCCAGCAGAGGCTCTCCACCTCTTTCTCGAACTTCTTCGCCGTGGTCATGCCGCACTCCTTTCCCTCCCCGGTCACACCATCAATGTAAGACCGTCGACCGGGGAGGGCAGCGGCTCCCCCGATCGATCTCCCAGACGGGGCCGGCACCTGCCGCCCCGGGTCGGCGCCGGCCCGGCGACCCCGTGTTGGCAACCCCGTTGACACGAACCCCCTGGGAGCCCAAGTTGGGTTCCGGGGGGAGCGACCCGAGCTCCTTCCTCGGCCCGGCCCCAGCGGGCCGTGGCCGGAAAGGAGGGGAGTGCATGGATCTGTTCACAGGGATGCCCGGTTGGCGGCCCTTGCTCCTGGCCGGGTGGTTCGGCTTGGCCATGGCGGCGGGCTCTGCGGCCATCCCGGGGTCGGGAACGGCCGCGACGGAGGACGAGTCGGCCCGGGCCTGCCGGCCGACGCCCCGGGACGGCCTGGGGCCCTTCTACGAGCCGAATGCACCGCTCCGGGAGAAGGTGGGGGAAGGGTACGTGCTCCAGGGGACCGTCCGGTCGTCGGTGGACTGCTCACCCCTGCCGGGGGCCCGTATCGAACTGTGGCTCGTAGGCACGGACGGGAGGTATGACGACGATCACCGGGCCACGCTGTTCTCGGACGGGCTCGGGCAGTACCGGTTCGAGAGCAACGTCCCGCCCCCCTATGGCCGGCGGCCCCCGCATATTCACGTGCGGGTAGCGGCGCAGGGGCACCAGACCCTGGTCACCCAGCACTACCCGGCCCCGGGGCAAACCGAGGCCACGTTCGATCTGGTGCTGGCGCCGGGCCGCTGAGCGAACCCGGGGAGAGCAGGGTTCCCGGGGAGAAGGGGGCGCCCGTGCCGGGTTCGCGTCAGTTCCGGCCCAGGGCCCGCAGGGAGGGGAGGAGGGCCCCGAGGGCCCGGGCGCGGTGGCTGAAACGGTTCTTCTCTCCGACCTCGAGCTCCGCCAGGGTCCGGTCCATTCCCTCCACGGAAAAGAGCGGGTCGTAGCCGAAGCCGCCCCGGCCCCTGGGGGATTCCAGGATGCGCCCCTCCAGCCGGCCCTCGGCCTCGGTGTCCTCCCAGCCGGGAACGACCAGGGCCATCGCGCACACGAAGGCCGCACCGCGGCGTTCGGGGGGCACCCCGTGGAGCTCCTCGAGAAGCCTTCGGTTGTTGTCCTGGTCGGACGAGCCCGGGCCGGCGTAGCGGGCCGACAGGACTCCCGGACGCCCCCCGAGGGCTTCCACCTCGAGGCCCGAGTCATCCGCCAGGACCGGGACCCCCGCCCACTCCGCGAGGGCCCGTGCCTTCTTCCGGGCGTTGTCCCGGAAGGTGGAGCCGTCTTCCGTAACCTCGGGGGCCCCGGGCATGCCTGCAAGCCCCAGGACCTCGATCCCCTCGGGAGCCAGGAGCTCCCGGAGTTCACGGGCCTTTCCGGGGTTACGGGTGGCGACCAGCAGGGTCAACGGGTCTCCCCCAAGACCTCCCGCTGCAGGGCGAGGAGCCGCTCGACCCCGGCAGACGCCAGATCCAGGAGATCGGCGAGCTGCCCCCTGCTGAACGGCCTCTCCTCCCCCGTCCCCTGCACCTCGACCAACTCGCCGCTGCCCGTCATCACGACGTTCATGTCGATGTCGGCGGCGGAGTCCTCCCGGTAGTCCAGATCCAGGAGGGCCCGCCCGCCCACCGTGCCCACGCTCACCGCCGCCACGGCGTCGCGCAACGGCACCGCGCTCAGGGCATTGCGCCGGATCAGGGTGCGAAAGGCCTCGACGAGCGCCACGTAGGCACCGGTGATGGCCGCCGTTCGGGTGCCGCCGTCCGCCTGGAGCACGTCGCAATCGACCCACACGGTGCGCTCCCCGAAACTCTGCAGGTCGGTGACCGCCCGCAGCGAGCGGCCGATCAGGCGCTGGATCTCCAGGGTTCGCCCCCCCTGCTTGCCTCGGGAAGCCTCCCGGGGAGTACGGGTCGCGGTGGCTCGAGGCAGCATGCCGTACTCGGCCGTCACCCAGCCCTTGCCCGTACCCTTGAGGAACGTGGGCACCCCGTCCTCGACGCTCGCCGCGCAGAGCACTCGCGTATGGCCCATCTGGATCAGGGCGCTGCCCTCCGGGTGGAGGAGCACTCCCCGCTCCAGCCGGAGCGGTCGCAGGTCTGCCGGGGCGCGTCCGTCGTGGCGCATGGAATCCTCGATGTGTGGAAGAAGGGCTTAGCGGAAATAGGCTTCGGCGGCCCGGACGATGGCTTCGGCCACGGCCTCCCGTCCCTCCGGGGAGCGGAGGAGGTCGGCTTCCTGGGGCCAGGCCAGGCTCCCGAGCTCCACCAGACAGGCCGGGGCAGCCACCGCCTCCAGCATGGGGTGGGGGATCACCCCCAGCCCGCGGTCGAAGGTGGGCAGGGCCTCGCCGAGGGAGCGCCGGAGGAGGTCTGCCCAGCGGCGGCTCTCCTCACCCAGGCCCGCCTGGCCGGCGGACCAGTGGCTGGAATCCGCCCCCTCCGGGGGCTCCGGCGCCACGAAGACCTCGATCCCCCGCGCCTGGGGCCGGCCCTCGCCGGCGGCGTGGAGGCTGACGAAAAGATTCGCCCCCCGGTAGTTCGCGACCGCAGCCCGCTGAATGAGCTCGAGGGCCCGGTCGTCGGACCGGGTCAAGTGCACCTCGAACCCGCGCTCCCTCAACCGCTGGGCAGCCGCGTGCGCGAGCTCCAGGACCACGTCCTTCTCCGCGAGCCCCCGGGGCCCTCGGCTGCCCCCGTCCCCCCCGCCGTGCCCGGGGTCCAGGGTGATCCTCCGGGCCGGACCGCGGCGAGGCCCCTCCACCCGGACCGGACGCGCCAGGAACTCCCCGGAAACCTCCCGGAGAAACGCCTCGCTCACCAAGAGACGCCCGTCCCGGAACCGGACTTCGACCGGGCCCCGCAGGGCACGGCCGTCGCGCACGGCAAAGGGGGCCTCCGGCCGCAGCGCAGCCCAGGCCTGCCCCTCCCGATAGGTCAAGCGCTGCTGGGAGGGGTCCCAGTCCACCGCGCCGGGAAAATGGCTGAGCCAGGTTTGGGCGTCGTACCAGCCCGTGCTATCCTCCGTCGCCACCTCGGCGAGGAAGAAGGGCTCGACCCCCGGCGACTCGATCCGGAGCGCGGCGAAACCGCCTCCGGGACCACCGAGGACCAGGGCCAGCACCAAGAACGCGGCAATTTTGTGTGGAATCATCACAACCCGGGAGGGCTCGGTAGAAGCCTCGCACCGGGATGCTACCCGACCGCGGAAATCCGTGTCAATCAAGGAGCCCCGCATGATCATGCCCTTCGGCCCCCTCGCGCCTCGCATCGCCCCGGACGCCTTCGTGGCCCCTACGGCCGCGGTCATCGGCGACGTCGAGCTCGGGCCGGAGGCGAGCCTGTGGTTCCACACGGTGGCGCGGGCAGACGTGCACTTCATCCGGATCGGGGCCCGCACCAACGTTCAGGACGCCTGCGTGCTCCACGTGACCGGCGGGCGGCACCCCCTCCACATCGGCGAAGACGTCAGCATCGGCCACCGGGCCGTGGTACACGGGTGCACCGTGGGGAGCCGGGTCCTGATCGGGATGGGGGCAGTGGTCCTGGACGGCGCCCGGATCGGGGACGACTCCATCGTGGGCGCCGGAGCGGTGGTGCCCGAGGGGGCCGAGTTCCCGCCGCGAAGCGTCGTGCTCGGCGTACCGGCCCGGCGCACCAGGGAGCTGACGGAGGGAGAGAGAGAGAGGATCCGCCGCACCCGGGACGACTACCTGGCCCTGACCCGCGCCTACCGGGCATGCCCGCCGGGAGCCGCCCGCGGTCCGTTCGCGCCCGGGGCAGAAGATTGACACGTGGGGGTGCCGTGCCTAGGCTTCAGGCGTTCGCGGCTCGGGCGGGGGGAGCCGGACAGAGGAACAGCCCGTCAGGAGCGCAGTGATGGCGAAGCGGGACTACTACGAGGTCCTGGGGCTCAAGCGGGGGGCGTCCGCCGAGGACATCAAGAAGGCCTACCGCCGGCTGGCCCGGAAGTTCCATCCCGACGTGAACCCGGGGGACAAGGCTGCCGAGGAGAAATTCAAGGAGGTCACGGAAGCCCACGAGGTGCTGACCGACCCCGAAAAGAGAAAGCAATACGACACCCTGGGGCACGCCGCCTTCGAAGGCTTCCGGGCCGGCCCCGGAGGCGGGCAGGAAGGTTTCGGGCCGGGCGGTTTCTCCGGGGGAGCGGCCTTCGACGTCTCGGATCTCTTCGGGGACCTGTTCGGCCAAGGGGGCGGCTTCCACGCGGCGGGCCCCCGCCGAGGTGCCGACCTCGAATACGAGATGGAGGTGGGCTTCCGGGAGGCCGTTCTGGGAACGGAGAAGGAGATATCCTACCGACGATCGGCACCCTGTTCGACCTGCGCCGGCAAGGGTTACCAACCCGGCACCGGAGGCGCAGCCTGCCCCCAGTGCGGCGGCCGGGGGAGGGTGCAGCTTCAGAGGGGGCCCATCTCGCTCCAGCAGACCTGCCCCCGCTGCAAGGGAACCGGCCGGCTGCCGGGCAGTCCCTGCGCCGCTTGCGGCGGCAGGGGAAGCGAACCCAAGGCCGAACGCATCCGCGTCCACATCCCCGCCGGCGTCGACACGGGCTCGAGGGTTCGCCTCGCCGGCAAGGGTGAGGCCGGGCCGGAAGGCGGCAATCCCGGCGATCTCTTCATCCGCGTGCGAGTCCGGCCGGACCCGCGGTTCCGGCGGGAGGGCGACGACCTGGTGGCCGTGGTGGAAGTGCCCCTCCTGGACGCCCTGCTCGGCGGAACGGTCCTCGTTCCCACCCTGGACGACCCGGTGCGCATGAAGGTGCCGGCCGGAACCCAGAATGGCCAGCGGTTCCGGCTCAAGGGCAAGGGGGTGGGGGGCCGGGGCAACCTGTTCGCCCAGGTGGAGATCCAGGTACCCCGAAAGCTCGACGCCGACGTCCGACAGACCCTGGAGGGGCTCCGGGGCAAGCTCTAGCGCGACGGAGGAACTCCATGCGACCCGCCATGAAGCTCTACCGCGCACGGGAAGTGATCGAGATCACGGGCCTCAGCCGGAGGACCCTGCGGATCTACGAGGAGGTGGGGCTGGTCGCCCCGGCGGACCCGTCCTCCTCCGAAGGCGAGGAGTCGGGTCCGTTCTACACCGAAGACGTGGTGGAAACGCTGCGCCGCATCGAGCGCCTGCGGCGCGACCTGGGGGTGAACCTGCCCGGGGTCCAGGTGATCCTGGAAATGCGCCAGAAGATCATCGACCTGCAGACGAGCCTCGACGAGGTCGTCCGGTTCGTCCACACGGACCTCCGGCAGGAACTGGAGCAGTTCCTGCGTCGGGAGGAGAAGGCGGTGGTTCCCAAACCGCTCTTCCAACCCCCGAAGCCCTGGGAGGACTGAGAGGGGGCCGGGGGGAGTCTCGTGGCCCCGGAGCCCCGGCGGCCCCGGGCGTGGCAGCGCCCGCTGCTGTTCAGCATCCTTCTGTGCCTGGTCGGCGGGGCCCTCGTGCCCCAGCGGCCCCTGTGGGGGATGACCCTGGCTCTGGCGGGCGGCGCGGCCGGCGCCCTCTCCTTCCGGGGGCCCCTGCCCCGAGGCGCCGCGGCCCTCGCCCTGGGGGCGATCGCGCTGGCCGGTGCCCGCGGTACCGCACCGCAGACCCCTGCCCTGCCGTTGGGGAAGGACCTGCATCTGCGGGGGCTGGTCATCGAGGACCCGCGTCCGGGAGCGGACGGACCCCGGGTGCTGGTGGACCTGCGCGCGTCGGCCGGGCCCGGGTCAGAGTGGAAGGACGCGACGGGCCGCGTGCTCCTCCAGGTGCTGGGGGATCCCACACCCCCGCCGGCGCTCGGCGACGTCGCCGTCTTCCGCTCCCGCCTCCGGCCGCCCACGGGGCCCGTGAACCCAGGCGGAGGCGGCTATCCGGCCTATCTGGAGCGGAAGGGGGTTACCGCTCGGGCCTCTGCCAAGTGGCCGGGCACCGTATCCTTCGCCAGGCCGGGGGAGGGGTCCCCCGGGTGGATGCGGCTTCGCCAGCGACTGGGATCGGCCCTGTCCCGGGCCGTGCCGGGTCCCGAGGGAGGGGTGCTGCGTGCCCTGGCGCTGGGGGAGCGTTCCAGCCTGCCCCCGGAGACGGCCGAGGCCTTCCGCCGCTGCGGCACCGCGCACCTGGTCGCCATCTCCGGTCTGCACCTGGGAATGCTCGCCCTGCTCCTCACCCCGCCCCTTCGGGCCCTGCTGGTGAGGGTTCCCCTTCTCCCCCTCGCCCACCCCGTGCCCTTGCTGGCACGGGCGCTCACCTTGCCCTTCCTGGCGGCCTACGCCGCCCTCTCGGGGTTCCAGGTGAGCACGCTGCGGGCCCTGGTGATGGTGGGGCTCCTCCTCCTCGGCACGGCACTATCGCGGCCCGTGGCATTTCCCGCGCTGCTGGCCGCCACCGCGATCGTCCTCGGCGTCGGCTCCCCCCGGGCCCTGGGGGACCCAGGTCTGCACCTTTCCCTCGCCGCGGTGGCGGGGCTCTTCTGGCTCGCGCCGCGGCTGGAAGCCGTGGTCGCCAGGCCCCCCGACCCCCTGGAACGCGTGGCGCCCCCCGGCGCCTGGCTGCGGGCCCTCCGGCGGGCGGGCCGGGGGCTGCGCTCCCTCGCTTGCGCATCCACCGCGGCGGCCGTCGCAACCGCGCCGGTGTCCGCCTACCACTTCGGCGGGTCGAGCATCCTCGGGCTGGCGATGAACCCCGTGGCGGTTCCCCTGGTCGGTTTCTTCTGCCTTCCCCTCGCCCTCCTGGGGGCTGCCGCCGAGGCCCTGTGGCCGGGGACGGGGGGCTTCGCCTGGAAACCCGCCGGAGTGACGTTGAGCCCCCTGCTCTGGCTCCAGGGGGCCCTGGTGCCCCTTGCACAGCGCCTGACCCTGCCGGGTCTGAGCTCCCTGCTCGCCGTAGGGGCCGCCGCCTGCCTCGTCGCGGCCCTGGGGATGGCCCTGCAGAGGCCTCGCCCCCGGGGGCTCGTGGCCCTCGCCCTGGCGGGTGTACTCGGCCTCACCGTTCCCGAGGCAGCCCGGGGGATCCACACCGCCCTGCGCAGGGACGCAGACCTGTGGGTCTTCGACGTGGGCAGCGGCCTGGCCGTGGGGCTTCGTTTGCCCGGGGGCCACTGGGCCGTGGTGGACGGGGCGGGGTTTCCGGGCAGCACCTTCGATCCGGGAGAGCGCATCGTCGTCCCCGCCCTCTCGGCACTCGGGGGGCGGGGCCTGACCCTGGCGATCTCCACCCACCCCCACCCCGATCACCTGATCGGCCTCCCGGCCCTGGTGGCGTGGGGCCGCCCGGAAGAGGTGTGGCTCCCGGGCAGCTTCGAAGGGGACCCGCGCTATGTCCGCCTCCTGGCCGCGGCCGAGGCCGCCGGCTCCCGGGTTCTCTGGCTGCCCCCCGAGGGGAGGACTCGGGGCTTTGGCGCCGCGAAGGTCGAGGCGCGCTGGTTTCCCGAAACCCGGGAGAACGACCGCAGCCTGGCGGTGCGGGTCGAGTGCGGGGGCACGGTGGCCCTGATCCCCGCAGACCTGGAGAGCGCCGGGCTCGCCCGACTGGCGGCATCGGACTTCCCCGCCCGCTGCGACCTCCTTCTGGCCCCCCACCACGGCGCCGCCAACGCGGTGCACATGCCCTTCCTGCAGGAGGCACGCCCCCAGATCACTTTCATCTCCGCGGGGGGGCGCCCCGGCCTGCCGGCGCCGGTGTTTCTGGACTCCCTGGATGCCCTCGGCATCCCGGCGTGCTCGACCCACCAGCAGGGCTTCCTGCACGCCCGGCTCGGTGCCCGAGGGCTCCAGGCGCACTGCGGCCCCACCAGGGACCGGAGAGTGCTCGGCGGGAGGGACCCCCCGGCCCCGTGACCCCGGGAATCTGGGGACTTGAAAAGCCGGAAGCCACCACCCTCACCTGTTCCGGCGGGGTCGGGGAGACTTGGAGCGCAGCCCCGCACCGCCTCCACCGAGTCGAAGAGGCCGGCGCAAGCGGGTGAAGCCCGACGCACCGGGGACCGCCGGGACACCTCTTCGAATTGCCGCGGATTGCGGGGCGAAACGCAGGGGCTCGCGGACTCCGCTTACCGACCGGCGCGTTCCGGTGGATCCAGGGGAAACAGCGCCAATTGACAGGTTTCGGGCCATCTGTTAGCTTCGCGGCTCAACTCCCCACCCGGCCGCGGTATATGGTCAAACCACCCATCCTGGTCCTCGACGACGATGCCTCGTCTCGCACCTTCTGCAGTCGGGTGTTGAGCGAGGCCGGGTACCCCGTCCTCGAGGCCGGCACCCCGCCGGAAGCCCCCGGTGCCATGGAACGGGAGGGCCCGGTGCTGGTCCTGGCCGACGCCCGGCTCTTCGACGGCCCCGGCCTGGGACTGCTCGCACCCGGGCAGGCCCGGGAGCCGGCGGCCGACCTGGCTGTGATGGCGGACGAGGGCTCCCTCGACGCAGCGGTACGGTTGCTGAAGGAGGCGAACCGCGCGCGCGATCCGTTCCGCATGCTGTTCTTGGACCTCGATTCCTTCAAGCAGGTCAACGATGCCTACGGCCATCGGTGCGGCGGGATGGTTCTCGTCGAGGTGGGGCGCGTCCTTCGACACACCGTGCGCCAGGGGGACATCGTCAGATGGTACGGGGGGGACGAGTTTACGGTCGTGCTCCCGAGGACCGGCGGCCGTCAAGGGGCGCGCCTTCCTGGAGCGCGAGGGCGATACCGTCCACCTGACCGCTTCCATCGGGGTCGCCGCCTGCCCGGACGACGCGCGGACCCGGGAAGACCCCATCGACCAAGCCGACCGCGCGATGTGCCGGGGAAAGGCGGCCGCCCGGGACGTCGTCTACCCGTCCAGGGCCCACTGAGATGACATGGACATCCAACGACTGAAAGGCTTCCGGGACCTCCTCCCGGACGAGACTCCCTTGTGGCAGCGGATCGAAGCTGCCGCCCGCGAGGTCTTTGGCCGATACGGCTTCGAAGAGGTGCGACTCCCCCTGCTGGAGGAGACGGCCCTGTTCTGCCGGTCCATCGGTGAAGCCACCGACATCGTCGAGAAGGAGATGTACACCTTCCTCGACACAGGCGGCACGTCGGTCACCCTCCGCCCGGAGGGGACGGCCTCGGCCGTGCGGTCCTACCTCGAGAACGGCCTGCACCACAGCGAGACCAAGGCCCGCCACTACTATCTCGGGCCCATGTTCCGACGGGAGCGGCCCCAGAAGGGGCGCCTGCGCCAGTTCCACCAGATCGGGGCCGAGTGCTTCGGGTGGGCCGAGCCGTGGGCCGACGCCGACGTGCTCTGTCTGCTCTGGGACCTCTTCGCGGCGCTCGGCCTGTCGGAGCGGGTCCGCCTGGAGGTGAACTCCCTCGGCTGCGCCGATGACCGGCGGGGGTACGTGGCCCGGCTCCGGGAGCACCTGACACCGCGGCAGGAGGCCCTGTGCGAGAACTGCCGGCGGCGGCTCCAGTCCAATCCCTTGCGGGTCCTGGACTGCAAGAGCGCCCACTGCCGGGCAGCAACCCAGGACGCTCCTTCCCTGGAGGGAAGCCTGTGCGGGGATTGCGCCGCCCACTTCGACCTCGTGCGCTCCCACCTGACAGCCCAGGGGCTGCCCTTCGCGGTCAACCACCGGATGGTGCGGGGGCTCGATTACTACAACCGGACCACCTTCGAGCTCCTGTCCGGGGACCTGGGGGCACAGAACGCAGTGGCCGCCGGGGGGCGGTATGACGGCCTGGTGGAGACCCTCGGCGGCCCGCCCGTACCGGCCCTGGGGTTCGCCCTCGGGGTGGAGCGCCTGGCGCTGCTCCTGGGCACCCAGGCTGCCCCCCGGGCGCACCCCGACGCCTACCTGGTGCATCGGGGCACGGGGGCGCTGGAGGCCGCCCTGCTCCTGCGCCGCGGGCTCGCCCGGGCCGGCGTCCGGACCGAGGTCGACTACGAGGAGCGCAGCTTCAAGGCCCAGTTGCGCTCGGCGAACCGATCCGGTGCGCGGCTGGCCCTCCTTCTCGGGGAGGACGAGGTGGCCGCCGAGACCGTCGCGGTCAAGGACCTCGCCGAGGGAACCCAGGAGACGGTGGGATGGGACCGCGCGGCCTCCCGAGTGGCGGAGCTTCTGGCGAGCCCGCCCACCCCCAGTGCCGGGAGGGATCCCCACCCCGGGGCCCCCCACGTACAGAGCGAGAAGTCGGAGGGATCGACGTGATGCGAGCAATGGGCGACTGGAGGCGTACGCATACCTTGGGGGAGCTCCGCACCGACCACGAGGGCGGCGACGTCACCCTGATGGGCTGGGTGCACCGGCGCCGGGACCACGGCGGGCTCATCTTCATCGACCTCCGCGACCGGGAGGGTCTCACCCAGGTCGTCTTCTACCCGGAGCTCTGCCCGGAGGCCCACGAGCTGGCCCACGACCTCCGGAGCGAATACGTCGTCGCCGTGCGCGGCCGCGTCGCGCCGCGGCCGGAAGGGACGGTGAACCCCGGGCTCCCCACCGGGGCCATCGAGGTGCAGGCCCAGGAGCTTCGCATCCTGAACCCCTCGAAGACGCCTGTCTTCCCGGTGGAGGACGCGACGGATGCCGGTGAGGACCTGAGGCTCCGGCATCGATTTCTCGACTTGCGCCGCCCGGCTCTCCAGCGAAACCTCCGGCTGCGGCACCGGGCCGTGATGGCCGCACGGCAGTTTCTGGACGACCAGGGGTTCCTGGACGTGGAGACGCCCATGCTCACCCGGAGCACGCCGGAGGGTGCCCGGGACTTCCTGGTGCCGAGCCGGCTCTCCCCCGGGCATTTCTACGCGCTTCCCCAGTCCCCCCAGCTCTTCAAGCAGCTCCTCATGGTGGCAGGGCTGGACCGCTACTACCAGGTCGTCAAGTGCTTCCGGGACGAGGACCTGCGGGCCGACCGGCAGCCCGAGTTCACCCAGATCGACGTCGAGATGAGCTTCGTCACCCCGGACGTCGTCATGGAGACGATGGAGCGCCTGGTCGCCGCCGTCTGGCGAGAGGTGCGGGGCGAAGAGCTCGTCCTGCCCTTCCCCCGCATCCCGCACGAGGACGCGGTCGGGCGGTACGGCACCGACGCCCCGGACACCCGCTTCGGCCTGGAGCTGGCCGACGTGAGCCGGGAGGCGGGCGCGTCGGGGTTCCAGGTGTTCTCCCAGGCCGTGGCCAAGGGCGGGCTGGTCAAGGGGCTCAACGCCAAGGGGGCGGGCGAGCGGTTCTCCCGGAAGGAGATCGACGAGCTCACCGCGTTCGTCGCCCCCTTCGGGGCCCGGGGGCTCGCGTGGATTCGCGTGCAGCCCGACGGCGAGTGGCAGTCGCCCATCGCGAAGTTCCTCGGCGACGAGGCCCGCGCCGGCATCCGGGCCGCCTTGGCCCCGGAGCCCGGCGACATCCTGTTCTTCGTGGCCGACCAACCCCGCGTGGTGAACCTCGCCCTGGCACGTTTGCGCACCCACCTGGCCGCCCGGCTCGGCCTCGTCCCGGAGGGGCAGTGGGCGTTTTGCTGGGTCACGGACTTCCCGCTCCTGGAGTGGGACGACGAGGCCAAGAGATACGTGGCGCTGCACCATCCCTTCACCAGCCCGCGGCCCGAAGACGAGCACCTGCTCGACGGGCAGCCCCTCGCCGTGAAGGCCCAGGCCTACGATCTGGTGCTCAACGGCACCGAGGTCGGGGGCGGCTCCATCCGAATCCACTCCGCGGAGGTGCAGGAGCAGGTGTTTCGCGCCCTGGCCATCGGGCCCGAGGAGGCCCGCGCGAAGTTCGGGTTCCTCCTCGATGCCCTCGCCTACGGCGCCCCGCCCCACGGAGGCATCGCCTTCGGTCTGGACCGGCTCCTGATGTTCCTGTGCGCTGCCCCGAGCATCCGCGACGTGATCGCGTTCCCGAAGACCCAGAAGGGGACGTGTCTGCTCACGGAAGCGCCGGCCCCGGTGGACCCGGCCCAACTGCGGGAGCTGCACCTGCGGGTGCGGGCCCCGGAGAAGGCATAGCTTCCGGGACAAGGATCCACCCGTTCGGCCGGGAGGCCGGGCGATCCGGAGCCGCGTCGAACCACGTCGGTCGACCCGCTGGGCACCGAAGACACCGGCAAGGCACGGCGCTCCGGGGCCTGCGGGGACACCCCTTCGCATTGCCGAGGATTCCGCGGAGAAACGCAGGGGCTCCCGGACTGCGCCAGCCAATCGAGTGGGGAATCCCAGAGGGAACCAGTTTCTTGACGGGGTTAGGCAGGAATGCTATTGTTCACCCCTAGCATCGGAAACCGAGCCAGGGGAGCGCCATGAAACTCACCACCAAGAGCCGCTACGGTGTGCGGGCAATCTTCGACATTGCCTACCACACGGGGGGCCTCCCCGCCCAGATCAAGGACATTTCCGAGCGCCAGCGGATCAGCCCCCGCTATCTGGAGCAGATCTTCCAGCGGCTGAAGAAGGCGGGGATCCTGGGGAGCAAGCGGGGCCCCAAGGGAGGGTACTTCCTGCTCAAGGACCCCAAGGACATCACGATCTACGAGATCATCACGTGCACGGAGGGGCCCATCGAGCTCGTCTTCTGCGTGGGAGAAGATGAAGAGGGCGGGAACTGCGACGTCTCCATGTGCGACATGAAGGACCAGTGCGTGGCCAGCCCGCTGTGGAAGGAGCTGGGGGACAAGATCGCCGCCATCTTCCAGGAAACGACCATCCAGGACCTGTGCAAGAAGGCAGAACGCCTGGGCATCGACCGGAAGCTCGACGCCCGCTTCATGTACTACATCTGACGGACGAGCTGCGAGCCGCATCCTGCGCCCCGGCCTGCCGGGGCGCCTTCGTTTGATTTCGGGGAGCCGCCCATGCCCGTGCGCCTCGCCATCAACGGCCTCGGCCGCATCGGCCGCAGCGCCCTTCGAATCGCCCTGGGGTGCGAGCCGCTCCAGGTCGTGGCCGTCAACGACCTCGCGGAGGCCTCGGCGCTCGCCTACCTTCTGCGCTACGACTCCGTGCTCGGCCGCTGGGACGCCCCGGTCGAGGAGCGCGGCGGAGTCCTCACGGTCGGGGGCCGGGAGATCCGGGCCCTGCGGGAGGAGGATCCGTCCCGGCTCCCCTGGACCGAGCTCGGAGTGGACGTGGTGCTCGAGTGTACCGGGATCCACACGCGCCGGGAGCGGGCGGCGCTGCACCTGGCGGCAGGCGCCGCCCGGGTGGTGATCTCGGCCTCTTCCGACGACGCCGACGTCACCCTGGTTCGGGGCGTCAACGAAGAGCACTTCGACCCGAGCCGGCATCGGGTGATCAGCAACGGGTCCTGCACCGGCAACGGTCTCGCCCCGGTGCTGCGGATCCTGGACGCCGCGTTCGGCGTGTCCCACGGCTTCGTCACCACGATCCACCCCTACACCAGCGACCAGAGCCTGCTCGACCGGCCCCACCCGGACCGGCGGCTTGGCCGGGCAGCGGCGCTCTCCATCATCCCCACCGTCACCGGCGTCCCCCGGGCCATCGCCCACGTGCTCCCCGGATTCGACGGCCGGCTCGAGGGCAACTCGATTCGGGTTCCGACCCCAGACGTGTGCCTCCTCGACCTCACCGCCTCCCTGGCCCGGCCGGCGCCGGCGACCGCCGTCAACGCGGCTCTCCGGGAGGCGGCGGAAGGCCCCCTTCGGGGAATCCTCGGGTACAGCGAGGAACCCCTGGTCTCGGCCGACTACGTGGGATGTCCCCTCTCGGCGGTGGTTGACGGTCCCCAGACCAGCCGGTCCGGCGCGGATCTGGTCAAGGTGCTCCTGTGGTTCGACAACGAGTGGGGGTACGCCAACCGCCTGGTGGAGGTGGCGCGACTCGTGAGCCGGGGGTAGGCTGGGGCTTCGCGGGCCTCTCGGCCTCGCGCCGCCACACGGCCGGCATCACGCACCGCTTCCGCTTCGGGAGGTGACCCATGGCGATCCGCCACGTCCGCGAGCTTCCTTTGGCAGGCCGGCGCATTTTCGTACGGGTGGATTTCAACGTCCCCCTCCGGGACGGCGTGATCCAGGACGACACCCGCATCCGCGCCGCCCTGCCCACCCTCCGCGAGGTCCTCGACGGGGGCGGGTCCCTCGTGCTCGCGAGCCATCTGGGCCGGCCCAAGGGAGGTCCTGACCCCGCCTACAGCCTGGGCCCTGTGGCGCAGCGGCTCGGAGAGCTCCTGAGACAGTCCGTGCCTCTCGCCCCCGGAGTGGTCGGGGCCGAGGTCGCGGCCCTCGCCGCCGCCCTGGCCGAGGGACACGTGCTGCTGCTGGAGAACCTGCGGTTTCATCCCGGGGAGACCAAGAACGACCCGGAGCTCTCCCGCCGGCTCGCCGACCTGGCGGACCTCTACGTGAACGACGCCTTCGGGAGCTGCCATCGGGCCCACGCGTCCACCGTGGGCATGGCGGCCCACTTCGAACCGGGGGAGAAGGCGGCCGGAAACCTGCTCCTGTCCGAGGTCGAGGCGTTTCGCCGGGTCCTCGACACCCCCCAGCGGCCCTTCGCCGCCATCCTCGGGGGCGCCAAGGTCAGCGACAAGATCGGCGTGGTCCGCAACTTGCTGGGGAAGATCGACCGCCTCCTCGTCGGCGGGGGGATGGCCTACACGTTTCTCGCCGCCCAGGGGGTTCCCACCGGCGACTCCCTGCTCGAGGCGGACAAAGTGGATCTCGCCCGGGAACTCCTGGCCGAGGCAGGGCGTCAGGGCAAGGAGCTCTTCCTGCCGCAGGACCACGTCCTCGGCAAGGACCTCTCCGAAGGGACGCCCATCCAGGTGACCCCCGGCCCCGAGGTGCCCCCCGGGTGGAAGGCCCTGGACATCGGCCCCAAGACCCGGGAGGCGTTTGTCCGGGCCTTGGCCGACGCCCGCACCGTGGTGTGGAACGGCCCGATGGGCGTGTTCGAGGTTCCGGCCTTCGCCGAGGGGACCTTCGCGGTCGCCCGGGCCGTCGCGGCCTGCCCCGGCTTCACGGTGGTGGGAGGAGGTGACAGCGTCTCGGCGGTGCAGCGCTCCGGGGTTGCCCAGGAGATCGGCCACATCTCCACCGGCGGCGGCGCGTCCCTGGAGCTCCTGGAGGGCCGGGTGCTCCCCGGCGTCGCGGCCCTGGAGGAGTGAGCCATGAGGAAACCCCTCGTCGTCGCCAACTGGAAGATGCACAAGACGGGGCCGGAGGCCCTCGCCCTGGCCCGGGAGGTAGCGGCGCGCCTGCGGGACGAGCAGGACACCGAGATCGCCGTGGCCCCGCCGTTCACCGCCCTGCAGGCCGTGGGCGAGGTCTTGTCGGGGACGCGGATCGGCCTCGGCGCCCAGAACATGCACTGGGAGCCCGAAGGGGCCTTTACCGGCGAGGTCTCGCCCCCCATGCTCCGGGCCCTGGGCGTGCGGTACGTGATCCTCGGCCACTCCGAACGGCGTCAGCTGTTCGGCGAGACCGATGAGGACGTCGCCCGCAAGGTCTCGGCGGCGGCCGCCGCCGGCCTGACTCCCGTCGTCTGCGTCGGGGAGACCCTGGCCCAGCGGGACGGCGGCGCCGCGGACGAGGTCGTCGCGCGCCAGCTGACCGCAGCCCTCGAGTCCCTCCCTCCGGGTGGCGGCGGACCCCTCGTCGTGGCGTACGAACCGGTCTGGGCCATCGGCACCGGGCGCACCGCCGGCGCGGCCCAGGCCCAGGAGATGCACGCCGGGGTCCGCTCCCTCCTGGTGACCCTCCGGGGGGCGGAGGGGGCGGAGGCCGCCCGCATCCTCTACGGCGGGAGCGTGAAGCCGGGCAACGCGGCCGAGCTCCTGACCCAACCGGACGTGGACGGGGCCCTGGTGGGCGGGGCCAGCCTGGACGCCGAAACATTTGCATCGATCGTCCGTTTTCGTGTATAAGGACGGGCTTCGACACCAAGGGAGCCCACGCGCATGTACGTACTTCTCGTGATCATCCACGTCCTGGTCTGCCTGGCCTTGATCGGCATCGTCCTCTTGCAGCAGGGCAAGGGGGCGGACATGGGGGCGGCCTTCGGGGGCTCGAGCCAGACCCTTTTCGGGAGCTCGGGGGCCACTACCTTCCTCGGAAAGCTCACCGCGGCGGCCGCCGTGGTCTTCATGCTCACGTCCCTCGCCTTGACGTATCAGGCGACCACCAGGTATAAATCCAGCGTCATGCCCGACCGGCCGGCTGCGGCCGCGCCCGCCGAGACGGCTCCGGCGTTCCCGCTGAGCCTCCCCCCGAGTGAACCGCCCGCCGAGCAGAAGGCGGAGTGAGATACGGACATCCTGCCCAGGTGGTGGAAATGGTAGACACGCTATCTTGAGGGGGTAGTGGGGAACACCCGTGCCGGTTCGAATCCGGCCCTGGGCACCAGATTCAAGAAGGGAGCCGGCGAGAGCCGGCTCCCTTTTTCGGTGTCCGGTCCGGGACTTCGGGACACTGCGAGGTTTGTGAAGTTTCCCTTGGTCAGGCTACCTCCAAACAGTGAATTGTGTAGGTCTGACACCTCTGCCTTTCAAGGGGGAAGCATGGCCACTTCACTCCGGCCCACGTCACGGTCCTGACGGCTCGCGAAGGGACGGATGTTCCGGGAACGCAAAGCGACTGAAGGGTCGGCAGTGAAGACCCCCCCAGCCTGACGTCCGAGGAGGGGCCTCGTTCGCGAGGAGCCACCGGGATTCAAGCCGTGCGGCTCCCCGGCCGAAGGGAATGGGCGACGTGCCCGTTCGCGAGACGCAGGAGCTCTCGGACCGTGTCTGTTCCGGGAGCTGGACTTCAAGGGAGCGTGCCTTGTTCCAGGGGATCCGCTTCAAGCTCACGACCCTAACGTTTCTCCTCGTGGCCACCATCACCACTGCGTCTTCGGTCGTCGCGATGAACGTCATGGACGAGTTCATCCTGGGCCAACTCGTGAGGCGGGGACTCGCTATCGGTCGAAGCGTGTCGAGCGCCGCGGCATACAGCTTCCTCGCCGGAGACCGGCTGGCGCTGGACAACCTGGTTTCAAAGGTCAGCGAGCAGCAGGATGACATCGTATTCGTGGCGGTGGTGGACCAGGGCGGCCGGCTCCGAGCCCACAGCGACCTCCGGCGCACCAACGAAGCCCTGGGGGAGGCCCAGGGCCGCCTGCTGGAGGCAGATCCGGACGGCTCCAGGGTCCTGCGGGTGCTGCGGGACGAGGGGCCGGCCTTCGACTTTCGGGTTCCGGTCTCTTTCGCCGGAAAGCACCTGGGTCAGGTCCACTTGGAGATCGCCAACGACGCCTTGGTCACGGCCCAGTCCCGGGCAAGGACCAAGGTCTTCCTCGTCTCCGCGCTGGTCCTCGCCCTGGGAGTGACCGGCACCCTCCTGATCTCCAGACTGGTCACCACGCCGATCAAGGTGCTGGCCCGGTGTGTTTCCGAGCTCTCGACGGGGCAGTACAAGGAGGAGATCCCCGTGCGGGCCCGGGACGAGTTGGGCGAGCTGAGTCGCAGTTTCAACGAGATGGCGAGGCTCATCACGAAACAGCAGGGCAGCCTGCAGCAGTATGCCCGGGACCTGGAGGGGGCGTACGTGGGGACCGTCAAGGTCCTAGCCGCGGCAATCGAAGCCCGGGACCCCTACACCCTCGGCCATTCCGAGCGGGTGGCGACGCTGTCCGTGGCCATCGGCAGGGTCCTGGGCCTGGACGAGGCCGAGCTTCGGGACTTGGAGCTCGCGTGCCTGTTCCACGACGTGGGGAAGATCCGGACCCCCGACCAGGTCCTCCAGAAGCTAGCCCCTCTGAACGAGGAGGAACGGCGCGTCATCATGCGCCACCCCGAGGACGGAGCAGACGTCTTGCGCATCGTGGAGTCGCTCCACGGTCTCATCCCGGGCGTTCTCCACCACCACGAGTGGTACGACGGTAGCGGCTATCCGGAGGGGCTCTCGGGGGACCAGATCCCCCTCTTCGCCGCCATCATCGCCATCGCCGACGCCTACGACGCCATGACCTCTTCGCGGTCCTACCGCGAAGCGCTGTCACCGGAGCAGGCCGCGGCGGAGCTGCTCGCGTATCGGGGAACCCAGTTCCACCCCCAGCTCACCGACCTGGTCCTGGAGATCCTGGAACGGGACGGGATCCTGGCGGGCGAGGAGCCGCTGGCGTGCCGGGCATGAGGACCCTCCCGCCGACCCTGGCCCTGATCGCCCTCCTGCTCGCGGCCTGTGCGCCCCTGGAGCGAATCCTGACCTACCGGGACGTCCTCCCGCCTGTCGGTGCGAAGGCGGCCACTGCGCCTGCGGATCCATCGGAAAGCCGGGAGGAACCCACGGCCCCTGCGCCCCGTGCCGCGCCCGAGCCCGAGCAGCGAGGTGACCTGCTCCAGGGAGAAGCCTCCTCGACGGCTCAACAGGCGAAGGCAGCGGCCCAGTCCCTGGGAGAGGGGGAGGAGCGGTACCGGGGCGGCGACTGGGCCGAGGCCGGTACCCACTTCGGCCGCGCCTTGGAGCTTCTCCCGGCGGGGGAGGATTCCTTCGGGGACCCCGGCTGGACCCGGGACCGGGTGGAGGGCAGGATCCGGGACTGCTCGGAGAGGCTCATGGAGGTGGGCTTGTTGCGTTATCGGAGCGGGGACCTGGCAGGCGCGATCGACACCTGGCGCAAGATCCAGGCCTTCGACCCCTCCTTCGAAGACGCCCGCCGCGGCATCGAGACCGCCACGGCCCAGCAGAGAAACCTGGAGAAGATCAAGTAACGTCCGCCCGGAAAAACCCTGAAGGTGTCCTATCAAGCGTCCAGTTCGCGCTCTTGTCGTGAGGCCGCCGCTATCGCTCCGGCAGTCTGAAAGCCCACCTGAAACCCTACGGTAGGCTCGGCTACGTAGTTGAGTTTTTCAAACCCAATAACGCGGCCCGCCTTGTCTTTGATTAGTATGACTTCCTCGCCTGTCTCTTCGCAGACGCATTCGTCGGCGGGATTGCCAAACCACACGGTCAAAGTGTTTCCGATTTCGTCGTATAGGACCTTTACCTCGGCCATATTCGCTCACCTTCCTTCACCACGTCCGTCGGGTACGTGGTAACGAGGAATCCTTCTCCATTCAGGCGCCTGGCGACGGCGCATACCCATCGACTCCGGGAGCAGCCGCTGGATTTCCGGACGGACCCGCCCCTACGGGGAGGTGAGTGAGGCGGCGCCCTCCGGCCAGACGCGCCTGAAGTGCTCGAGGTTCAGCGTGAGAAGGCGATCAGCCCCGGCCTTCTCTGCCGCCCGGGCGATGAGACCGTCATAGACCGCACCGCCCGCCACCGCCAGGTCTGCCCAACGGCGAAGGAGCGCTCCGTAGTCCGCGGCGTCCAGGGCAACGACCAGCGCCCGGGAGGCGACGTTCGCCTCCACCAGACGGGCCGCCACCGCCGGAGAGATTCGCGGTGCCGTCGGCAGGCGGGTCAGGGTCGCGTACAGTTCGGCGAGGGTATGGGCGGCCACCAGGAATCCGAGCTCCCCGGAGTGGGCTCGCCGCAGCCAGGGCAGCGCTCGCCGATGGCTGGGATGGCCCTGCACCATGGCCGCGACCAGGACGGAGGTGTCAAAGAGGACCTTCACCGCGCCGGTTCCACGGCCAGATCGGAGAGCCGCGCCTCCCGCGCCTCGTCGACCGCCCCCGCAAGATCGCCCACGGCGCGCCCCCGGAACACCAGGACTCCCCCTTCATCGCCGAGCGGCTCTTCCGTCAGGGGCGTGAGGCTCACGGCGCGTCCCCGCTCCTCCACGATCAGGACGGTTCCCGGGCCGAGCCCCAGAGCGTCGCGCACCCGCTTCGGGATGACCACCCGGCCGAAACGGTCCACCCTCGTTTCCATGGCACCCTCCTGTCCTTGCCAACCTAGCACCGGAAATGGCAATCCAGCAAGCGGGGCCGCCAACACCCCTCATGTTTCGGAGCTTCCGGATTTTCTATGGTGCGAGGAACAATCGTGTTCTCGCGCGGAGGCGCCGGTTTTCTTGGACACGGATTTCCGGCAAGGAACTGTGTGACCAAGGAGGCTGACGACATGAGAGAAGAGAGCAAGACTGAGGAAGGGGGCGCCGGGGGAACGCAGGGAGGCCGTACGCCGACCGGAGTGAGCCCGGCGAGCTGCGCGGCGGTGGTGGTTCCCCTGGCGCCGGGGCAACGCTGGAGCGTGGCGCGCAAGCGGGAGGTGGCCCTGCGGTTGCTGCGGGGAGAGTCGGTGGACGCTCTCTCGCCCACCGGACAGCTCCTGGACAGCTCTCCCCGACTACAGACACGAAAAAAGGCACCCTGTGACCACGATCTCAATCGGGTTCCCCCAGACCCAGCTCATCCGGCGTCGGTCCCATTGCGCCCCCTTACATCGACGCGTACACGCTTCGCTGTTCCCGCAAACTCGAGCAGGGTTGGGCCAAGGCGTCGCACTCGGCCTCGCACACCTCCCTCCGGAACGTTTCGGACGGCTCGTCAGACTACCTCGAAGTAGTCCGTATCCATTCTCTTCAGCTCGAACGTCTTCACTGTCGAGACACCGACTCCGTGGTCGATCATCAACTCGGCCATCTTGCGTCCGTCGATCAGGATGACCTTGGGGTCGATGTTCTCCACGTACCGGACGGCCTCTTGAGAGAACGTCCCTGTGGTGATGAACACACCCTTCTTTGCCCGGCGCCCGTGCAAGGCCCCCACGAACTTCTGCAGGTCGGGCCGTCCCACGGAACCCTGCCACCGCTTGGCCTGTAGGTAGATGACGTCGAGGCCCAGTTTGTCTTCGTTGATGATCCCGTCGATCCCCTCGTCACCTGACCTGCCAAGGGATTTCCCTGCGTCCGCCCGGGAGCCGCCGTACCCCATGGACAACATCAGGTCGATGACCAGGTCCTCGAAGAACTTGGGGCTGTTGCCGCTGACCTTGGTGAGGAGGGCATTGGCCAGGTCGGCGCGGATGCTTTCGTAGGCGCTCTGGAGAGACTCCTCTGGGGTCTCGGCCTCTGTCCCCCTATCTTGGCCTTGGTCGCCTCCCTTCTTGCCGCTGCTCGTGCGGAACTCGCGGAACTCTGGGTACTGGTTCAAGACCTTGATGTCGATTCGGTTGTGCCCCTGCGCCAGTAGTTCCCTGCCCCGGTCGGTGATCTGGAAGCATCCCCGTTTTGGGGAGGTCAGGACTCCAGCCTGGACGAAGAAGCTCTTGGCCCAGGCCACGCGGTTATCGAAGCGCCTCTCGGACCCGCTTGGCAGCATCTCCGACAGGTCCTCTTCCGAGAGCCGCATCTGTTTTGCGATCCGCTCCCGCGCCTCTCGCACCGTGTGTTCTGCGCCGTCCGCGGCGATGTCGAGCAGTGGCTTGAAGAACGACTGGAAATCTGGGATTGCCATCACGCACCCCCTGGCTCGGTTCTTTGGCACCCCCTACATGGCCGCCGGGTACACGCTCCGCTGGTCCCCGTAGTACGACTCGAACACGTGCTGGTACACCGCATCGCACTTGGCCCGGTAGACGTCGGTGGTGAACCGCTCCGGCAGCTCGTCCAGCTTCTCCTCGATGGCCAAGCGCACCGCCGCCCGGGTCGCCTGTTTCTTGCGCCAGTCGAGGAAGAGCTTCTCCCGCTTCAAGGTCGCCAGCAGGTCCTTGGCAACCTTCTTCACCTGAATCTCTTCCTTACCCGTCAGCCGGATGTCGGGCTTGGTAATCAGGTCGAAGACCGCCAGTTCCTCCTCGGTGAGCTTCTCGGAGACCGCCCGTTTCTCCTCCTGCCGCAGCTCCCCGGCAAACGCCACCAGCCGCCGGAAGAACTCCTCCACGTTCACCGCCCCGCTGTTGTACTCGTCGATCATCTCCTGGAACTTGGCCAGGTAGTCCAGGCGGGTCTTGTTCAGCTTCACCATCTTGGTCAGGGCGGCGTTGATGGCAGCTCGGAGCCGCTCCACCTCCATCCGCTTCCGGCTCTTCGCGAACTGCTTCTTCAGGGCCTCGAAGTCGATCTGGCTCAGGTCCACCAGGTGGGCCGTCCCGTAGCCCACCACCGGCTCCCGGATGATGTAGCTCTTGGTCGCCACCGAGGCGTCGAGCAGGTCCCCCACCTGGTCCATGACCCCAGAGATGTCCACCTCTCGCTTCGTCAGCGACTCGATCTTGAGCTGCATCGCCCGAAAGAGCGCCGCCACCGCCACGAACTCGTTCGCGGACTTGTCGGGCAAGATTGCCTTGAAGATCCGAGCCGTCGCCCCGGCCATGTTCACGAATCGCCTCCGGGTGGCGTCGTTGACCAGGATCGCATCCACGGCGTCATCGAGGAGCTTCACCCTCTGGAAACCCGTCGCCCCCAGGATGCCCCCCACGTCCACCCCCAGCTCCGCCAAGAACGCGGTCGTCTGGACCACCGCCTCGCGCAGCATCTCCACCAGCTCGGCCTTGTCCTGCACCGGCTCCCGTCCCCCCTGCGCCCCGCCTTTGCCGTAGATCGCCAGGGCCTTCTGGAGGCTCCGGAACACCCCCACGTAGTCCACGATGAGGCCGTTCACCTTCTCCCCGAACACGCGGTTCGCCCGGGCGATGGTCTGCATCAGCGTGTGATTGCGCATGGGCTTGTCGAGGTAGATCGTCGAGCAGGAGGGCACGTCGAAGCCCGTCATCCACATGGCGCACACGAACACCAGCCGGAAGGGGTTCTCGGGGTCCTTGAACTTCGTGTCCAGGTCCTCCGTCACCATCCGCTTCCGGTGGGGGGCGATGTCCACCCCCTTCTTCCGCATCTCCTCGATCTCGTTCTGCCCGGCCGAGACCACCACCGCCATGTCGGTCCCCGCCAGGTAGGCGATCTTGTCCCGCAGCTCGTCCCGTGCCGTATCCTCCTCCGCGATCTCCAGAAGCTCCCGCAGATGGGTGAGCTTTCGCGCCCAGTGCGCCTTCACCTTGTCGTACATCTTCACCGCGGTGGCCTTGTCGATGGAGACCACCATGGCCTTCCCGCGAAAGCCCCGCTCCGTGAAGTGCTCCACGATGTCCTGGGCCACCCGCTCCAGCCGCTCGTCCCGGGTGATCAGGTGGTACTCCCGGGCGAACTCCCGCTCCAGCTTCTTCTCCTGGTCCTCGTCCAGCTCCGCTTCCTCCAGGATGCGCTCCATGCCCTCCTGGAAGGCCGCTTCGTCCGTGAGCTGAAGCTCGGGGATGCGGTTCTCGTAGAACAGGGGCACCGTGGCCCCGTCCTCGATCGACTGCTTGAAGTCGTAGACGGAGATGTAGTCGCCGAAGACCTCGCGGGTCTTCTCCTCCCCGATGATCAGGGGGGTTCCCGTAAAGGCCAGGAAGGCCGCCCGGGGCAGCGCGTTTCGCATGTTCAGGGCCAGGGTGTCGTACTGGCTCCGGTGCGCCTCGTCCGTGATGACGATGATGTCGTCCCGGTCCGAGAGCACCGGGTGGGGCGACCCGTCATCCGTGCGGAACTTGTGGATCAGCGTGAAGACGAACCGGTGGTCCTCTTTGAGCAGCCGCCGCAGGTCCTTCGCGCTCTCCGCCTGGCAGTGCCCCTCCGTGATGGCGCCGCAGTCGGCGAAGTTCTTGTAGATCTGGTCGTCCAGCTCCCGGCGGTCCGTCACGACCACGAAGGTCCAGTTGCCGGGCATCTTCCGCAGCACCTTCTGCGAGAAGAAAATCATCGAAACCGACTTGCCGCTCCCCTGGGTGTGCCAGAAGACGCCGAGCTTCCCTCCCCGCGCCTGGATCTCCTGAAGGGCGGCGATGGCGTTGGTCACCCCGAGGAACTGGTGGTTCTTCGCTCCCAGCTTGATGAGCCCCCCCGGAATCTCCATGAAGAGGACGAAGTTCTCCGCCAGGTCCAGGAGCCGCGCCGGTTGGCAGGTGCCGCGAATCACCGTCTCCAGCGAGATGACCCCCTGCTCCTCCTCGCTGCCCACCTTCTTCCACTCGTTGAAGTGCTCCCAGGCCGAGGTCACCGTGCCCACCTTCGTCTCGCTTCCGTTCGAGAGCACGATGAGCGTGTTGTACCAGAAGAGGTGGGGGACCGTGTCCTTGTAGTCCGTCAGGTTCCCCGTGTACGCGGCCTGAAGCTGGGTGTGACTCGCCTTCAGCTCGATGAAGAGCAGCGGGATGCCGTTCACGAACCCCACCAGGTCCGCCCGGCGGGTGTACATCTCCCCGGCCACCCAGAACTGCGACACCACCAGGAAGTCGTTCTCCCCAACCGCCGACCAGTCGATCAGCCGCACCGTCTCCGCCTGGTCCCCGTCCCCCTCCGGATCGGGGATGCGCACCGGCACCCCCTGTTTCAGTAGCTGGTACACGTCCCGGTTCGCCGCCGCCCGGCTCATGCGGGAGCGGTCGCGCAGCAGCTCCTCCACGGCCAGGTCGAAGGCCTCTTCGGGCAGTTGGGGGTTGAGCTTTCGAAGGGCGGGGCGAAGGCGAGAGAGCAGGACCACCTCGCCGGAGTTCTCCCGGCCAAGCGTCCCGGCGGCGCCGAAAGTCTCATTCTGGGCCTTCACCGTGTGCCACCCCAGCTCACCGAAGAGGCCCAGCGCGGCCTCCTCGATGTGGCACTCGGCGAAGCCCGTCGGGGTCATGCGGCCGCCTCTCCGATGTCGATGTCCAGCTCGGAGACGTCGAGCTGACCAGAGATGAGCTTTGGAAGGAGGAGATCGCGGGTTTGGCGGAGGACGGTGTTCTTGTCTTCGAGGGCAACTGCCAAGCTCCTTACCGGAGAGACGAGCCCCTCAAAATCCTTCTGGAGACGCGGAATCGGAATCAAGAGGGGTGTGTCAACGATCGACGCTCTGCCCAGTTCGGTCTGGCCTGTGGCGCCCTTTGCCTGGCTCTCGAAGTAGCTCTCCAATCCCATCATCTGCAACCCGAACAGGTGCCTCTCAATCGTGTCCGGGCGAACGATCGTAACGTGGGTGTCCACGGTTGTGTCGTCGTATTGTCGCAGTACCTGGGCCAAGCGCCCCAAGGTTCCTACACCTGTCGAGTTGACGAGAACATCCCCCCACCTCACCATCTTGTCTTTGGGGACCGCGTTTGTGTGCCTTCTGCTCGGCGAGAGGTCGACCCTTCCGTTTCGAATGCACTTTTGATTGATCACGACGCTCTTGGATTCGTCGCTGTACCGAGGTGAAATCCCCCGTTTCACGAGAGAGCAAACCTCTCCCACCTTCTTCACCTCCCACCCCTCCGGCATCATCCCCAGCGGCGACTCCACCAACTTCACCTTCTGGTGGCCAGGGAACCGGAACTTGACGAACCACTCCCGATAGATGAGCTGGGCCATGTCCTCCAAGATGCGAATGCGCCGCAGGTTGTTCTCGATCAGGTCGTCGTAGGCGGAAAGGATGGAGGCGATCTTGCGTTGAACTCCGAGGGGTGGAACTGGCGCGGGATACGACGTCAGGACCTGGGCGTTTGCGTTAGGCTGTGCCGCGCCTCCAGCAATTCCCGCTGCCTCCCCGAAACGTCCTGTTCAGGTTTGAGACAGGGGGA
>JAWSUI010000036.1:0-37868 GCA_033551855.1 Deferrisomatales bacterium
TGCCTCACCGCAACCTTCACACGGCCATTTGGTGGCCTACCCGGGAATTGCTGCCCGCATCCGCACCTTCCGTTCTCAAGATCCGAAATTTTGCCGCGTGGGGATTCCTATCGCCGTAGGCTCTCACCACTTCACAAAGAGAAGCAAAAAGCACAAAATGGGGTTGTGTTCTCTTTTCATCTCATGTAAATCCCCCCAAGAGCCGATCGTGAAGAAATCTTCGACACCCGCGTCCTGGGAGGGACTCTCCTGATGCATCTGACACTCGTGGTATTCGGCCTGGCAACCCTGGCTCTCGCCATGTGGTCCTGGAACGAGGACGCGGACAACGGGAAGGTGGAGAAGGTCCCTTCTCCCACGAACGAGCCGGACAAGACCGCCCACTAGCAACGGGCCTTCCTGCTGCCCGACGGAATGGGCGCCAGGGCTCTTTTCAGGCTCTCCGCCTTCGTCCTCTGGGAATCCTCGCCTCACAGGGCACCCGGGTCTGGCACAGTCCGCACCCGGCGATCTCCACCCCGTAATGCTCCCCCACCGCGTCCATGACCGTGCCGTAGGAATAGAGCCGGCACGCGTCCTTGTCGTGCCCGGCCTCCGAGATGGCCCCGGCGGGGCAGCGGGTGATGCAGACGCCGCAGTCCTCCCCCCGGCAGGAGAGGCAGTTCTCGCGATAGTCGAGAGCGGTGCGGGGGGTAGGTTCGAGCACCGCGTCGGTCACGACGCTGCCGAGCCGGTGGGCGATGCCCCGGGGGCTGATGAGGGCGTCGTTGAGACTGAACGTCCCCAGTCCGGCTGCGTAGGCGGCGTGACGCTCCGACCAGGTGGAGGCGATGCCGACGGGCGTGTCGTCGATCCGCTTCCAGCGGGGGCTCAGGTGGGGGGCCACCGCCCGGTGGCCGGCCCGTTCCAGGAACGCGACCACCTGCCGCCGGAGCGCGTCGTTGAACTGCTCCCCGAAGTTGCGGGTGTGGGCCCAGTCCCGCGAAGGGAGGCGCTCCTCCCGACGGTTGCTCTCCCGCACCTCCCGGGCGACGGGCAGGACCCAGCACACCACCGTCCCCTCGGTGAGGGCGCCGGGCCCGAAGGCATCCTCGAAGACCTCCTCCGGGGTCAGGTGGAAACCGCCGATGATCTCCTTGTACTCGGCAAAGAGCGGGTCGCGGGCCGACGCAAAGCCAACCAGGGGTGCGTCGAAGTAGGGCCCGGGACCCGACTTCTTCCGGTTCTCGGGGCTCTCCCGGACGAACCGCTCGATCTCTTCCCGCAGGAGCGCCTCGAAGCCCATCGCGTCCCTCCTCGTCTCTCGTGCGGCAACCGGGCCGGTCCCGGGCCGCGGTCTACGCCCCCGTCCCCCGCCGCACCTTGCGGGCCAGGTCTCCCAAAGCCCCGAGGTACGTTTCGAGGCCGTGGAGAAAGAGGCTGTTGTGGTCTGCCCCGGGGATCAGGACGAGCCTCTTGTCCTGCGCTGCGGAGGCATCGAAGAGCGCCCGTCCGTCCTCCGGCGGGATGAGCCGGTCCCGCGCGCCGTGGAGCACGAGAGTGGGCCCGCCGTACCGCCGGACCTTGTCCAGGTTTCGGAACCCGTCCGCCTCGGTCAGCCCGAGATCGGCTCCGTCGATTCCCAGGGCCTCGAGCAGCAGGAGCTCACGGGCAAAGGCGCTGTCCAGCACCAGGCCGGCGACGGCGGGCCAACCGAGCCCGGCGGCCAGCTCCAGGGCCGGGGCGCTCCCGAGGGAGCGTCCGAACACCGCGACCGACCCCGTGCAGCCCCGCTCGGCCAGCCAGGCCCGCACCCAGGGGAAGGCCGCCCGAGCGTCCGCCAGCAGGGCCGCCGCCGTGGGCCGCCCCGAGGAGCGGCCGTATCCCCGGTAGTCCAGGGCGACGAAGTTCCAGCCCGCCGAGGCGAAGAGCGGCCCCACGTCGTCGTAATCGGCGGCCACCTCGCCGTTGCCGTGGAAGAAGAGGAGGGAGGGCCGATCCGGCACGGAGGGGTGGAACCGGGCGCCGAGCACCTCCCCGTCCGCCAGGGGGATGGAGAGGTCCAGGGCCCCCTGCGGCGGGGGTCGGGCGTCCCGGCGCGGGTGGAAGAGCCGCGCCAGGATCTCGGGCCGGTCCAGTGCGTCGGGCCCCCGGGCGCCGCCCCTCACGGCTCCTCCTCCGGCCCCTCGGGCAGGAGGGCGCGGGCGTCCCCCTCCGGGAGGGACTCCACCTCCTTGAGGGTCCGCTGGAGCACCCGGGAGCGGCGCTCCGAGAAGTCGATCTTGTTGCCGGCCTCCTGGAGCTTCTTCCGCACCTCCGCCAGGGAGTCCCCGAACTTCTCGAACTCGCCCTTCACGGCCCCGAGGATTCGCCACACCTCTCCCGAGCGCTTCTCGATCGCGAGGGTCCGAAAGCCCATCTGCAAGCTGTTCAGGACGGCGTACAGGGTCGTGGGCCCCACCAGCACCACCTGGCTCTGCCGCTGTAGGGCCTCCACCAGGCCGGGCATGCGCAGGGCCTCGGCGTAGAGGCCCTCGGTCGGGACGAAGAGCAGCCCGAAGTCCGTGGTGTGGGGCGGCGCGAGGTACTTGGCGCGAATCGCGGCCCCCTCCGCCAGCAGGCGGCCCCGCAGGGCCCGCCGGGCCTCCTCGGCGGCGGCCCCGTCGCCGGCTTCGTACGCCTCCTGGAGGCGCAGGTAGTCCTCCTGGGGGAACTTGGCGTCGATGGGAAGGTAGACGACGGACCCGTCGTCGTCCCGCCCGGGGAGCCGCACCGCGAACTCCACCCGGTCCCGGCTCCCCGGCACCGTGGCCGCGTTCCGGTCGAATTGGGAGGGGCTGAGCACCTGCTCCAGCAGGGCCTCGAGCTGCACCTCCCCGAAGGTGCCCCGGGAGCGCACGTTCGTGAGCACCCTCTTCAGGTCCCCAACGCCGCTGGCCAGGGCCTGCATCTCCCCCAGACCCCGGTGCACCTGCTCGAGGCGCTCGCTCACCAGGCGGAACGACGCCCCCAGACGGGTCTCCAGGGTCGCGTGGAGCTTCTCCTCCACCGTGGCGCGGATCTTCTCGAGCTTGACCTCGCTGTCCCGGCGCAGGCGTTCCAGGTCCGCCGCCACCTGCCCCTGGAGGCGGTGCAGGGACTCCCCCTGGGCGTTCTGGAGCTGCTGGAAGCGGGTGGAGAGGTTCTCCAGCAGCGCGCTGCGGCTCTCCTCCAACCGCCCGGTCACCTGCAGCGCGAAATCCCCCTGGGCCCGGCCGGCCCCCTGCAGGCCCTCCCGCAGGGCCGTCTCCAGCGCCGAGCGCAGACGGTCCAACTCTGTCCCCAGCCGCTCCTCGAGCTCTGCCAGACGGCGGGACCCTCGCCGGGACGCCCGGGCCGCGGCGACCGCCACCGCCACGCCCAGGGGGACCAGGGCGAGGACGAGAAGAAGGGACTCGGGGGTGAGGAGCTCCGGCACGGGACTTCTCCGTTGAGGCGGGACGGCGGTACTCCCAGGGCCGGGCACTGGTCCGCCCGAAAGGTCGGTGAAGAGTAACGGGTGAGCGGTCCGCGGTCCGCGGTCCTCAGTCCGCGGTCCTCAGTCCTCAGTCGTACCCTGCGGCCCGAGCTCCCCGATGTGCTCCCCCATCCGCACGCGCCTGTCGGGGTCGAGCCCCGGGTCCCAGCTCACCGCGTCCTTCCCGAACACCAGGATCACCGTGGACCCCATGTTGAAGCGGCCGAGCTCCTGCCCCCTTGCCAGGCGGACGTCCCCCGCGGGGTACTCCCAGCGCTGGACCTCCGGGCGCCGGGGGGGCGTCACCACCCCGTGCCAGACGGTCTCGATGCTCCCCACGAAGACCGCCCCGACGAGCACCAGCGCCAGGGGCCCCGCCTCGGTCTCGAACACGGCGACCACCCGTTCGTTCCGGGCGAAGAGCTCCGGGACGACCCGGGTCGTGGCGGGGCTCACGCTGAAGAGGCGGCCCGGGACGCAGACCATCTCCCGCAGGGTCCCCGCCACCGGCATGTGGATGCGGTGGTAGTCCCGGGGTGAAAGATAGAGGGTGGCGAAATTCCCGCCCCGAAAGGGAGCCGCGCGGTCCGCGCTCCCTCCGAGGAGGCGCACCAGGTCGAAGGTGCGCCCCTTGGCCTGGAGCAGGGTGCCGCCGTCCGCCCTCCCGGCCTGGCTCACCGCCGCGTCCACAGGGGAGACCACCGCGCCGGGCGCCGTGTCCACCGGCCGGGCGCCGGGCCGGAGCTCCCGGGTGAAGAAGGCGTTGAAGTCCGGATACGCCCCCGGCGAGCGGAACCGGGCCTCGTCCCAGTCGATCCGGTACGCCCGGGAGAACCAGCGGATCAGCGGGTCCTTGAACCACCGGGCCCGGGTCCGGGTGAGCCTCTCCATGGCGGCGGAGAGCAGGTGGTGGGGAAGGACGTACTGGGGGGCGGCGCGAAGCGCGTCCCAAACCGAGAACAGCTCGCCGGTGTCACCGCGCTGGACCATCGAAGCTCCCGAAGGGCCGGGGGGAAGAGAAGCGGCGGCAGGCGCCCGCCGGTCAGCCCTTTGTAGGCAACTCGGCGGGAAAGGGCAAGGCCCTCGGCGAGGAAACGTCTCGGCCTGCTCCCCACCGGCGCCCGAGGGGCCCCGAGGGGCCCTTGACGGCCGCCGACCCGCGCGGTAGCGTCTACACAACGACACAGGAGGAATGAAAGATGGCCCTCAACATCCGAAACCCCGAGGCAGAGGAGCTGGCCGAGACGCTGGCCAGGCTCACCGGCGAGACCAAGACGGAAACGGTCACCCGCGCCCTGCGCGATCGGCTCGCCCGGCTTCGCCGGGAGCGGTCCCAGCTGCGGCTCGCCGACGAGCTCGACGAAATCGCCAAGCATTGCGCTCGACTTCCGGTGCAGGACAGGCGGACTCCGGACGAGATCCTGGGGTACGACGCCCACGGGCTGCCTCGCTGATGGTCCTCGACACCTCGGCCCTGCTCGCCATCCTGCAGGACGAGCCCGAGCGCCGCGCCTTCAACGAGGCGATCGAGAGTGCCGACGCCGTGCGGATGTCCGTGGCGACCCTTGTAGAGGCGTCGATCGTCATCGAAGTCCGCTACGGGGCCGAGGGGCTGAGAGATCTGGATCGCTTCGTGGACCGCGCCGCGATCGAGCTGGCCCCGGTAGACGTCGCGCAGGCCCGCGAGGCGCGCCTCGCCTTCAGCCGGTTCGGCAAGGGCCGGCACCCTGCCGGCCTGGACTTCGGCGACTGCTTCGCTTACGCCCTCGCCCGCGTTCTCGGGGAACCGCTCCTCTTCAAGGGTGACGACTTTTCGCAGACCGACGTCGCCCCCTTTGCAGCCGCCCCGAACCAGTGAGCCCAGGACACACCCGGGGCGCGGCGCGTGACCCGGGTCGCCGCCACGGGAGGTTGCCTCACTCCGACGTGCCCTCTGGTGGAGGCGCCGGTTGGGCGGGGCGCTCCAGGACCAGCACGACGGTGTCCTCGTAGTCGCCGGGTCCATAAGTCTCGGTCTGCTCCTGCGCGGTCATGGGGACCAGGGTGAACCCGCCCTTCTGGTAGGCGCGGATCGCCCGCCGATTGCGTGCCGACGGGCGCAGCAGGAATGTCCCCACACCGAGCGTGGCGTGCAAGTGCGCGGCAAGCGCCGCGAGGGCATCGGGGCCGTACCCGTGCCCCGTGTCGCGCTCGGAGCGCAACCAGATGTCCAACTCCGCGTGACGGACGGGCGCATCACGGACCTCGTAGTTGACGTGGCCCACTGCCTCGCCCGCGGCCTCGATGATGTAGGAGGCCTCGAGCTCGGGTGCGGAGCCGTCGAAGAAGTGCGGTCCGTAGTCGGCACAGAACTCCTCCCAGGTCGGAGGCCGCAGTTCCGGGTACTCCGGCGGCCCCATCATCGAGGCCGTGAGGTCCGACTGCGCCAACCACGCGTACACCCGGCGCCGGTCGGACGGGCGCGCCGGGCGCAACTGCACGGTGCGGCCCTCGATCGTGGTCACACGATCATGGCCGAGCAAAGGGTTTCGGCAGCGCCCCCCGCGCGGGGCGGCCGCCGCATCGATTTTGTCGCGGGCATGTCAGTTGTCGGCATAGCCGTGGCCCCACGTCCGGGATGCATCGTGGTTGCGAAGATCCACCCCGTGGTCCACTGCGGCCTTCATCGCGAGGAGCACTCCGGTCCTTCAGCCGCGACAGGCCTTCCTGTATCAGGGTCTTGCCGATGCCTTGTCGCTGATGCCCCGGCAATACGGAAACGGGCCCAAATCCGTACCAGCTCGGGGTACCGTCCGAAATGGGGTTCTTCCGGCAAACGACCGGGTGGGCCCGCCCACTCCGGCAGACGAGGCCGGGCTGCACGGTAGGTGTTCTCCCCCGCCGCGTCCGGAATCCTCGCGACATCGCGACTCCCGAAGCGGCTGCTCACGTCGAGCGGCCGTCCGCCTACGTGGTCGGGCCCACCCGGTCGTCCCTGGACACGAGCACCCGGTCATTTACCGGATGATCCCGAAATGGCCCACCACCCGGCCGTCCACCTCCGCCACCAGCGACAGGGTCAGAGCCCCCGCGGCGCGCAGCGCCTCGATGATGAACGGCTCCGAGTGGTTGCTGATCTCCAGGGTTGCGAACGCCGCCGTCGTCTCGTCCCGGATCACGATCTCTGGTGTCGTCATCGCCATCTCACCTCAGGACCTTGCCAGTGTACCTGACCCCACTGCCTCCCTTGCCATATCACGGCGTTGTCTGGCCAACGCGACGCCACTATACCGCGAGGCGGGAACCGCGTCCGTGCAAGGACAGGAAAAGTAGCAGCGCCCGCCAACCCGCTCTTCCCATAAGTGGCCGCCGGCATGTGGGGGCCTACGGTCCGTCACGGCGCGATGAAAGGGATCGCAAATCTGCCATGAAGAACGGCATAACCCGGGCAGTGAACGATTTGGAGGAACCTGTCTGATCTCACCCGGGGTGCACAGCCGCCGGGAAAGACACACAATTCCTCCGCATCCCAGCGACTCTGCGCGAGATCGTTCTTGCCCTTGACCCACTGAGTTTCCGGAAGGGCCAGATGAATCCCCGCTGCGCCTGGGCGTGCCTGGGAGGCGGAGCTCGGGTAAGATCGGGGGCGTTCTTACGTACCCGCCCACCTCGGAGTGCCGCCATGTCCGCCGTCCTCGCCCTCGACCAGGGGACCACCAGCAGCCGGGCCATCGTCTTCCAAGACGACGGCGCCCCCGCCGCCTCGGCCCAGGTCGAGTTTCCCCAGCACTTCCCGGAGCCCGGCTGGGTGGAGCACGATCCGGAGGACCTCTGGCACACCCAGCTCGCCACGGCCCGGCAGGCGCTGGAGGGCTCCCGGGCCCTCGGCGAGGTGGCGGCTCTCGGCATCACCAACCAGAGGGAGACGACCCTGGTGTGGGACCGGCGCACAGGGGAGCCCCTGCACCGCGCCATCGTCTGGCAGGACCGGCGCACGGCCCCCCTGACGGGGCGCCTCAAGGCCGAGGGGTGGGAGCCGCGGGTCCGGGAGAGGACCGGACTGGTGCTCGACCCCTACTTCTCGGGGAGCAAGCTTTCGTGGCTCCTGGACCGGGACCCGGAACTGCGGCGCCGGGCGGAGCGGGGCCAGGTCTGCTTCGGCACGGTGGACACCTGGCTCCTCTTCCGCCTCACGGGCGGCAGGGTCCACGCCACCGACGTGACCAACGCCAGCCGGACGCTGCTCTTCGACATCCACCGGCTGGACTGGGACGAGGAGCTCCTGGAGCTCTTCCGGGTGCCGCGGGCGGTCCTGCCCGAGGTGCGGCCCTCGGCCGGCTTCTTCGGGGAGACGGACCGGGAAGTGTTCGGGCGCCCCATTCCCGTCACCGGCGTGGCCGGCGACCAGCAGGCGGCTCTCTTCGGACAGGCCTGCTTCGAGCCCGGCACCGCCAAGAACACTTACGGCACCGGGGCCTTCGTGGTGATGAACACCGGCGAGCGCCCGGTGCTCGGCCACGGGGTGCTGACGACCTTGGCCTGGCAGCTCGGGGACCGGGCGCCCGTGTACGCACTGGAGGGGTCGATCTTCATCGCGGGGGCGGCGATCCAGTGGCTCCGGGACGGCCTGGGGCTCATCGGGACCGCCCCCGAGGTGGAGGGCCTGGCCCGCAGCGTGCCCGACTCCGGCGGCGTGTACTTCGTGCCGGCCTTGGTGGGGCTGGGTGCGCCCCACTGGGACCCCCTGGCCCGAGGGCTCATCGGGGGGATCACCCGGGGCACCACCCGCGCCCATCTGGCCCGGGCGGCCCTGGAGGCCATGGCCTACCAGACGCGCGATGCCCTGGCCGCGATGGAACATGCGAGCGGCGTGGCTCTACGGGATCTGCGGGCGGACGGGGGCGCGGCGGCCAACGAGCTGCTCCTGCAGATCCAGGCCGACACCCTCGGGACCCCCGTGCTCCGGCCCCGGGTCACCGAGACCACGGCCCTGGGGGCCTCGTATCTCGCGCAGGTCGGCGCCGGGCGCCTCGCGCCCGAAGCGATCACCGAGCGCTGGGCCCTGGACCGGCGCTTCGAGCCGGCTCTGGAGCCCCTGGTGCGGGAGCGCCGCTACGAGGGGTGGCGGCGCGCCGTGGAGCGGGCCCGGAGTTGGGCGGAGTAGGCGGGCGGAGGACGGAGGGCAGAGGACCGAGGACGGAGGACCAGCCCCGTTCACCGTTCACGGGGTACCGATTACCCGTCAGGCGTCACCCGTCACGCCGCCCAGAGGGGTGCACGGTCCAAGGGCCGTCTTGGCCGTCGAAGGCAACCTCCCCCCTCTCGGCGAGCAGGTCCAGGTGGCCCACGACCTCGCTCACGGCGAGGAAGGCCTGCTCGGCGGGGAGGGCGGGAAAGAGGCGCTGGGCCAGCTCCCAGGGGGTCGAGAGCCCCTGCCCTACCAGGGATCGGAGACGGGCCGCGCGGCTCTCGTGGAGCGCCCGGCGGCGGCGGACGAGCTCGGCCACCCCCCCGAACGGCTCCCCGTGGCCGGGCAGGACCACCTCCGGCCCCAGGGCCGAGAGACGGTCCAGGGTCTCCCGGTACCGGAGCAGGGTCCTCTCCCGGAACGCCCCCTCCCCCCCTTCCAGGATGGCGTTGGACGAGATGTGGGCCAGGAGGGTGTCACCCGAGAGGAGGACCCGCCCGTCGAAGTCCCACAGGCACAGGGCACCCCGCGCGTGGCCCGGGGTGTGGAGCACCGCGAGGGCGCGGTCCCCCTGGTGCAGGGAGTCGCCCTCCCCCAGGGTGAAGACCTCGTCCAGGGGCTCGGCGTAGGCCGGGAGCGCCGCGAAGCCGGCTTGCAGGTGCCCGAGGACCTCCGGCGGCGCCCCGGCCCGGCGGCACACCTCCACCAGGAACCCGGCGATCCGCTCCCACTCCCCCGGCTCGTCCAGGAGCCGGCCCCGGTCTGCCGGGTGGGCGTAAACCCGGCACCCCGAGGCATCCCGCACGCGCCGGGCCAAGCCTGCGTGGTCGTGGTGTGGATGGGTGAGAACGAGGCGCGCCACGCACTCGACCGGGCACCCGGCGGCCTCCAGGCCGGAGCACAGAGCGCCCCACGCCTCGTCGGTGCGCGGCCCGCAGTCCACCAACGTGACAGGCGAGGGACCCAGCAGGTAGGCGTTGACCGGGCCCACCGGGAACGGGGTGGGGACGGGGATGCGGTGAAAGGTCATGGCGAGAAGGTCGGGGGTCGGGGGTCGGGTGAAGCGTCCGGCGTGGCGACGGGCCGGTCGAGGGCAAACGATCTGCGACTTCGCCCGCCATCTTCCGTCTTCCGCCCTCCGTCTTCCGCCCTCCGTCTTCCGCCCTCCGCCCTCCGTCCTCGCTCGCCGTCCAGCCGGCGCATCCGTGCGCCGGGGACCGCCCCCGGGGGCGGCCGCCGGGCGCTCACTTCTTCCGAGTGAGCTTGTCGCGGAAGAGATCCCCCAGGGTGCCCATGGAACCGCTCGCCTCGGGCTGGCTCGCCCGGTACTCCTGGGCAGCCTGGGCCTCGCGACCCTCGCCCACGGCCTTGCGGGAGAGGCGGATCCGCCGGCCGCCCTCCCCGACATCGAGGACCACGACCTCCATGGGGTCCTCGGCCCGGAAAGACCGGGAGTGATCGGTCCCCCTCGGGGTCCCCATCTCCGCGTTCGGCACGAGCCCCGTGTGCCCGGAAGGAAGGCGGACGAAGACCCCGAAGTCCACCACCTTCTCCACGGAGCCCTCCACCACGGCCCCGGGAGCGGGCAGGCTCCCCAAGGACTCCTGGTGCCGGTACTCGAGGGAGAGGGAGAGTTTCCGGGCCCCTGCATCCACCCCCGCGACCTCGACCTCGACCTCCTCCCCCGGCTGGAGCACCTCCTTGGGGTGCTTCACACGCCGGCCCGCCCCCAGGGCGGAGATGTGGACCAGCCCGTCCACCCCCGGCTCGAGGGTGACGAAGGCCCCGAAGTTGGTCAGCCGCGCCACCGTGCCGCGCACCCGCTGCCCGACCCGGTACTTCTCGGCGACGCCGTCCCAGGGGTCGCCACCCAGGGCCTTGAGCGACAGGCTGACCCGGTCGCGCTCCCACTCCACAGCGAGCACCTGGGCCGTGACGTCCTGACCCAGGGAGACCACCTCCGCGGGCGACTCCACCCGGGCCCAGCTCATCTCCGAGATCGGGATCAGGGCATCGACGCCGCCCAGGTCCACGAAGGCCCCGAAGCTCTGGATGGACCGCACGACCCCCGTCACCACGGCGCCGGGGACGAGCCGCTCCTTGAGCTCCTCCCGGGCCTTGGACCGCTCCTCCTCCAGGAGGGCCCGGCGCGAGACGATGATGTTGCGGCCCTTTTCCTTGAACTCGAGCACCCGGAAGGGGAAGGTCTGCCCGGTGTACTCCTGGGCCTCCTTGGGCCAGCGCAGGTCGATCTGGCTCAGGGGGCAAAAGGCCCGCAACCCGGCGATGCGCACCTCGAACCCGCCCTTCACCGGCTGGGCGACGCGTCCCTCCACGGGGATGCCGCTGCGCCACGCCTCCTCCAGGGCGGCCAAGGAGGCGCCCCGGGCGCTGACCTTCGTGGTCAGGAGGACCTCTCCGCCCTCCGAGGACAGGACGAAAGCCTCGATCTCGTCGCCCTCCGCGGGAAGGGCTGCGGCGGGAGGCTGTCCCTCCTCGGCGGGGGGCGCCGTGAACTCCTCCGCCCGGATCCCCCCCTCCTGCTTGGCGCCCAGGCTCACGAAGACCCAGCCCCCGGAGACCCGGACGACCGTCACCTTGAGCTTCTCGCCCTTGCGCCACCGCACGGGCGTCTGACCCTCGGCGGCCTCCAGCATGACGGCGAAGTCCTGGGCGCTCTCGGGCTCGGCTGCCTCTGCCGGACCGGGTTCCCGCCCCACCGACTCACCCGGGGGCAGGGGGGCCTCTTCCCCGGCCGCGGCCTCGGGCCGTTTCGTCTCGTCCATCGGGGTTTTTCCTCCTTCGGGGCGAAAACTTGGCTGAGGATACACACCCCTTCCGGTGCGGCGCAAGGGCAACCGCGCCCCGCCGGGGGTGCGAGGCACGCGGGAACCCGGGGAGTCGACAACCGGGGGACTTCCTCGGGACGAATTCGTCGCGGGCAGAGACGAAGCCGCCGCGGCGCCCGAGCTTCGAAGCCATCGGCGGAGGCAGGGCCACGCTGGACGGGAGGATTCTGCTGTGCCAACATCATGTGCCTACACTACACGCCGGAGGTGAACCATGGTCAGAACGCAGATTCAGTTCACCGAAGCTCAGGCACGGAGATTGAAAATCGCCGCCCAGAGGGCCGGAACATCGGTTTCGGAGCTCGTGCGGCAGTGTGTGGAGCAGCGGCTCGCAGCAGAGCCCGAGGACCGGGCAGCGCTCTACGCGAGGGCAAGCCGGTTGATCGGCCGCTTCGAGGATGCCGAAGGGGCAACGGACCTATCGTCCCACCACGACCGATACGTCGAGGACGCCTATCGATGAGCCGCGTCTTCGTCGACACCTCCGCCATCGTCGCCCTCCTCGTCTCTTCCGACGAGGCCCATGAGAGGGCGGTGGCGGCCTTCGCCGGTCTTCGCCGCCGGTTGGCGTCCCTGGTGACGACGTCCTACGTGCTGGTCGAGACCTATGCCCTCCTCGGCCGCCGCCTGGGGCCCGCTGCCGTGGCCTCGTTCCGCACGGACTTTGCACCGCTGCTGGAGGTCGTGTGGATCGGAGAGGAGCTCCACGACCGGGGCCTCGACCTCCTGCTCGAGAAGAGCGCCCGCACGTTGAGCCTGGTCGACGCGGTGTCGTTCATCGTGCTCCGGGACCTCAACCTCAGGGAAGTCTTCGCGTACGACGCCCACTTCGCTTCCGAGGGTTACCCCGCGGCGTGATGGCGTCTCCAGGAACGGCCGCGGCCCTACCGAATGCCGAGACGCGCCATCTTCTTGTACAGGGCGGTGCGGTGGATCCCCAGGGACCGGGCGGCCTGGGCTCGGTTGCCGCCGGCGGCCTCCAGGGCCGCCTCTACTGCGCCGCGCTCGGCCCGGGCCAGTTCGTCCCCGAGGGTCCCCGGGGCGGCGGCGCCGCGGCTCTCGCTGAGGGCCGGCGGCAGATGGCGGGCCTCGATGGTCACCCCGGGTACCTGCCAGGCGAGGCGCCGCATGAGACCCCGCAATTCCCGGATGTTGCCCGGCCAGGCGTAGCGCGCCATGGCGTCGAGGGCGTCGGGGGTGAGCCTCCGGCTGGGCAGCTTCTCGCGCTGACACACTTCGGCGAGAAAGTGCCGGGCCAGGAGCGGGATGTCACCGGGACGGTCCCGCAGGGGCGGGATCTCCAGGGGGATCTCGTGGACCCGGTAGTAGAGGTCGCTGCGAAACTCGCCCCGGGCCACCATGGCACCGAGTTCCCGGTTGGTGGCCACCACCAGGCGGAAGTCGACGGCCACGGGCGCCGTTCCCCCCAGGCGCTCCACCGCGCGCTCCTCCAGCACCCGCAGCAGCTTGGCCTGGCTGTCCCGGGGCAGCTCACCGGCCTCGTCCAGGAACAAGGTCCCGCCCGTGGCGAGCTCGAACTTCCCCGGCTTGCCCCGGCGCCGCGCCCCGCTGAAGGCCCCCTCCTCGTACCCGAAGAGCTCGGCTTCGATCAGGTCCCGGGGAATGGCGGCGCAGTTCACCGCCACGAAGGGGCCCTTGCGGCGGCGCGAGCCCTGGTGGAGCGCCTGGGCGAAGAGCTCCTTGCCGGTGCCGCTCTCCCCCAGGAGGAGCACGGTGGCCGAGGAGTCGGCAACGCGGCGGGCCTGCTCGATGCGCCCCAACATCGCCGCGTCGGCGGTGAGGATGTCGTCGAAGGACCACCGCCGGCCCCGCATCTCGTCCAGGAGCGTCTCGTAGCGCTCCATCTGCCGCTCCATGGCGCGCACGCGGCCGGCGAGCTCCTCCATCTGCTCCGGGCTCTGGAAGAGGATCCGGCCCACCGCACCCACCACCTGGCCGCCGCGCCGCACGGGCAGGTTGACCGTGACCTTGGTCTGCCCCGCCAGGTCCATGAGCTGGGCGTGGTCCGGCACCCCGGTGCGGGCGACCTCGGGCAGCCGGCTGCCCGGGGAGAGGTCCGAAAGGAGCAGGCCGGCCGCGGCTCCGCGCTCCAGCCCAAACCAGGCCTCGTTGCTGGGGCTGAGGAAGGTGACGCGCCCCTGGCCGTCCACGGCCGTGAGGCCCTCGTAGGGGTTGTCCAGTGCGAGGCGCACCATCTCCTCGTTGACGGCGCGGTCCCCGTAGGGTCCGAGGATGCGGTCGGCGGCGCGCACGGGCCGCACCACCAGTACCTCCACGTCGCCCCGCCCCTCGGCCTGCACGAACCACTCCTGCCCCCAGAATCGCCACTGCCCCGGCGCCAGATCCCCGAGCTCCTCGGGCAGCGGCGCCCCCGCCGCGAAGCCGAGGGTGGCGAAGGGGAAAGCGGCGGGGGCGAGGGCGGCCACGCGCCCCGCGCCGTCGAGGAGAGCGACCCCGCAGCGGCAGTACTCAGCGGTGCGGAGCGTAGGGGGAGCGAGGGGTGTCTCCATGAGGGTTCATGTCTCCGCAGGTCTACATTAAGGCGCAGACCCTTCCGGGCCACGACCTCTCGCAGGTTGGTGTATCCCAAGATCTACATGCGGCCATCTTAGCAGACGGGTCGGCCGGAGGCTATCCCCCGGTCCCAGGGCCGTCGTTGCTCGCCAGAAGCCGCGGAAGCACTTCCCGGCATCCGCTTGGCACGGCGTTTGTAAGGGCCCCCGGGCAAGGGGCCGAAGTCGGCGGGCTTCGGCGAGCCCTGGCCCCCCGGTTGCCATCCGAGAGACCAGGAGTAGAGCGATGACGCACAACGGCAGCTTCACCTACGATACGACCATGTTTCGCGACACCTTCGAAAACGAGTTCACCTACTACGCCGGGTTCCTCCGCAATGCCCATCGGTACGCGGGCAACGTCGCCATCACCTGCCCCATCCGCGAGAGGGAGTGGACGTACCTGGACCTGGCGCAGGAGTGCAACCGCCTCGCCCACGCGCTGCGGCGGGACGACGTCGCCAAGCCCGACGTGGTCATGTACCAGATGTTCAACAGCGCCGAGTGGACGTTCCTGTACCTGGCGCCCCAGCAGCTCGGGGCCATCAACTGCCCGATCAACTTCCGGCTCTCCTACGGGGAGACCGCCTACACCATCGACGACAGCAAGCCGAAGGTCTTCTTCTACGACGCCGAGCTCTCCGTCATGGTCGAAAAGGCGCTCCGGACCGCCCGGCACAAACCCGACCGGGTGGTGATGGTCGACGGCGGCGGCGGCGCCGTGCCCATCGCCGGGGCGGTGCCCTACGGGGAGTACGTCGAGGGCTGCCCGGACACCGACGTCGGCATCCGCCGCCCCACCCACATCTACGACGAGACCACGCGGCTCTACACCTCGGGCACCACGGGGATGCCCAAGGGCGTGCCCTTGAACAACGTCAACGAGATCTTCAGCGCCCACGACGTGATCATGCACTTCCCCCTCTCCCCCGCGGACAAGACCCTCAACATGACGCCTTGGTTCCACCGGGGCGGCCTCTACTCCGGCGGGCCGAACCCGACCCTCTACGTGGGCGCCGGGCTCATGCCCCTGCGGCAGTTCGACGCGGCGACGGTCTTGAACCTGGTGGAGCGCCACGGCCTGACGTTCCTCATCGGGGCGCCCGTGACCCTCCAGGCCCTCCACGACGAGCAGCTCAGGAAGCCCCGCGACCTCGGCCGCCTCAAGGGCATCGTCACTATGGGCGCGCCCTTGGATCGGGCGTCGTGCATCCGGTTCCAACAGGTGCTCACCCCCAACATCTTCAACGGCTACGGGTCGACCGAGGGGTTCTGGAACACCTTCCTTCGGCCCTTCGATCTGCCCGACATGGCAGGCGCCGCCGGCCGCTCCTGCACCGACGACGACATGGCGGTCGTGAAGATGTATCCCGGCCGCTTGGCCGAGCCCGACGACCACGTCGCGAAGGACAACGAGGAGGTGGGGGAGATCATCGTCAAGCCGAGCGCCAAGTGCTCCTACACCTATATCAACAAGCCCGACGAGGCCAAGGCGAAGTACTACAAGGGCTGGCTCTACATCGGCGACCTCGGCAGGTGGAACGAGCAAGAGTACGTGACGGTCGTCGGCCGCAAGGACGACATGCTCATCAGCGGCGGCGAGAACATCCAGCCCCCCCAGGTCGAGGCCGCGCTCAAGGAGCATCCGGACGTCGCGGACAGCCTCGTGGTCGGCATGCCGGACGCCAAATGGGGACAGGTGGTGGTGGCCTACGTGCGGGCCCGGGACTCGGGGTTGACCGCCAAGGAGTTGGACGCGTTCCTCCTTCGGCACCCGATGCTCGCGAACTACAAGCGCCCCCGGTACTACCGCTTCGTGGATGCCCTGCCCCTGACGGCCACCGGCAAGAAGATGCACTACAAGATCCGGCAGCAGGTCCACGACGACGATTGCGCGGGGCTGCTCACCAAGGTCTGACCCGAAAGAACGCCCGAGCCCGGGCCCCAACAGAACGGGAGTCGCCATGTTCGCCACCACCGAAGAGCTGCGCATCCTGCGGGACACGGTCCGCCGAGCGGCCCGGGAGCGCATCGCGCCCCTGGCCCCGTCCATCGACGCCGCCGGGGAGTTCAACCGCGACGTAGAGGCCCTGTGCTGGGACCTGGGGCTCCTCACCCTCATCTTTCCGCCCCAGTACGGCGGCGCCGAGCGGGACCAGGGCACGGCCCTGTGCATCGCGGTGGAGGAGATCGCCCGCCACTGCGCCTCCTCCGCGCTTCTCCTGATCATCCAGGCGGTTGGCAGCTTCCCCATCCTCCACGGCGCCCCGCCGGAGGTCCTGGAACGCGTGCTGCCCCGGATCGCCGAGAACCGGGAGCTCGCCGCCTACCTGGTCACCGAGCCCTCGGCGGGCTCCGACGTGGGGGCCGTCCGCACCACGGCGGTCCGGGACGGGAGCGAGTACGTCCTCGCCGGAACCAAGTGCTTCGCCACCAACGGCGGCGTGGCATCCGTCTACTCCTGCCTGGCGCGCACCTCGCACGCCCCGGGGCGCGACGGCCTCTCGTTCTTCCTGGTGGAGCGCGAACGTCCGGGCCTCAAGGTGGGCAAGGTGGAGAAGAAGCTGGGCCAGAAGGGCTCCAACACCACCGAGGTGATCCTCGACGAGGTCCGGGTGCCCGCCGAGAACCTCCTGGGCCAGGAAGGCAAGGGGTTCCTCCTGGCCATGAAGGACTTCGACATGTCCCGCCCGGCCATCGGCGCCCAGGCCCTGGGGATCGCCGAGGGGGCTTTGGCCGAGATGGTGACGTACACCTCCCAGCGAAAGACCTTCGGCAAGGCCCTGTGCGAGCACCAGATGATCCAGCAGATCCTCGCCGACAGCGCCACCCTGGTCGAGGCATCGAGGGGGCTCGTCTATCGGGCCGCGCGCCTCTTCGACGACGGGCAGCGCAACACCAAGCTCGCCTCCATGGCCAAGGTGTTCGCCTCGGACGCGGCCATGAAGATCACCACCGACGCCGTCCAGGTGTTCGGGGGATACGGCTACATGCACGACTACCCGGTGGAGCGGATGTTCCGCGACGCCAAGCTCACCCAGATCTTCGAGGGCGCCAACCAGATCCAGCGCCTGGTGATCGCGCGGGAGCTCTTGAAGGAAAGTCCTGCCTAGATCTTATAGGTCCTATAGGACGTATAGGACCTATCTCAACAAGTCTTGTGGAGGTACTTCAATGAACCGCCTGACCGAAGAACAGAAGATCGCTCTCGACATGGTGCGCAAGGTGGCCGACCGGGAGATCGCGCCCCTGGCCAAGGAACTGGACGAGAAGGGGCTGTTCCCCGAGCGCGCCCGCGACCTCTTCGCCGAGCTCGGCCTCCTGAATCCCCTTCTGCCCACCGAGTATGGCGGGCCCGGCATGGGGATCTCCACCATGGTCTTGATCCTGGAGGAGATCGCCCGCGTCTGCGCCGCCACCTCGCTGCTGCTCGTGGCCCAGGCCGACGGCATGCTGCCGATCCTCCACGGGGGCAGCGAGGAACTCAAGAGGAAGTATCTGTCCCGCCTGGGCGGCGATTCCAGGCTCCTCACGGCCCTGGCCGCCACCGAGCCTTCGGCCGGCTCGGACCTCCTGGCCATGAAGACCCGGGCCGTGCGCAAGGGAGACAGCTACGTCCTCAACGGGCAGAAGTGCTTCATCACCAACGGCTCGGTGGCCGACCTCCTCTCGGTCTACGCCTATACCGACCCTTCCAAGAGCGCCTGGGGCATCAGCGCCTTCGTCGTGGAGAAGGGGTCTCCGGGCCTGAAGTACGGGCGCAACGAATCCAAGATGGGAATGCGGGGGTCCGTCAACTCGGAGCTCTTCTTCGAGGACCTGGAAGTCCCGGCGGAGAACCGCATCGGGGACGAGGGCACCGGGTTTGCCAACCTCATGCAAACCCTCTCGGTGAACCGCCTCTTCTGCGCGGCCCAGGCCGTGGGCATCGCCCAGGGGGCCCTGGACGAGGCCACCCGCCACGCCCGGGAGCGCGTCCAGTTCGGCAAGTCGATCGCGCATCTCGCGCCCGTCGAGTTCATGATCGCGGACATGGCCACGGGCGCGGAAGCGGCCCGCCTCCTCACCCGCAAGGCCGCCGCCCTCTTCGACGCCGGCGAGCCCCGGCAGGCAGCCCTCTACGGCGGGATGGCCAAGACCCTGGCGAGCGACACCGCCATGCAGGTCACCACGGATGCGGTCCAGGTCATGGGCGGGTACGGGTACATGAAGGACAACGGGGTCGAGCGCATGATGCGCGACGCCAAGCTCCCCCCGGATCTACACCGGCACGAACCAGATCACCCGGCTCGTCACGGGCCGGGCGCTGCTGCTCGGGTGATCTGCTGCTGCCGAGAATAGGCGCGCGGCGCGACGATCTCTCCCTCGCCCCCTTGGGGGAGAGGGTCGAGGTGAGGGGCTGGGGCTTCAGCCGCGGGGCGGGGACCCCCCCTCACTCTGGCCCTCTCCCCCGGAGGGGAGTGGTAGGGCAGGCACAGCCCACCGGTTTCCCGTCGTGGCCGTGGCCAGAATCCACCACCAAATCTTTGGGGAGGGGTCCGGGAGCCCTGGAGCGGAAGGCCGTGCCGCCTCGACCGAACTGCGGCAGCTCGGCCGAAACCCGTGAGCTCGGCGCACCGGCTCCGTCGGAGACGCCGCCTCCGCCCATGGCGGATTGCGGGGAGGAGCGCAAGGGCTCCCGGACCCCGCTTGCCCCCCAGGCGGTGGCTCGTGGGTGGTGCCCACCCTTCTTTGTCGGGTCTGCCTGGGGTTCCCCGCGATCGTCATGCACCTCCCCAAGCTCTTGCGGTGAACGATGTCCGTACCAGCGGGCTCAGCCTGGCGATAGGAGACCACCATGACCTACTCCGAGATCCTTTACGACAAGACCGACGGTGTGGCGACCGTGACGATCAACCGGCCGCGGCAATACAACGCCTGCACCCCTGTGACCGTGTACGAGCGCACCCAGGCCCTGACCGACGCCTGGGTGGACCCCTCCGTGGGGGTGGTGGTGCTCACCGGCGCGGGCGACAAAGCGTTCTGCACCGGCGGGGACCAGACCCTGCGGGACCGTGGCGGCTACGAGGGCACCGTGGCCGCCCTCCCCCTCGAGGTGGGCTGGCAGCAGGTCACGGGCCTCATCCGCAGCATCCCCAAGCCGGTGATCGCCCGCGTCAACGGCTACGCCATCGGCGGCGGCCACGTGTTCCACGTGGCGTGCGACCTCTCCATCGCCAGTGAGACCGCCCAGTTCGGGCAGGCCGGCCCCCGGGTGGGGAGCTTCGACCCGGGGTTCGGCACCGGCGACCTGGCCCGGGCCGTGGGCATGAAAAAGGCCAAGGAGATCTGGTTTCTGTGCCGTCGGTATACCGCCGGCCAGGCGCTGGAGATGGGCTCGGTGAACGCCGTGGTGCCGGCCGCCGAGCTCGACCGGGAGGTCGCGGGCTGGTGCCGAGAGCTCCTGGACAAGGGCCCCACGGCCCTCAAGATGCTCAAGCACGCCTTCCACGCCGAGACCGACGGCGTAGCCGGCATCACCAACCTCGGCGTGGGCGGCCTGAGCATGTACTACGGCACCGACGAAGCCCTGGAGGGCCGAAACGCCTTCGTGGAGAAGCGGCCCCCGGAGTTCGGGAAGTTTCGCAAGTAGAAGGTGCAGGCCGTTGCCCCGGCGGGGCCCCAGAGGAGGAAGAGGAGGACCGAGCATGGCCGTTGAGAAGGTTCTGGTCACGGGCGCCGGGTTGATGGGAAGCGGGATCGCCCAGGTGTGCGCCCAGGCGGGGCTCCGGGTCTGGCTGCACGACGTGAGCCGGGGGGCCCTCGATCGGGCCCGGCAGGAGATCGGCCGGTCCGTGGGCAAGCTCGCCGAGAAGGGGCGGCTCGCCGAGCCGGCGGAGGCAGTGCTGGAACGCGTCTCCTTCGTCGGGGATCTGGAGGCCGGTGCCGGGGCCGACCTCGCCGTGGAGGCGGTCTTCGAGGACCGGGAGGTAAAGCGCGAGGTCTTCCGCCGCCTGGCCGAGGTCTGCCGCCCCGAGGCTCTCCTGGCCACCAACACCTCCGCCATCCCGGTGAGCGAGCTCGCCGCGGCCGCGTCCCGGCCCGAGCGGGTGCTGGGACTGCACTTCTTCAGCCCCGTACCCCTCATGCAGGCGGTGGAGGTGATCGCCGGCTACGCCACGAGCCCGGAGACCTTCGAGGCGGGCCGGCTCTTCGCGCTGCGCATCGGCAAGGAGCCCATCCTGGTGCGCCGGGACGTTCCCGGCTTCGTGCTGAACCGGATCAACCTCCCCTCGACGATCGAGGCGATGCACCTGGTGGAAGAGGGCGTGGCCACCCCCGAAGACATCGACAAGGGGGTGCGCCTCGCCCTGGGGCGAAAGATGGGGATCTTCGAGACCGGCGACCTCGTGGGGCTCGACGTCACCTGCGGCGCGCTCAAGGCCCTGTACGAGGAGACGAAGGACCCCCGTTGGTACCCGCCCATGATCCTGCGGCGCAAGGTCGCGGCCGGTCACCTGGGGCGGAAGGCAGGCCGGGGCTGGTACGCCTACGACGCCGGTGGCAACCGGGTGGAGGAGTGAGCATGTCGGCGCGGCGAGCACACTACGAGCTGGAGGACCGGGTGGCGGTGGTCACCCTGGACAACCCGCCCCTGAACGCCCTGAACGTGGACACCCGCGAGGCGTTGGCGGCGGTCTTCGCCGAGCTCCACGGCCGCCGGAACGAGATCCGGGCCGTCGTGCTCCGGGGAGGCGGGGACAAGGCCTTCGCGGCCGGGGCCGACATCAAGGGCTTCCTCGACCTCGACTGCGCCTCGGCCAGGCGTCAGCTGCTCCGAGCCCAAGAGATCAATGTCGCGGTCGAGAGCTTCCCCCGGCCGGTGCTGGCCGCGATTCACGGCTACTGCCTGGGCGGGGGCCTGGAGCTCGCCCTCTGCTGCGACTGCCGGTTCGCCTCGGAGGACGCCAAGTTCGGCTTTCCCGAAGTGAAGCTCTCCGTCTTCCCGGGCAACGGGGGCACCCAGCGGGCCCGCCGCCACCTGAGCCTCGGCCGGGTGAAGGAGCTCATGTTCACGGGCGACATGGTGGGCGCCCGCGAGGCCCTGGAGTACGGGCTCGTGGAGCGGGTGGTGCCGGCTGGGCAGGTGTTGGAGGCGACTCTGGCGGTGGCCGGGCGCATCGCCAGCCGAGGCCCCTTGGCCGTGGCCGCGGTCAAGGCGGTGCTCAACGCCACCCAGGGGGTCCCCCTGGCGGAGGGCCTGGAGGTGGAGGCCGACGCCTGGAGCCGGCTTGCCGAGACAGAGGACATGAAGGAGGGCGCGCGGGCGTTCCTCGAAAAGCGCGAACCCCTCTGGAAGGCAAAGTAGCCCCGGCGGCGTCAAGGAGGGTGCATCGATGAGCCACTTCAAGGTCGAGGAGCGAGACCTCTTCTTCATCCTCAAAGAGCAGCTCGACTACGGCAGCCTGTGCCGCCTCGAGCGGTACCGCGATCTGGACGAGGAGACCCTGGACCTCACCCTGACCGAGGCGGTCAAGTTCGCCCGGGGAGTCGTCGCCCCCCTCCAGGAGGTCGGCGAGCGCTGGGGAACCCCCTACGAGAAGGGCCGGGTGCGCTGCGCCCCGGAGTTCCGCGAGGCGCTGCGGCTCTATGGGGAGAACGGGTGGGTCGGCGCCTCCCGCGACCCGGCGTGGGGCGGGAGCGGCCTTCCCCACATGATGCGCTACGTCGTCAACGAGCTCATGTACGGGGCCTGCCAGGCCTTCAACAGCTGCCCCAGCCTCACCCACGGCGCGGGGCACCTGATCGAGACCTTCGGCACCGAGGATCTCAAGCGCCGGTTCGTTCCCCCCATGTACGCCGCCCGGTGGACCGGCACGATGTGCCTCACGGAGCCCCAGGCCGGCTCGAACCTAGCCGCCGTGCGCACCCTGGCGGTGCCCGAGCCCGAGGGCGGCGCCTACCGGATCCGGGGGACCAAGATCTTCATCTCGTGGGGGGAGCACGACCTCACGGAGAACATCGTCCACCTGGTGCTTGCCCGCACCCCGGGCGCCCCCGAGGGGGTCAAGGGAATCTCCCTCTTCGTGGTCCCCAAGCTCCGGGTGGGCGCCGACGGCCGCCCCGGAGCCCCCAACGACGTCATCTGCACCGGCGTGGAGCGAAAGCTCGGCCTCCACGCCTCCCCCACCTGCACCCTGACCTTCGGGGATGAGGACGGGTGCGTCGGGTACCTGTGCGGCACGGAGAACCGGGGGCTCGCTCACATGTTCCAGATGATGAACTCCGCTCGAATCAACAGCGGGGTGAGCGGCATGGCGCTGGCCGGCTCCGCCTACCGCAATGCCCTGGAGTACGCCCGGGGGCGGATCCAGGGCACCGACCTCGCCGGGCGCAAGAAGGGCTACGTCCCGATCACCGACCACCCGGACGTGCGCCGCATGCTCCTGTGGATGAAGGCCACGGTGGACGGCCTGCGCTCCCTCATCTACTCGGCCGCCTACTGGCACGACCTGGCCAGGGAGCTGCCCGAGGGCCCCGAGCGCACCCAGCGGCGCCACCTCACCGAATTCCTGACCCCCATCGTCAAGGCCTACGCCTCGGACCAGGGCTTCCGCGTCTGCGAGACGGCCATGCAGTGCCTGGGGGGCTACGGCTTCTGCGAGGACTACCCCCTGGAGCAGTACCTGCGGGACGCGAAGGTGCTCTCCCTCTACGAGGGCACCAACGGCATCCAGGCCATCGACCTCCTGGGCCGGAAGATGGAGCAGGACGGCGGCGCCCCCTACCGGGCCTGGCTCGCCGAGGTGGAGGGCTTCTGCACGGCCCACGGGGGCGACGAGGCTCTGGGGGGTGCCGTGCAGGACCTCGGCCGGGCGGTCGGGCGCCTGAAGCAGGTGGCCGAAGAGCTCGCCCAGCGCCGGCGCTCCGAGCCCCTGCGCTGGGGCTGCTCCACCTACCCCGCCCTCCTCTCCTTCGGCGATCTCACGGTGGCGTGGCGGCTCCTCGACCTGGGACTTGCCGCCGCCAAGACGCTCCGGGAAGGGCGTGGCTCTGACTACCACCGGGGCAAGGTGCTCCAGGCCTCCTACTTCGCCAACGCCACCCTCCCGCCGGCGCTCGGGCGCCTCGAGAGCTCCCTCGCCGAGCGCGGCGAGCCGGTGGAGATGCCGGAGGAGGCCTTCTGACCAGGCTCCCTCCCATACGGTCGGGGGACACAGGGGGACCGGGGGCCGGCGGCGGAAGGAGGTTTCTGCTTCCCGTCCCTCGCGCTCCAACGCCCGACGCGCGGGCGGGTGAAGGTGGCGGGGGCAAACCCCGTCCAGGCGGGGATTTTCCCGTCGTCATGCCGCCGTTGTGTGGAGCTTGAGCCCGAGGGCCTTGATCACCTTCATCACCGTGGCGAACTCCGGGTTGCCGTCCGCGGACAGTGCCTTGTAGAGGCTCTCTCGCGCCAGAAAGAAAGAAAAAGCAAGTGCGGCCCTCACGTCCAGGTGCCTCACCCCGGCAGCCATGGTACAGTTGACTCCAGCGGGTCCCGCGGAAGAATCGCGATCGCGGGGCAGGGCAATCGGCCATCGCCGGAGGCAGGCATGGACCGACATCAGAAGCTCATGCGGCACATTCTGATGCGTCGGGGTGATGCAAACGTCCCGTTTGCGAGCCTATGCCGGCTGCTGCTTAGACTGGGCTTCGATGAGCGCGTCAAGGGAGACCACCACATCTTCACCCGACCGGACCTGACGGAGATCCTCAACCTTCAGCCCGGGGGAACCGTCGCGAAGCCCTACCAGGTCAAACAGGTCCGCGATCTCATCCTCCGCTACGGCCTCACGCTTGGGGAGTAGGACGATGGACTGGAAGTACGAGTTGATCATCTACTGGAGTCCGGAAGACCACGCGTACATTGCCGAGGTGCCGGAGTTGCCGGGATGCATGGCCGACGGGGAAACCTACCAGGACGCCGTGGCCAGAGCCCAGGTGGTCATCGGTGAGTGGATCGAGACCGCCAAGGCACTGGGCAGGGACATTCCAGAGCCCCGCGGCCGGTTGATGTATGCCTGAAGCCCCCCGGCCCGCCGCTGGGCTACGCACTTTTTCCGGTGCCAGGCCTGGCCGCCGCACCCGCCTCAGCTGCCACCCGGCCCTTGGGGCGCTCCAGGGGCTCGACGCGCGGGCTCCAAAAGGCCCCGCCCGTCGGGCACGAACCGACGGTCAAGACCCCCATGGTGCGCTGGCGGCTGGCTCAGTGAAGAATGGAAATAGCTTATGACGAAAAGGACGACATCCTCTTCATCCGGTTCAGCAGAGAGCCGATCGTGGAAGAGGTCTCCCACGGCTGGAACGTCAACCTCGGCATGACGGCGCACGGCATTGGCCAGATCACGATCCTGGACGCCGGAGAAGCGAACCTCATGCCGATCCACATACCCCCGCCCTGAAACCGGCCCTCCTATTCGACCGTCCGCCCCACGCGGCTTCTGGCTGACAGCAATCCTCACCCGCTGGCCCTTCCTCCGCAACCGGAGACCGGCGCTCGGTTGGGGTGACGAACCCAGCGGCGAGGGACCTTCGCCCTTGGGCTACCAGCCCCTCGCCGCCGCGCCCGGCCGGGCCGGGCCTCTTTTCGCCCCCGGGGTGCTGCCCGGGGGACGGGACGGCGCCCTGTTCAGCAGGGAGGCGTCCGCCTTCTCCGTCCTGAGCTCAGGGCAGGCCACAAGAGGTGCAGGTGGTCGGGCAACAACACCCACGCGTCCACCCGAAAAGGGTGAACATAGCGAACGTGGTGAATCGCCCTTCGCAAAGCAGCCCGCGCCACGTCCCCGCATAGCCAGGGCCGCCGGTCGAAGGTGACAACCGTGAAGAAGTAGGTGCCACCGGAGAGGTAGAGGTACTTGGTGGGTCCGCTTCGCTCGACCCTCCCTACCACTCTCTTCCCCAGTGCGCACCACGATGTGGAAAGGGTTGGGGATCAGAGACCAGGCGAAAACCGACGCCCCACCCCGCGCATCGCGTTTCTACAACATTTTTTCGCTTTCTGGCCAGCCTTAGCCGCAGGCGCGGGCACAGGCTCGGGGACCGGCTGCGGCTGGGAGGGATCGGGGGGGTTGTGGACTCGGGTCCGGCAGGCCCCGTTTGACACCCCCGGGGCGCCGGGCTACGCTTCGGGCCCCCCCCGCGTTCGAGGTGCGTCCATGGCCGTCACCGTCTCCGTCTACCCCCAGAGCCCCCAGGGCCGCCACATCGCGCGGGCGGTGAGCGTGCTCCGGGACGACGGGGTGGTGGTCTACCCCACCGACACCGTGTACGGGCTGGGGTGCGACATCACGAGCAAGCAGGGGGTCGAGCGGATCGTGCGCATCAAGGGCCGCGACCCCAAGAAGCCGATGAGCTTCGTGTGCGCCGACCTGACCCACATCGCCCGCTACGCCCGGGTCTCGAACTTCGCCTACCGGATCCTCAAGCGCTTCCTCCCCGGCTCCTACACCTTCGTCCTGGAGGCGAGCCGCGAGGTGCCCAAGATGCTCCTGACCAAGCAGAAGACGGTGGGCATCCGGGTGCCGGACCACCCCGTGGCGCTGACCCTCGTACGGGAGCTCGGCAACCCCGTGCTGTCGACGAGCGCCAACCGCGGAGGGGAGACGCCCATCAACAACCCGGCCGAGATCGCGGAGATCCTGGGCAAGGATGTCGACCTGATCCTGGACTGCGGGGTGCTGCCCCAAGTCCCCTCCACCGTGATCTCCCTGGTGGGGGACGAGATCCAGGTGCTCCGGGAAGGCGCCGGGGACGCGTCGTTCTTCCTGGCGGGCGGAGTCGGCTGAAACGAGCGGCAGCCCTACGCCACGCCGACGGATGACGAGATGACCCCAGCCCCCTCCCGTTCCCTGGCCCTCCAGGCCTTCTTCTACCCATACCGCGGCCTGAAGTTCCTGTTCGCGCACCCCCGCCTCCTGGGGTACGCGGCCGTTCCCTTCGCGATCAACACCCTGCTGTACGCCGGTGTCATCTGGTTCGCGGGCTCGCGCTTCGGCAGCTGGGTCACCGCCCTGATCCCCCAGGGGGAGGCGTGGTACTGGAGCGTCCTCTTCTATGCCCTGTGGGTCGTCTTCGCCGCCGTGCTCTTCCTCCTCGTCGCCTTCACCTTCGCCCTGCTGGGCAACCTGCTGCTCGAGCCCTTCAACGACCTGCTCTCGGAGCAGGTGGAGTGGGCCTACACCGGGGATCGGCGGGAGGAGCCCTTTCGGCTGGGCGTCTTCTGGGCCGACGCGGGGCGCTCCTTCGCCACGGGCCTGCGCCGGATAGCCCTCTGGGCCCCGGGGGCGCTCGTGCTCTGGGCGGGAAGCTTCCTCTTCTGGCCCCTGACCCCCCTGCTGGCCCTGTACACGGCCTTCTTCCTGGGGTGGGCCTACCTCGACTACTCCATGGACCGGTGGCGGTTCGGGTTCGCGGCCAAGCGCAGAACCGCACGGCAGAACCTCTCGGCCTTCCTCACCTTCGGCGCCGGTGCGGCGCTCCTGCTCCTCATCCCCCTCCTGAGCTTCCTGGCGATCCCGGTGTGCGTGACGGGAGCCACCCTGTTGTTCTGCGATCTGCGCTCCCGGGGCAAGCTGCCGCAGGCCACGGGAAGCGGGGTAGACGCCGAAGTGGCCCCGAAGGGAGCTCCCCCGCGATGAGCCGCGCCACCGAGAACGCGGCGGTGGACGCCGACTGGAAGAGCCGCTACGCGTCGCGGGTCGTCACCCGGGAGACCGCCCTCTCCCGCATCCAGCGCGGCGGCAAGATCTTCGTGGGGTCCGCCTGCGCCGAGCCCCAGTATCTGGTGGAGGGGCTCGCCCAGAGGGCAGCGAACCTCGCGGACTCGGAGATCCTCAGCATCCTGACCCTGGGCATCGCGCCCTACACGGACGAGAAGCTCGCCAAGATCTTTCGCCACAACGCGTTCTTCATCGGCGACAACACCCGCCGGGCGGTCGCCGAGGGGCGGGCCGACTACACGCCGGTGTACCTCTCGGAGCTGCCGCAGCTCTTCCGGAGCCGGAGGACCCGTGTCGATGCCGCGCTGATCCAGGTCACTCCCCCCGACCGCCACGGCTACGTCAGCCTGGGCGTCAGCGTCGATGTGACCAAGGCCGCCGTCGAGTCCGCCCGCGTCGTGATCGCCGAGGTCAACCCCCGCATGCCCCGCACCCTGGGGGACTCCTTCATCCCGGTCGACCGGATCGACTACCTGGTGGAGCACGCCGCCCCGGTGATCGAGTACCTCCCCCCGACGCCGGACGACGTGGCCTCACGCATCGGCGGCAACATCGCCCGGCTGGTCAGCGACGGCGCCACGATCCAGATCGGCATCGGGTCCATCCCGAACGCGGCCGTCCACGCCCTGCGCGACAAGCGCGACCTCGGCGTCCACACGGAGATGTTCTCGGACTGGCTGCTGGACCTCGTTCGGGCGGGCGCGGTGACCAACCGCCGGAAGACGCTGCACCGGGGAAAGGCCGTCGCGTCGTTCTGCATGGGGACCCAGGACCTCTACGACTTCATCGACAACAACCCGATGGTGGAGCTCCACCCCAGCGAGTACACGAACGACCCCTACGTCATCGGCCAGAACGACAACATGGTCTCCATCAACACCGCCCTGGAAATCGACCTCACCGGGCAGGTGTGCTCCGACTCCATCGGGCACCAGTTCTACAGCGGCATCGGGGGCCAGGTGGACTTCATCCGGGGCGCGGCCCGGAGCGCGGGCGGGAAGCCCATCATCGCCCTGCCCTCCACCGCCCGGGGCGACGCCGTGACCCGCATCGTGCCCCAGCTCTCACCCGGGGCCGGCGTGGTCACCACCCGGGCCTCGGCCCGCTACGTGGTCACGGAGTGGGGGTACACGGACCTCCACGGCAGGACGATTCGCGAGCGCGCCATGGCCCTGATCAACATCGCCCACCCCAAGTTCCGCAAGGAGCTTCTCGAGGCGGCCAAGCGGCTCCACTACGTCTACCCGGACCAGATCATCCCCACCTCCCTGGACCTCTACCCGGAGAAGTACGAGCAGCGCACCGTGCTCGCGGGGCGGGAGATTCTGGTGCGGCCGGTGCGGGCCACCGACGAGCCGCTGCTCAAGGACCTGTTCTACAGCCTCTCGGACGAGTCCGTCTACCGGCGCTACTTCAACGTCATCAAGTACATGCCCCACGAGCGCCTCCAGGAGGAGCTCGACCTGGACTACCAGAGCCGCATGGCCATCGCGGCGGTGGCGGAGCAGGGCGGCGTGGAGGAGATGGTGGGGCTGGCACAGTACGTGCTGGACGAGTCGACGAACTTCGCCGAGGCCGCCTTCCTGGTGCGCGACGAGTGGCAGGGCAAGGGGCTGGGCGGCCACCTGGTGCGAACCCTCGTGCGGATCGCCCAGGACAAGGGCGTCCGGGGCATCACCGCGGAGGTGATGCCGGGCAACCGGGCCATGCTCCACCTCTTCTACAAACTGGGCTACACGGTGGAGAGCCGTCTCGAGGAGGGGGCCTACCATCTCGAGTTCCTGATTTGACGAAATGAGTGGGGCTCCGCCGCCCCCCCAGCCCGACGGCTGGGAGGAGGCCCTCCCGTTCCCCGACGCCCCCGGGGCCGCCCGCGGCAAGGCGGCCGTCTGGTCCCTCGTCCTGCAAGCCCGCGGGGTCCCCCACCGGTTCGACTCCCGGGGCGGCCGCACCGCCCTCCTCGTTCCCCCGGCGCAGCGCCCCCGGGCCGAGGAAGAGATCCGCCTGTACGAGGCCGAGAACCGGTTCTGGCCGCCGACGCGACCCCCGGAGCCCCCCACGGTGCGCAACGACCTGCGCACCTACGCGGTCCTGGTCGCTCTCGGGCTCTTCCACGACCTGACCTTCCAGGCCCCGGGACGGGTGCTCGGCATCGCCGTGGACTGGCACCGGGTGGGCCGGCTCGACGCCGCCCGGGTGCTCGAGGGAGAGTGGTGGCGGCTGGCGACGGCCCTCACCCTCCACGGGGACGGCCTGCACCTGGCGGGCAACCTCCTCCTGGGCGGGCTCCTCCTCGTCCACTGGAACCGGCAAATGGGTGTGGGCCTGGGGATGGCGCTGGTCCTCGCCTCGGGGATCCTCGGGAACCTTACCAACGCCCTGGTCCGGCCCCCCGCCCACCTGAGCGTCGGCAGCTCCACCGCGGTCTTCGGCGCCCTGGGGCTGCTGGTCGGCCGGGCCGCCGGGTTGGGGCTCGGCCGGGACTGGCGGCGCTGGGTCCTGCCCCTGGGGGCCGCCGGGGGAGTCCTGGCCCTCACCGGGGTGGGAGGGGAACGCACCGACTACCTGGCGCACCTCTTCGGCCTGGGGTGGGGGATCGTGGGCGGTCTCCTCACTGCGTGGCCGCGGCCCCTGCGGGGGGTTCCGGGGCGGCGCGTGTCCGGCCTCGCGGGACTGGCCGCCCTTGCCGCCCTGGTCGGAGCGTGGGCCCTGGCGCTGGGGCAGGGCTGAGGCGCCGCACCTGCCCTCACCCCGGGATGGGCCGTCACCCCTCCAGCACGTGGCGCTCCAGGACGAAGGCCGTGAAGGTCCCCTCCAGCACCGGGACGCCGTCGGCCCGCACCGTCACCGGGACGACGTGCTTCTTCCCCTTGACTTCCGCCACCCGCGCCTCCGCCACGACCCTCTGGCCCACCCGAACCGGCGCGAGGAACCGCACCTCCGCGGCGCCCAGGACCACGTGGGGATCGTTCACCGCGACCATCGCGGCGTAGTCGGCCAGGCCGAAGGTGAACCCCCCGTGTACCAGGCCGGTCCCGTCGGCAGCCATCTCCGGCAGGCAGCGAAGGCCGACCCGGCTCGTGCCCTCCCCGAGCTCCTCCACCTCCCCCACCAGGCGGGGGTCGATCCGGTCGTGGGTCCTCTGCTTCACGTTCGCCTCCTTTGGCGGGTTACGGGTCTCGGTCCTCGGTCCTCCGGCCTCAGGCCTCGAAACGCGCCGAGACCTCCGCGAGGAGGTCGAGGATCCGCTCCGAGAGCGCCGGTTCCAGGCTGCCCATGCCGCAGGAGGGGGTGACCAGGCACTGCCGGCGCAGAAGACCCTCATCGACGCCCGCCTCGGCGAAGAGGGAAATCCCTTCGTCCAGCCGGCGCCCCAGGGACTCCGCCGTGAGCCTCGCGGCCTCTTCCGCCGTGGGGACGATCCCCCAGGCCAGCACGCCCCCCGCGCCCAGGTACCGGGCCAGGGCCTCGGGGTAGAGCAGCATCTTCTCGAGGAAGTGGAAGGCGTCGAAGTTGACGATGGACGTCCCGGACTCGAAGAGCACCGGCCAATCCGTGTTGCCGCAGCAGTGGATCCCCGTCAGGACCCCTTCGGCTGCAAGCCCCTCCAGGGCTGGGGCCCACAGGGCCTGCACCGCCTCCCGGCTCAGGGTCGAGTAGGCCGACCCGAAGACCTCCATGACGGGCTCGTCCAGGAAGAGGACCACCGGCGCCCCGAAGCGGGCCAGGCGCCGGGCCTGCCACAGGGCCTTCTGCGCCAGGTGGGCGCCGACCACCTCCCGGAAGGTGTCGTCGTGGAGGAGGTCCCGGCCGTCCAGGCCCTTCAGGGAGGTGGCCAGGGTGACCGGCCCGGTGACGTGCCCCTTCACGTAGCGAAGCCCCGGGGGGGCGGACTGGACGAGGGCCGCCTCCAGTGCGTAGAATCCGGGGGCCCTCTCCCGGGAGAGGGCGAAGGGGGCCGGGTCGGCCTCCAGGACCCGGGCGTAGAAGGCCTCCACCTCGGCCAGCCCCTCCGGACCGGTGTCCACCGCGGGGTCCCTGCCTTCCCCCCGGCTGCGAAGCCCCGGGAAGCCCTCAAGGTACTGGAGGGTCATCCCCTCCAGGGGACTCCTCCGGGGGAGCTGGGGCCAGAACGGAAACCGCGGGAGCCGCAAGAGCACCGCGGCGGTCGCCTCCGCGGGGTCGCGGTGGGGGAGGCTTCCGATGCCCGTGGCGAGGCCCCGCGGCGAAAAGCCCGGGCACGGCCCGGTGGACGGGCGAACAGACTGGGGAGTGGGCATGGCGGGAGTCATCCTTTCGGGGCTCTTCTGGGCGGTGGCCCTGGGGCTCCAGGTCTACTCCGTGCGGGCCGGGGGATGGAGCCTCCTGGTGCCGGCGGCCGCCGCGGCCGCACTGGCGGCCGTGGGGCTGGACATGCTCGCCCACCGCCGGCTCGTGAAGCTCGACCGGGAGTTCGCCCGCACGCTCCTTCACGTGCTCTCCGCGGTCACCTTGGCCGCCTTTTCCCTCTTGTGGCTGGTGCGGCTCCTGGGGCACGCGCCCGGCCGCTGAGTGTAGACGGGGATCCGAGTCGGGGCAAGGCGCGGCCGTCCCGCCAGCAGGCCCCGCCTCGCCGGCAAGCGGGGTCCGGGAGTCCCTCCGTCCCGACCGGACATCGAAGGGGTCTTGGCGGGACCGGGCTCAGGAGGAGCCGCGGGGAGTGAGGAGGCCCGTCTCGTGCAGGACGTCCCGGGTCCGCGCCCTCTCCTCCCGGCGGCGGCGTCCGGCTTCGTTCCGCCGCCGGTCGTCCTCGGTGTCCAGGACGAGGGGCGCCACCGGCCGGGTCCGCCCGTCCTCTCCCAGCGCCACGAAGGTGAGGTACGCCGACGCCGTGTGCCGCACCCTTCCGGTCCGCAGGTCCTCTGCCTCCACCCGCACGCCCACCTCCATGCTCGACCGCCCCACGCAGTTCAGGGAGGCTTTGAGCACCACGAGGTTGCCCACGTAGACCGGGGCGTGGAAGTCGAGTCGGTCGATACTGGCCGTGACCACGTTGGAACGCGCGTGGCGGATGGCCACGACGCCGGCCGCGTCGTCGATCATTTTCATGATCTGGCCCCCGTGCACGTTGCCGGCCGGATTGGCGTGGTGGGGCTGCATCATCTCCGCCACCTCGACCCTCGTCTCCGAGACCCTGCGCCCTTCCAACTCCCTCATCCGATAGCTCCTTTCGGTTCGGTTTCCGAACCGGCCCGTCAGCGGGGCCTCGTTTTTCGCGCTCCCGCGGACACCAGAATCCACCGTCAGATTCCGGCTCATCCGGGGAATGACCGGGTACTCGTCTCCAGGGACGATCGGGTGGGTCCGACCACGTAGGCGGACGGCCGCTCGACGGGTGCAACTGCTTCGGGAGCCGCAATCTCGCGAGGATTCCGGATGCGGTGCGGGAGCGCTCCCACCGTGCAACCCGGCATCGTCTGCCGGAGTGGACGAGCCCACCCGGTCGTTTACCGGAGGAACCCAGATTCTGGGGTTCGATTCCGGATCGTGCGGGTTCACGCTTCCAGCGCTTTCCTTCCCGGCGCCCGGCTCCCCTCCCCTTCACCCCATCCCCCCCCTGACCTCCCCCTGGAAGGGGGAGGAGCAGGAACGGGGGCGCGTGCCGCCCACACAGATCGCGACAGAACCAGAATATCGCGAATCGGGGGGCGGAGCGGAGGGGCTCCCCGACTCCGAGCCCGTGCCCGGGTCGCGGTCGGATTCAGGGACACCCCTGGCTTTGACGCCCCGTACCCCTTCCGTTAGCCTCGTGCGGTGAGCCGCGCGGCATAGCGCCGATGGGCCGGCAGCTTCCGGCCGAGGCGGCTCCGAGCCCGTCAGGGAGGGAGATGAGCCACCGGTGTGAAGCGGGTTTCGCCACCGAGACCGGGTCTCGCAGGAACAACCAGGACGCGGTGGCGGTGGACCCGGCCGAGGGCTACGCGGTGGTCGCCGACGGCATGGGCGGGGCCCCGGCCGGCGAGGTCGCAAGCCGGATCGCGGTGACCGCAGTCTCCGAGGTGCTCGCGGGCGAGCTCCCCAGGCCCCGGTCGGCGGAGGAACACCGGTTCGCCGTCCTGTGGGCGATCGCCGAGGCCAACCGGCACATCTACGAGGCCTCCCGGCGTGCACCGCACCTGCGGGGCATGGGCACCACCGTCGTCATCCTCCTCCTGCGCGAAGGCCGGTTCTGGACCGCGAACGTCGGCGACTCCCGCGCGTACCGGCTCCGGGACGGCTCCCTCACCCAGCTCAGCCGGGACCACTCCCTGGTCCAGAGGCGCCTGGAAGCGGGTCTGATCACCCCCGAGGAGGCCCGGTGGCAGCCGGACTGCAACGTGCTCACGCGGGTCCTGGGCACCGACCCCACCGTGGAGCCCGAGCTCCGGGAGGGGGAGGCGGCCCCCGGGGACGTGTTCGTCCTCACCTCCGACGGGGTCCACGGGGTCCTGACGGACGAGGCCATCCGCCGGGCCGTGGCGGGCAGGACGCCGGCGGCGGCCACCCGGGAGCTCGTGGGGAGGGCCCTGGCGGAGGGCGGCCGGGACAACGCCACCGCCGCCGTGCTCCGAACGGTCTAGCCTTCTACCGGGTCTTCGCCAAACCACCGCGAAATCGGGGCAGCCGGCTCCAGGCCGGGGCCGCTCACCCCTCCTCCCACCGGTCCGGAGCCGGCTCTCCCGGCCAGAAACGCCGCTCCAGCGCCCCCAGGAGGGGGCCGAAGGTCTCCCGCCGCCGGGCACACAGGGGAATGCCGCCGTGGGCCGACGCCAGGGAGGCGCCCTCTCCTTCCGGGAGGAGGTCCGCCTTGTTGAACACCCGGAGCACCGGCTTCTCCCCGAGGTCGAGCTCCCCCAGGAGCTTCTCCACCGCCGCGATCTGCTCCTCGAAGGCCGGGTTGGCGGCGTCCACCACGTGCAGCAGCAGGTCCGCGTCCTGGAGCTCCTCGAGGGTGGCCCGGAAGGCGCCCACGAGGCCCTTGGGGAGGTCGCGGAGGAAGCCCACGGTGTCCGTGATGATCACCTCCCGCTCCCTCGGGAAGCGGAGGCGGCGGGTCGAGGTGTCCAGCGTGGCGAAGAGCAGGTCCTCGGTGAAGACCTCAGAGGCCGTCAGGGCATTGAGGAGGGTCGACTTGCCCGCGTTCGTGTAGCCGACGATGCTCACGATCGGCACGCCGGCCCGCACCCGGCGGTGCCGCCGCTGGGCCCGGCCCCGGGACAGGTCCTTGAGCTTCCGCTCGAGGGCGGCGATCCGGTCCCGGATGCGCCGCCGGTCCATCTCGAGCTTGGTCTCCCCCGGGCCGCGGCCCCCCACGCCCCCCATGAGCCGACTCATGGCGGTGCCCTTCCCCACGAGGCGGGGCATCAGGTACTTGAGCTGCGCGAGCTCCACCTGCACCTTGCCGTCCTGGGTTTGGGCCCGGCGGGCGAAGATGTCGAGGATGAGCTGGGTGCGGTCGATCACCCGCACGTCGGTGAGGTCCGAGATCGCGCGCACCTGCCCGGGGGAGAGCTCCTGGTCGAAGATGAGCAGGTCGGCACCCTTCTGGAGGGCCGACGCCACGACCTCGCGGATCTTTCCCTCCCCCATCAGGTACTTGGGGTTGAGCTGCCGCGGCCGCTGGACCACCGTATCGACCACCTCTACGGCCGCGGTGCGGGCGAGTTCCCGCAGCTCCTCGAGCCGTTCATCCACCTCGTGGCGGGGCGCCGTGCTCACGCTCACCAGGATCCCCCGGTCCTTCCCCGGGGCCCGCACGGCCAGGGACCGGGCCTGGCGCCCCGCAATTTCCTCCTCCAGCGCCGTTACGAAAGGGCCGAAGTCGACACGAAACGCGTAGAAGTCCGAGGGGGGCAGGAGCCGGCAGGGCTCCCCTGCCGGATTGGGCGGCAGGAGGTGCGCCACGAACAGGGTGCCGGGCCGCCCCTCGGGGGTCACCCCCAGAGCCGCCATGGCATCCAGGCGCAGGAGCGCCAGGTCGGCCAGGTCGTCCTCGGAGAGCGGCTCCTGGCGCAGGTGGGTGTGCACGCAGCGCAGGCCCCGAAGCTTTCCTCTTCCCAGACCGTGGTCGGAGAGGTCGGGAATGACGATTTCCGTGTCGTCCCCCACGATGACGTGCACCACCTGGCCCTTGCGGTCCAGGATGAGGCCGATCTGACGACCCGTGTCCCGGCTCAAGCCCGTCACGTAGGCGGCGAGCTCAGCCGTGATGAGGTCCTCGGGCGGGACCCGGCGCCGGTAGATCCGCTCGAGGGCGCGGACCTGGCTCGTCTTGAGCCCGGTCAGGTTTCCGTGTACGTCGGCGATGGCCGAACACCTCCTTTGGGCTGGGCCTCGTCCGCCGCGTGCCCGGCCGCCTCCTCCAGGTAGGCGACCCACGCCCCGAGCCCCTCGCCGGTCCGCGCGCTCAGGGGGAAGACCCGCAGGTCCGGGTTTATGGAGCGCGCATTGCGCACGAGGGCCGGGAAGTCGAAGTCCAGGTGGGGGAGCAGGTCCGTCTTGGTCACCACCAGCAGGGACGCCGCACGAAAGAGCGCCGGGTACTTCAGGGGCTTGTCCTCCCCCTCGGTCACGCTCACCAGGGCCACCTTCTCGTCCTCCCCCAGGTCGCAGGCGACGGGGCAGACGAGGTTTCCCACGTTCTCGATGATCAGGAGGTCGAGCGCGCCCCCGGCCCGCGCCGCGAGGGCGTCGAAGGCCCGGCCCACCATGGCCGCGTCCAAGTGGCACGCCCCGCCGGTCACCACCGCCTCCACCGGCACTCCGGTGGCGGCGATGCGCCGCGCGTCGTTGTCGGTCTGTACGTCGCCCTCGACCACCCCGACCCGGAGCCGGCTCGCGAGCTTCCCCAGGGTGGCCTCCAGGAGCGCGGTCTTCCCAGTGCCCGGGCTGGAGATCAGGTTCACCGCGTAGGCCCCGGCCCGGCGGAACCGCTCCCGGTTCCCCTGGGCGAGGGCCTCGTTGCGCTCCAGCACCCGGCGCTCCACAGCGACCTCCCTCACGGGTCCTCCACCTGGATTTCCACCACGGTGAGCTCGTCCCCGGCCGCCAGCTCCGGCTCCAGGGCCCCGCAGACCGGGCAGGGGTCGAGCTGCCCATCGGCCGGGAGCTCCGACAGGCAGTTGCGGCAGGCGAAGGAGGGCTCCACGACGTCCACCTCCACCCGGCACCCCTCGAGGGGGGTGCCCTCCCCCACGACCCCGAGGGCGAACCGGAGGCTCTCCACCTCCACCCCGGACCATCGGCCCACCCGCAGGCGCAGACCCCTCACGCGCGCGGCTCCCACGGCCTCGGCCTCTTCCGCGGCGATCCGAGCGATCTCGGCGGCGATGCCGGTCTCGTGCAGGGGTGTCTCCTTGGGGATGCCTCGACGACTTGCCGCCCCGGTCGCCAGCGAAGCCGGACCTCGCCCGCCTTATAGGACCGCGGGCCGGGGGGTGTCAACGACGGGGGCCGGGCGACAGCCGCCGGCCGGGACGCTTGGACGCGTCACGCTGGGACGCGGGAGACCGGGGAGACCAGGCAAACCAGACGCCTGCCGCGCCCGAGTCCTCCCCCCGCCCGGAGTCGCGGGCGACGGAGGAAGGTGCCCCTTGAGTTTCCGGAAGGGCCCTTCACCGGGCCGGGACCCTGTGGTATAGGACACCGGCCCGGCCGGCAGCCGCCGGGGGTGCAACGCCAGCCCACAGCACGGGAGGAGGCCCCGATGGCCGAGCTCAAGCAGATGTACCGCACCGTGATGGACGACCACTTCCCCGACCGCCTGACGATCTCTTTCGGAGAGCAGACCCTGGTCTACCGGAAGCGCTCCTGGAAGCTCCCCGACGAGTCGGGGCTGGTGGAGAAGGGCCTGCGGTACGGGGAGAACCCCGGTCAGGAGGCCGCCCTCTACGAGCTTGTCCAGGGCAACCTCGCCCTGGGGGAGTGCCGGTTCATCGAGCCCGGGCTGGGGCTGGTGTCCGCCCTCGCGGAGGAGCACATGCTCCAGGCCGGCAAGCACCCGGGCAAGACCAACCTCACCGACGTGGACAACGGCCTGAACATCCTCAAGTACCTGATGGATCGCCCGACCGCGGTGATCCTCAAGCACAACAACCCTAGCGGCGCCGCCGAGGCCGAGACCCTCGAAGAGGCCTACCGCCGGGCCAACCGGGCCGACCGGATCGCCGCCTTCGGCGGCGCCCTGGTGGTGAACCGGGCCCTCGACCGGGCCGCCGCCGAGGCCGTGGCCGAGAACTACCTGGAGGTCGTCGCGGCCCCCTCCTACGAGGAGGGCGCGGTGGAGATCCTCCGGCGCCGCAAGGACCTGAGGATCCTGGTCGTCCCCCGCCTGGACCGCCTGGCCGAGTACCGCGCCCGCCGCTTCGTCGAGTTCAAGTCCCTGCTGGACGGGGGTCTGATCGTGCAGCAATCCCCGCTCAACGCCGTCACCCGGGTGGAGGACTTCCGCCCGGCCACGGCCCGGGTGGACGGCACCGAGATCGGCGTGGCGCGCCAGCCTACAGGGGCGGAGCTCGCCGACATGCTCTTCGGCTGGTGCGTAGAGCAGGGGGTGACCTCGAACTCGGTCCTGTACGTCAAGGACCGCTGCACCGTCGGGATCGGGACCGGTGAGCAGGACCGGGTCGGGGTGGCGGAGATCGCCGTGTACAAGGCCTACACCAAGTACGCCGACGCCCTGTGCTTCGACCGCCACGGAGTGCCCATGAAGGACCTCGAGTTGCGGGTGTCCCAAGGGGAGGCCGACGCCGAGGCCGTACACGCACTCCGCCGGGAGGCGGCCGACGCCAAGGGCGGGCTGATCGGCTCGGCCATGATCTCCGACGCCTTCTTCCCCTTCCGCGACGGGGTGGACGTGGGGCTCCGGGAGGGGGTGAGCGCCGTGTGCCAGCCGGGGGGCTCCAACCGGGACGCCGAGGTCATCCAGGCCGTCAACGAGGCCGGGGCGACCATGGTCTTCACCGGCCAGCGGTGCTTCAAGCATTAGGAACCGTGGGGTTCGGGGTTCGGGGTTCGGGGTTCGGGGTTCGGGGTTCGGGGTTCGGGGTT
>JAWSUI010000037.1:0-36549 GCA_033551855.1 Deferrisomatales bacterium
GGGGGGGGCCGCCGGCCGCAGGCGGAGCCGTGTTCGTGGCTGCAGCCTGCCTGGCGTGGGCGGTGGACAACAATCTGACACGGCGAGTGGCTGCCGGCGACCCCCTGCAGGTGGCGGGGGTGAAGGGGCTTGCGGCGGGTGCGGTGAGCCTCGTGCTCGGGCGGTGGGCGGGGGGAGAGCTGCCGGGCCCCGGCGCGGCCGCTGCCGCCGGTGCGGTGGGTCTGGTGACCTACGGCGTGAGCCTCGCCTTCTTCGTCCTCGCCCTGCGGCACCTCGGGGCGGCGCGCACGGTCGGGTACTTCTCGGTAGCCCCGTTCGTCGGCGCCGGGCTGTCCCTCCTGCTTCCCGGGGAGGGAGTGACGGCGGCTCTTCTCGCCGGGGGGGCTCTCACCGCTTGGGGTGTGTGGCTCCATCTGACGGAGCGCCACCCCCATGAGCACAAGCACACGCCCGACGTCCACGAGCACTCCCACCGGCACGGGGAGCACCACCGGCACCCTCACCCCCAGGGGTCGACCGGGGAGAGGGTTCACGCCCACCCGCACGCCCACACCCGGTTGCTGCACCGCCACCCCCACTATCCCGACCTGCACCACCGTCACCGTCATCGCTGAAAGGCATCCGGCTGCGCGGCCCCCGAACCCGGCATCGCGCGGCGAACTGAGGTTTCTTCGGTAAACGACCGGGTGGGCCCGCCCACTCCGGCAGACGATGCCGGGCTCCACGGTGGGAGCGCTCCGGCGCCGCATCCGGAATCCTCGCGATGTTGCGGCTCCCAAGCAGCTGCTCCCGTCGAGCGGCCGTCCGCCTGCGTGGTCGGGCCCACCCGATCGTGCTTGGAGACGAGTACCCGGTCATTCCCCGGATGGGCCAGAATTGACCCCCTGGGCCCCTTCCCCCAGAATGGGTTGCACTCCCCGCGGCCGCCGTTGGCCGGATTCGGAGGCCCCGTGAAGGAAGACGATCGCCCATCGCCGGACCTGTTCTTCTTCGCCGCCGCAGACGAAGTGGACCTCGCCCGGGAGAAGGCCAAGGCCCGGGAGTTGCGCCAGTCCCAGTGGTGGAAGCGTCGTCGTTCCTCCGGTCGCTGCCACTACTGCGGGTGTGCCGTCCCCCCACGGGAGCTCACCATGGATCACGTCGTGCCCCTGATCCGCGGTGGGAAGAGCGTCAAGGGCAACGTCGTGCCCTGCTGCCACGAGTGCAACGCCAAGAAGAGGTATCTCCTGCCGCTGGAGTGGGAGGAGTACCTGGAGAAGCTCGCTCGGGGCGACGGCGGGGGGACGTGACGGCAGCCGTCGAGGGTTCTCAGGCGCACCGGAGCGGGTCGCGGGTGGCGCGCCGTCGCCCATGGGACTCCCGACCCCGTGCCCCTGGGAGGCGGTGGATCGCGGCGGCCCGGATTCCACGATCACATTCTCCGGCGGGGCCGGGAAGCCATGGAGCGCAGCCCCGCACCGGCTGGACCGACCCGCCGAGTCCGGCGTAAACGAGTGAAACCCGGCGCGCCGGGTCCCGCCGGGACACCTCCTCGCATGGCCGCGGATTGCGGGGCGGAGCCGAGGGGCTCCCCAGCTCCGCCCTGCTCCGAGACGGGGAATCCGGGCGGCGGCGCCTGCTTTTCCCCACCTTGCAATTATGTTACCGTAGATGGTGCAAATTTCCCTGCTTCGGAGGCCCGGTCGTGCAAAGGAAACTTCCCCTCTTCGCGCTGGCGCTGGCCGTTCTCCTCTTCGGTCTGGTGCAGGCGTTTCCCGGGTCGACCGGCTCGAGCGGCCCGGCTGCCTTCCATTCACTCGGGGACCCGTTTCCCCGGATCGTCCACCAGGTCTTCTACCACGTCGAGAAGAAATACGTGGCGCCGGAGCGCGCGTCTCCGAGAGGGCTCGTCGAAGGGGCGCTGCGCGCCCTGGAGACGCAGTATCCGGAGGTGCTGGTGGACTTCGACGAGGCGGCGGGCGCCGCCCGGGTGCGGGTCGATGAGGCGGAAAGGACCTTCGACCTCTCTCCTGCGGCACGCTTCAGTGTCGCGGCCGACGTGCTCAACACCGCGCTCCCCTTCGTCAGCACCCATCTCGGGCCGGGGGTGGACCGAAGCGAGCTGTACTACGTCGCCCTCAACGGCGCGCTCGGGGTTCTCGACCCCCACTCCAACGCCCTGAGCCCCAAGCACTTCAGGGAGTTCATGATCGGAACGCGGGGCAGCTTCGGGGGCATCGGTTTCGTCTTCGGAATCCGCGACGGTGACATGACCATCATCACCCCCATCGAAGGGACTCCGGCGGATCGGGCCGGCCTGCGCAGCGGAGACCGGATCCTCCTGATCGACGGGGAGCCCACCATCAACATGCCCGTCGACGTCGCGGCGAACAAGATGCGGGGGGAGCCCGGAACCCAGGTGGTCCTCACGATCTCCAGGGAGCAGTGGCCCGAGCCCCGAGAGATCCCCTTCACTCGGGAGGTCATCCACGTTGAAAGCGTCGAGAGCTACGTGCTGGGGGGAGCCCAGGAGCCGGTGCTCTACGTGAAGGTGAAGAACTTCCAGAAGGACACCACGGACGAGCTTCGCAAGGCCGTGAAGGCTGCGGAGGCGGCCAATCCCGACCTCAGGGGGATCGTCCTCGACCTCCGGAACAACCCAGGGGGGCTCCTGGAGCAGGCCGTGAAGCTCTCCGACGGCTTCCTGGATTCCGGTGTGATCGTCTCCACCAGGGGCCCCGAGAAGGACGCGAATTCCCGGGCCGAAGCCAAACGGGGTAACCTGATTACCCGCAGGCCGGTGGTGGTGCTGGTGAACCAGGGAAGCGCCTCGGCCTCGGAGATTGTCACCGGCGCCCTCCGGGAGTCCCGGGCCCTGGTGATCGGGCAGAAGACCTTCGGCAAGGGTTCCGTCCAGAAGCTCTATCCACTCACGGACGGCGGAGCCCTCAAGCTCACCGTCGCGCAGTACCTGACCCCCGGAGACGTCTCGATCCAGTCGATCGGGGTGCAGCCCGATATTTCCGTGTACCCCGTCCAGGCCGAGACGGGCAGGGCGCGCATCGGTCCTGCGCCGAGCCACGTGGAGGAGGCGGATTTCGAGAACGCGTTCCGGGAGTGGGGAAACTCCGCCCACTTCCAGGGCGCCGAGGTCCCGTACTACGAGGCCGCCGGGGCCGAGGAAGGCGAGCGAAGCTTTGCGGAGTTGAGCCGGGAGGAAAAACTGGCCCGGCTCGAGACGGATTTCCCCTTGCGGCTCGCCCGGCGGGTCCTGTCCCGTACAAAGCCTGCGGAGCTGCCGCGGACGCGGGCCGCCTTGCTCGAGGCGGCCGCGCCGGTGCTCGAGCAGGTGCGGGCCGAGGAGGATCGCAGGATCTCCGCCGCCCTGCAGGACCTGGGTGTGGACTGGACCCAGGGCCCGGCGGTACCGGAGGGCGAGCTCGTGGTGGAGGCAGGGCCCGAGGTGCGCCTCGAAGGAGGTGGGGAGGGCGAGGTGACATTGTCCGTCCGGAACACCGGGGTGAGCCCGGCGTACCGGGTGTGGGGGCGGAGCGAGTCGGACAACCCTCTGCTGCGGAATCTCGATTTCGTCTTCGGCACGGTGGGCCCGGGGGAGACACGCTCCTGGTCGGGCCGGATCTCCGTGCCCCGGGGAGCCCTGGACCGTTGGGACACCATGAGGCTGGCTCTCCGGCAGGGGGAGGGGGCAGCGGCGGGTGAGGGACTGGCAAAGGTTCGGATGGCGGCGGCGCCCCGGCCGGAGTTTGCCTACGTCTATGAGCTGTCGGACGAGAATGTCGAGGATCGCTCCCGGTCCGGTGACGGAATCCTGGAGGAGGGAGAGCGGGCCCGGCTCCTGGTGCGGGTCATCAACCGCGGCGGGGTAGCAAGCCAAGCGGTGGAAGTGAACATCCGGGGAGACGAGAAGGAGCAGCTCTACCTGGAGACGGCGCGCCGCCGCATCGAGGGGCTGGAAGCCGGTGCGTCCGCCGAGGCTGCCATGGTGTTTCGCCTGGTGAAGGCGGACGACGAGGGGAAGGTTTCGGTCATCCTGAGTCTTGCGGATCGCGAGTACGGGAGTTTCTTCTCCGACACCTTGGTGTTCGAGGCGGGCCGGCCGTACCAGGCCCGGGATACACGCAAGCCGCCGGTCTTGGACTTCGAGACGGCGCCCCCTCTGCGGACCTCACAGGAGTCGGTCGTGCTCGAGATCCAGGTCACGGACGACGAGGAGGTCAAGGAGTTCTATGCCTATCTGGGAGACAAGCAGATTGCCTACGAGCGAAACCGAGAGGGTGGGAGGAAGCTCCCGGTCCGCTTGGAGGTCTCCCTCGAAAAGGGCTCCAATCGTATCGTGCTCGCGGCCCGGGATCAGAAGGACCTGCAGACCAATCGGACGCTGTTCATCTACCGGAAGGACGGCGCCCCCGACAACCCGGGCCTGGGGATGCGGTAGAACGGCGCTGAAACGTCCACGATGACAGGGCCTGCCATCTCACGGTCGGGGTTTGTAGGCCTGCTGGGCCGGCCGAACGTGGGCAAGTCCACCCTGCTCAACCGCCTCCTCGGCCAAAAGATCGCCATCGCGAGCTCCAAGCCCCAGACCACGCGGAACCGGCTGGCGGGGGTCCTCAATCGGGGACCGGTGCAGATGGTGTTCTTCGACACTCCCGGGGTTCACGAAAGGGCCAAGCTCATCAACCGGTTCATGGTCCGGGAGGCGCTGTCCTGCCTCCCCGACGTGGATGCCGTGGTCTTGCTGGTGGACGCCGCCGAGGGGGTGCGAGGCGACGACCGAGCCTTGGCGGCCCGGCTGCGGTCCTCTCCCGTGCCCGTCTTGTTGGCCGTCAACAAGGTGGACATCGGCACGGCGACCACGGAAGTCTTTGTGGACCTGCTCCCGTTTCACTCGTGTCATCGCCTCTCGGCCGTTACCGGTGAGGGTGTGGAGGGACTCCTGGAGACGCTGGCAGCCCTGCTGCCGGAAGGACCCGAGTATTATCCCGAGGATATGCTCACGGACCGCAGCGAGCGCTTCATCGCCCAGGAGTTCATCCGGGAGAAGGTCTTCGAGTTGATGGGCGAGGAGATCCCCTACAGCGCGGCGGTCACGGTGGAGAGCTGGGAGGAGAGGGACCACGGCCTGGTGGTCGTCCACGCGACGATCCACGTGGAGCGCGAGAGTCAGAAGGGGATGGTGATCGGGAAGGGTGGGGGGCTGATCCGGGAGGTGGGGCGCCGGGCTCGGCTGGATCTGGAGGCACTGCTGGGGGTGCGGGTGTTCCTGGACTTGCACGTGAGCGTGGACAAGAACTGGACCAAGGATCCCCGAGGCCTGCGGCGCTACGGGTACGAGGTGGAGCCGTGATCGTCGCCATCGTGGGCCGGCCCAACGTGGGCAAGTCCACCCTCTTCAACCGCCTCGTCGGACGGCGTCAGGCGATCGTGGAAGACGTGCCCGGAGTGACGCGGGACCGACATTACGCCGAGGTGGAGTGGGGCCCCCGCCGCTTTCACTTGGTGGATACGGGGGGGCTCGAGACGGATGCGGGGGACGAGCTCATCACCCTCACCAGTCGACAGGCCCGTTACGCCGTGGAGGAGGCCGACCTCATCCTGTTCGTGGCGGACGTGCGCCAGGGGCTGCTGCCCGCCGACCGGGATATCGGCCGCTACCTGCGGCAGCGGTCCAAGGACGTGATCCTCGTGGTGAACAAGGTGGACGGCCCCACCACGGAGTCCGCCGCCCTTGAGTTCCACGACACGGGGTTCCCGGACGTCATCCCGGTCTCGGCGGAGCACGGCCGCGGGGTGGGGGAGCTGGTCGGCGCCGTGGAGGAGCGGGTCCCGGTCTCCGCGCCCCGTCCCCACGCCGAGGACGAGGCCGTGCGGGTGGCTGTGCTCGGCCGGCCCAACGTAGGCAAGAGCTCCCTCGTCAACCGCCTCCTCGGGGAGGAGCGCCTCGCCGTCAGTGCCGCGGCCGGAACCACCCGGGATCCCATCGACACCCAGGTCCGCGCCTTCGGCCGCGACTACGTGCTCATCGACACCGCGGGCATCCGCCGCAAGACGCGGGTGGAGGCGGGTGCGGAGCGGTGGAGCGCGCTCCGCGCCATCCGCGCCATCGACCGTGCCCACGTGTGCCTGATCCTGATCGACGCCACCGAGGGGTTCACCGACCAGGATGCACGGATACTCAACCTGGCCCAGAAGGGGGGACGGGGGGCCGTGCTCGTGTTCAACAAGTGGGACGCGGCGGCCAAGGACGCGAAGACCTTCGACCGCGCGGCCAAGGAGTTGCGGGCCCGGCTCGGGCCCCACGGCCACGTGCCCATCCTGAGCCTGTCGGCACTGACGGGCCAACGTGTTCCCAAGGTCTTCGAGGCAGTGCAACGGGTGCACGCCGAATGGGTCAAGCGGGTGCCCACCTCCCAGGTGAACGCCTTCCTCGAGGCGGCTCTGCGGGAGCTGGCCCCCCCCGTCGTCGGGGGCAAGCGCACCCGGATCTACTACATGACTCAGGTGACCACGGCCCCCCCCCGGTTTGCCGCCTTCGCCAGCCACGGGGCCGGTGTCCCTGTGTCCTACGAGCGGTTCCTGGTGAATCGGCTCCGGAATGTCTTCGGGTTCGAGGGGGTTCCCCTCACGATTCGTTTTCGCAGCAGGTCTCGGCCGGGGGACGGGGCGGGGGGCGAGGCCCGGTAGGAGGACGGCGGCCGCGGCCCCGGAAGGCCTGCCCCGGCGCGAGGTGTGCGATCCGACAGAAGGACATCGGGTGAGCGAGTGCGATGCCGTGCCGTCGGTGACGGTGCAGGAGCTCCGAGAACGTGCGGCCCGGTTCCAGGTGCACCTCGCTGCCGAGGGTCTGGCCGGGGCGGTCCTGGTGCAGAACGTGGACCGCTACTACTTCTCGGGAACCATGCAGGCCGGGTATGTGGTGGTCCCGGTGGAGGGGGATCCCCTCGTCCTCGTGCGGCGGGATCCCGACCGCGCCGGCCGGGAGAGCCCCCTGCCGGTGCAGGCCCTCGGAAGCTTGCGGGACCTGGCCGGTCGGATCCGAGCGTCCCTGGGCGAGCTCCCATCCCCCGTGGGCGTGGAGGAGGACGTGCTTCCGGCGACCCAACGAAACCGCCTGGAGGCTCTCCTTGCCGGGGTCGAGCTCCGGGACGCCTCCCGGGCGATCCAGCGGACCCGGGCCGTGAAGAGCCCCTGGGAGGTGGAGCGCATTCGGGAGGCCGCCCGGGCGGTAGCGGAAGCGGTGGAGACGGTTCCCCGCTACCTCTTTCCCGGGGTGTCCGAGCTGGAGCTCTCGGCCCGCGTGGAGTGCGAGCTTCGGCTGCGGGGTCACGGAGGCCTGGTGAGGATGAGAGGGTTCAACCAGGAGCTCTTCTTCGGACACGTCATGGCGGGGGCGGCCGCCGCGCAGCCGTCCTTTCTGGATGCTCCCACCGGAGGGCTCGGGGCGGCGCCGGCCCTGGCCCAGGGGGCGAGCCGCCGGCCCATCCGGCCCGGGGACCCGGTGGTGGTGGACCTCGTGGGAAACAGCGCCGGGTACCTCTCGGACCAGACACGGATCTTCTCCTTGGGAGAGCCCCGGGAGCCCTTTGGTCGGGCCTTCGAGGCGGCTCTGGCGGTGGAGCGGGCCGTGGTCGAAGCGGCCCGGCCGGGAGTGCCGGCCTCCCGACTCTACGAGGCGGCGCTGGAGGCGGCTGCCGCCTCTCCCTTCGCCGGGCACTTCATGGGGGAGGTCCAGAGGGTGAGCTTCGTGGGGCACGGCATCGGGCTGGAGGTCGACGAGCTCCCGTTCCTGGCCCGTGGATTCGATGCGCCCCTCGAGGAAGGCATGGTGTTCGCCGTGGAGCCGAAGTTCGTGTTCGCCGGCAGGGGGGTGGTGGGGATCGAGGACACGTTTCGGGTGGGTGCCGACGGCGCGGAACGGCTCACCCCGTCGCCCCAAGTGCTCACCGTGGTGTGAGGAGGGTCCCGTGGGCGGCTGGAGTCGGGGCAAACTTCGGCAGTGGTGGTGGATCGCGTTCGTCCTGGGCGCGTTCATGATCAACTACCCCTTCCTCCACATCTTCAACCGGCCGGTCCAGATCTTGGGGTTTCCCCTCCTCGTGGTGTACTTCTTCGTGGGTTGGGCCGGGAGCATCGCGGTCATCGGCCTCTACGTCTGGGCCCTGGGCCGAGCCCCACCCGAGGAGGAGTAGATGCTCCTCACCCCCACGCGGGTTGCCTTCATCGCGTTCGGGTACCTCCTGCTCCTGTTCGGAGTGGCGTACTGGGCCGAGCGCCGGAAGGACCGGGGGCGGAGCATCATCTCCAATCCCCTCACGTACGCCTTGTCCATCGCGGTCTACTGCACGTCGTGGACGTTCTACGGCAGCGTGGGGCGGGCCGCCGTCTCGGGGTTCGAATTTCTGGCGGTCTACCTCGGTCCCACCCTCATCGCCTTTTCCTGGTGGGCCCTCCTCCGGAAGATGGTGCGGATCGCCCGCGCCAACAACGTGACGTCCCTGTCGGACTTCCTGGCGTTCCGCTACGGGAAGAGCGGAAAGATCGGGGCTCTCGTCACCGTCATGGCCGTCCTGGGCAACGCCCCCTACGTAGGCCTGCAGCTCAAGGCGGTGTCGAGCACCTTCGAGCTCCTGACCCAGGCGTCCGACGGCGGCCTCGTCCGGGCGCTCTCCCTGCCGAGTCCCTTCTACCAGGACACCGCCTTCGTGGTGGCGATCGTCCTGGCCGTGTTCGGCGGGATGTACGGCGCCCGGAGCCTCGACCCCTCGGAGCGCCACGAGGGAATGGTCGCCGCCGTCGCGCTGGAGAGCGTGGTCAAGCTGCTGGCCCTTCTCACGGTGGGGGCGTTCGTGACCTGGTGGGTCTTCGACGGCTTCGGCGACATCTTCCGGAGGATTGCCGAGCATCCGGAGCACGCCAGTCTACTGACCTTCGGCCGGGGGGAGCCGGGTGCCTTCGCAGCCTGGTTCACGCTGATCTACCTCTCGATCGCGTCGGTCATGCTCCTCCCTCGCCAGTTCCACGTGATGGTGGTGGAGAACTGCTCGGAGGAGCACATCCGTGGGGCCATGTGGCTGTTCCCGCTCTACCTGTTCCTCATCAACATCTTCGTGGCGCCGATCGCATTCAGCGGCCTCCTGGTCTTCGGCGACGCCACCCTGGCCGACAGTTTCGTGCTGACCTTGCCCCTGCACCAGGGCTCGCAGATCCTGGCCCTGGTGGCGTTCCTTGGGGGGCTCTCTGCGGCCACGGGCATGGTGGTGGTCGCCTCGGTGACGATCGCCACCATGGTGCTCAACAACCTGGCCATGCCGATCCTTCTGTGGATCGGCTGGCCCAGGAACTTCGCTCCCTATCTGATCCACATCAAGCGGGCGGGCATCGTGGGGGTGATCCTCCTGGGGTACGGCTACTACCGCCTCCTGGGCGAGCAGTTCATGCTGGTGAACATCGGGCTCTTGAGCTTCGCGGCGGCGGCCCAGTTCGCCCCGGCCGTGATCGGGGGGCTGTACTGGCGCAACGCCACGGCCCGGGGGGCGATGGCCGGCCTCCTGCTGGGGTTCGCTTCCTGGGTGTACCTGTTCCTGGTGCCGGCCCTCGGTCAGGCCGGCTGGCTGTCCCCGCACTTCCTGGAAGAGGGGCCTCTGGGCCTGTCCCTCCTCCGCCCCACCGCCTTTCTCGGGCTCGAGGGGCTCGACCTGTGGTCCCACGGCCTGTTCTGGTCGACCTTCTTCAACGCAGGGGCTTTCATCGCCGTGAGTCTGTTCACCCGTCCTTCGGTGACGGAGGCCGAGCAGATCCCGCGCTTCGTGGACGCCCTGGGTCGGCCCGAAGGGCGCCGGGTCGGGCTCCGGATGGCCCGAGCGCCTTCCGTGGGCGAGCTCGAGGGGTTGCTGGCGAAGTTCATCGGCCCGCACCGGGCCCAGGAGAGTTTCCAGGCATTCTTCGGGGCGAGGCCGCAACAGGCGGACGCCGTCGTTTCCGACCACACCATGCTCGAGCTCAGAGCCTTCGTGGAGCGGACCCTGGCAGGTGCCGTGGGACCGGCCGCGGCGAGCCAGGTGGTGGAGCGCTACCTGGCGCTGAAGGGGACCACGTTCGAGGAGATCTTCGATGTCTTCGGCGCGGTGTCCCTCTCCCTGGAGGAGAGCCGGGAGGAGCTTCAGCGGCGGGTGGTCGAGCTCTCGGTGCTCTTCGAGGCGTCCAAGCGGGTGGCGGCGACCCTGGACGAGGGGGAGGCGATCGGGGCGGTGCTGGACCTGATCGCCGCAGAGTTCGGCCTGGAGTGCCACGGGGTCTTCCTGATGGAGGCAGGGCGGCTGCGGCCGCGCCTCACCCGGGGTTGTCTGAAGAGCTACGACCGAGCCCTCGATGGGGAGCCCGAGCCCCACTCCTACGTGGGGCAGGCGGTCCTGGGCCGGAAGACCGTCTTCCTGTCCGACGCAGCGCTGGTGGGACGGACGGTGCCCCTCGAGGTGCGCGAGACCCCGGGCCTCCGGTGCATCATCGCCACCCCCATCGTGCACGAGGACCAGGTGCTCGGGGTGCTGGTGGCCTCGAGTCATACCCGAAAGGGGTATTTCTCGGAGAAGTTCGTGGAGGCCTTCGAGGCTCTGGCGAGCGAGCTCTCATTGGCCATCCTCAACGCCCGCCTCTACTCGGAGGTCCGTGAGCTCAACCGCACCCTCGAGGAGAAGGTGAGGGACCGCACCCGGGAGCTCGAGAGCGCCAACCGGGACCTCCAGGAACTGGACCGGCTCAAGAGCCAGTTCCTCGCCAACATGAGCCATGAGCTGCGCACCCCGATGAACTCCATCCTGGGCTACACCCAGCTCGTCCTCGACGAGGTGGATGGCCCGGTGACCGGCGAGCAGCGCAAGAGCTTGGAGCGGGTGGAGAAGAACGCTCAGCACCTGCTGCGCCTGATCAACGACATCCTCGACCTCTCCAAGATCGAGGCCGGCCGGATGGAGTTGGAGATTCATCCCTTCGACCTGGGACAGTTGGCCGTGGAGGTGGTGGACGATCAGCGGACCCTGGCCGAGAGCAAGGGGATTGCCTGTCGCGCCGTGCTGGAGGCGGGAAACCTGCGGGTCGCCGCGGATCCCAACAAGACCCGCGAGGTGTTGAACAACCTGGTCAACAATGCTATCAAGTTCACCGACAGCGGGTCGGTCACCGTCACCGTGGGGCCGCGGCGGCGCGACCGCCGGGTCGGTGTTCGGCTCACGGTCGCCGACACCGGGATCGGGATCCCTGCCAGCGCGCAGACGGAGATCTTCGAGGCCTTCAAGCAGCTGGACGGCACGATCACTCGGACCCACAGCGGCACCGGCTTGGGCCTGAGTATCGCCAAGCGCCTGATCGAGATGCACGGGGGTGCCATCGAGGTGGAGAGCCGCGAGGGCGAGGGGAGCCGTTTCACGGTATGGCTCCCGCGCCGGCAGCTCTCCGAGAGGAGTGGGGCGTGAGCGCGACGGTGCTGGTGGTCGAGGACAACGAGGACAACCGCGCCCTGGTGGTGAAGGTCCTCACCCGGCAGGGGTACCGGGTTCTCGAGGCGTCGAGCGGCGAGGAGGCCCTCGACCTGGCCGCCCGCGAGCACCCGGATCTCGTGCTCATGGACCTCAACCTGAGGGGCATGAGCGGCTTCGACGCCACGCGCCGCCTCAAGGAAGACCCTGAGTTGCGCGGGGTTCCGGTGGTGGCGCTCACCGCGTACGCCATGGTGGGCGACCGGGAACGGGCCCTGGCCGCCGGGTGCGACGGGTATCTCTCCAAGCCCGTGGACGTGCGCCGGCTCCCGGAGACGGTGGCCGGGTTCCTCCAGGAAGGGTCGTCGTGAGCAACCCCCCGAAGATCCTCGTCGTGGACGACAACCCGGACAACGTGGAGCTCCTGTCCAAGCGCCTCGTGGCGGCGGGGTACCGCACGTGCGAGGCCAACGACGGGGAGGAGGCCCTCCTGAGGGTGGCCGAGGAGCACCCGGATCTGATCATCCTGGACGTGATGATGCCCAAGCTCGACGGCTTCGAGGTGTGCCGCCGTCTGAAGACCGAAGACGGCACCCGGGCGATCCCCGTCATCATGCTCACGGCCAAGCGGGAGGTGCCTGACAAGATCCGGGGACTCGATACCGGAGCCGACGACTACGTCACCAAGCCTTTCAACCCCCAGGAGCTCATGGCCCGGGTTCGGAGCCTGCTCCACCTGCGCACACTCCAGGACAAACGCCTCACGGAGGAGAAGCTAGGTGCCCTGGGGCAGATGGCCGAGGGGGTTGCCCACGAAGTGCGCAACCCCATGGTGACCATCGGGGGGTTTGCCCGACGGATTCGCGACCGCCTCCCCGAGGGCGACGCCCTTCGCGAGTATGCCGAACACATCATCAAGGAGGTGGAGCGACTCGAGTCCATGGTGGAGGAGATCGTGCGCTTCAAGGCCCTGATGATCTCCCCGTACGAGCCGGTGGACCTGGCGGAGGTGCTCGAGGAGGCTCTGGCGAAACGAGAAGGTCTGGTCCAGGGGGGAAGGGTCGAGATCGTGCGCTCCTACGATCCGGACCTGCCCCCGATCCAGGGGGATCGGGGAAACCTCTTGATTGCCTTGGGAAACCTGATCCAGAACGCCCTGGAGTCGATGGAGCCCGGAGGGGTTCTCGCCGTGAGCCTCTCCCGGGATGCGGAGGCGATTCGGGCCCGGTTCCGGGATACCGGGTGCGGCATCCCCAAGGCCGAGCTCGCGAACGTCTTCGACCCCTTCTACACGTCCAAGATGACCGGTGCGGGTATGGGGCTCACGATGGTCCACCGGATCGTGACCCGTCACGGGGGCGACGTCGACATCGCGAGTGAGCCTGGAGTGGGCACCACGGTGACCTTGCGCCTGCCCCTGCGGCAGGCAAAGCCCATCTGACGGCCGTGCCCCGGTGAGGGGCCGTGACGGGGAGAGCCGGGGTTCTTCATCGGCATCGGTATCGGGATTGCCGACGACCTTCGACCCGGACTCCGAACCCGCGATCGAACCCGATCCTGATGGGAAAGGGGATGGGGATGCAGATCCCCGACCCGACGGGGGGAGCCCCGGCGGCCAGCCCCCGTCCCCGCGAGAGGAGCGAGCCGGTGTGCACGCAAGCGGGCCGCGCGTCCGGCCCACGGTCTCAGGGGCTGTGACCTCCGCGGCGGGCGGGCAGACCGCGCAGCGCGCTGCGCCGGACCTTCTCGGGGTGTTCCTGGACCACCTCCTGGTGGAACGCGGTCTCTCCCGCAACACGGTCGACGCCTATGCCCGGGACGTCTCGGCCTTTCTCGCCTTCCTGGGCGGCGCCGGCCGCCCCGAGGCCGACACGGCGCGAGGCCGCGATGTGCTCTCTTGGCTCAAGGCGCAGCGGGCCCGGGGGCTCTCGGCCCGCACCACCGCCCGGCGATTATCCGCCCTCCGGGCCTTCTACAGGTTTCTGGTGCGGGAAGGGCTCGCCGGAGAGAACCCCCTGGAACGCCTGGAGTCGCCCAAGCTCTGGAAGACCCTGCCCCGCACCCTCTCCGCCGAGGAGACCCGCGCCCTCGTGGAGTCCCCTCGGTCCCAGGACCCCCAGGGATTGCGGGACCGCGCCCTCCTCGAGCTCCTGTATGCCTCCGGCTTGCGTGTTTCGGAGGCAGCCGGGCTCACCCTCGACAGGGTGGAGCTGTCCCTGGGGTTTGTGCGGCCCCTCGGGAAGGGGTCGAAGGAGCGGATCGTCCCCGTGGGCGGGCGGGCCCTGGAGGCCCTTCGCGACTACCTGGAGCAGGGCCGGCCTCTGCTGCTCAAGGGACGGCGCGACGGACACGTGTTCCTGAGCCGGTTCGGCCGCCGCCTGTCGCGCCAGTCCTTGTGGAAGCGCGTCAAGCAGGCGGCCCGCGCGGCGGGGGTCAGCAGCTCGGTGAGCCCCCACACCCTGCGCCATTCCTTCGCGACCCACCTCCTGGCGGGCGGCGCCGACCTGCGCAGCGTGCAGATGATGCTGGGGCACGCCGATCTGGCCACCACCCAGGTCTACACCCACATCACCCGCCAGCGGCTCCTCGATCTGGTGCGCAGGCACCATCCGAGGAGTTGAGTCGCCCACCGCTTCCCATCCCGCCCCGCGAGGCGGCACAAGAGCGCCGGACCTCGCCGGCGCCTCCCCCTTGGGGGCCCTGCGGTAGACCGCCGGGGCCTTCCCCCGGCCGCCGGTGGCTGCAGGATCCCGGGCCTGATGGGCCGCGCGGGTTGACTGCGGGGCTTGACCGTTGCAGGGCGGGGGGCTCTATGGTACTGCTCAGGATCGAACCACCCCACGACCAAGGCGCGGAGACGTCCATGACCCAGAAATCGACCCCCCCTGCAGCGGTGCGTGAGGCGATCCTCACGGAGAGTCTGGAGACTTTGGAGCGATCCCTGACCGAGTCGCCCCTGGCGCAGGAGTTGGGGATCGTGTTCACCGAGTTCGAGCCCGGGCGAGCTACGGCCCGCCTGCCGGCCAGCCCTAAACTGCCGAATTTTCTCGGATACACCCACACGGGGGCCGTCTTTGCCCTGGCGGAGCAGGTCATGGCCGCGGCGGCCAACTCCTTGGGGTATGTGGGGCTGCCGCTGAACTGCGAGATCCACTTCCTCAAGGGGGCCGACCCGGGGGAGGCCTTGGAGGCCCGCGCCCGGGTGGTGGACACCCAGGGCCGGATCGCCCGCGTCTCGGTGGACGTGCTCCAGGGCGCCACCGAGGTGGCCCGGGTGACGGAGATGGTCTTCCTGCGCACCGGCGGGGCTTGAAGCGCCCGTGACGATTCCCGAAGCGATCCGCAGGGCGGCCCGGGAACGGGCCGAGCTCGCCACCCGCCTGCGGAGGGAGCTTCACCGGATTCCGGAATTGGCCCTCCAGGAGCTCGAGACCACGCGGTTCGTGGAGGGGTTCCTCGCCGAGCGCGGGATTTCCTTCGAGCGCGCGGCCGTTGGGACCGGGGGAGTGGCGGTGTTGGGCCGGGGCGAGCCGTCGGTGTTCCTGCGCGCCGATCTGGATGCTCTGCCGGTGGCCGAGGAAACGGGTCTCCCCTTCGGGTCGGTCCACCCAGGACGGATGCACGCCTGCGGGCACGACGCCCACGCGGCCATGCTGCTGGCCGTCGCCGATGCCCTGGCTGCCGGGTCGATCCCCCTGCCGGGGCGGGTGGTGTGCGTCTTCCAGCCGGCCGAGGAGGGGCCGGGGGGATGCCGGCGCCTTCTCGAGGAGGGGCTCCTTGAGCGCTTCCCTGCCCGGTTCGCGGCGGCTCTCCACGTGTGGCCCGGACTGTCGACGGGCGCGGTGGGCCTCTCACCGGGGCCGGTGATGGCCAGCATGGACCGCCTGCGCCTCGCGTTCCACGGCCGCGGGGGGCACGGGGCCCACCCGCACGCCTGCATCGACCCCGTGGTGATGGCCGCGGAGGGGGTGCTCGCCCTGCAGACGGTGGTCAGTCGCCGGATCGACCCCCTCGAGCCCGCGCTCCTGACCCTGGGGGCGATCCACGGCGGCACCGCTTCCAATGTCATTCCGGACCGGGTGGATCTCTTGGGGACCGTGCGGGCCTACTCCGCGGAGGTTCGAGAACTCCTGCTCGCGGGAATCCGCCAGGTGGGAGAGGGGATCGCCGCGGCCCACGGTGGCCGGTTCTCCTGCATCGTGGACGAGGGGTACCCGGTCACGCGCAACGACCCCGAGGGCTCACGGAAACTGTCCGAGGGCCTCCGGGCCGTACTCGGCGAGGAGGCCCTCGTTCCCTCCGCCCGTACCATGGGGGCGGAGGACATGGGATTCCTGCTGGAGCGGGTGCCCGGCTGCTACCTGCAGTTGGGAGCCAGCGCCGACCCGGCCCGGGCCGAGCCCCTGCACAGCCCCCGTTTCGACCTGGATGAGGAGTGTCTGGCCGTGGGGATCTGCGCACTCTTGACGGCGGCCTGGGTCGGTCTCAACGCCTGACCGCCCGCAGTACCCGCGACCCGCAGGCCACGGACTTCGGAAGCCACGACTCCAGTAGCCGTGCCCGCTCCTCCGGGGCGAGGAGCCCCCCGTCCGGGCGCAGGTCTCGCACGCGCCGGGTGATGCTGTAAAGGCTCACGGCGGCGGCCACGGAGATGTTCAGGCTCTGGGCGAAGCCGGCCATGGGAATGGTGTAGGCGCCGTCGCACAAGGCCCGGGCGCCGGGGCTGACACCGCGTTTCTCGTTTCCGAGCACCAGAGCCACGGGCTCCTGGACCGGCACCTCCTCCAGGGGCAGGGCGGCGGGGTCCAGCATCGCGGCGTAGAGGTGAAACCCCAGGCTCCGGAGCTCCGCCGCGCACTCGGCGAAGCTCTCGTGTCGGTGCAGGCTGAGCCACTTGTGGGCCCCCAGCGTGATGCGGCGGCTGAAGGCGAAGTCCTCCTCGGTCTCCACGGCGTGGACGTGCTGCACGCCCAGGGCCTCGCAGGTCCGCAACACCGCACTGGTGTTGTGGGGGTGGTGCAGATTTTCCACCACCACCCGCACGGCCCCCAGGCGGCGGTGCAGCACGCCCTCGATCTTTGCCCACCGCTCGGGGCGCACTGCCGCCCGCAGGATCCTCTTCGCCCGTTCCATCGCCGGAGGATAGCAGAGCGACCCTCCCGACGGGAAGGCGTCCGCGGCCCGCCCCATGCCCGACGTGCCGGCGCCTCCCTTGATCGTGGCTCCGTACGGGGATCGCGGTTCACGCCGATACGGCGCGGAACACCGCGGAGAAATCCTCGTCGTCCGCGCCCAGCGCCCGGGCTGCCTTGAAACATTCGTTGGCTGCCGCGGCCGTCGGCAGGGGCTGGGCAAGGCGATCGCCGAGCGCCAGGGCGAGGCGCAAGTCCTTCTGGGCATGCTTCAAGGGGAAGGAGGGCTCGAAATCCCCCGCCAGCATCTTCGGCCCCTTCTGGGCGAACAGGGGGTTGGCCAGGGCGCCGGCAGACAGCACGTCCAGCAGCCCGTCGCAGGAGAGCCCCGCCCTTCTTGCCAGGGCCATGGCCTCGCACAGGGCCACCATCATCTCTCCCATGACGAGGTTGACGACGAGCTTCATCGCGGCCCCGGCACCCACGTCCCCCAGGTACAGACACTTCTGCCCCAACACCTCGAGGGCGGGGAGCACGTCGTCGTACAGGGGGCGGTCGCCGGCCGCCAGGATGACCAGGGTCCCGTCCTCGGCCGGCTTGCGGCTCCCGGAGACGGGTGCCTCGAGGAACCGCCCGCCCTTGGCGCGCACCGCGCTCGCGATGCGGCGGGAGGTTTCCGGGTCGACGGTGGAGAAGTCCACGTAGCCCTTCCCGGGGCCCATGGCCTCGAGAACGCCGTCGTCCCCGAAACACAATTGCCCGGAGGCCGAAGGGTCAGCGACCATGGCGAGGGTCACGGGGCAGGCCCGGGCCACCTCTCCGGGGGTCCTCCCCAGGCGGGCCCCGACGCCGGCCAAGGGGCTGCACCGCTCCGGGGTCCGGTTCCAGACGATCACCTCGTACCCTGCTCTCAGGAGGTTTCGCGCCATGGCGCTGCCCATGATGCCCAGGCCCAGAAATCCGAATCGGTCCATTGGGGGAGCCCTCCGTTCCTTCCGCAGCGGGTGCCGGGGAGACAGCGGCCCCCGGGAGCTCTGACGGCGCGGCCCCTTCGGGTCGCGCCCGGGAAACACTCTACCAGGAGCCCCTCCGGAAGGCGACTTCCGGGCACGGCCTGGTGTAGAATGCAAAATCTTGCCGCCGCGCGGCAGCCCGCCGGGAGGGCGTCGGTGCCTCTCCGGGGGAGTGCCCATGCTGTTCGGGAGCGAGCGCGTGTTTGCTCGACTGGTCCTTCTCTTCACCGTGGTCCCCGCCCTGGAGATCTACCTCCTGGTCCGGGTCGGGTCTGCTGTGGGAGCGCTCAACACCGTGCTCCTCATCGTCGCCACCGGGGTGGTCGGTGCCCATTACGCCCGGCTCCAGGGATTCCAGGTGATCGGCCGTCTCCAGGAGAGCCTTCGGGAGGGTCGTCCCCCGGGGGAGGAGATCGTGGATGGCGCCCTTCTCCTCGTGGGCGGAGCGCTCCTGCTGACCCCCGGGTTCCTGACGGACGGCCTGGGGTTCTCCCTGATCTTCCCGGCCACACGGACCCGTTGGAAGCTCCTCTTCGTCGAGTGGCTGCGCCGCAAGGTCGAGCGGGGGGAGATCGTGGTGCGGCGATGGTGACCACAGGTCCCTGACCCGACGGGCTCGATGGCTGTCCTGGCCCGGTTCCACGCGAACCGGCCTCCCCTGCCGCGGCACCTGCCTCGCACAGGGCAGGTGCCTTTCGGGCTTTCCCCGGGAACCCCTCACTCTGCCTCCCAGGATTCCGCATGGAATGGAAGACGATCGTCACGACCTTTGGTCTGGTGTTCCTGGCCGAGTTGGGGGACAAGACCCAGCTCGCTACCCTGAGCTTCGCCGCCGGCGGCCGGAGCCCCCTGTCGGTGTTCCTGGGGGCGTCCTTGGCCCTGGTGCTCGCGAGTCTCCTGGCGGTCCTCCTCGGAAGTGTCGTTGGGGCGTGGCTTCCTCGAAATTGGGCGCGTCTGGGCGCCGGGGCGTTTTTCATCGGGGCCGGCGTGCTGATCCTTCTGAATCGGGGCTGAGCCGGTGCTCGACGCCGTAGACCTGAGCAAGTCCTACGGGGGGCAGGCCGTCCTGGACAGGGCCTCCTTCCAGGTGGGGGAAGGGGAGCGGCTGGCCCTGGTAGGACCGAACGGTGCAGGAAAGACGACCCTCCTGCGAATCCTGGCGGGCGAAGAGCGGGCGGACGAGGGTGAGGTGCGGCGCCGGCGCGGCCTGGTGGTCGGCTATCTGCGCCAGGAAGCCGACCCGGCGTCGGACCAGCCCCTGCTCGCCTACGTGGAGGACGTGGCCGAGGACGTTCGCTCCATGGAAACGGAGCTGCGGGAGATCGAGAGCCGCCTGGGCGAGGGGGGGAGCGATCCGCGCCTCCTGGAGCGGTACGGGCACCTGCAAACCCGCTTCGAGCATCTGGGCGGCTACGCCCTCAGGGCCCGTGCGGAGCGGATCCTGGCCGGCCTGGGGTTCGGGCCCGAGGAGCACCCCGCCCGCCTCTCCTCCTTTTCCGGCGGCTGGCGGATGCGGGCCGCCCTCGCTCGGATCCTCCTGCGGGAGCCGGACCTCGTCCTCCTGGACGAGCCCACGAACCACCTGGACATCGTGAGCCTCGAGTGGATCGAGGGGCACCTTCAGGACAGCCCCAGCGCGTTTCTCGTCGTGAGCCACGACGTGGCCTTCCTGGACCGCGTGGTGAGGGGCGTCCTGGCCCTGGAGGGGGGGCGCATCGTCCGCACCCAGGGGGGCTTCGCCCAGTACCAGGCGGAGCGCCGGCTGCGGGAGGAGCAGGCGCGGGCCGCCTACGAGAACTGGCAGCGCCGCCGCGCCCAGACCGAGGCGTTCGCCGACCGGTTCCGGTACAAGGCCTCCAAGGCGCGTCAGGTCCAGTCACGGCTGCGACAGCTGGCGCGTGAGGAGGCCCCGCCTCCGCCCCCCCCGGCTCCCGTGGCCCTGACTCTCCACCTGCCCCAGCCGGAGCGGTCCGGCCGCACCGTGGCGGTCCTGGACGACGTGGACGCCGGGTATGCGGGGAAACCCGTCTACCGCGGCCTCACCTTCCGGATCGAGAGGGGGGAGAAGGTGGCTCTCATCGGCCCCAACGGGGCCGGCAAGTCCACCCTGCTCAAAGTCCTGGCCGGATCCCTGCCCCCGCTGCGGGGCCGGGTGGAGTACGGACACGCGGTGAGCGTGAGCTACTTCGCCCAGCACCAGCTCGAGCAGTTGGACCCGGGTCGCACGGCCCTCGAGGAGATGCGCTCCCTTCCCGGACTGCGCAGCGAGCTCGAGCTCCGCAGCGTCCTCGGGTCGTTCCTCTTCTCCGGGGATGCCGTCGACAAGCGGGTGTCCGTGCTCTCGGGGGGGGAGAAGAGCCGTCTCGTGCTCGCCAAGCTCCTGTCCGACCCGGGGAACTTCTTCCTCCTGGACGAGCCTACCAACCATCTGGACCTGCAGGCGTGCGAGGTCCTCAAGCGGGCCCTCGAAACCTTCTCCGGGACCCTTTGCTTCATCACCCACGACCGGGACCTGATCAACCGCACCGCGACGCGGGTGGTGTACGTCGACGGTGGGACACTGAAGGAATACCTGGGAACTTTCGACGACTTCGTCCGAAAGCGGGCCGAGGAGGGGGAGGCATCGACGGTTGGCCGGCCCGGTGCCGCGGGGGAGGGCACCCCGGCGCGACCGGGCCGTAGGGACGCGAGGCGTGCCGAGGCCGAGCGTCGGGCGCACGCGCGTCGGGAGACCGGCCCCCTGCGGGAGGAGGTCTCCAGGCTCGAAGCCCAGATCGCCGCTGCCGAGGTGCGCTTGGGCGAGGTGGAGTCCGCCCTCGCGATCCCGTCCACCTACGCCGAAAGCGATCTCGCGTCGTCCCTTTCCCGGGAGCGGGCAGAGCTGTGTCGAAAAGTGGAGGAGCTCACCCGCACCTGGGAGGCGGCGGCTACGGAGCTGGAAAAAAAGGAGCGGGCGTTTCAGGGATAGTGGCGGGGCAGGCTGTGGGCGGCTCAGTGGATGGGAGCCGGGAGCGGAGCGCAGGTCGCACCGGCCGGTGACGCCGGATACCTCACCCCCCGGTCTTTTCTTTCTCCCCGGTCTTGTCTGCGATCTCTTCGGGCTTTTCGGGGGTGACGTCGATGGCGTCAGGCTCGTTCATCGCCCTCTTGAAACTCTTGATGCCCTTGCCCAGTCCGCCCATCAGCTCGGGGATCTTCTTCCCGCCAAAGACCACCAGCACGATGACCAGGATGATCAGCCACTCGCTACCGCCCGGCATGCCGAACATGGGAAACTCCTCAGGAAGCGACCCCGGCAGGACGGCGGTGCGCAGGCCCCGGGGCGTGGCCGGCGGTGGGAGGATAGCACAGTCGCACGGGGCCACCAACGGCAAAGCCCACCCGGAATCCCCGGCCACATGCTCGGCAAGCGGGTTCCGGGAGCCCCTGCGTTTCGCCCTGCAATCTGCGTCAATTCGAAGGGGTGTCCCGGCAAGCCCCCGCTGTGCCGGGCTTCACCCGTTGCGCCGGAGTCGGCCGGCCGGTCCCAGCAGTACGGCGCTGCTCTCCGGGGCTCCCGGACTCCGGCCCACGATGTGGTGGAGGATCCAGGTCACCGGGGACCGGCGTCTCTGCCTCCCACCGGTCTCATCCCTCGGAATGACCGCGGGACACGGGCCTCTCAGTGCTGCTCGTACCCCCGGGCAAGGTTCTCGAACGCCGTGAACTCGCTCAGGAAGGCCAGCCGTACCATGTCAGTGGGACCGTGACGCTGCTTTCCGACGATGATCTCGGCGATCCCCTTTTCGGCGCTTTCCTTGTTGTAGACCTCGTCCCGGTAGATGAACATGACGACATCGGCGTCCTGCTCGATGGCTCCCGACTCCCGCAGGTCCGAGATGAGCGGGCGTTTGTCCGCCCGGGACTCCACGCCGCGGTTGAGTTGCGAGAGAGCCACCACCGGCACGGAGAGCTCCTTGGCCAAGCCCTTCAGGGAACGGGAGATCTCGCTGATCTCCTGCTCGCGCACGTCGTAGGAGCCCCGACCCCGCATCAGCTGCAGGTAGTCCACGATGATCATCCCGAGGTTGGCCTCACTCTTGAGGCGCCGGGCCTTGGCGCGTAGGTCGAGGGTTGTGATGCCGGGGGTGTCGTCGATGAAGATCGGGGCTTCGGCCAGGGTTCCTGCGGCCCGCGTGAGCTTGGGCCAGTCCGAGTCCCGGAGCATCCCGCGCCGCAGGCGGTGCGAATCCACGCGGGCCTCGGCGCAAAGCAGGCGCATGACGAGCTGCTCCTTGCTCATCTCGAGGCTGAAGAATGCCACGGGGGTTCCCGTCTCGATGGCCGCGTACTGGGCGATGTTGAGCACGAAGGACGTCTTGCCCATGCCAGGGCGGCCGGCGATGATCACCAGATCGGAGGGCTGGAACCCGGCAGTGAGCTGGTCCAGGTCGTGGTAGCCCGTGGGAACCCCCGTGACCAGGTCCTTTTTCTCGTAGAGCTCTTCGATCTTGGCGAACGTGTCCTTCAGGATGTCCTTCACCCGGGTGAAGGAGGGCCGCACCTTCCGGGCCGTGACCTCGAAGATCGCCTGCTCTGCCCGGTCGAGGTACTCCCCCACCTCGGCTTCCGACCCGTACCCTTCGCTGGCGATCGCCGTGGAGACCCAGATGAGCTTGCGCAGAATGGACCGGTCCCGGACGATCCGGGCGTAGTGGACCGCATTCTCCACCGACGGCACCTGGTTGGTCAGGCCGGCCAGGTACGCGGCACCCCCCGACTTCTCCAGCAGGCCCTTCTGGCGAAGGGCCTCGGTCGCGGTCACCAGATCGATCGGCGAGCCCCGGTCGAAGAGCTCGAGCATGACCTCGTAGAGAAGCCGGTGGCCGGTGCGGTAGAAGTCCTCCCGGTCCAGGAGCTCGGTAACGTGGGTCAGGACGTCGTTGTTGAGGAGGACCGCGCCGAGCACCCCCGCCTCGGCCTCCAGGCTGTGAGGGGGAACCCGCTGGAGGGCGCCGGCATCCTCGGGGGCCATGGGCTCCCTTACTCCTCCCCTTCCTTTTCCACCACGACCGTGACCTTGGCCTTCACGCTCCCCGGGAGCTTGAGGGTTACGGGAAATTCCCCGAGTGCCTTGATAGGGTGGTCCAAGGCCACCTGCTTCCGACTCACCGCGTACCCCTTCTGCGCCAGGGCCTCCTCGATGTCGAGGTTGGTAACGGAGCCGAAGAGCTGCTCCTGCTCCGAGGCCTTGCGCCGGAAGACCAGACGAGTCCCGGTCAGGGCTGCTGCGAGCTCCTGCGCCTTGGACACCTCCCGCAGGCGCTTCTTCTCGAGGGCCTTCTTCTGATGCTCGAGAGCCTTCACGTTCCGGGGATCGGCGATCATGGCCATCCCCCGGGGAACCAGGTAGTTGCGGGCGTATCCGTCCTTGACGGAGACCACGTCCCCGACGGTGCCCAGGTTCTCGACGGATTCCTTCAGAATGACCTTCATCGGAGCGCCTCCTGTGGGCCGTTTCTTGGCATCAGGTGTGGAGACCTGCCTCCGGGGGCCGGGGCGACCAGCGGGCTCGAAAATCGAACCAGAGATCGAAGGCCCCCAGGGCAGCCACCACGAGCATCAGGGGAAGCTGCACGAACAGCAGGATGTAGGCTGCGACACGCAGGAACCGTGGCAGACCTCGTGCCGTGAACAGATGATGGATCACCGCGAGCCCCTGGAGAAAGTAGATCCCCAGGGCCACCACGAACACGTTCAACGCCAACGTCCCCAGGGGGCCGCCGGCGAAGAGGGCCAGGAGACCCGCCCCAATCAGGCCCCAGATCCAGGACTCCGGGGCTCGCCACCCGGACCAGACCCCTTCCCCGGCTTCCACGGCGCCTCTCCGGGCGAGCAGGGCGTTCACCCAGCCGGTCAGGATGGCCAGGACCGCGTAGAGGCCCGGAAACGTCAACGACAGCACGCGCCGAGTCTGCTCCGCCCAGGACTGGACGGCCAGGGCGGCCTCCGCATCGGCATCTCCCTGGAGGAGAAACGCACCGGCCTGCTCCACGGCGTGACCCAGGGCCTGATCCAGATAGTCCAGGGGACCCAGCCCCGACCCGACCGCGAGAAACCCCAGGGAAAGCCAGAAGGCCGCGATGGCCAGGAGCGCGTAGGCCCCCACGACGACCTCTGGTTTCGCCCGGGCACGCAGGGCAAGGCCCAAGGCGCACCCGCCGGCGGCAAACTGGGAGGCGTACACCGCGGTTGCCACGGGCCCCGCCAACACGTAGAGCACCGCTCCCCCGCACCCGACGGCGACCCCGGCTCCCCGAAGCCCCTGGCCCAAGGCCGTCCGCGCCAGGGGGAGGGGGCTCACCAGGGCGCCGAGGAAGCCGAAGGGGGGCAGCCAGAGCGAGGAGACGAAGAGGCCGCCGGAGAGCAGCCCGGCCCCGGCGGCGGGCAGCCAGGGCGGGGGCCCGGGAACGGTTGGCTGACTCACGCCTTCAGATTGCTCGTGAAGGGCAGGAGGGCGACGTTGCGGGCCCGCTTGATCTCCACCGCCAGCAGTCGCTGATGGTGGGCGCAGTTGCCGCTGATCCGGCGGGGCACGATCTTCCCCCGGTCCGAGAGGAACTGGTTCAGCACGGTCGGCTGCTTGTACGACAGCGAGACGTCCTTGTGGGTGCAAAAGCGGCAAACCTTGGGCCGCCGCTGGCGACGAATGGGTCTGGCCATGTCCGGGTCTCCTTTGCTTCTCTCAGGGAGCCTGCGGGCGCCCTGGATCTGTCTCCTGCAAGGGGGCACCCCTCGGGGGTCAGCCCTCGTCCTCTCCGGTCTGCTCGCCGCTACCTTCCTTTTCTTCGCCGCGTTCGGCAGGGGTCGGGGCCACCGTGGGGGTCGGGGCCACCGTGGGGGTCGGGGCCACCGTGGGGGTCGCCGTCACCTGCTCGGGCGCGATCTCCACCGGCTCCGGCAAGGCGTTGGGGTCGATGGCGTCCGCCAGCTTCAATGTCTGGAACTTCACCACGGTGTCGAGGAGGTTGAGCCGGCGGTCGAGCTCGCTGGCCACCCGGGGTATGCCCGCATACTCGAGGATGAGATAGTAGCCCTTGCGGCGCCCCTTGAGCTCGAAGGCCAGGTCTCGCAGGCCCCATCGCTCCGTCTTGAGGACACGGCCCTCGTTCCCGGTGATGATCTCCCGAACCTTTTGGATCATGTCCTCGGTGCCTTCGACTCCCAGCTCGGGGTCGAAGATCATCAAGGTTTCGTACCGCCTCCAGATCTCGGCCATGCTGTTCTCCTCTCGGGTTGGCAGCCCCTGGCCGGGCCAGGAGCAAGGAGAGGCGGCCCCTGCGGCCGCCGGTGTGAACCGTGCCTTATACAGGATCGCCGGTCGGGGTTCAAGACGCAGGACAGACGCAGGACGTAGTTCGGTGTTCCTGCGCGTCCTCACAGATCTCCCATCACGGAGAGCACCTGGGCCTTGGCCAGCATGTAGTCGCGCAGCGAGCGGGCGTGGTCCGTTCGGGCCACGGTGAGGGCCAGCTGGGCATCGGATACGTCGAGAAGGATGGCCACCCCGTAGCGGTACGAGGTCTCGGCAAGCTCCAGCGCCTTCTCCGCCTGCTCGATGTTGAGGCTCGACGCGGGGATGATCTCGGAGGCCTCGGCCAACGCGTCCAGGGCGACCTTTGCCTCGAGGGTGATCTCCTCCCGGAGCTGGGAGGCCGCGAGGTCCACGTCGCGCAGCTGGCTGCGGGCCTGGGCCACCAGGCCACGGGTCCTCCAGCCGTCGAAGAGGGGGAAACGCAGGGTCAGGCCCGCGCCCCAGCGCTCGCGATCGGTGTCGAGGCGGTCGACGTGCCGCGACGCGAAGCCGTACTCGGCGTCGAGATCGATCCCCGGCTTGTCCTCGGCCCGCGCGATCTGGAGGTTTCTCTCCGAGACCTCCCGGGCCGCTTGCAGCGCGGCCAACTCGGGGCGCCGCGCCACGGCCCGGTCCACGACCTCCTCCAGCGTGAGCGTCGCCAGCGGAACGTACTCCAGGGAGCCATCGGCCTCCAGCGGCTCGGTTTGCTCCCGCGCCATCAGGTTGTTCAGTCGGGACCGGGCTTGTCGAACCCGGTTGCGTGCCTGGATCACCGGGGTGCGGGCGTTGGCCACATCCACTCGCGCCCGGATCACTTCGAGCTCGTTCACCACCCCCGCCTCGAAGCGCTTCTGGGCGACGTCGAGAACCCGCTCCCGCTGTTCCAGCCGCTCTTCCGCCACCTCCACCAGGCGCTGGCTCAACAGCAGCTCATAGAAGGCATCGTGCACTTGGATCGTGACCACCCGCTCCGCGCCGGCCAGCTCCTCCCGGGATTGCCTCAGGGCGGCCTCCGCCGCGCGGACGGCCGCGGAAACCCTCCCCCAGCTGAACACGTTCTGGCGCAGGGTGGTCCGCACGGCGTAGTTGTCGGTCACCTCCGGCCGTATCAGGGACGAGAACTCGCTGTCGCGCACGCTCTCGTCGTAGCTGCGGCGGTAGCTCCCCTCGAGCCCCACCTGGGGGTAAACCTGGCTCTTGATCTCCTGGATCTGTCCCCCCTGGGCCGCCAGGCGCTCCCGGGCGCGCAGGACGTCGTGGTTGCGGGTCAGGGCAAGGGCCACCGCCTGGTCCACGTTGAGACGCGCCTCCTCCTGGCCCCTCGCGGGGGAGCCCAGGACTACGAGGGCGCAGAGGAATGCGAGCCGGAGTCGGTGCATGGGGCTCTCCCCTGGGCGGCCGCGCGGGCACTGCCGGCCGGCGGGCAAAGAGAGTTTGCGGGACGGGGCCGGCGGCAGGACAGGCGTCACGGTGCCCGCCCGTGCCGGGGTAGCCGGCGCAGCTCCTCCAGGACGGTGTCGATCTCCTGGGCGGTCGTCTCCCTGCCGAGGCTCCAGCGCACCGCCCCGGCCGCGCGGCCGGGTTCGACCCCCATGGCCTGGAGCACGTGGGAGACGTGAATCCGCCCGGAGTGGCAGGCCGAGCCGGTGGAGGCCGCCACGCCCGGCAGACCCGCCAGGACCTCGCTGCCGAGGCGCCCCAGAAAGGAGACGTGCAGGGTGTTGGGCAGCACCGCGGACGTGCACCCGTTCCGGACGACCCGATCGCCGAAGAGCTCCTGGAGCCCGACCCAGAACCGGTCCCGGAGCTCCCGGGTCCGAGGCATCCCGAGGTCGCCTCCGGCCAGGGAGCAGGCGGCCCCCAGGCCGGCCGCCAGGAACGCGCTCTCCGTCCCGGCCCGCCGGCCCCCTTCGTGGCCGGCACCGTGGATCAGGGGGTGCAGGGGGGTCCCCTCCCGGACGTAGAGGGCACCTACTCCCTTGGGGGCACACAGCTTGTGGCCCGCGAGGGAGAGCAGGTCGACTCCGAGCTCGTCCACCCGGGAAGGGATCTTCCCCACCGACTGGGCCGCGTCGGTGTGCAGGAGCACTCCGGCCTCTCGGCAGTACCGGGCGATCTCCGCCAGGGGCTGCACCGTCCCCACCTCGTTGTTGGCGTGCATGACGCTCACGAGCACCGTGCGGGGTCCGAGGGACCGCCGCACGTCCTCCGGGTCCACTCTCCCGCCGGCGTCCACCGGCACCCGGGTCACCCGCGCCCCCAGAGCCTCGAGCCACCGGCAGGGCTCCAGCACGGCGAGATGCTCGACGGCGGTGGTCACCAGGTGGTCCCCCCGCTCACGCAGGGCGAACCACGCGCCCTTGAGGGCGGCGTTGTTGGCCTCGCTCCCGCCGCTGGTGAGCACCACCTCCCCCGGCGTGCAGCCCAGGAGGTCCGCCACCCGACCCCTGCCCGCCTCCAAGGCCTCCCGCGCAAGCACGCCGGCCCAGTGAGCGCTCGACGGGTTCCCGAACCCGTCGCGGAGGAGGGGTTCCATGGCCCGGAGGGCCTCGGGCGCCACGGGGGTGGACGCGTTGTAGTCGAGATAGATGCGGCGTTCCGCCATCGCTTCGCTCCCGGTCACGCGTCCCGGCTGCGGGGCTCCCCCAGCCGTTCGATGTTGACGCCGGCCAGCGCCTTGACGGGGCAGGCGAGCTCGCACTGGCCGCACGCGGCGCACTTCTCCGCCGTGAACCGCACCTCCATGGTGCGGTGGTCCACCGCCAGCGCGCCGGTGCGGCACACCGCGGTGCAGGCCCCGCAGTGAACGCATCGCTCCTCGTCACGGCCGATGTTGTCGGCGATCAGTGTCACCTCGACCCCGGCCTGCTCCAGGTAGGCCACACCCCCGGCCACCCGCTCCGGGCCTCCCCGGAGCTCCAGGATCAGTCGCCCCTCGAGCCGGGGGAAGATCTTCGCCTCCAGGATGTTGAAGACCAGGTCGAACTCCCGGGCCAGGCGATAGATCACGGGCTGATACATCACGTCGGGCTTGAAGACCAGGAGGACGTTCGTCGAGATCTCCATGGACACTCCCTTCCCCCCGGCCGTCCTGCGTCCGCCTTTCGGCGGCGGGCGAACGTCAACTGCGCAGCGCCACGAGCTCCACCTCCCCGACGGCGGCCAGCCGGTCCCCCAGCACCGCGAAGGCCCCCCGCACGCCGGGGACCGTCAGGGCCCACTCCACCGCTGCCGCCAGATTCCCCGGCTCCCGGACGCGATTGGCGACGGCGGTAGCCACCGCGTCCGCCAAGGCCGGGTCCGCCGCCACCGCGGTGGCGGCGTCAGCCCGGCCGTAGCTTAGGCTCGGGCCCACCGTTCCCGACGAAGTGCAGACCCCCAAGGGCGCGCTCCCCGGCGCTACCCGCAACCCGATCCGGCCGGAGAACGGAGATCCCCCGGCGAAGAGGCCGACGATCGTCTCGTCGGCGAGATCGAGAAAGACGTCCCCACCGTTCTCCACCAGGACCTCGAGCGACCAGCGGCGCAGCTCCCGTCCTACCGCCCCGGCGAGGGCTCCCGCCACCGCGGCCATGGGACCCACGCCCGCCGCCTGGCCCGCCGCGTACATGGACGCGATCACCGGCGGCAGGACCCCGCCGGGCTCCGACAGGGGAGTCAGGGCCGTGGCGAAGGCCGGGCGGTCGGCGATGTGCGCCTCCACCTCGCGCCGGGCCCGCCGCGCAGCCTCCAGGGCTTCCGGTGAGAGGTCCCGGTCGGCTCGGAGGTAGAGATCCGTCGTCTCCACCCGCACCCGGAACGCGGTGCGCGGCCCGGCCGTCCGGGCGAAGGACCGATAGGTGCGCTCCCCCGCTCCCGGCCCGACGGGCGTCGCCGGGGGATCGACGAGGGAGCAGGTACCTCTGCCCGGCGACCCGTGACCGATGGGCCCGCCGGCCGGTCCCGTCCCCGGATCAGCGTGCACCGTCGGCCGCCTCCCCGCTCTCCGGCCTTCGCTCGAGGCTCTCGACCCGTAGCCCCGTGCCCGTGGCGGTTCCCGCCCACGAGACGCTGGCAAGCGGGACCTGCGGTTCCCCCAGGGTAAACCGCCCGGTGGAGATCCACTCCTTCAGGAGCTGCGCGATCTCCCGGGCCCTGGGAATGCTCGAGAGCGGCGAGGCCGGCACGTCCTTGCCCCGGACTGCGATCGTGCCCGCCTGGAGGTCTGCGTAGGTGACCTCCCCCAGGGGCTCTCCCTCGCCCTGGGGGTAGTCGCGGCCGTAGTCCACGACCGGGCACGTGATCTCCCGGTTCGAGACTCCGGTGAACCAGGCGAGCTCCTCGTGGAGCACCGGGATGGGCACGCCCAGGCCCACCATGAGGCTCGTCCCGTATCCCACCAGGCTGGCGCCCCGGAGGAAGCGGGGGTCCATCGCCTTGAGGTCCCCGGTGACCATCAGGGTTCCGGCTCCGCCGCGGGGCACGCCGCGCGCGTTGCGGGCGGCGGCCGGGGCGTGCTGGGTGCCGGCCCAGGAGATCACCCCCGGTGCGCCCCCCAGGAAGATCCGGGTGCCGGTGCCGAGGGTCCAGTAGTAGGGGTCGTTGAGCAGGGGGCTGAGCTCCCCGGCGGACGAGAACGTGGCGTTGGCCATCCGGGGCCGGAGCACGCCCATGTAGGTGTAGATGGTCCGATCCGAGAGGTTCACGGCGCAGTTGTAGTTCTGGTAGGCGTTGCGGGGGTTCACCAGGAGGGCGTTCCGGAAGTCCGCGAGCCGCATCTCGGACCGGTGCTCCCGCAGCGGGTAGCAGTCCGTGCCGTAGGACGTCGCCCGCAGGGTCACCTTCCGGCCCGCCACCAGGTCCTCGATGACGTGGCCGCCGCCGTACGCGAAACGGCCGGGGTGGACCCGGTTGAGGGGGTCGTCCTCCGCCACCTGGGTGGCTCCCACGTAGCAGTCCACCGCGGCGACCCCGGCGTACGCCTCCACCTCGTTCAGCCAAACCTTCGCCGCCTTCATCTTGGGCCGCGTGTGCCCGAAATTGAGGAACGCCCCGGAAGAGCACATGGTGCCGAAGGTGCCGGTGGTCACCACGTCCACCCGCCGGGCCGCCGCCTTGGCCCCCTCGGTGCCTACCACGTCGACCATCTCCTCGGCGGTGACGACCACCGCCTTGCCGGCGCGGATCTTCTCGTTGATCTCCGCTATCGTCTTCTGGACGGGGGGACGGTCGGGCATGGGGGTTCTCTTTCTCTTTCCTGGCGCGTCGGGGCGCCCCGAGTCTCCCCCAAGTGGGGGCCCGAGGTCCAGGGGGTCGTGTCTCCCAGGATTCCCCCCCTGTTCGGCGAGGGGCGTCCGGAAGCCCCGACGTTTCGCCCCGCGACCCGCGGCACGTCGAATGGGTGTCCCAGGCGCCCCGGTGCGCCGGGCTTCACCCGTCTTCGCCGACTCGGGCCCGACCGTGCAGGCTGCCTGGCCTCCGGCGCCGGGACTGGGGTACCATCCGGGCCATGACACCGGAAGAGCGCTCCTGCCTCCTGGACGACCTGCAGCACGGGCGGACCTCCCGAAACCGGGAGTTGGAGCGGTTCGCCCGGCCCCCGGAGCGCGCGGTGCTCTCGGGTTACCGGATGGTCAAGGCGCTCCTGGGCGACGTGAGCCGGCCCGGGGTCCGGGTCCACGCTCGGTGGGTTCGGGGGGGAGAGAGCCTGGCCGTCGCCCTGGAGGATCCGGCGCTCCGGTACCGGCGCACGCTCCTCCTTTCCCCGTGGGAGGCGGCGTTCCTCGGCGGCGCGGGGGGGCCTGGGTTCGTCTTCCCCGTTGAGCGCCTTCCGGAGGTCCGGTGACCGCCCCTGGCGACCGGGCGTACCTGGACTGGAACGCCTCGGCTCCCCTCAGGGCCGAGGCCAGGGACGCGCTCCTCGCGGCTCTGGACCGCTTCGGCAACCCCTCGAGCCCCCACCGGGAGGGCAGGGAGGCGAGGGCGCTCCTCGAGTCGTCTCGCGAGGACGTTGCGGCGCTCATGGGGTGCGAGCCGGGTGAGGTGGTCTTCACCAGCGGCGGCACCGAGGCCAACAACCTGGCCCTGGCGAGCCTGGCGGCCGGGGCCCGGCTGCGGTGCTTTGCCGCAGCGCGGCTGGAGCACCCCAGCGTGCTCCGTCCCCTCGAGGCGCTGGTGGACAGCGGCTGGGAGGCCCGCTGGATGCCCCTGGGGGAGGACGGGTGCGCGGAACCCTTTGTCTCTGCAGAGGTCGGTTTCGGGGTGCTCCAAGCGGCGAATCACGAGACCGGGGCCCTCCAGCCGGTGGGGCAGTTCCGAGGGGAGGCCGAGGAGGCGGGCCTCCCCTGGCACTGCGACGCGACGCAGGCGTGGGGGCGTGTGCCGCTGCGGGCGGGCGACCTCGGGTGCGCCACCGCCAGCCTCTCGGGGCACAAGCTCGGGGCGGCCAAGGGGGTGGGAGCCCTCTTCATGCGCCGGGGCGGCAGAGTCGAGCCCCTCCTGTTGGGGGGCGTCCAGGAACGGGGGCGGCGGGCGGGGACCGAGAACCTTCCCGGGATCGCCTCCCTGGCGGCGGCCTGTGCTTGCGCGGCCAGGGATCGGGCGGCGGACGCGGCGTGGACGCAGGGGCTGCGGGACCGGGTGGTGAGCGCCGTCCAGGGCCTCGTGCCCCTGGCTTGGTGGAACGGGCCGGAGGACCCGGCGCGGCGGCTGCCGAACACGGCGAGCCTGTCCTTCCCGGGGATCGACGGGGAGACCCTCGTCCAGGCCCTGGACCTGGAGGGGGTCGCGGTGTCCGCCGGCACCGCGTGTGCCTCCGGCGCCGGGGAGCCGTCGCCGGTGCTGGCGGCCCTGGGAATCTCGGAGTGGCGGGTCCGCGGGGCGATCCGGGTGAGTCTGGGGCCCACGAGCCGCCCCGAGGACGTGGACCGCTTCCTGAATGCCCTGGCCCGGGTCCTGCCCCGGCTGAAGGGGGAGTGAGCGCAGGGCGTGGGGCAGCGGACCGCGGACCGACGACCGTGGGCGGGGCCCACCGGGCCGGAGGCCGGGCGCAGAGAGCACGGGGTGCAGGGCGTGGAGCCGGAGGCGGGGGACGCGAGGGACCGGGAGGAGGGGGGGCGGCCAGGCCGGGTATGACCGGGAGCGGGTCGCGCAGGATCGCCGTGGGGCTGAGCGGCGGGGTGGACTCCTCGGTGGCCGCCGCGCTCCTGGTGAAAGAGGGCTGGGAGGTGGTGGGACTCACCCTCAAGGTGTGGGACCGGTCCCGGTGCTGCTCCCTCGAGGACGCCGATGACGCGCGCCGCGTGGCGCGGCACCTGGGGATCCCGTTCTACGTCCTCGACGCGCACGCGGCCTTTGCCGCCGATGTGGTGGAGCCCTTCGTGCGCTCCTATGCCGGGGGCCGCACCCCGAACCCCTGCGTGCTGTGCAACCGCCGCATCAAGTTCGGCTGGCTCCTGGACCGGTCCCGGGCTCTGGGGTGCGGCGCCCTCGCCACCGGACACTACGCCCGCCTGGAGGGGGAGGGGCCCGCGCGGCGCCTGCGCAAGGGCGCGGATCTCGCCAAGGACCAGTCCTACTTCCTCGTCCCGGAGGGGCCGTCGGTCTTGGAGAGGCTCCGCTTCCCCCTGGGGGGGATGACGAAGGCAGAGGTGCGCCGCTTCGCGGCGGAACGGGGGCTCCCGGTGGCCCGGAAGGCCGAGAGCCAGGACGTGTGCTTCCTCCCCGAGGGCGGGCTGGCTTCCTTCCTGGAAGATCGGCTGGGCACCCGGCCGGGGGACATCGTGGACGCCGAGGGAACCGTCCTGGGGCGTCACCGGGGCGTGCACGCCTACACGGTGGGCCAGCGCCGAGGGCTGGGGGTGGCGGCGCGGGAGCGGCTCCACGTGCTCGCGGTGCACCCCGGAAAGGGGCAAGTGGTGGTGGGGCCCCGCCGAGAGGCGCTGGCCCAGGGCCTGCGCACCGGCGAACCGGTCTGGCTGGCGAGACCCCCGGACGGCCCCCGGCGGTGTGCCGTGAAGATCCGGTCTGCCGCACCCGAGGTCGCGTGCCGGGTGGAGGAGCGGGACGGAGGGCTTCTTGTGACCTTCGTCGAGCCCCAGTTCGGCGTGGCCCCCGGACAACTCGCGGTCTTCTACGAAGGCGACGTTGTCCTCGGAGGGGCATGGATAGAGGAAGCGGTGACCGCCGTGGGTCGTGGCCGGTAGGACGGGGGACGGAGGACGGTTCATTGGGTGGATTGGGTGGATTGGTGCAAGGGCAGCACCTGCCGGTGCAAGCGTTGGTAGGGTGGGTCGAGGGCAGCGGACCCACCAGAGGTGGGCAGGGATCGGGGGGCGGGGGACGGAGGACGGAGGAGCGAGAGGCTGAGAGTTGAAGACGGAGAACCCAAGGATGTCGTCCACCGCGGATCACCTCATCACCCCTCAGGCGTCACCGCTCACGGCTCAACGGTCACCGTTCACCCGTGACGCCCGGGGGGCTGCGGCGACGCTTCGCGTCTCGGTGGTGACCCTCGGGTGCAAGGTCAACCAGTGCGAGTCCCGGGCCCTGGAAGAGAGCCTCGGCGACCGCGGGCACGTCGTGGTTCCCTTCGGCGAGCCCGCCGACGCCGTGGTGATCAACACCTGCACGGTGACGCACCGTTCGGACCGGGACGCCAGGGCCCTCGTCCGCCGAGCCCGGCGCACGGTGCCCGGCGCACGGGTGGTCGCCACCGGGTGCTACGCCCAGGTCGCCCCCGGGGAACTGGCTGCCCTGGGTGTCGACGCGGTAGTCGGCAACAGGGAGAAGAACGCGCTTCCGGAGCTCTTGGAGGCCGGGGTCGGCGGCGTTCTCGTGGGGGGCGTTTCGCAGGCGGGGGTTCTGGCCCCTGAGCCGGTGCACCGGTTCGAGGGCAGGTCCCGGGCGTTCCTCAAGGTCCAGGACGGCTGTGCGTGCTTCTGCGCCTACTGCATCGTGCCCTACGCCCGGGGCCCGTCCCGCAGCCTGTCCCTGGCCGAGGTCGGCTCGGGCCTGGGGCGGCTCCGGGACTCGGGGCACCAAGAGGTGGTGCTCACCGGTGTCCATCTGGGGTTCTGGGGACGGGACCTTGCGCCCCCGCGGGCCTTCGGTGAGCTCCTGGACGCGGCGGAAGCCTCGGGCGTCCCCCGGGTTCGGCTCTCCAGCTTGGAGCCCGGCGAGCTCACCGACGAGGTGGTCCGCCGGCTGGCGGGCTCCGCGACCCTCTGTCCCCACCTGCACGTCCCCCTCCAGTCCGGCTCCGACCGGGTGCTGGCGGCCATGGGCAGGCCCTACACCGGGGCGGAGTTTCGCAGGCGGGTCGAGGCGGCCGCCGCAGCGGTGCCGGGCCTGTGTCTGGGGCTGGACGTGATCGCGGGCTTCCCGGGGGAGGACGAGGGCGCGTTCGAGGAGACCCTGGGGCTGCTCGAGGCGATCCCCTTCGCCTACCTGCACGTCTTTCCCTTCAGCCCCCGGAAGGGGACCCGGGCGTGGGGCCTTCCTGACCGGGTTCCGCCGCCCGTCGTCGCCGCCCGGGCGCGCCGGCTGCGGGAGCTCTCCGGCGTGCGCCGGAGAGCGTTCGAGCGAAACCACCGGGGATCGGTTATGCTGGCACTCCCGGAAGGGTGGGCATCCCCCGGGGTGCTCTCCCTGCGCACCCGCAACTACATCGAGGTCCGCGTCCCGTGGGCCGGGCCGCCGCCGCGCGAGGAGGTTTTCGTCCGGTTGGAGCGGCTGGAGGACACCTGGGTCGCGGGCCGCTGCACCGGCCCGGACGCTGCCGGAGGAGAGTGAGCCGTGGACATGCGCCGCCGTGAGGATCTCCGGGATCTGGAGGAGCACCTGGGCTATCTCTTCGAGCGGCCCGAGCTCCTGGACCAGGCCCTCACCCACAAGTCCTACGCCAACGAGGCGGAACAGCCGGTGGCTGACAACGAGCGCCTGGAGTTCCTCGGGGACGCCGTGCTGGATCTGATGGTGTCGCACCTGCTCTTCGACATCGCCCCGGGCCTTACCGAAGGCGAGATGTCGAAGGTGCGCGCCTTCCTCGTGAAGGAAGAGAGCCTCCGGCGCGTGGCGCGGGCCTTCGACCTGGGTGCGTACCTGCGGCTGGGGAAGGGGGAGGAGCAGACCGGGGGCCGCCACAAGGCCTCGATCCTGGCCGACACCTTCGAGGCGCTCCTGGCGGCCGTCTATCTGGACGGCGGGTTCGAGCTCGCCTACCGCTTCGCGGAGGGCATCTTCCAGCCCATCATCGCGGAGGCCGGCACCGAGGTCATGGACCGGGACTACAAGACCCGCCTCCAGGAGGTCTGCCAGGCCCGGTACGGCAAGGCCCCCGCCTACCGCCTGCTGTCCGAGTCGGGGCCGGACCACGAGAAGGTCTTCGAGGTCGAGATCGTCCTGAGCAACCGCTCCCTCGGCCGGGGGCGGGGCCGCAGCAAGAAGGAGGCCGAGCAGCGCGCCGCCCAGGACGCCCTGGGGGTCCTGGAGTAGGGGCACCCGGACGAGGGCATTTTACCCGATCGGGTTGGAATCCTACCCGTTCGTAGCCTTCACAAGCGCAGCCCGGTGTGGCCCACTGAGCATAGAGCCTCCCGGAGCGGACGCCATGAAGCCTTGGGTGCTGACCCTCCTGATGTTCGCGGTAACAGGTGAGGGGTGCTCCCGCGGGGCCGACCCCGAGAGCCCTCCCAGGGCGGAGGCCGGCGAAAGGGTTGCGGCGGCGGAGGGTGCCGTGGCCTTTTCACCGGACCAGATGGCGCGGACGCTCCCCCCCCCCCGCTGGGAGTTGCCCGAGGCTCCGCCGCTCAGCAGCGCGTTCGATCCCCTGCCCGACTACCTGGAGTATGAGGACGAGGCCGTGGGTATCGTTCTGGTGTTCGTCCCCGGCGGGTCCTACTTCATGGGAAGCCCGGCGGACGGGGGCCGGTACGATGAACAACCTCTCCACCGGGTGTCTGTCTCCGATTTTTGGATCGGCAAGTACGAGGTGACCCAGGGGCAGTGGGCGACGGCCATGGACTGCCGCACCACCCAGCGACTAGCGTGTCCACCCGGAGTGAGGAGCCCCTTCATCGGCTTTCGGATTGCGATCTCGTCCCCGTAATCCGCTGAGGCTGCTGCCTCGCCGGGCCTCCTCTCCGCCGGTGAGGTCAGGCCTCGGCCCGCTCCTCGAGGGCGTGGCCGAACTGCTGGCAGGTGCCGGTCCCTTCAGAGGACGTCACCACCTGCTCGTCCAGCCAACTCGAGTAGGGCACGGAATAACCCCCTCCGCGGGGTTTTCCGGTGAGATCTCTCGGGGGCGGCCTCTTCGAACCATCAAAAATCACTGCGCTTTTCGAGCTCCGAGATTCGGAGCCCCCTCCATGGGGCGCACCGCAGGCCGTCTTTCAACGGCCTGCCGGTAGGGGCAGGGGAACGCTGGGACGTTGAGAGCGTCATCCGCGACGTCAGGGGGCGCGGAATCGGAGGCCGGGAGATCTCTTGGGATGAGGAGGATCGGGGGGGCTGCCCGGCGGTGGGAGGCGCTTTCTTGCTGCAAACCCTGAAGGACGTACCGATGCCAGCAATTCCCGCTTCCGGCGGGAAAGGGGCGTGTCAACGTTTCCGACAAGAAG
>JAWSUI010000038.1:0-35830 GCA_033551855.1 Deferrisomatales bacterium
GGGCGGGGGGCGGCGGCCCAGGCCCGCACGGCCTCTTCGAGAACCGCGGCCGCCTGGGCGGCGCCCTCCCCGGAGCGCCGGACCACCTCCCGGTGGTCCAGTGCCCCGGCCCCCAGCCCGGCCGCCGGGTTCACCACCAGGCCCAGGGCCACGACGTCGAGCCCCAGGAAGCGGGCCCACACGGCCTCGGGCACCGTGGACATGCCCACCGTGGCGGCCCCCAGGAGCCGCGCCATGCGCACCTCTGCCGGGGTCTCGTAGGTGGGGCCGGCAAAGGCGGCGAGCACGCCCCGGGAAAGAGGTATGCCCCGGGGGCGCAGGCGCTCGGCCAGGGCCTCGAAGAGGTCCGCCCGGTAGGTGCGGGTGAGGTCCACGAAGGCCGGTCCCGCGTCGGTGCGGACGCCTTCCAGGGGGTTGCAGCCGGTGAGGTTCAGGTGGTCCTCCACCAGCACCCAGGTACCCACGACCGCTTCCTCCGCCACTCCCCCCACGGCGGAGAGCAGCACTGCCAGCCGGGCCCCCAGGAGCGCCCCCAGGCGCACCGGGAAGGCCGCCCCGGCCGGGGTCACGCCCTCATAGAGGTGGCGCCGCCCCAGGAACAGGGCCGTTGCCCGGCCGCCGACCGCGCACCGGCGCAGCCGTCCCGGATGCCCCGGCACGGTGCATGCGCCCAGCCCCGGGACGGCCTCGAAGGGCACCGTGGGGCCGGGGGGGTTGCCCAGGAGGGCCCCCGCCAGGCCGGACCCCAGAACGGCCGCCACCTCCACCCCCTCCCAGGCCGACCCCAGGCGGCGCCGGGCCTCCCGGGCCTCCGGGTCCGCCCAGCCCTCGGGGTTCACGGCCGCAACCCCTCCAGATCCGCGGGGAAGGACAGGTTCATCACCGCCCCGGGCGGCCCGGGCACCTTGAGGGCCTCGCCGTTCCAGGTGAAGCGCACGGCGCCGGCGCTGCCCAGGCGCAGGGCAACACCCTCGCGCGCCTCCACGACCACCCGCTCCCCCGGCTCCAAGAGGCGCTCTTGGGGGCGGCCCCCGTCGGCCGTGATGCGCAGCCACACCTTCTCCACGGCCAGGATCTCGAGGCGGCTCACCTCCGGGACCCCCCGGTCGTCGGGTGCCGCCTCGGGTGACGGCGCGGCAGCGGGGGGCGGCTCGACGGCGGGCTGGACCTCCGGCTCCGGGGCTCCGGCTGGCTCTGCGGGAGCTCTCCGGACGGTGCCGGGGCCGCGGGGATCGGCCGGGGCAGAACCGCCTCCGGAGCCTCCACGCCGGGGACGGGCGCAGGGCGCTCCACGCTCCATGGACTCCAGACCCAGATCCCGAGGGCGGCGCCCACCAGGAGCAGCGTGGCGATCAGCACGGGGCCCGGCCCCCGCTCCCGCCGGAGCTCGGGTGCCCACTGGCCCTGGGGGATCACCAGGGGGGCGGGGCCCTCCACCTCCCCCCGCGCCCGCCGGTAGCGCTCCAGAAGCTCCTCGGCCGGCAGGCCCAGGTCCTTTGCGACCAGGCGGACGAAGCCCCTCCCGATGACACCCCTCGGCAGGGAGTCCCACCGCTCCTCCTCCAGGGCCTCCAAGTGGCGCAGCGGCACCCGGGTGGTCTCCGCCAGGTCCTGGCGGCTGAGGCCCGCCTCCTCCCGGGCCGCCCGCAGGGCCTCCCCGAAGCCGGTATCGCGGCTCTCACCCCCCACGGCTCACCCCGGCCCCAGGAGATCGAGGTAGGTCTTGGCGGCCTGCCCCACGTCACCGCCGGGGGCCAAGCGCCAAGCCCGGTCGAAGGACTCGCGGGCGGCGGCACGGTCCCCCAGGCGCAGCAGGCTCACTCCCCGCTTGAGGTGGGTGTCGGCGTCGTCGGGGAGGGCACGGAGGGCTCGATCGAATTCCGCCACGGCCGACCCGTGGTCGCCCCGGTCCTGGAGGAGCTCCCCTAGGAACTTGTGGGCCAGGGGGAAGCCGGGCGCGACCTCGACGGCCTCCCGGAGGCGGCGCTCGGCCTCGGCGGTCCGGCCCACCCTGGCGAGAGACCGACCCAGGTTGGCGAGGGCGCGCTCCTGGGTGGCATAGAAGACGTTCTTGAGCGCGGCCTCGAACGCCGGGATCGCCGCCTCGTAGCGCCCCTGGTCCATGTACAGCGCGCCCAGATCGTTCCAGGCCTCCGAATAGTCGGGCTTGAGGTCCACCGCGCGCCGAAACTTCTCCTCCGCCAGGGAGTGCTCCCGGCGCAGCCAGTAGGTGGCCCCCAGGTAGTACTGGATCTTGGGGTCCTCGGGCTCCAAGCTCTCCGCCTTGGTGAACTCCCGGAGCGCAGGCGCCGGGCGCCCCTCGGAGAGGAACGCCATCCCGAGCTGGAACGAGGACTGGGCCTCCCGCTGCCTCGCCTCCTTGTCGGCGGCGCACCCGGCCCCGAGGAAGGCGAGCAGGACCAACAGGGAAAGGGTTTGACACCCCCGAGCCGCCCGGTATAGTGCCCCGCCGACCCATGCCGCCCAACGAGAGGGGGAGGAGGTCGCCCGGGCCATGGCCCACATCTTGTTCATCGACGACGACGAGAGCATACGTTTCCTCGTTCAGGAAGAGCTCACTCTGGAAGGCCACCGGGTCCGCGTGGCGGACGACGGCTGGGACGGCCTCCGGGCAGTGGAAGAAGCCTGCCCCGATGTGGTGGTGGTGGACATCAAGATGCCCGGAATAGGGGGCCTCGAGGTGCTTCGCCGCCTCAAGGAGACCCACCCCCAGATCCCGGTCTTCCTGTTCACCGCCTACAACGACTACCGGGCGGAGGCCATCCAACTCGGCGCAGACGGCTACTTCATCAAGTCCCCGGACATGTCCCGCCTCAAAAACGCCATCTTCGGCGTCACCGGCGGTGCCTCTCCATCCTTCGCGTCCTGAGGGCCCGGCACGTCAGACCTCGCTCTCGAAGTGGGTCAGCCCCTTGAACTCCCGGAACCGGGCCGCGACCTCGGGGTAGGTCAGGCGCTCCAGGCGCCGGAAGCTGAAGTCCTCCACGTTGAAGCTCGCCAGGGCGGAGCCGAAGACCACGGCCCGGCGCACGTTCTCCGGTTCGGTGTTGCCGGTGCTCGCCAGGTACCCCAAGAGCCCCCCGGCAAAAGAGTCCCCCGCCCCGGTGGGGTCGTAGACTGCCTCCAGGGGGTAGGCGGGCGCGGCAAAGACGTGGCCGTCGCAGAAGTAGAGGGCGCCGTATTCCCCTCTCTTGACGACCACACCCTTCGGTCCCCAGGACCGGATCTTCTGGGCCGCGCGCACCAGGTTCGGCTCGTCGGCCAGCATCCGGGCCTCGGCCTCGTTGAGGAGGAGCAGATCGACCCGCCCCAGGGCCCGGAGGAGGCTGCGCCGCTTCCCCTCGATCCAGAAGTTCATGGTGTCGAGGGCCACGTAGTCGGGCTGGGTCACCTGATCGAGCACCCGGGTCTGGAGGTCCGGATCGATGTTGGCCAGGAAGACGAAGGGCGCCCGCCGGTGGGCTTCGGGGAGCACCGGATCGAACCCCTCGAAGACGTTCAGGTGGGTCTCCAGGCTCTGGGCTTCGTTGAGGTCGAACCCGTAGCGCCCCTTCCACCGGAAGGTGCGGCCCGGGACCGTGAAGAGGGCCGAGAGGTCCACCTCCCGCTCCTCGAGGAACCCCAGGCTTTCCCGCGGGAAGTCCTCCCCCACCACAGCCACCAGCCTCACCCGGGCGAACAGGCTCGCCGCCGAAGTGAAGTGCAGAGCCGAGCCCCCTAGCGCCGCGTCGTCGCGACCGAAGGGCGTCTCCACCGAGTCGATGGCCACCGACCCGACCACCAGGACCTCGCCGTTCACGTGCCCTGCCCTCCCAGGTACTTGCCGTAGAACAGGTCCACGGCCCGCCGGGTCTCGGGCGGCACCTGCTCCGGCGCCGTGAGGATGGCGTAGCGGGCCGCCTCGGCGCACGCGCAGGAGCGCTCTGCCGGGAGGCTCGCCGCGGCCTCCCGGATGATGCGCTTGGCGGTCTCGACGTTGTGGCGGAGCACCGAGAGCACCGCCTCCACGGTGACCTCCTCCTCGGTCTCGTGCCAGCAGTCGTAGTCCGTCACCAGGGCCACCGTCACGTAACACAGCTCGGCCTCGCGGGCCAGGCGGGCCTCGGTGGCGTTGGTCATGCCGATCACCCGGGCGCCCCAGCCCCGGTACAGGAACGACTCGGCGCGGGTGGAGAACTGGGGCCCCTGGATGCACAGGTAGGCTCCGCCCCGGTGGAAGGGCACACCCACCGCCTCGCGGGTGTCCCAGACCACCGACTGGAGGGCCCCGCAGACCGGATCCGCCAGGCCCACGTGCCCCACGAGGCCGTTGCCGAAGAAGGTGGAGGGCCTGCCCCAGGTGCGGTCGATGAACTGGTCCGGGAGAACGATCTCCCCAGGGCGGGCTTCCTCCTCGAGGCTCCCCACAGCCGAGACCGAGATGACCCACTCGGCCCCCAGGGACTTCAGGGCCCAGATGTTCGCTCGATAGGGCACCTCGGAGGGGAGAAAACGGTGCCCTCGCCCGTGGCGGGGCAGGAAGACGAGCCGCCGCCCGGCGTAGCGCCCTTCCACGAGGGCGTCGGAGGGGGCGCCGAACGGGGTGGACACCTCCACCTCCCGCACCTCCTCGAGCCCCTCCATCTCGTAAAGCCCGCTCCCCCCGATGACCCCGATGGCACTTTGCATGTCCGTTGTCCGTGGTCCGTGGTCAGTGGGGGACCGCCGCCCGATGGGCTGCATCTGCGCGCAGTTGGCCGCAGGCGGCCAGGATATCCTGTCCGCGGCTGCGGCGCACCACGGCGGTGAGCCCCTTGGAGAGGAGCACCTTCTGAAACGCCTCCACGGACCCCGGGTCGGGGGAACGGAAGCCGCTTTCCCCGTGGGGGTTGTAGGCGATCAGGTTGACCTTGCACCGCAGGCTCGACAGCAGCCTCACCAAGCGTCCGGCGTCCTCGGGCGTGTCGTTCACCCCCCCCAAGAGCACGTACTCCACCGTGTAACGCGCACGGGCCGGCAGGGACAGCTCCTGCAGCGCCCCGAGAAGCTCGGCGAGGGGGTGGCGCCGGTTGACGGGCATGAGCCGGTCGCGCACCTCGTCGGTCGTGGCGTTGAGCGAGACCGCCAGGCTCCCGAGGACGTCCGGGGGGAGGCGGCGCAGCGCCGGCACCAGGCCGCAGGTGGAGACCGTGACCCGCCGTTTCGTGATGTTGAGGCCGTGGTCCGAGGTGAGCACACGGAACGCGGCCAGCACCGCCTCGAGGTTGTGGAGGGGCTCCCCCATGCCCATGAACACCACGTTCGTGACCCGCTCCCCCGGACCGGCCAGGCCGTGGCCCAGCACCACCTGTCCCACGATCTCCGCGGCCGTGAGGTTCCGCACCAGCCCACCGGTGCCGGTCCGGCAGAAGGCGCAGCCCATGGCGCACCCGACCTGGGACGAGACGCACTGGGTGAGGCGCTCCCCGTCGGGGATGAGCACCGTCTCGATCCGCTCCCCGTCCTCCAGGTCCAGCAGGAGCTTGCGCGTGCCGTCGGCGCTGCGCCGCTCCTCCACGACACGAGGCAGCAACAGGGAGGCCCGGCCCCGAAGCTTCGCCCGGGCCTCCCGGGAAAGGTCGGTCATGGCCTCCACGTCGAGCACGCCGCGCTTGTACACCCACTGCATCAACTGACGGGCTCGGAAGGGCCGCTCACCGACGCCCTCGAGGAACGCCTCGAGGGCTGGGAGGTCGAGGCCGAGCAGGTTCACCGCTGCTTCCATGGACACCCGGATGACGGGGAGGCGCAAGAGAGCTTTATAACGCGGCCCTTCGCGGCCCGTCAACGAAGGGGGCGACCCGGAATCCACCACCGCATTGTGGGGCGGAGTCCGGGAGCCCAGGAGTTCAGCCCCCGCACCGCGTCCAACGAGTCGACGAGGCCGGTGCAACCGGGTGAAGCCCGGCGCACCGGGACTGCGGGGACACTTCTTCGAATGACTGCGGATTGCGGGGCGAAACGCAGGGGCTCCCGGACTCCACTCGCTGACCAGCCGTGAATCCAGGCGCCCCCAATTCTCCCGCCTCGTCGGCGGGCGGGGGCGAGGCGCCCGCCGACCCCGGCGTCTTTGACACCCCCGAGAGGCGGTGACTATACTCGCTCCATGGCCCGAGCGGTGCGCCCGACGATCCTCTTCCTGGCAGCCCTCGCCCTGGCGGTCCTGGCGCCCGAGGCGGCGTGGGCGTGGGGCCCTGCAACCCACCTGGAGCTCGGCACCGTGGTGCTGGCCAACCTGGGGGCGCTGCCCCCCGCCCTCCAGGAGCCCCTGCGGTCCCATCCCCTGTGCTTCCTGTACGGGAACATCGCCGCCGACATCGTCGTGGCCAAGCGTTTCACCCACTACCTGCGCCACTGCCACCGCTGGACCGTGGGGCTCGAGGTGCTGGGGCGAACGTCGCGCCCCTCGGAGGCTGCCTTCGCGTGGGGCTACCTGGCCCACCTGGCCGCCGACGTGGTGGCGCACAACTATTTCGTCCCGTACAAGACGATCCTGAGCTTCAACACCCGCGCCCTGAATCACGCCTACTGGGAGGTGCGGTTCGACACCTACGCCCCGGACGAGGTCTGGCGGGTGCCGTACCAGATCAGCCGGGAGATGCACACCCGCAACGATGAGATCCTCAAGGCCGTGCTCTCGCGCACCCTGCTCTCCTTCCAGACCAACAAGGTGCTCTTCAACAGCGTCGTGCTCATGGGACGGTTCCGGAAGTGGCACGACATCATCCGGCAAGCCCTGGCCCAGTCCACCGTGACCCTCGACCCGGCGCGGGTGCGGCGGTACAAAGACCTGTCCCTGGAGGCGATCCTGGCCTTCCTCTCGAACCGGGAGGACGCCTGGTGCTTCCGGGCCGACCCCACGGGGAGCCAGAGCCTCAAGGCCGCCGGGATCATCCGCAGCCACCTGCGGCGCCTCTACCGGCGGGGACACCTCTCCCGGGAGGCATTCCTCGACATCCTGGAGCGGTACCGACCCCACCTGGAGGCGAGCATCTACGCCGAGCCGAGCTCCCAGGAATTGGTGGAGTCCGCCCTCGCGCTGCTCGAAGCCCCGCCGCCGGCACCCCAGGGTGCCGCGGCCTGAATCGCCGCCTCTGGGGAGCGGGCCCGGCGGTCAGCCGTCGGGACCCCGGGGCGGCCGGGGCCGCGCACCCAGCCGACGGCCGGCCTCCCGCCACAGGGCCAGGGCGGAGGAGGCCCCCAGCCGGTCCGCCCCCGCCGCGAGCAGCGCTTCGGCCTGCTCGAAGGTGCGGATCCCCCCCGATGCCTTGACGCCGCAGCGCCGGCCCGCCACCTGGCGCAGCAGCCTCACGTCCGGGATCCGTGCCCCCGGCGGGCCGAAGCCGGTGGAAGTCTTCAGGTAGTCGGCCCCGGCGCCGAGGGCCAGGGCGGCCGCCTCACGGGTCTGGGAGGGGGTGAGCGCCCCGGTCTCGAGAATGACCTTCAGCACCCCGTTGGCCGCCGCCCGGCGCGCGTCGCGCAGCTCGGCGGAGACCGGGGACAAACGCCCCTCGAGGAACAGGCCCAGGTTGAAGACGAGGTCCACCTCGTGGGCCCCTGAGAGGAAGAGCTCCTCCACCTCGGCCACCTTGACCCGGGAGATCTGGCTCCCCAGGGGAAAGCCTGCCACCCCCACCACCCGCACCGCGGTGCCCGCCAGGTGGGCCGCTGCCTCCGCCACGCGACACGGGGCGACACACACCCCGGCGAAGCCGGCTGAGACGGCCTCGCGGCACAGGGCCTCCACCTCCGGGGCCCGGGCCGTCGGGGCGAGGAGGGTGGACTCGATGGTCTGGGAGAACTCCTGGAGCGTCATGGCCGCCGTCCGGCGTGGGGAGACGGGCGCCGCCCCGCCCGTTCCCTCGTCTCGGGGCCCTGAAGACGGGCTCCCTTGGGGGAGCCAACCTACCATCCCCCGGAACTTGCCCTCAAGCAGGTTTCCGCCGCTCCCCCCTTCGGGGTATCCTCGCCCCCGTGCGCATCCTGAACCGCTACATCCTCACCGAGTGCCTTCCCACCCTGGGCCTCTCCCTGGTGGTGTTCACCTTCGTGCTGCTGATGCACCGGTTGATCAAGCTCTCGGACCTGGTCATCGCGAAGGGGGTGCCCCTGGGCCAGGTACTGGGCCTCCTGGCCTTGGCCCTGCCGGCTCTGGTTCCCCTTCTCCTCCCTGTGAGCCTGCTGCTGGCAGTGCTCCTGGCCATGGGGCGGCTGAGCGGCGACAGCGAGATCGTGGCCATGCGCGCCTGCGGGGTGGGCCTGCGGGAGAACCTCCTCCCGGTCATGGCGCTCTCCGTCGCCGTCTGCGCCGGAACCGGGGCGGTGAGCCTGTGGTTGCAGCCCGCGGCCGCCCGCAGCCTCCAGGCCGCCCTCTACGACGCGGTGCGGAACCGGATCTCCGTCACCACGGAGGCCGGGGTGTTCACCGAGATTGCCTCCGGAGTCACGGTCTACGCCGAAGGGATGGATGAGGAGACCGGGAGACTGGAGAACCTCTTCCTGCACCTGGAGCGCCCCCAGACGGAGGGCCTGTGGGTCCTGGCGCGGGTCGGGAGGCTTCGGGACGAGGGGGGGGCCCTGGGGCTGGAGCTCGAGGACGGTGAGATGCACCAGGGGTCGGGCCCCGACCGCCCCTACCACCGGCTGCGCTTCGACCGCTACCGCCTGCGCATCCCCCTGCCCGGCGCCGCCTGGAGCCCCGACGAAGGGGAGGCCCCCACCGCAGAGCTGCTTGCCCTGGCCTACGGACCCGAGCCTTCCCGGAGGGCCCGCCTCGAGCTCCACCAGCGCCTCGCCCTGCCGGCTTCGTGCCTGGTCTTCGGTCTGCTGGGGGCGACCCTGGGGCTCCACCACTCCCGGGCCGGGCGGAGCCGGGGGGTGAGCCTGTGCCTGGGGGTGCTCCTGGTCTATTACGCCGTGTTCACGGCCGGGCGGACCCTGGGACGGGGCGGTGTCCTGCCGCCGGAGCTCGCCATGTGGCTCCCGAACCTGCTCCTCGGCACGCTGGCCGTCTACGCGTATCTGCGCAAGAGCCGGGAGGCCCCCCTGCCCCTGGAGGAAGCCGCGGGACGCTGGCTGGGAAACCTTCGTCGGGCGCTGGCGGGGGCGCACAACGGATGAAGATCGTCGACCGCCACCTCTCCGGCGAGTTCTTCCGGCTGTTCCTCGCGGCCGGGCTGACCTTCACGGGGCTGTTCCTGCTCGTGGAGTTCTTCGAGAAGCTCCGCATGTTCCTCAAGTACGAGGCGGGCGCCACCGACGCCCTGCTCTTCCTGTTGGCCCGGGTCCCGTGGATGGTGTCCCAGGTGCTGCCCATGGCCACCCTCCTGGGCACCCTCCTGTCCGTGATGCTCCTGGCGGGTCAGGGCGAGATCACGGCCCTGCGCTGCGCCGGGGTCTCGCTCACCCGCCTGCTCCGTCCCTATCTGGTGTGCGGGCTGGTCGCCGCAGGCGCAAACGCCCTCATCCAGGAGGTGGGGGCACCCCAGGGCTTCGCCTTCGCGCGGGAGGTCCAGGAGGTGCGCATCAAGAAGCGCCCCCCCTCCTCCCTGCTGAAGAGCGAGGACCTGTGGGTGCGCTCGGGGACACGGATCATCCACGTGGGCTTGGTGGCCCCGGAGGACGGCCGTCTCGTGGGGGTGAGCGTGGCGGAGGTGCAGGGCAACCGGGTGTTGCGCCGCATCGATGCCGTGGAGGCCCATTGGGGCGCCGAGGGGTGGGTGCTCCGGGAGGCCGTGGTACGGGAGTTCCAACCGGACGGGACCTTCTCCCGGGATGCGCTGGAATCGCTGCCGTACCCTCTCGAAGGCCGCCCGGAGGATTTCCTGATCGCCGACGTGGGCCCGGACGAGGCCAGCTGGGCACAGCTGCGGCGGCGCATCGACCGGTACCGGGCGCAGGGGATCGAGACCCGGGCGCTGGAGGTCGCGCTCTGGGCGAAGACCAGCCTTCCCCTGGTCAACGTGGTCATGCCCCTGCTGGGCTTTCCCTTCGCCGTCCGTGCCGGCCGCAGAGGGGGCGCGGCCGCGGCCGTGGTGGCCTCCCTCTGCCTCGGTTTCGCCTACTGGCTCACGCTGGCCGTCGGCCTCGGCCTGGGGAGCGCGGGGTTCCTGCCCCCCCCACTGGCTGCCTGGGGGGGGAACCTCCTGTTCACGGTCTTGGGCGCCGCGCTCCTGTACCGCGCCGAGAGGGCCGTGTGATCCCCACCGGAAGCGACCGGCCGGGCTCCTATCCTGAGGACCGGGCCTCCGGTGCACCCTGGGCCTTCCCCGCAAGGAGCCGGGCGGCCTGTTCCAGGTCCGCCGGCTGGTTCACGTTGAGGAAAGATCGGAGCTCCGGGTCGTGGCGCCGCAACTCGGGCTCCCGCACCTCCAAGGTGCGCACCTTCCCGTACACATCCAGGATCCGGAGGTTGCCCCGTGCGATCTCCTCCTCGAGGAAGGGGAGAACCGAAGGCCGATACACGGCGCACAAAGGCTCGTAGCCCTCGGCCACCCGGGGCACCACCACGTCCCACCCCGGGCTGGCCTGCCACAGGTGGCGAAGGAGCGCGGGTTCCAGGAGCGGCATGTCGCAGGCGACGCACAGCACCGCTTCCTCTCCCGCCTGTTTCGCACCGGCCACAGCCGTCGCCACCCCCCCCAAGGCGCCGGCCCCCGGGTAGAGATCAGGCCAGGTGGGGACCGCCAGCCGGTCCAGGCGCGGGGCGCCGCCTACCACTACGATACGTGTGGAGAAGAGGGCCACCCGGGACCAGACCCGCTCGATGAGGGGGACCCCGCCCAGGGGGAGCGCGACCTTGTCGGCCCCCATCCGCCGGCTCTTTCCGCCTGCGAGGATGGCGGTCAGGGGAGAGCCGAGGAGCGGACGGGCCCCGCCCATGACGGGTCAGCCTTCGGCGACGGGTTGCAGGCCGACACCCAGGACCTCGACCGCGAAATTGCGCACGCGGGCCGCCCCCACCATCATCGCCAACGCCAGGACCTGCCGAATCTCGGCGTCGGAAGCCCCTTCCTGCTTCGCTCCCGCGAAGTGGCGCCGGCTTCAGTGGGCGCAGCCCCCGGCCGCGGCCGCGGCTAGGGCGCAGAGCTCCCGGGTCTTGGGGTCCAGGGCATCCTCGTACTCGAACTGGAGAAACTTCTCCCGCGTCATGTGCCGTCCTCCGGCCCCCGTGGAGCTCCGAGGGGTCCGCTGCTCGCCTGTCGCCGTTTCCCCTGCCGGTCTCCGGGGCCCCATCTGCCCGCAGCCGGCCTTCCCCCTTTTTCAGGCACCCGAGTCCCGATCGAAGGCCTCGCCGAGGGCAGCCGCCACCACCCGGTCCTCCCCGGGCGCCAGGGTCCGGGGGTCGAACAAAAGGGCGTCCTCCTGGATCCGCGCGATGACCGGGGGCCGGTGGCCGCGCAGCGCCCCCTCGAGCCGAGAGACCCCCTTCCCCCCCCGGGCAACCCGCACCAGCCAGGTAGGGAGGGCCTGGAGGGGCAGGGAACCTCCACCGACCTCGGAGGTACCCTCCACGACGCCGACCTGCGCCCGACCGCCGAGGGCCTCGCATATGGACGCCGCAAGCGTCTCGGCCCTGGCGCGCAATTCCCGGGGGTCGATCGCCAGCTGGGCGAGGGCGGGAACCCTCCTCAGGGCCTCCTGGGGGTCGCGGTACAGGGCGAGGGTCGCCTCCAGGGCCGCGAGGGTCACCTTGTCGGGCCGCAACGCCCGCATCAGCGGGTGGCGGGCACAGGCCTCGAGAGCCTCTTGGCGCCCCACCAGCAGGCCCGCCTGGGGGCCACCCAGGAGCTTGTCGCCGGAGAAGGTCACGACCTCGACCCCGGCCGCCACAACCTCGGGGACCGTGGGCTCGTGCTCCAAACCCAGGAGCCCCAGGTCGACCAGGGACCCGCTGCCCAGGTCCTCCACGACCGGGAGGCCGTGGCGGCGCCCGAGGGCCACCAGTTCCTCGGTGGAGACCGCCGAGGTGAATCCCAGCACGCGATAGTTGGAGGTGTGGACCCGCAGCAGCAGCGCGGTCTCCGGCCCGATGGCCCGCTCGTAGTCACGCAGGTGCGTGCGGTTCGTGGTGCCCACCTCCCTCAGGACGCACCCGCCCTGAACGAGCACCTCGGGGATCCGGAACGAGCCCCCGATCTCCACCAGCTCCCCCCGGCTGACCACCACTTCCCTCCCCCGGGCCAGGGCGGACAGGGCGAGGAGAACCGCCGCCGCGTTGTTGTTGACGGCGAGCGCGGCCTCGGCTCCCGTGAGATCCCGGAGCAGGCCCGCCACCAGGTCGTGGCGGTGCCCCCGGCGGCCCTCGGCCAGATCGTACTCCAGGTTGCAGTAGCCGGCTGCCCGGCCCATGGCCTCCCGGGCCTCCGCCGCCAGGGGAGCCCGGCCCAGGTTGGTGTGCAGGACCACCCCCGTCGCGTTGACCACCGGCACGAGCCGGGGGGCCAGGCGCTCCCTGGCCAGCTCGAGGCTCTCCCGGGCCACCGACTCGGGGTCGAGGGGCACCGGCTCCCCCGCGAGGACCCCGCGCCGGCGCCGGTCCAGGACCTCACGCACCGACGCGGCGAGGTACTCCCGGGGGACGGCCCCTCCCCGGCCGGCCTCCCGGAGCGCCGGCTCCTGGAGGACCCGCTCCACGGCCGGAATGTCGCGCAGGCGCTCCCTCCCGCTCACGAGCGCCTCACCGACGGCCCCCCACCCGGTTCTCGGTTCCCGCCAGGATCCGCTCGACGTTGGGCTGGTGCTTCCAGAGGAGGAGGCCGCCCACGGCCAGCGCCAGGGTCACCACCGCCAGGGGCTCCTGGAAAAAGGCGCACAGCAGAGGGAGGGCGGCAGCGGCGCTCATGCTCCCCAGGCTCACCATGCGAGACCCCCAGACGACCGCCGCGAAGAGCACCGCCGCCCAGAAGAGCGCGCCGGGGGCCAGGGCCAGGAAGACGCCGAGCCCCGTGGCCACCCCCTTCCCCCCTTTGAATCCCAGGTACACGGGGAAGAGGTGTCCGAGGAACGCAGCCAACCCGACTGCCGCCACGGCCCATGGGGACGCAAAGACCCCGTAGGCCCAGGCGACGGGGAGAAACCCCTTGAGGGCATCCCCCGCCAGTGTGGCGGCCCCCGCGCCTCGGCCGAGGGTACGCCCTACGTTCGTCGCCCCGATGTTTCCGGACCCGGAGCGTCGGGGATCGTTCGCGCCCAGGAGGCGGGCGACGACGAGGCCGGTGGGCACGGAACCCAACAGATAGGCGAACGCAAGGAACAAAAGCCATTTCATGGGACACCCCTCGGCGCCGCCCCAGTGAAAACGCCGCCAAACTAGCACAGGGGGGTGAGGCGGACAAGCGACGCCCCCGGAGTCCGCCGGCACATCGTGGAGCGGCCTCAGGGCGCCCTTCTGCCCTGCCGCTGGGTCCGCGGTCTCTCGGGAGGGCACGCCCCGGTGGAGCCGGTGCCCCAAGCCCAGGCCCTACCCGCTCGCCGTCCTCGCCACTCTTCGGCGTTGCCGCCCGCAGCGACGCTCCATGGCTCCCGACCCCCGCCCCGAAGGGTGGCGGTGGCCTTCGGGGCCTGGAAGGCTGCCACTCGCAGGCAAGCGGGGAGACATTGACAGGCGAGCGTCCGGCGGTGAGACTCCTGGGCCGAAGGGGAGGGGAGGGTCGGCGTGAAGAAGGGCTCACGGTCCACAGCGCCCTTGGGGACCGGTGCGGCGGCACTCGTTCTGGCTTGGCTCCTCGCCTGCGCGCCGGCGGAGGGGCTCGAGCTCACGGTGCAGGGGGCCAATCGCGCTTTCGAGGGGTTGGAACTCCAGGGGGAGCCCGCGGAGCGGGGGCCCTTCACGGTGCGCCTGTGGGCCCGGGATGCACGGCTGAGGCTCCTCTCCCACCGGTTGACCCTGCACCCCCTGGAGGACGGGTCACACCGGGCACATCTCGCGATCCGGGGCGCGGGGAGTGCAACCCTGTGGGCCTCGGTGAGTATCCTGGGCTGGAACACCCAGCAGTCGGGGGCGGCGACCGCGCCGGAGCAAGGCAAGGAGCTGACCGGCCGAATCCTGCTGACCCGGGAGGCGGACCGCTACCGGGTGACGCCCCTGGAGTTGCCGCGGGACGTGACCGTTCGGGTGGATACGGTCCTGGCGGAGCGGGTGGCGGGGTGGTGCGACGGGCTGCCGCTCCTGTCCGCCCTGGGGGCCGACTGCGGGGCCCTGCGGCGCGCGGTCACGACCGCAACGGTGCCCCTGCCCCCCCCGGGAGCGACGTACGACATCCCTAGGGGGGACTTGTCCCCCGAGGAGCAACGGGCCCTCGACGACTACCTGGAGGCGGCGCAGCGCAGCGGCCCCGACCTCGACCGGTGACACGCCGGGGGCAGGCACGGTGCGCTTCCCCGAGGGGACCGCCTCCCGACGCCCGGCCCCGGACGCCTCTCAGGCCTCTGCGGCCAACCCCTCCTCCCGGGCGCTGTCCCCCAGGTCGTGCCTCTTCCGACGCAGGTAGCTCACCGTGTCGTCCTCGGCCCGCTCCCCGGACGCCGCGGGCTCGGCCGCCTCGGTCGCGATCTTCCGGCAGGTGCCCTCCAAGACTCCCCCCTTGGCAATCGTCACCGACGCCGCCTGGACGTCGCCGTGGATTACGCCCGTCTCCCCCACGTCCAGCTGCCGGAGCGCCCGGACGTTGCCCCGGAGGGTGCCGTTGACCGAAACGTGCCCGGCCACCACGTCGGCTTCGAGGATTCCGGAGCGGCTGAGGATCACGGCTCCCTCGCTCTGGAGGGTTCCCCGGAAGGTGCCCTCGACGCAGACGCTGTTCTTCGTCGAGAGCAGCCCCTCGAAGACGGCCTCCGCGCCGATGACCGTGTCGATGGATCGGTTTTCGCCCTTGCTGTCTGCCCGGGAACCGAAGATGGCCATGTTGTCTTCTCACAGTCTGAGGGTTTTGAAGGGACGATCCCAGATGTAGTCCTGAGGGTCGACATAGGCCCCATCGACCCGCACGCTGTAGTGCAGGTGGGTCCCGGTGCTTCGCCCGGTGTTTCCCATCCGCCCGATCACGTCGCCACGCTGGACGCGGGCCCCCGCTTTGACCTTGGCGACGGCGAGGTGGCCGAAGACGGTCTGGACGGCCGGGCCGTGGCGGAGCCTCACGTAGATCCCGAGCCGACGGTCCTGCCCGACCTGAGCCACTTCCCCGTCCGCCGGCGCGACGATCGGGGCCTTCCAGGGACCGGCGATGTCCACGCCGTTGTGGAACTCCCTTCCGGTGCCGGTGATCGGGTTCCCCCTCCACCCGTACCTCGAGGACACCCACAGGCCGTCCGAGTCCACGGGCAGGATGAGGGGGATCCGGCGCGACTCGGCGCTCCGATCCTCCAGGTGCGCCACCACTTCCTCGAGGCCGCTCCGAAGGGTCCGGGATGTATCGGCGAAGGGACCCCCGAAGGGGTCTTCTCCCGGGAGCTCGCCGTCTACCCCCCCAAACGGGCCCTCCTCGCCGTCGCCGGACCCCATGCCTCCTTGGTGGGATCTCCTCTCGTCGTAGCTCTGCTCGTTCAGCCCCAGGAAGCGGCGGATCCGCACCTCCAAGTCCCGGATCTCGAGGAGCTCCTCTTCCATCCGCTGCTTCTCCAGGAGGAGGGCCCGCCCCGCCTCCTCGCTCTCCTGGCGGCCTGCCTCCAGCCGATGCAGGGTGCCCTCCAGCCCACGGAGCTCGACGGAGGCCGTGCGCGCCCAGAGGAGGCTTCCCGCCGAGAGGGCGAGGAAGAGGAAGAACCCCCCGACCACACCTACCACCGCTGCCTTGGGCAGGGAGACCACGCGAGTGGAGGAGCCTCCTTTCCCCACCCACACGAGCGTCACTCGATCCACCGGTTCTCCTTTCCGGGCTTTGCACACGCCCGTGGACGCGGGCGATCCTTCCCCACCTATCGGCCGCGGGAGGAATGGCTTGAGCCGCCCCTCGCAACAAAAGGGCGAGACGTTCCCGGCGGGGACGCAGGGATCACACCAGCGTGGGGGTGGCGGCCCGGAAGAGGAGAAGGGGCGCGCGTGAGCCGCCGGGGGCCGGGAGCGGTTGCCAAGAGACAAACCGGACCCCGGAACCGTACCGGAGGGGGTGCCTGGGGCTCGGGCGCGGCACGCCGCACAACGGCCGGGGGGCGTTGGCCGGTCTCAGGCGGAGGCCCAAGAAGGGCTCTTCCGGGGAATGACGGGTTGCCGGACTCGAGGGCGGCCGGGTGGGTCCGAGGACGCGGGCGGGCGGCCGCTCGACGGGAGCAGCCGCTTCGGGAGTCGCGATGCCGCGAGGATTCCGGACGCGGCGGGGGAGAACACCTACCGTGCAGTCCGGCCTCGTCTGCCGGAGTGGGCGGGCCCACCCGGTCGTTTACCGGAAGAACCAAAAAAGCCAAAGCCTGGGTCTAAGCTCCCAGGCCTCAGCAAGCAGCCCCCGGAGCGCGGAGCGCCCGTGGGTTCTGCACACCCCATAGATGCAGCGATGCCCTCGAAGGTTACGGGCCCCCTGACTGCGCCAAGCCCTCTCGGCAGGCTCGGTCGGGCGTGGGTCTCAAGCGGCCCCCTGGACGTCGAGGCGCACCTCGCCCCTCTCGACCCCGACCTCGACCCGGCCCCCGGACTGGAGTCGGCCGAAAAGCAGCTCGTCGGCCAGGCGGCGCCGGATCTCCCGATCGATCAGCCGGCCCATCGGCCGGGCGCCCTGCCGGCGATCGTACCCCCTCTCGGCCAGCCAGCGGCGGGCCTCCGGGGTCAGTACCAGCTCGACCCTCCTCCCGTGAAGCTGCTCCCCGAGCTCCCCCACGAGCTTGTCCACCACCCGCTCGATGACCTCGGGGCTGAGGGGGGAGAAGGGAATCCAGGCATCCAGGCGATTGCGGAACTCCGGCGAGAAGGTGCGCTCCACGGCCCCCCTCTCTCCGCCCCCGCCGCCCCCGAACCCGCCGAAGCCGATGCGTTCCTGGGCGAGCTCCTGGGCGCCCGCGTTGGTCGTCAGGATCAGCACCACATTGCGGAAGTCGGCTTTTCGCCCGTTGTTGTCCGTGAGGGTGGCGTGGTCCATCACCTGGAGGAGGATGTTGTAGACGTCCGGGTGTGCCTTCTCGATCTCGTCCAGGACCAGCACCGCGTAGGGGTGCTTGAGGATGGCGTCGGTCAGGAGCCCCCCCTGGTCGAAGCCCACGTACCCCGGGGGGGCGCCGATGAGCCGGGAGACCGCGTGCTTCTCCATGTACTCGCTCATGTCGAACCGCACCAGCTCGACGCCCATCGCCACGGCCAACTGACGCGCCAATTCCGTCTTGCCCACCCCCGTGGGCCCCGAGAAGAGGAACGAGCCGACAGGCCGCTCCGTACCCCCCAGGCCCGCCCGGGACAGCTTGATGGCCGCCACCAGACTTCCCACCGCGGCGTCCTGGCCAAAGATCACCTCCTTCAGCTCGCCCTCCAGGCTGGAGAGCCTCTCCCGATCGGTGGTGGAGACGGTCCGGGCGGGAATCCGCGCCATTTTCGCGACCAGGGTCTCCACGTCCCGGGACCGCACCGTCTTGCGGGGCGGACGGCCCAGGCGGGCTGCGGCCCCCGCCTCGTCCATGACGTCAATGGCCTTGTCCGGCAGGTGGCGATCCGAGAGGTACTTCGCCGAGAGCTCGGCAGCCACCTCGAGGGCCCGGTCACCGTAGCGAACTCCGTGGTGCTCCTCATACCGGGAGCGCAGCCCTTTGAGGATCTGTACCGTCTCACCCACCGAGGGCTCCCTGATCTCGATCCTTTGGAAGCGCCGGGCCAAGGCCCGATCCCGCTCCAGCGCCCCCTGGTACTCCTTGTAGGTCGTCGATCCGATGCAGCGCAACTTGCCCCCGGCCAGGGCGGGTTTGAGGAGGTTGGAGGCATCGAGGGTACCTCCGCTCACCGCCCCGGCGCCCACGACCGTGTGGATCTCGTCGATGAAGAGGATCGCGTTGGGCCGCTGGGTGACCGCCTCGATCACGGCCTTGATCCGCTGCTCGAACTCCCCCCGGTACTTGGTGCCGGCGATGAGGGCCCCCATGTCCAGCGCAAAGATCTCGGCGCCCCGGAGGGGCTCGGGCACCCGCCCTTCGTGCACCGCCAGGGCGAGACCCTCGGCCACGGCGGTCTTTCCCACCCCGGCCTCCCCCACGAACACCGGGTTGTTCTTTCGGCGCCGGCACAGCACCTGCACCGTCCTCTCCAACTCGGCCGTGCGCCCGATCAGGGGGTCGATACCGCCTTGGGCCGCCCTCCGGACGAGATCGACGGTAAAAGCCGCCAGGGGCTCCCGGCTCGGCCGCGGGGTCTCTTCTTCTGCCTCCTCCCCTTCCCCGCCCTCCTCATCGGCCTCCTCCGGCTCCGCGGCCCCAGCGCCTTCTCCGTCGGCCCCCGGCCTCGGCACCCCGTGGGAGATGACGTTGAGCAGGTCCAGCCGGGTCACCCCATGGGCTCGGAGGAGAGACACCGCGTGGGCCTCGGCCTCGCGGTACATGGCCGCGAGGACGTCGGCGGCATCGATTTCCTTCTTGCCGGAGGACAAGACGTGGTCGGCGGCCCGCTGGAGCACCCGCGTCACCGCCAGGGTCTGCTCGATGTCGAGCTTCGCGCCCTCGGGCACCGCCTCGAGGGACTCCAGATACTTTTCCAGGCCGAGCCGCAGCTCTTCCACCTCGGCCCCGCAGGCCCGCAGGATGTCCACGGTGTAGGGGTCCCGCAGCATGCCCAGGAGCAGGTGCTCCAGAGAAACCAAGTCGTGGCGGCGCCTCAGGGCCTCCTGCACCGCGGTATTGAAAGCGAGCTGCAGATCCTTCGCGATCGTCATCCGGTAGGCTCCATGGTGCAGAGGAGGGGAAACTCGGCCTCCCGCGCCAGGCGGCTCACCTTCGCCACCCGGGACTCGGCGACCTCCCGCGGGTATACGCCCGCTTCCCCCACCCCCCTGCGGTGTATGTGCAGCATGATCTCTATGGCCTCTTTCTCGGTCCGGTGGAAGACCCCCATGAGCACCTCCACCACGAACTCCATGGTGGTGTAGTCGTCGTTGTGCAGGAGCACCCGGTAGAGCCGCGGCGGCTGCACCCGCACCTTCCGTTCCAGGGCGGTAGACAGATCGCCCTGCGAGTCCGTGCGGTTTCCTCTCCCTGCCATACCCGCGAGTATAAGCCCTCTCGGCTGCCTTTGCGACCCTCGGCGGCCACCCGTCCGGACCGCGGCGCCGAAAAGAAAAACCTGTCCCACATCTTGCTTATTGGATTTTCTTTGCTAGTTTTTCGGTCAATGCTTCCGAGAGTAGGCAGTCCCGCCCCGTCCCACCGAGCAGGATTCGCCCTGGCCTCCGCGATGATGGTCCTCGCCCTGCTTTGTCTCCTGGGGATGTCCGCCGTGCAGTCCACAACACTGGAGGTGCAGCTTTCCGCTAGGGACCGGGACGCACGGGCGGCCCTCTACGTTGCCGAGGCCGCCCTCGAGGAGGCCCGGTACTACCTCGCCCGGGGATGGGGCAAGACCGCGCCGGCCGGGACCGGCCGCGTCCGGGTCGTCACCCGGCTCCCCGGCCTCCCCGACGTCTGGGTGGCAGGGCGCTACGCGGGGTTCACCCTCTTCGACCGAGAGGGCCGGGCGTTCCCGGTCCACTCCAATACGGGCGGCTTCCCCGCGGAGGTGACGGTTGCCGGGGGGGACCCGACGCCTGGTCCCTTCGTGCTCGTGCGCGACCTTCCGGCGGTGGGGGGGAGCGAGCTCCCCACGGTCGGCTGGGACGACTTCTTCTCGGAGCTCCGGGTGGAGGACCCCACCTGGGCCGAAAGCTCCGCGCCCGATCTCTGGACGGGGTGGGTTGTCTGGAACCCCGTCGGGCAGGGATTTCCCGTCGTCGCATCGGGCACCCTGCCGGAACCGCCCACCGTGTGGCTCCGGTTGACCGGAAACCCGGGTGACGGCCCCTTCCGGATGGCCCGCCACCCCTGGGCGGAGGCCCTCGCGGCAGGCCACGGGGTGCCGGGGGACCAGGACCCCGACACCCCCGGCTGGGACCGCATCTTCCCCGGTGGGGCTGCCCACGCGACAGGTACGGCCACGGTCGAGGCACGAGCGGACGCGGGGGAAGCGGGCCGCTTCACCCTGTCCTCCGTCGGCACGGTGGGGCATAGCCGGCGGCGCGTGAGCCTGAGCCTCCGCCGGGCCGGCCTGCCCGACCAGCAACTCCGGGACTGGAAGGTGGACGATGCGCCCTGACCCCCGAGGGCTCACCCTGGTGGAACTGGTGGTCGCCCTCGCTCTCGTCGGGGTGCTCGCGGCTGTGGGCACACCCTACCTTCTGGCAAACCTCCCCGCCTTGCGGGTCAACGCCGCGGTGCGCCACGTGATCGGCGACCTGCGTCTCGCCCGGTCCCTGGCCGTCGAGCGGGGCGTGGACTGCCTCCTGGTCTTCGACGTGCCGGCGGTGAAGTATACGGTGATCCTCGACACCGACGACGTGCCGGGGGTCAGCGACGGGGACGAGGTGCTCAAGGAGGTGGACCTCGGGCGCCGGTACCGGGGGGTGGCGTTTGGAAGCGCCACCGCGGCCGATCCCATCACCTTCGGCGGCGACCAGGCTCTCTTCAAGCCCCGCGGCACGTCCAACGGGGGGAGCGTGCACCTGCGACCCGGGCAGGACGCGGGGGTCCGCCAGGATCGGGAGCGAAGGGTGACCGTGCTGTCCACCACCGGCCGGGTCCGGGCGTTTCGGAGGAGCGGAAGCCAGTGGGAGGGCTAGTAGCACAGCGAGAGTCGCGTCGGAGTCGGGCGCGGGGCCTTCCTGGAGGGCGGTCAGGCGGCCTCGCAACGATGCCCTGGGCGCACCGGAGGGCCGCAGAGCCGCTCGAAACCGCCTCGCGAGCTGCACGGCGCGCCGGGGTCCTGCCGGCCGTAGGAAAGGTCTCGCGCCGAACCCACACGGAGAACCGATGGCTCGTTTCAGTGCTAGGCCGGGCCCCACCGGGGGCCCGCGGGTTCACCCTGGTGGAGGCCTTGGTTGCCGTCGCCGTGTTCTCGGTGGGGTTGGTCAGCCTCGCGCCCCTGGTGGTGGCCAACGTGCGGGCCAACGACGAGGCGGCGGTGCGGACCCGCGCCGTGTGCGTGGCCCAAGACCGGGCGGAGGATCTCCGAGGGATGGACTACCCCGCGGTCCGCAGTCTGGCGGCGGCCCCCTCCCCCCCGGCCAACGACGGGGTCTACTCCGTGGAGTTGGCCTTCCCCCCGGTGCCGGCGGTGGAGGGGGACGAGGACGACCTGACCCGGGTGCGGGTGACGGTGCGCTGGGAGCCGGCCAGGGGAGGAGCACGGGAGGTTTCCTTCGTCACCACCCGGGCGAGGTACTGATGGGGCGAAACAGAGGGCTCACCCTGGTGGAGCTCTTGGTCGCCCTTGCGGTGGTGGGCACCCTCCTGTCCTTCGTCTATCGGATCTTCCTATCCCAGCAGCGCTCCTTCGCCCTCCAGGAGGAAGTGGCCGACGCGCAGCAGAACGCCCGGCTCGCCCTGGAAGAGCTCTCCCGGGCCTTGGCTTCCCTCGGGGTCGGGGTCGCGGCCGGCCAGGGTCAGGTGTCGCTGCTCGTCGCCCACCCCGATCAGATCACCTTCAACGCCGACCGGAGCGGCGACCACAACGCCCTCGCGCCCGGGTCCCCCGTGCCCGGGGCAGGGCCGGCCGACCCCTACCCGTCGGTACCCGGCACCTACGCCCTCTCCCCCGCCGAGACATATCGTTACTACCTCCGCGCCGACGGCTCGCACCACGTGCTCGCCCGGGAGGTGAACGGCGGGACCGGCCAGCAGACCGCCCTGCTCATCGCCAACCCGGGACTCGGCCAGCCCCTGTTTCGCTACCACGGGGATTTCGACGGCGACGGGGTGACGGAGACTCTCGACCGGGTGGACCTGCAGACCAGCCCCCGGCTGGCCGCGGGCGAGCCCCTCGACGCGCTGGTGCGACGGATCGAGATCCACGTGGTGACCCGAACCGCCCACCCCGATCGCCGCCACTCGGATCACGGCGGCCACCGCGTCACCCGCTTCACGACTTCCGTCACCCTGCGAAACCTCTAGCAACCCCGACTGGGCGAGCCGGTTGCCGTGGGATGCCCGGCCCACCCCGCCTGTCCTGCCCGCCCGCCGTCTCGCCACCGGGTCCGGCGGGCGACGCCCGCTCCAGCCTGGGTGGCACCGGAGCGTCCCGAGAAGGGGCCCGGCGTAGCCCAGGGGTCACGACTGGGGCGTGTCGACGAACGGATGCTCCCGGGGGAAGGGCATGTTTCGGGATCATCCGGGAAATGACCGGGTAGTCGCCTCCAGGGACGTTCGGGTGGGCCCGGCCACGCAGGCGGACGGCCGCTCGACGTGAGCAGCCGCTTCGGGAGTCGCGATGCCGGGAGGATTCCGGATGCGGCGGGGGAGAACACCTGCCGTGCAGCCCGGCATCGTCTGCCGGAGTGGGCGGGCCCGCCCGGTCGTTTACCGGTGGGACCATTTTTCGCCACCCCTCCCGGCACGCTTCCTGCTATCCTGCCGGGAAGAGATTCCCCCCGGACCGAACCGCCGCACTCCACGAAGAGACGCACGACCGCGATGCCAAGACCCCGCTGCAAACCTCCGCCCCCGGCGCAAACCGGTCCGGGCGTCCTCCGAAGGGCCTTGGCGGCGGCCTCCCTGTGGGCGGTGACGGCGGGCCTTGCCGGCTTTCCCGCCCCGGCGCTGGGCACCGCCCCTCCGGGGGGTTGGGCGGAGGGACGCATACTGGTCCAGCCCCGAGCCGGGGTGACCGAGGCGGACCTCGAGAGGGTCCTGAGACGCCACCTCGGCCGATCCGCCCAAAGGCTGCACGGGTTGGGAACCCGCGTCGTGGAAGTGCCAGCCCGTTTCGAGGCCGTGGTGGCGGAAGCCTTGTCCCGGGACCCCCGGGTGGCGTTCGCCGAACCGGACTTCCGATACCGGCTGCAGCAGTTTCCCGACGACCCGCGCTACCCGAGCCAGTGGCACCTCCCGCGGATCGAGGCCCCCGAAGCCTGGACCACGTCCCTGGGCGAAGGCGTGGTCGTCGCCGTGCTCGACACCGGAGTGGACGGGAACCATCCCGACCTCGCCGGCCGACTCCTCCCCGGCTGGAACTTCTGCGACGGGGATGAGGACACCAACGACGTACACGGCCACGGGACCCAGGTCGCGGGCGTCGTCGCCGCCCAGGGAGACAACGCCGTCGGAGTCGCCTCGGTGGCGTGGCGTGCCTCCATCTTGCCCGCGCGCGTCGGCTACGCCGACGGCACCGCATTCTCCAGCACCATTGCCAGCGCGCTCGGGTGGGCCGCCGACCAGGGCGCGCAGGTGGCCAACATCAGCTACGACATCGTGGGGAGCCGCGCGATCGCCGCCGCTGCGGGGCGCTTCCGGTCGCGCGGCGGCATCGTGGTCGCCGCGGCGGGCAACACCGGAGCGGCCGTGGAGGCCCCGAGCGAGCCGAACTTCATTTCCGTCAGCGCCACCACGAGCCGGGACACACGGGCGAACTGGTCGAGCTACGGCCCCCACGTGGACCTCTCGGCCCCGGGCGCAGACATCCTCACCACGGAGATCGGCGGCGGCTATGCCGTCGTCAGCGGCACCTCCTTCGCGAGCCCGTGCGTCGCCGGTGTCGCGGCGCTCGTCCTTGCGGCCAACCCGGCCCTCGCCTCCCCGGAGGTGGAGTCGATCCTGTTCGGGACCTCCCTGGACCTGGGAAGCGGGGGTTGGGACGAGGAGTACGGCCACGGACGCGTGAATGCAGCCGCAGCGGTTCGGGCCGCGGTGGGGGAGGCCGGAGGGGACGACCGCGAGCCGGAGGTCGCCTTCGCCTCGCCCGCCGACGGGGAGGAGGTTTCCGGGGGTGTGGGGGTGGACGTGCACGCCTCGGACGATACGGGCGTCGCCTTCGTCGAGCTGTACGTGGACGGCTCCCCACACGGCGTGTCCGAACAAGAACCCCACGGGTTCTTCGTGGATTTCAGCGACCGGCCCCCGGGACCGGCGGAGCTGACCGCCTACGCCTACGACTCCGCGGGGAACCGGAGCTCCCCGGCCCGGATCACCGTCCAGGTCACGGTCGCCCGCCTCCTCGGCGAGGGCGAAGGGGTAGGTACGGGAGACCCTCCCCAGGCCGACGCAGCCATCTCCGGTGGGGGCGGCGGGGGCGGCTGCTTTCTCTCCACCCTTTCCGGCAAGTAGGGCTCTCCCGGGGAATCACGGGTTGCCGTACCTGAGGACGGCCGGGTGGGTCCGGCGGCGCAGGCGGACGGCCGCTCGACAAGAGCATCCCCGTCGGGGCCTGTGGCCCCCTCGGGCCTTCCGGAGGACCCGAGGGCCCGCAAGCGGCGGGTCGTCCGGCATCGGCCGCCGGAGTGGGCGGACCCACCCGGCCGTTTCCCGGATGAGCCGCAAGTAGCGGGATTCGCGCCCCCCGGCCCACGGCCCCGTGCACCTCGAAGCCGGGGGATCGCGGGAGGCAACGGGAACCGACCGCCATGGCCGACGACGACTTTCGCCCCGTGCCGGGTCTCCGGGGCAGGCTCTATGACCCGCGGTCCCACGGGGAGAGGAAGCACCCCTGCCGGGACTGCTTCGCGTGCCAGTGGTGCGCCGACACGCGGTGTGCAGCGTGCCGATGCCGGGATTCGACCGGACCGGAGGGCGGCAGCACCGAGCAGCCCGGGGGCGGGTGCTGCCGCCGCTAGCCGGAGCCCCCCGCTGCCGGGCCTTGCGCTTCAGCCTCTCAGGTCCCGCATGACGGCCGTCTCATCGCACTCGGGAAACTTCACGCAGTGGACGCAGTCCTGCCAGACCTTGTGGGGAAGCGTGGACTTCTCCACCTCGTGGAAGCTCAGGGTCTGGAAGAAGTGGGGCCGGTAGGTCAGGGCGAAGACCCGGGCGAGACCGAGCTCCTGCGCCTCCTGGAGGCACCGCTCGACGAGAACCCGCCCGATGCCCCGACGCTGGCGGTCCCGGCGCACCGCCAGGGACCGGACCTCGGCGAGGTCGATCCAACAGATGCGCAGGGCCGAGAGGCCCACGAGCTCGCCCCCCTCTCGAGCCACCACGAAATCCCGGATGCTCTCGTAGAGGTCGAGCCGCGAGCGCGCCAGGAGGTCACCGCTGCGGGCAAAGTCGTCGAGGATGCCCTTCATGGCTTCCACGTCCTGCAGGCGGGCCCGCTCCACGGTTGGAACGGCAGGGGCGGCAAGCGTCACGGCGCACTCCTCTGGAGCAGTTCGCGGGCATGTTCCCGCGTGGTTTCGGTCACGCGCCGGCCGCCGAGCATCCGGGCCAGCTCCTCGACCCGCTCCTGGGGGTCCAGGGGCCTCACCCGGGTCACGGTCCGCCCTTCCTCGGCTACCTTCTCCACCCGGAGGTGTCGCCCCGCACGGCCGGCGATCTGCGGGAGGTGCGTGATGCATAGAACCTGGCAGGCGGGTGCGAGGGCAGCGAGCCGCTCCCCAACGGCAGCCGCCACCGCGCCGCCAATGCCGGCGTCCACCTCGTCGAACACCAGGGTCTCCACGCCGGCGTCCCGCAGTGCGTTCTTGAGGGCCAGAAGCACCCGGGACAGCTCTCCCCCCGAAGCGATGCGCGCCAGGGGAAGGGGGGGCTCCCCGGGGTTCGGTGCCAGCAGGAAGCGCACCTGGTCGGCCCCGCCGGCCCCGGGCTCCCCGGCCCGCACCTCCACCGAGAAGGCGGCGGGGCCCAAAGCCAACGCCTCGAGCTCCGCCCCCACCCTCCGGCCGAGCTCCTTCCCGGCGCGCCCGCGGGCTTCCCGCAGGATGCGCCCGGCCTCGGCCAGGGCAGCCCCGGTCCGGTCCCTGGCTGCCCCGGCCCTCTCCAGGGCGAACTCGGTGTTCTCCGCCTCCCAGAGCTCCTCCTCCAGGGCCCGGAGGCGTTCGGCCAGGGCCTCGGCCGGAACCCCATGCTTGCGCTCCAGCCGGCGCAGGGCGTCGAGGCGCTCCTCCACCTCCTCCAGGCGCCCGGGGTCCGCCTCCAGCGCCGCCCGCCGGTCCCGCAGGCCCAGGGCGGCTTCCTCCAAGAGGGCCTTGGCTTCGGCCAGGAGCTCCAGGAGGGGTCCCGCCGCGGGATCGCGGCGTCCGGCGTCCTCCACGGCCCGGGCGGCCCGGGCCAAACGATCCAGTGAGGCCTCCGCCCCGGAGTACAGCTCGGCCTCGGCGTCTCCGTACGCCTCCAGGAGCCTTCCCGCGTGCACCAGGAGATCTCGCTCCTGCCGCAGGCGTTCCCCTTCCCCCGGCTCCGCGCGGACGGCTCGGAGCTCCTCGACCTCATGCCGGAGGGTTTCCGCCCTCTCGCGGGCCCGGGCCTCCAACCCCTCGAGCCGGCCCACCTCGGCCTCCGCGGCCCGCCACGCGTGGTAGGCATCCCCGTAGGCCTCCCGCGCCGCCCGCCCCGGCTCGTCCAGGGAGGCATCCAGGAGGGCCCGGTGGGTCTCCTCCCGCAGGAGGCCCTGGTGCTGGTGCTGGCTCGAGACCTCGACCAGGCTCCGGCCGAGGCGGGCGAGAACGGCCAGGGGTGCGAGCGCCCCGTTGACGTGGGCCCTGCTGCGGCCGTCGGACCCCACCGTGCGGGCCACCAACAGGGGCTCGCCCTCCTCCCAAGGTATGCCGGCTTCCCCGAGGACGGCCGCGGCCTCCGCCCGGGCCGCGCCCCGGGGCGAGAAGAGGCCCTCGACCCGGGCTGCCTCGGCGCCCACGCGCACCCCGTCGCGGCTCGCCCGCTCCCCCAGCAGCAGGCCCAAGGCCTGGAGGAGGATGGACTTCCCCGCCCCGGTCTCTCCAGTGAGGGCGGTGAACCCCTCCCCGAGCTCGAGCTCCACCTCGTCCACCAGGGCGAAATCGCGGATGCGCAGGAGCTCGATCACGGCTCCTCCCCCCGGTAGGAGCCGCCCCACATGAGCTTGGTACGGAGAACCTGAAAGTGATCCCGAAACAGGGAGCGCACCAGGAGCACCCGCCGGTCGGACTTGTGCACCCGCACCACGTCCCCCCGCTCGAGCTCGAACCCCTCTTGGCCATCCAGGGTGAGGAAGACGTCGCCGTTCTTGGAGAGGAGCCGCACCTCCACCGCGGAGGCGTCGCGCAGGAGGATCGGCCGGTGGGTGAGGGTGTGGGGACAGATAGGGCTCAGCAGCATCGCCGGAAGGTCCGGGCTCACGATGGGCCCGCCGGCCGAGAGGCTGTACGCGGTCGAGCCGGTCGGGGTGGCGACGATGAGCCCGTCCGCCCGGTAGGTGGTCAGGTAGTGGCCGTCAACCCGGACCTCGAACTCGCTGATCCGCGCCAGAGCGCCCTTGTTCACGACCACGTCGTTGAGAACGTGGAACTCGGAGGTCTCCCCCCCGGACCTGCCCACGGTGCACCCGAGGGCGGTGCGGGACTCCAGGGCGGTGCGCCCCTCCAGGAATCGCTCCAAGGTGGGGTACAGCTCGCTGCGGGAGATCTCCGTCAGGAACCCGAGGTGGCCCAGGTTCACCCCCAGGATCGGCACTTGGCAACCGTCCAGGGCCCGCACCGCGGCAAGGAAGGTGCCGTCCCCACCCAGGACCACCAGGAGGTCCACCTCGCGGCAGCGGCCCTCGGCCACCCGGCGGTCGAGCTCCGTCTCGTCGAGAACCTCGAGGCCTCGGGCGCTCGCCCAACCGCGGACCTCTGCCGCGACCTGATCGGCCTCCGGGGTCGTCTTCTTCCGAAAGAGGGCTATCGTCGCGGGCCGCAAGAAGCCTCCTGGACCGGAGGGCCGGGGAAGATCGGCGTGCCGGAACCCCCCTCGCCGCCGCACGCCGGGGCTCACCCAACGTCTGCCGCCGGGGGCGGGAATCTAAAGCCGGCGGCGCCCTGTCGGTAGCCTGCCAGCCCGGGCACCGGCTGTGGTATTCTAGCAAACCCATGAGGCCTCTGAAAGCAACCCCCCCGAGCCCCGCCACGCCTCCACCCAGGCCCCCGCTGGCGGAGCGCATGCGACCTCGGACCCTCGAAGAGATCGTGGGCCAGGACGCCCTGCTGCAGCCCGGCCGCCCCCTTCGTCGGGCCCTGGAGCAGGGAGAGCTCCCCTCCCTGCTCCTGTGGGGCCCCCCCGGAAGCGGCAAGACGAGCCTGGCCCGCCTCCTGGCCGCCGAGGCGGGATACCGCTTCGTGCCCCTGTCCGCGGTGCTCGCCGGTGTCCGGGAGGTGCGGGAGGTGGTGGCCGAGGCCGCGGGAAGGCGGGAAGCCGGGGAGCGGACGCTGCTGTTCCTCGACGAAATCCACCGCTTCAACAAGGCCCAGCAGGACGCCCTCCTGCCCCACGTGGAGGCGGGCACCGTCACCCTGGTGGGTGCGACGACCGAGAACCCATCATTCCAGGTGGTTTCGCCGCTCCTCTCCCGCACACTGGTGGCGCGCCTCGAACCCCTGGCCGCCGACGCGCTGCGGAGCATCCTGCGACGTGCCCTGGAGGAGCCCGGCGTGGGGCTCGCCGACGGGACGGTGCACCTGACGCAGGAGGCGGAGGACCTGCTGCTCCGCAGCGCCCAGGGAGACGCCCGCCGGGCCCTCAACCTCCTCGAGGCGGCTGCCCGGGCGGCCCAGGCCGACGGGGGCGGGTCCCGCATCGTGGGGGCCGGGGACCTCGCGGCGGTGCTGCAGAGCCCGGTACTGTACCACGACGCCGGCGGCGACTGGCACTACGACGTGGTGAGCGCCCTGATCAAGAGCCTGCGAGGTTCGGATCCGGACGCAGCGCTGTACTGGCTGGCCCGCATGGTGGAAGCTGGGGAGGACCCCCTCTTCGTGGCCCGGAGGATGGTCATCTTCGCCTCGGAGGACGTGGGCAACGCCGATCCCGGGGCCCTCCGGGTCGCACTCGACGCCAAGGAGGCGGTCCATTTCGTCGGCATGCCCGAGGGGTTCATCCCTCTCGCCCAGGCCGCGGTGTACCTAGCGACCGCCCCTAAGTCAAACGCCTCGTACTCGGCCTACCTCAGAGCCCGGGAGGACGTCCGGCGCCACGGCACCCTGCCGGTTCCCCTGCACCTGCGCAACGCGCCCACGTCCCTGGCCCGGGCGACGGGGTGCGGCGAAGGGTATCTCTACCCCCACGACCACCCCGACGGCGTCGTCGCCCAGACCTACCTCCCCGACGCCCTGACCGGCACCCGTTACTTCTCGCCGGGCCGCTTCGGGTTCGAGAGGGAGATCGCCAAGCGCCTGGACTGGTGGCGCCGTCGCCGGGAGGCACCGGATGCGGGCGGCGGCAAGCCCTGAGGGCCTGTGAGCGTATCGTCGCGAGCAGACCCGAGGGCAAGGGGCACGTGAGAGGACGGCACGACCCATCCGGTCGACAGGCGAGGAGCGGTCACGTGCGCAACGAAGGGATCCTGTCGGACACCAGACGGATTCTCAGGCTCTGAGAACCGGGAGGAGACCCATGGAGGTCCCCACGCCGAGGCCGGCCGGCTGCCCCCGCTCATTCCGCCGCATTCTGGTGGCGACCCACTTCTCCCCCCGCTCCAAGCGGGCGTTCCACAAGGCCCTGGACCTGGCGGCGGACCTCGGTGCGGAGATCCACCTACTCCACGTCCACAGCGTGCCGGCCCCCCGCCCGCTGTTCTTCATCTCCATGCACCCGGAGGACCACCGACGCCTGTCGGAACGGGCCAAGGGGCGTGCGCGCCGACGCTTCGAGGACTTCCTCAGGGGGGAGGACCTGGGGACCGTACCGGTGACGACCGTGGTTCGCCAGGGGCTACCGCCCCGGGAAATCGTGGCCTACGCAGCCGAGGCGGGGTCGGACCTGGTCGTGGTGGGGGAACGGCCGGAGACGCGCGCCCAGCACGTCCTCCAACACCTGGTCTTCGAGAGCGTGGGGGAGCGGGTGCGGCGGGAGAGCCCCTGCCCCGTGCTCACCGTGCGGTGAGCAGGCCCGCGCGCGGAGTGCAGGCGCTCACCGATCCTTCTTGAGGAGCTCCTTGAGGCGGCCGAGATCCATGGGCGGGGCCTGGGTGGCAGCCAGGTTCTCCTTGCGGATCTCCTCGTAGATCTCCTTGCGGTGGACCGGCACCTCCCGAGGCGCCTGGATGCCCAGCTTGACGCTGTTGCCGTCGATGCCGAGGACCTTCACCTCGATCGAGTCCCCGATCATAATCGATTCGTCCAGCTTCCGGGTGAGGACGAGCATCCGGGCCCCCGCAACGTCGGTCATAAGGGCGACTCGCGGGGGACTATACCGGTTTCACACCGCTGTTTCAAGAATCCCCCCGGCCCGGGATTCCCCGTCCCGGCACCGCCCGGGACCGGGGTGCCTCTGCCCTCTCAGGCCGGCTGGCAGGCCCGCCGTCCGTGGCCGATCAGAGGTGTGCGCACCCGGTGTCCGGCGTCCTCGAGGATCACCTGGCGAGCGAGCCCCCGCTCGGGATTGAAGACCAGAGGCGCCCGGAGGTTCGCCGTGACCCGGCCGGAGTCCTCGGACGGGGTCACCACCACCGCCACCACCGCCTCGGCCCCCTCACACAACTCGAGATCCCCCAGGGCTTCCGACGCCAACTCGCTCCCGTAGTCCGGGAAGAAGTACCGGGGATCCGCGACGAGGAAACAGAGATCCGGGCGATCGACCGCCCGGAACCACCGGAAAGGGATCTCGGGGTCCGGCGTCAACAAGGCGAATCGATGGTGCCCCGGGAACCCCGGCATGGGCTCCGTGAGGGTCAACACCGTTCCCTCGTCCACCTCGATCTCATCGAGCCCCCGGGTCTGGATCTGCACGGCGCGCGCCCTCCGATAGGTGTTTTTTCCGGCGAACGAACCTTCCTCGGCCCACCACCGCCCATCCCGGCAGCGGACATGAGGCCCGGCAGTCTCATCGGCCCCGAACCGGTGTGACTTTACCGCACCGCCCGACGGTGCCCCCCCGGAGGCCACTCACGGGGGCGCCCGGCCGCGGAAGGCGGCGGGGTCGACGCGGCTGCGCGCCATGAGGGTGTAGAAGTCCTTCCGGGCCTTCCCCGAGTACTCGGCGGCTTGGGTCACGTTGCCCTCCGTGAGGAGCAGGAGGGTCTGGACATAGGCCCGCTCGAACTCTCTCTTTGCTTGGGCGAACGTCACCGGGTGGGCCTGTGACCCCCGGCGGGGGAGAGTGGCCGGAAGCTCCCAGGGGCCACCGTCCCGCGAAGGCAGGGCCGCCACCACCAGGCTCTCCAGCTCCCGGAGGTTTCCGGGCCACGAGTACCCCAGGGCCTGGGCCATGAAGGCCTCGGGTACGGGGGGAAGACGGCGGTCCGGGGCGTGGCGCCGGGCAAAGTGCTCCCAGTGGGCCGGGACCTCCTCGAGGCGTTCCCGCAGGGGGGGGACGGCGAGGGGGAACACCTCGAGCAGGTAGTAGAGGTCGCGCCGGAACCAGCCACCCTCGACCCCTGCCAGGAGGTCGCGCTGGGCCGTCGAGACAATCCGGACCACGGCCTCGGCCTCCTCTTCGCAGGCGTCCCACTCTTCCACCAACCCGACCAGGAGCGCCTGCACTTCGGCACTGGCCTGATCCACCTCCTCCAAGACGAGGGTGCCACCTTCGAGGGACGCCAAGAGACCCTTTCCGGAGAGTTGCTCGGCCACGCCCGGGCGCCGGAGATGGACCCGGACGAGGGGCTTCCCAGCCCGGGGGCTGGCGGCGTGAAGGACGGTCGCGGCATGGGACCGCCCCACCCCGGCCTCCCCATACAGCACGAGGCGCACGTCGGTGGCCGAGATCCGCCGGAGCACCTCGAGGACCCGCACCATCGCGGGTGCCTGGGCGAAAAACGGCGAGGGGCCGTCCACCTGGGGGGCTGCGGTCATAGTCCTCTCCTCGGGTCGGGTGCGGGCAGGGGAGCGGCCACCCGAGGGGGGTCCTTCCGAAACCCCCTACGGAATCGGTGCTCCGCGCCTGCGGGTCTCATCGGACACCCGATGCGGGGACTTGACACCTTTTCGACACACCCGGGGACGGGGAGGACGGGAGCGGGGACAGCGGCGGGAGGAGATCGGCACCAGGGTCGGCGGGGATTCTGCGCCGGGTCTTCCTGTCACGGGGGTGGTTTCAGCCCTCCGGGTCCCGGCGGCCCTCCCCTGCTCCCGCCGGTTCCCCGGTAGGCCCGGGCGAGCAGCTCGGCCACCGGCTCGAAGAGGTCGGAGGGGATGGGCTCACCGATCTCGGTCCGGCGGTACAGGGCCCCGGCCAGGGAAGGCGCCTCGTAGACCGGGACCCCCTTCCCCCGGCCCAGCTCCCCCATGCGCTCGGCCACCGCCCCGGCCCCCTTGCCGACGACCCGGGGGGCGCTCCTTTCCGCCGTGTCGTACCGAAGCGCCACCGCGAGGCGGGTCGGGTCCGTGACGATCAGGTCGGCCCCGGGGACCTCCGCCATCATCCGGCGTCGTGCCAGCTCCCGCTGGAGGCTCCGGAGGCGGCTCTTCACGAGGGGGTCCCCCTCGGTGTCCCGGTACTCGTCCTTGACCTCCTGCTTCGACATCCGGATCCGATCCTCCCATTGCCACCGCTGGAGCCCGTAGTCGAGAAGCGCGAGGGCGGCGTAGAACAGGAGGATGTTCCGGAGGATCTCGAACCCGAGGTCGAGCAGGTACGTCAGGAGGGCCGCAGCGGGCAGGGCCGCAAGGAACGGGAGCTCACCCAGGCGGCTGCGCACCGCCACGTACCCGAGGAACCCGACCGAGGCCACCTTCAGCAGGTTTCTCAGCAGGTCGAGGAGCCTTGCCCGCCGGAACAGGTGGCGGAACCCCTCGAAGGGATCCAGCCGCCCAACGTCGGGGGCAACTGCCCGGAAGGAGAAGAGGAAGCCTACCTGGAGCAGGTTGCCCGCGATGCCCCCCGCCACCACCGCGACCAGGACGGGGGTGAGGGCACGGATCAGGCACCCCGCCGCCCGCGCCGCCAGGGTGACAACCGCCGGGCCGGTCAATTCCGGGCCGGTCCCGAAACGCAGCAGGTCCGACGCCAGGAAGTGCAGCTCGGTGAGGGTGCTCCGGGCCCCGACCCAGAACCCGAGGACCCCGGCCGCCAGGACGAAGGCCGTGACCACCTCGGGGCTCCGGGCCACATCGCCGCGCTCCCGCGCCTCCCTTCTGCGCTTGGGGGTTGCGGGCTCCGTGCGATCCCACTCTTCGTCGGCGGCCACGGCTCAGCTGCGCGACCGGACTGCTTCGTTGCGCACTCCCGCACTCCTCGCCTATCTACCTGATATGTCCCGTCGTTCGCTCGCGCGCGCCTCGCAAGTCGGGTCTGCTCGCTACGCTTCTCTCACGGGCTCTCAGCCCAGCAACGAGAAGACCCCTTCGAGTGCCTCGAAGGTGTGGGAGAGGGCGCGCAACCAAGTGGCGCCCCACGGGCCCACCGCGAGGCCCAGGACCGTGAACCCCACGAGGATCTGGAGGGGAAATCCAAGGAGCAGCACGTTGAGCTGCGGCACGGAACGTGCCAGCACCCCCAGGACGACCTGGGAGGCGAACACCGCCGCCACGACGGGGGCGGCGAGCTTGAGCCCCAGGACGAACACCTCCCCGGTGAGGTGCACCAGGGCTCCGGCAACGGAGCCGCTCACCAGGGGCTGTCCAGGCGGCACGCTGGCGAGGTTTCGGGCGAACCCCTCCAGGAGCAGCCCCTCCCCGCCCACCGCGAGGAAGAGCAGCGCGGCGAGGACGAACTGGACGTGGCTCACCACCGAGACCTCGGGTTCCATCCCGGGGGCCAGCACGCTCGCGACGCCCAGTCCCATTTGCACCCCGGCCACCTGGCCGCCGAATCGAGCCGCGGCGAAGACCAGTTGGGCGACGTAGCCGGCCAGGGCACCGACAAGCACCTCCTGCACCCCGAGCACGAGCAGGACGGACAGGGACTCCGGGACAGGTATCTCCCCTGGCAACCCGAGAGCCCCCAAGCAGGCGCTCACCCCGAGGGCCGCCGCGGCCCGGACGCGTGCCGGCACGAAGGAGGTGGAGAAGACAGGGGCGAAGGCGAACAGCGCCCCCACGCGCAGGAGCACGAGAAGGAACCCGAAGAGCCGCGCTTCGCTGATGCCCAGGATGTCCAACGGGCTCCCTCCTGGCTCTCCCCACCCGGCCCCCTCCCGGTCCGTTCCTCCCCGGAGCGCACCCCGTGCCCCGGAGTCCTACCCCGCCAGGCGGTGGAGGCCTTCGAACAGCTCGGCCGCGTAGCGGAGCAGGACCCCCAGGGCCCAGGGCAGGGTGAGGAGGAACACCGCCAGCACCGCGAAGAACTTGGGCACGAAGGTCAGGGTCTGCTCCTGGACCTGGGTCACGGCCTGCATCAAGCCGACGAGGATCCCTACGGCCAGGGAGGCCAGCAGCAGAGGGCTTGCCAGGAGCAGGGTCACCTCCAGCGCCTGACGGCCCACGGCCACAACGTCGTCGGGGCTCACCCGAGGAAGCTCCGGACGAGGCTGCCCACCACCAGGTTCCACCCATCGACCAGGACGAAGAAGACGACCTTGAAAGGAAGGCTCACCATCATGGGGGGGAGGAGGAACATACCCAGGCTCATCAGGACGCTCGCGACGACCAGGTCGATGACGAGGAAGGGGATGTAGAGGAGGAACCCGATCGTGAAGGCGGTGCGCAGCTCGCTGATCACGAAGGCAGGAACGAGGGCTGCGAGGGGCACCTCCTCGGGGGCCGCCGGTGGGGGCGCCTTCGACAGCCGCACGAAGAGCGCGATGTCCCTCTCCCGGGTGTGCGCGAGGAGGAATCCCTGCACCGGGGGCCGGGCTCGCTCCAGAGCCTCCTCCTGGGACACCTGCCCATCCAGGTACGGCCGCACGGCTCCTGCGTACACCGCCTCCCAGGTGGGGGTCATGACGAAGAGAGTGAGGAAGAGCGCCAGCCCGACCAGGATCTGGTTGGGCGGCATCGCGTGGGTCCCCAGCGCGTTGCGCAGAAACGACAAGACCACCACGATCCGCGTGAAGGAGGTGAGCAGGATCAGCAGGGCCGGCGCCAATGCCAGGACCGTCAGGAGGAGGACGAGCTGGAGGGCGAGGGCCACGTCCTGGGGACCCGCAGCCCGCTCGACCCCGAACCGAACGACCGGGATCAGCCCCTGCTCAGCGGAGGCTGCACAGGGCACCGCGAGGAGGAGACCCGCCGGGAGGAGCCGCCTCACGGGGACCCACCCGCCGGTGGACGCCTGCGCAACGCGGCAAGGCGCTCCTCCGGCGTCGGCTCCGGCCCCTTCGCTACTTCGCTGCCGGGGGGGCCGGCAGCGGCACCCGACTCGAGATCGAGACGGCTGCGCAGGGCAGCCTCGAAGGGGGTCTGCCGAAAGCCATACCTCTGGTCGAGCTGGGCCAGTGCCGCCTCGTCCCGGATCTCGGCGACGAGACGCAACCCTTCGGGACCCTGGGAGAGAAGCCACACCAGGCCGCCGACCTCTGCGAGAACCAGGCCTTGACGAGGCCCCACGGCACGCGTCGCGAGGACCCGAATGGGGCCGGAGCCTCGGCCCCCGGGAAGAAACCTCCCCCCCGAGACCCTGCGAGCGACCCAGACCAGCCCCGCCAGGAGGGCCAGCACCAGCAGAAGCCCGGACAACATGCTCAGCAACCCGGCCCCCGCATCGTAGGAGGGAAGCGCCTCTTCCGCCAGATCGGCCAGGTAGGCCCCCCGCTCCCCGGGCGCGTCCGGCACGGCGGCGTGCCCCGGATCATCGGCCGGGAGGGAGGCCGCCGGGTTCTCGC
>JAWSUI010000039.1:0-35789 GCA_033551855.1 Deferrisomatales bacterium
CGTGGGGGTCAGTTCTTCGTGATCACAAAGGGGTCAGTTCCGGTGAGCGCCCGGGGACCCATGACGTTGCGAAGATCGGTCCATCCCCACGCCCGTGGGGAACACAGATACACGCGGGAAAAACCAAGTTCTGCAATCGGTCCATCCCCACGCCCGTGGGGAACACGGGGGAGTGGCCGGAGGAGGTGACGTGAGCAGCGGTCCATCCCCACGCCCGTGGGGAACACCAGAGGACAGGGAGGTGAACGAGGATGACGGCCGGTCCATCCCCACGCCCGTGGGGAACACGAAGACCCAGGCCGTCATCCTCGTTCACCTCCCGGTCCATCCCCACGCCCGTGGGGAACACGAGGCCCAGAGCGCCCGCGGCTACCTCAACGGCGGTCCATCCCCACGCCCGTGGGGAACACCCCCCGGGCCCGAGCACGGCGAAAACCACGGCCGGTCCATCCCCACGCCCGTGGGGAACACTGGCTCTCGTCCATCACGTAGTCGTTGCGGATCGGTCCATCCCCACGCCCGTGGGGAACACCGTAGGCGGCTGCGGATCTTGGCGGCCACAGCCGGTCCATCCCCACGCCCGTGGGGAACACAAGCTTCTTACTGAGTTCGAGGCGGCGGAGATCGGTCCATCCCCACGCCCGTGGGGAACACTCGGGCGCCTGGTGCGCTACCGCCTGGTGGACCGGTCCATCCCCACGCCCGTGGGGAACACAGTTCCACTGCGCGGAACCGGCGCGAGCCCTCCGGTCCATCCCCACGCCCGTGGGGAACACACCGCCGTGCGGGTGTAGGTGCCCGGCAGGCGCGGTCCATCCCCACGCCCGTGGGGAACACGTGCTGGCCACGGCGGCCACGGCCCAGACCGACGGTCCATCCCCACGCCCGTGGGGAACACAGGGAACGGGCAAGGGGTGGTTCGTTCGGCCGCGGTCCATCCCCACGCCCGTGGGGAACACTCGAGGAGCTGGCCAGATCTCTCCACGGCGGCCGGTCCATCCCCACGCCCGTGGGGAACACGAGGGGGTCACATGGGAAATGGGTGGGAAGAACGGTCCATCCCCACGCCCGTGGGGAACACGCCGGCGCCGCCCTGGGGGTGATCGCCTCCGGCGGTCCATCCCCACGCCCGTGGGGAACACCGTGGCGATTACCCAAGCGAGCACCGTCACTGCGGTCCATCCCCACGCCCGTGGGGAACACGAACCACCTGGTTAGTTTTCACCGATCCGTGCCGGTCCATCCCCACGCCCGTGGGGAACACAGCACCCGGTCGAGACACGTCTTGACGTGCTCCGGTCCATCCCCACGCCCGTGGGGAACACATTGGATCTTCTGCGGCGGCGAGAACGCCGCACGGTCCATCCCCACGCCCGTGGGGAACACCCCGCCAAGCTCACTAACGACACCGACGTCGACGGTCCATCCCCACGCCCGTGGGGAACACCCTACCGCGCTCATCTTCAGCCGTTCCGCGGCCGGTCCATCCCCACGCCCGTGGGGAACACGGTACGTCCATGACCTCCCAGGTCGGGCCGAACGGTCCATCCCCACGCCCGTGGGGAACACCTCGGGCCACTCCTGCAGCAGCGCGACCAGACCGGTCCATCCCCACGCCCGTGGGGAACACAACGACGATCAGTGGGTGGACCGGGGCGACGCCGGTCCATCCCCACGCCCGTGGGGAACACGATCCTCACCGGGTCCTCTCCTCGGTAGGCTCCGGTCCATCCCCACGCCCGTGGGGAACACGCACCGGGTCGTCTTCCACACCCTGCGCCACAGCGGTCCATCCCCACGCCCGTGGGGAACACCAGTTGGCCCTGGGTGACCTGCCGGAGGGTACCGGTCCATCCCCACGCCCGTGGGGAACACAGGCGGCCGGCCGAGAGGCCGATCACCGTGAGCGGTCCATCCCCACGCCCGTGGGGAACACCGCCCCACGTAGCTCGCCGCCCCGAACCAGACCGGTCCATCCCCACGCCCGTGGGGAACACGTTCTCTGACGACAAGGATTCCCCGGCCCCCCCGGTCCATCCCCACGCCCGTGGGGAACACTCCCCCAGCACGGTGGGATCGCCTCCCTGAGGCGGTCCATCCCCACGCCCGTGGGGAACACCCCGGAGGCGGCGAGGGCGGCGGTGCGGTGAACGGTCCATCCCCACGCCCGTGGGGAACACAGGCCCGTCTCGCCCGCGTTCACCTGCACCACCGGTCCATCCCCACGCCCGTGGGGAACACCTCTCCCGGACCACGGTGCTGTAGCGGCCGGTCGGTCCATCCCCACGCCCGTGGGGAACACGGCGCCCGCCAGGCGGCGCTGATGGACATGTGCGGTCCATCCCCACGCCCGTGGGGAACACATCGCTTCCAGCGCCTGGGCGTTGGCGTTGTGCGGTCCATCCCCACGCCCGTGGGGAACACCCGAGCCCCAACCCCCCGCCCCGGACCCTCGTCGGTCCATCCCCACGCCCGTGGGGAACACATCCTGGCCGCCGTCGCGGAGCTGGAGCTGTTCGGTCCATCCCCACGCCCGTGGGGAACACACCGCCGTGCGGGTGTAGGTGCCCGGCAGGCGCGGTCCATCCCCACGCCCGTGGGGAACACAAGAATTTTGAACGATTGATGGAAGCGAACCCCGGTCCATCCCCACGCCCGTGGGGAACACCGCACTGGTTGATGGCACTAAGACCCGCTAATCGGTCCATCCCCACGCCCGTGGGGAACACTCGAAGCACGGGTCATCTGGAACCTCCTGTCGCGGTCCATCCCCACGCCCGTGGGGAACACAGTTCCACTGCGCGGAACCGGCGCGAGCCCTCCGGTCCATCCCCACGCCCGTGGGGAACACGCAGCACGACCAGGTGGAGAAGAGGGGAAGATCGGTCCATCCCCACGCCCGTGGGGAACACCTCGAGCGTCAGGGCCACGCGCCAGGCCATCACGGTCCATCCCCACGCCCGTGGGGAACACACTAATTCCACCTCGCTGAAATGACTGGTTTATTTGAGCTGTGAAAACTGTACCAAGACGTCAGGGTGTTCTTGAGGCATTTTGGTCCCCATTCTGGCTCCTTTCGTCAGGCAGGAACGAGACCAGGCGAAGCCCGTCCATGTCGGCCGGTACCCGGCGGTTCTTCCCCAGGGTCTCGAAATCGAAGCCGCTCTCCGTGTTCGTGGCCCAGGCGATCACGGCGTTGCCGTTCTCGATGCCCTCCTGTACCTGCCGCCAGAGCATCTCGCGCACCTTCTTGCCATACTTGCCTACGTAGACGCCGGCCCGTACCTCCAGCAGCCAGACCGCGAGGCGCCCGCGGAGCCGCGGGGGGGCGTTCTCAACCACGATGACCAGCATCGCCGAGCTGCTCCTTGTTGGGGATCGCCGGGGTTACCGATTCTTCCGGCGGCTTGGGTACGGGCAGCTCGCCGGCCGCGAGCACCTGCTCGATGGTGGGGATGATCCGGGCCAGGAGCTTGGTCTGGCGAAAGGCGTCGCGGCATGCGATCCGTACGGCCCGCTCGGGGGCCTGAGGTTGGGTGGCCGCGATGCGGAACGCCACCGGCACCACCGTCTCGAACTTGAAGATGTCGGCAATATCGTAGACGAAGGACTGGGGCTTGCCCGTGTGGATGAAGCCCACCGCCGGCGCGTAGCCGGCGGCTAGGATCGCCGCTTCGGTGACGCCGTAGAGGCAAGCGGTGGCGGCGGACAGGCAGCGGTTGGGCACGTCGCCGCTGCCCCACTCCGTGTGGTCGTAGTTGCGCCACTTCCAGTCCACCCGGTGCTGCCGGGCAAGTAGCTCGTACATCTTCCGCACCCGTGCGCCCTCGATCCCCCGCAGCTGCTCCACGCTGCGGCGGGCAGGCGGCTCTTCCTTGAAGCGCAGCGCATACATCTTGCGCACCACCTTGAGCCGGGCCGCGTCGTCCAGGGCCAGGCTGGCCTGGTAGAGCAGCCGGTCCGCGCGGGCGCCGCCCGGCTGGCCGGCGGAGTAGAGCCGCACGCCACCCTCGCCGATCCAGACGAGGAGGCACCCGACCCGGGCGGCCAGTACCACGGCGGCGTGGGAAACCCGCGTGCCGACCTCCAGCATCAGGCAAGCCACTCCGCCCACCGGGATGTGGGTGCGCACCCCGTTCTTGTCCACGACCACGAAGGCCCCGTCCAGGACGTCGAGCTGGCCCTTCTCGACGAACACGACCGAGACGCGGTCTTTGATGGGGATGGGCTTTAGGGGTGGGAGCATTTCACACGACCGCGAACTGGCGTCAGCCCGGCCACGCACGCGGGGGTCTTCGCCGACCCCACGTGCCCGGCCGACGCGAGGTGTGTAGGACCGCCAACACTGTGACCACGTCGTTCTCGAACAGGTAGAAGATTGCGTAGGGGAAACGTCGGGTGAGAGCCCTCCTCACCGCGGCCCAGGCTCGGGGGTGGCGAAGCGGTTCCTCCGCAATCGCTTCCAGCGCCCGATCGACTGCCTCGACGAACTCGGTGCCGAGTCCTCTCCACTGGTCTTCGTACCAGCCTGCGGCCTCCGAGACATCCGCTTCGGCCTCGGGGCGGATCACCAACCGCGGCATCAGAGGCTCGACAAGATGCGCTTCTTCACTTCGGGCCAGGGCGATCCCTGTTCCGGGTTCTTCTCGTAGGCGGCCAGGCGGCGATCGATCTCCTCCGACTGCTCACGTGTCAGTTCCACGGCTTCCGGCACTTCGACGACGCTGTCCCAGATCTCCTGGGCCAGACGAATGCGGTCCGGTACGCTGAGCCGCAGAACGTCGGCAACTGTCACGGTCGGCATGTTTGCACCCCTTTGGTGTCAAGCTCTCTCGTCGCCATGAGGTCATGACTCACGGGACCTCTCCTTCTTGAACCGTGCTCGCGTGGGCTTCCAGATGCCGCATCCATCATACCCGCCGAATCAGCATCAGCCCACACCCGAAGCCCTTGGCAGGGCCAATGCCATCTCGGAGTTGTTCAACAAAACGGATCGGGTCGACGACCTCGAGCACTCCGGCGAAGTCCACCGTGCTGAGGCGCACAGGGCTGCCCCCCTTCTTCCAGAACTCGTGCTGGCGGTAACTGTCGGCTCGCACGCTCTCGACCCGAAAGCCGCCCTTCTCGGCCCTCTCACCGAGCCACCTTCCGCTGGCCTCCTGCACGAGCTCCGCCTCCGTGGGCCACTCGCCTCGGGCGACGCCCTTGGTCTTGAGGCGATACTTGGCCTCCATGACGACGTCGTGGCGCTTTCGTTTCTTCGGGTTCGGATCCGGGGTTTCGGGTCTCCGCGTCACGACGGGATTCGCGCGCAGTTGAAAGCCGAGGAGCATGCCTGCGCACAGGCGGGGGGCGAACGGCTTGCTCTCGGCCTGCCAGAGCTCGCTGCCCTCGGCCAGCGGCCGGGCGGACAGGGCGTAGACCACCGGCGGCCCGGCGCCCTCGGTCACCTGGTACAGGAAGTCCCGCTCGCGGTCCGGGTGGTCGCCAAACAGCCCCCACACCGCTTTGTGTAGCGAGTAGGAACTTCGAAATGCGCTCCAGAACGCGCCTGCCCGCCCGGCGTCGGGGCGGACGGTGATCCGGCTGAAGAACATGGCTCACCCCTCCTCGGTCAGCGGCGCGTGGTGCTCGCGGCGGACGTCGAACTGCCATCGGCGGCGAGACAGCGGCACGTCCCGGCGTTCGAAGGTGTGGCGGGGTTCCAGCCCGGCCTCGGCGCCGTCCTCCCAGTACAGCGCCGGCGACCCCGAGGCGGGCAACTGGCCCACACCCTCGACCTCGGCGAACCGCGCCGCCTCGAACGCCGCCCGGATCGAGGTCGCGCCCACGACCTGTGGTTCCAGCGGCAGGGCCAGGGGGCAAGACTTCCGGCCCAGGTAGAGCACGTACCCGGGCCGCTCCAGGGCGTCGCGGATCGTCCCCAGGGGGAAGGGGGCATCATGCGCCCTGACCCAGAGCGCGACGGCGGTGACGGCGTCCATCCGGTAGTCGCGGCGGGACAGGATGGTGTTCAGGGCTTCGCGCCGCAGCGTGCACAACTCGTCTCGCCGTGTGGCGAAGGTCCTCCGGTTCCTGCCAGTTCCCGACGGCGGCACCTGTACCGTATGGTAGTCCACCAGGGGCACGCCCATGCTGTCCACCCGTACGGCGAAGCCGTAGCCCCGGGCCAGGGCGTGGTGCGTGGCCTCCTGCTCCCGGTCGACCCGGAGGGCCGCGGCCACCAATCCCAATATGGCGGACTTGGAGGGGTGGGTAGCGCTCGGCCGCACCTCGCCCACGGCGATGTCGCCCCAGGAAGCCAGGGGGCCGTAGAGTCGGAAGACGAGGTAGTCCGTCATGCCGGGTCCTTCTTCTCGGGCAGCGGCTCGGCCACGAAGTCGAGGAGCTCCGCAAGACTTCCCTCGCCCGTCGCCGCGTTCATCACGCAGGGGGGCACGTCGCTCAAGGCTCCGTAGACCTTGTCCATGTTCACTCGGGTGTCTTCAAGGACCTTGATCGCGCCGCCCAGCATGTCCTGGCCGGTCACGGGCTTCAGGAAAGCGACCGACAGGGACCGGGGTTGGCGCGTGCCTTTCTCGGCCAGGATGTACGAGGCGTAGGCGCGAGAGGCGAAGCTGTTCTGCTTGCCCGTGGGCGCCACGGTCGCGGCAGCCTCGGCCAACGCTTTCAATGTCCGCCGGGTCAGATCCTTCTCGTCCTGGAGGTTCTCGAGGAGAAGGTCCCGGTCGATGCAGACGTAGAGGTAGAAGAGACCGGCTGCGAACTCGGTCTCCCCGATGTGGCCGGCGCCCACGTCCTCGGCCCCGCTGTTCAGGTCGTCCACCGCGGTGAAGTAGTCGTCCTCGACGGCGACCTTGTGGACGGTGATGGCATGCGCTACTTGGGCAGCAGCCTCGACATTCTTGGCCGGAGACGCGGCCAGCATTCGTCCGAACATGGCTAGATCCGCGTCGGTGTGCCTGTCCTTGGCAAGGTTCTTAATCTCTTCCTGAGCTGGGAGCTTGCGATCCTTGAGAACCCGCTTCACTAGGTTGGCGATGGCCTGGATCTCCAAAGTTGAGCAGAAGACGAGTTGCTCGCTCATGAGCGTGTCTCTGCTGACATTGCTCTTGGACTCGTCCTTCTTGCCCTTCTTCTTTCCCTTCTTGGCGTCTGGCTTCTCCTCATCTTCTGCTTCCATCTCTTCGTCGTCCGGTTCTTCGCCTTCCTTGCGAGGCTTGTCCACGAAGGCTGCCGCTATCGACCAGGCCAGGTCTCTTGCCTCGGCTTCAGCTAGGCGGCTTGATCCTGCCGGAGGTTGAGGAAAGGGCGGCAACGCCTCTCTGACCAAGTCGGACAACTCCTCTCCGGTTTGGAGTGCTCGGAACACGCAGGTACCAAGTCGTTTAGTACGCACCCCCAAGTGTCCCGACAGTGCCTCGCGTAGGGCGTCGGACGTTCTCCACGCGCGCTTCAGGCTCTGCGACGAGATTCGAAGCCGCTTCGCGCCCCCCATCATCGCGGTCTTGGGCCGGCCGAGGTCGTCTCGGTTCAGGTTGGCCGGAGGATAGCTCGTTAGCAGATGAAGCTGGATGAAGGTGCTCATGTTGTGTTTCCTCCTCTACTTTTCAGAAGGCATCTTGGCGTAATAGGCATAGGCCCAATCACGTTTGCTTTTTTCGTTCCACCAGAATACTGCGTTAGCTAAGCTGACCAGATTGACGCGCCTATCAAGCAGTCTGACAACCCGAATCAGGAGTGGATAGAGTTCGTTGACGTCAGAGACCTCAAGAAGCCGCCGAAAGCGAAGGCCTCCCACTTTGGCGTTCTTAGAGCCGGGAGCCTTCCGCGCCGCCATTTGCTCCGCGAATGAAGCGCCCTCCTCGTTAGTCTTGACGTGAGCCGCGAGCCCAGCGATCGCAGCTAGGTTTGTGGCTCGTTCTGCGTTTGGCGAATCATCTTCCGGGAGAAGTCGGCTCAGGAGCCGATGGAAGCACGGACTGAAGGTCACCTCAGTCGGCGTAGCCGCCCGCCGCAACTCCGCCCTGCCGCCCCGGTCTTGATCCATACCCTTCCACCAGACCAAGAGGACTCTTGAAGACTCAGCGCCCTGGGCAAACATCCGGTTTCGCTCGCTCTCAGACATTTTGTGTCTTCCCTCCTTTCTGCCGCGTCTTTCCCTTCGGCTTGTCGGGCAGCCCCAAGGTTTGTTTGAACTTCTTGCTCTGAATGGTCTTCTGCAGTGCCCGCCAGGAAAGGGCAATCCTCTTTGGGTCTGCGGCGTCAAAGTCCCCTGTCTGAGACAGATCATTGAAGATGCTCTCCGCGGTTGCACCGAGAAACCGTCCCCATCGCTCCAAGACGGGTGCTATTTCTTCCGACGCGTCGAGCTTCGCACCCATCTCTCGAATTGACTCAAAGAACATCGCTTCTGTGAGCTGCCAAAACCGCTGATCTATGAACTTCAGGTTGCCTCGCACCTTAGTTCTTGAGTTGAACATGGCTTTCTTTATATTATCTCGTGTTGCTTTGGCGATGAGTTCGGCGGCTTTGACCAGCGAAACCACATGGTATTCGCAGGAAGAACGGTGCTCCTCGGGGCAGCCCAGAATTGGCATAGTGCTCTCGTACCAGCAACAGGCTTTCTTGTTGGACATCTGGTAGCCAAAGGCCCACAGGCGGACGTCGCCGTCCTTCCGAGCCAGTGCCCATCCCACCACTGCTGAGGGCTCTCGAACCAATTTTGGTTTCCCTGGCGTCTCGGATTCAATCTTGACGCCCTGGACCAAACCAAGCCAATGCCGATATCCGACACCACCCGCCTCCGGGTGCACAGGAAGAAACGCCCCTCCATCTTTGGAATAGTAGGGCGACAGGGGATGCTTCCATGGGCCTTCGTAGCTGATACCTTGGTCCTTGGCCCAATAGCCTTTTGTCCCCTTTGCATCCGGCTCGCCACAGAGGTCACACGCATTCCCGCAAGGAGCGGCAGCAAAGACGAGCCGTATTCTGCGAGGCATGGCCCAGAACACTTGGTGTGGGTGGCAATCCTCGGGGGTCAGGGTGCGGTCTCCAGGTACACCACTCTTGGCCATCCAAGGGAAGGTGTCGGCACAATCGTCCTTCTCTGGGTTTCCCGTCGAAGCAAGGAACGAGTCGTCCGTCAGCACGTTTTCCCAACATGTCCGCCACAACGTGGCCGGACTCTCGTGGTTGCCGGAGACCACCAGAGTCGTCAAAGGACCGCCGCCGCGAATCCCGGTGAAGTACCCTCGGCCACCTAGCGGCGCATTGGTCTGCAGAGTAAAGAGCGCTACGGCCGAGCAGGCTCGGCACAGGAAGCCGATCCCGCCTCGCTTCACAAAATGGTCCGTGTTGTCGCGAAGTGTCTTTCCGGTTGGGACCTCAATGAGTAGGCCGCACACAGGGAGGAGATCCCCCACCAGCTTCGATGCACCGTTGTCTTCAGGCGAGACCACTCCGTCACGGCCCACCGCGAGATCCTGAAGAAACCTGTGTTCACCCTTGTCCAGCGAGAATGCCTCGGCGATCGTCTGGAAGCGTGCTCGAAGTTCGGCTTCAGGTGGGGGTTGTCGGATGCGACGCCACCATTCGCCCCACGTCTCGGGGGGGAACGCCGTCTGAAGCAGTCCAATCAGGAACTGCACCAGCGCCCCGTTGAAATCCGGCCGGGGTGCGGCAGGCCCCACGAACGGGTCTTCCGCGAACCCATCCGTGAGTTGCCACGGCGAGATTCGCTCTACTTTGCCGCTCCGGCGGCGGGCTGGAATCCAGGCGTCTTCGATGAGATTCATGGGGTGTCTCCTCCCAGGTACTGGAGCCCAAATCGGGCATCGTAGCGCACGCGGACCGATCGGCCATTCCCATCGACGGCGCTTCCGACGTGGCCGTCCGACGTTTCCTCCAGGACCACCACCACGCAGTGCTTGCCCCGGTCGGGCATGGATTCCCTCGCGGCGGAAAGTGCCTCTTCTGGCAGATTGGCCGCCTCGGCGGAGATCCGGGTCCGCCGGACGGTGAGCTGGGAGAGCTGCCAGGCGTGGCGGGGATCTCCGGAGGCCCAGGGTCCCAGGCGGGCTCCTTCCCGGCGGGCCAAGCGAACCGTGGTGGTGGGGTCGCCCAGGCGCGTGGGCGCGTAGGCGTCGTCTTGCCATTGAGCGTCCTTGGCCGGGTCAAAGTATCCAGCATCAAGGTTGAGGCTGTTTAGCCGCCCCTGGGCAGACTTCGCCTTGCCTGAGCCCTCGGCCCGCAGGGTCCGCGTGGCCAGCCCCGGCGGGATGTCGTCCTGGACGTCGCTGCCGTACACCGCCTCGATCATGTTGCGGGCGTCCTCGGGCGTCGAAAAGCCCAGCCGCTCCCGCAGCCAACGGGCGGTGAGCCAGAGTTGGCCGTGATTCTCATACACCCACGCGGCCCTGGGAAAGGCGCCAGAAAACCAGCGGGCGTCGACCTCGGCCGTGGGCTCGGGCAGGAAGACGCCAAGCTCCGGCGGAGAACGCCGGTCGCGGCCCTCGACGCGGTTGCCGGCGGCGTCCCGGGCGTGGCGCTTCAAGCGCCCGGTCCGTTGAATCAGGAGGTCGATGGGCGCAAGGTCGGAGATCATGCCGTCGAAGTCGAGGTCCAGCGACTGCTCGACGACTTGGGTGGCGATGAGCAGCCGGCCGCCGCGCTCGGCGGCCGAGCTCTCTGGACCAAACACCCGCAGAACCTCGGACTCCCGCGCGAGCCGGTCGCCCAGGGTGAAGCGGGCGTGAAAGAGGGTGACCCGGTCCTCGCCGAGCCGTTCTGCCCACGCACGGTAGGCCTCCAGGGCGTCGTCCACGGTGTTTCGCACCCAGCAGGCGCAGCCTCCCGCCTCCAGCACCCGGGAGAGCATGGAGGCGACGTCCTCCTCGGAGTGGAGCAGGGGCACCGCCACGCGTCTGCGCGCGTTCGGCCTCGCTTCGATCGGGTGCTCTCGGAGCCCCTCGGCGGTGAGGTACGTCACGAGGGGGTAGGCTGTGTCCCGGAGGATCGGCCGATCGACGCCAAGCCCGTCCCCGAAGGCCCGGACCAGCTCGGCACGCGTCCGGGCGGGAAGGGTGGCCGAGAGGAGCACGGCGCTCCCGCCGAGCGCCGCGTGGAAGCGGAGCAGGGTGCACAGGAGTTGGTTCACGTAGGCGTCGCAGGCGTGCACCTCGTCGACGACCAGCACCTTGCGGCACAGCCCGAAGAGTCGCAGGGACTGGTGGCGCGCCGCCAGTACCGCGAGCAGGGCCTGGTCGATGGTGCCCACGCCCACCTGGGCCAGGAGCGCCTTCTTCCGACTGTCGGCAAGCCAGTCGGCGCACTGGCGGGAGGCAGTCTCCTCTGCGCCGTCGGGAGCCCGAGACGCCCGGTTCTTCTCCTCCAGGTCCAGGGCCATGCGGCTCGCGCTGTGGGCCAGGACGAGGGACGCCTCGGGTCCGTCGCCGAAGAGGCCGCGGAACATCTTCTCTACGCGGCGGTGCATGGCGTTGGCCGTCGCCATGGTGGGCAGCGCGAAGTACACGCCGTCGGCGGCCCCCCGCGCCATCAGGCGGTGAGCGAGGGCCAGGGCGGCCTCCGTCTTCCCGCCTCCCGTGACCTCTTCCACGACGAAGACCTGCGGGTAGTCGGAGAGTTCCAGACGTTCGGCGAACCCTTGGAGAGGGGTAGGGACTTCGATCGCGGGGAAGAGACTGCGAAGGCCCTTCCAGGCCGACGGCTGCACGGCCGGAACGCCGCTCTCGGCCACCGCCGTCCGGGCCTGGGGCAGGGCGTGGTTGCGCCAGTAGTCCTCCAGGGGCATCGGCTCGTCCACGTAGGGGAACCACGCCTCGTTGGAGCCGATCCAGTCGGCGGCCACGGCAAGCCCCGCTGCGAGCCACGATACCCGGGGGAACGCGCGGCGGTACCGGTCGTAGTCGGTCAGGTCGAAGGGCACCCCGTCGCCCGAGAACAGGGAGAATACGTCTCGAACGAAGGCCGCCGCGTCGGCGCGAACCGCAGGGGGAAACTGGTGCGAGAGCGGCTTCGGCCAGCCGCGGAGCGCCGGGGGACGCCCGTGGTGACCGGCCGAGGCCGCGAGCCAGGGAAGGAGGAGCTCGCGAAGGTCTTCCGGATCGAGCCGTCCGGCCTCGTTCCCTGCCAGCACGTCCAGGGGCCTCGGACTGCCGTCCTTCGCGGTCAGCAGGCGGAAACCGAGCGTGTCGTGCCGCTCGTCATAGCCCGCGCTGGACGTTCGGCCCTGCAACTCTGCCAAGAGGTCCGGGCGCAAGTTCTGGAACCCGTCGCCGAGCTTGCCGACGTCGTGGGCGGCCAGGAGGGCGACGAGCCACCGCCGCAGGGCGTCTGCCTCGACGCCAAGGAACTCCGCCACCCCAGCAACGAGGGACGGCTGTGCCCTCAGAAGCTCGTCGCCAGCCGCTGCCACGTCCAGGCAGTGGTACGGCAGCATGTGGTACCTCGGCCCCTCGCCCTCGGTCCTCGCCTTGCCCCAGTACCGGAAGTACGAGCCGTGGCTGCTGCTCATCCCATCACCCCCAGCTCCCGCAGCCGGAAGAAGCACCGGGCGCACGCCCGCACGTCGGCCAGGGAGGTGTGGGCGCCCTCGATACCCTTGCCGAAGAGCTTGCGGTGGAGCTGCTCGAGGGTGGGCCACTTGAAGCGGCCCCGCGCGCCGGGGATGCGGCAGTAGGCCGTGGATTCCTGCATGGTGCAGTGTGCGGGCCTTCGGAAGAAGGTGCGCTCGATGTCGGGCCGGGCATGGCCCAGGCGGTGGAGCTCCGCAGCGATGACGTTTCGGTCGAAGTCCAGGTTGTGGGTGACGAGGGCGACGGAGGGCCCCTCGCCGTCGAGCGCAGCCAGAAACCGGCCCAGGGTGTCGGCAAGGGGCAGGCCTTCGGCCCTCGCCCGCTCCGTGGTGATCCCGTGCACCCGGACCGCATCGGCCGGGATGGCAAACCCCTCGGGGCGGATGAGGTGCTCTTCAGCAGCCGCTTCCCGACCGTCTTCCTCGACCACCGCCCAGGCGAGCTGGACGATGCGCGGCCAGTTGCGGGCGTGGGTGTAGGGGGCCCGGCGGTCGCGGGGGAAGCCGGTGGTCTCGGTGTCGAAGAACAGGAATCGGCTCATGCGGTCTCCCGAGGGGAAGGCGGCGGCCGGCGTGCCTCTCTTTCTATCACGGCGGGTGGCTCAGGGAGTGAGCCACCGGCGGACTATTTCTCCCGGTAGAGCGCGGCGGCGGCCCGATGGAGATCGCCAACCCGGCGGCGTAGGTCCTCGGGTTCCAGGACCTCCACGTCGGGGCCGTATTTCAGGATGTCGAGGAGGAGCTCGCGGGGGTCGGAAAAGGGGACGGTGAGCTCGTAGGCGCCGTCCACCCACCGGCCGCACTGCTCGGGGTGCCAGACCTCGTCGGCCACCCAGCGGGCCCTCTCGGCGGAGAACCGCAACACGGCTCGGGCGGTCGGCGCTCCGGAGAAGATGCCGAAGCTCGCGTCGAGGTAGGCGTCGAGGTCGGCTTCAGGCACGGGTGCGAAGGGCGGCGCGGCGGGTCTGGCGTGTCGGATGCGGTCGAGCGAGAAGACGCGCAGCTCGCGGGCCGCCTCGCACCAGGCCAGGAGGTACCAGTTGTCCCGGTAGTGCAGGAGGCACTGGGGGTGGACGCGGCGGCGGGTCGCGTCGCCCCGGGTGCGGCCGTGGTACTCCAGATCGAGAGGCCTGGGTTCCAGCACGGCCTGGGCCACCGCAGCGAACCGCTCGGGGTGCGTCCGGCGCCGTGCAGCCGGCACGATGCGGACCCGGGAGACGACGGCCTCGGCGGGGTGACCGGCCCGGGAGAGGATGTCCCTCACCCGGGCCAAGAGCGGGCCGAGGTAAGGGGTGAGGATGCCGGGCTGCACCTGCTCCAGGAGGCGGGCGCTCGCGAGCAGGGCGTAGAGCTCGCTCTCGTTGAGCCAGAAGCCGGGAAGCTCGAAGGCTTCGGCCCGGGGATCGTACCGGTAGCCGTTGGCTTCCCGCTCGTAGGTGACCGGGGCCCCGAAGAAGTCGCGCAGGTATCGGAGATCGCGCACCACGGTGGCGCGGGAGGTTTCGAGGCGTCCGACGAAGTCGGCCATGCTTACGGGACGCCTGCCGCCGAGCAGGGCGTGGAGGCGGCAGAGGCGTTCCGCCCGGTTCATCGCCGCGGGGGGGCCGGAGTCATCTCTCGCCCTCTCCTCTCGGTCCGGGAACGGAGCGTGGCGGGAGGGGTTGGGAACCGGCCGGCGCCCCCCCCACGAGAGGCGAGCATACAATAGGCCGTTCGGAGTGGAAAGGAAGGTCTGGGCCGCCCCGGGGCCAAAGGCCGGCGGAGCGCCCTACCCGTCGGGGGTGCGGGCCGGCCCCGTCAGTCGTCCTCCCCGGCGGGGAGAATCCCCCGCTCGCGGAAGTCGTCGGCGACCTCGTCCAGGGAGAGGCGGCGAAGCGTCTCTTCCGTGGGGATGCCCTCGGCGTTCCAGCCCTTGAGCTCGTAGTACGCATCCAGGAGCGTGGTTTCCATCTCGGGGTCCCGGTGCTTCCAGTGGTCGGCGGGGGGAGCCTCGTCACGGCGGCGGAGGCCCCGCCGGACGTTGAGCGCCCTCACCAGGTTCCGGTTGCGCGCCGCCACTTCCCAAAGCCCGTCGGAATCGATGTCCAGGCCGCTCGCCAGGGAGATGAACTCCGGGAGGTTGTAGAGGTGGTACGGCGGCCGGCCGCCGAACTGTCCTCGGAAGGACGAAAGGAACGCGCAGGTGCCCAAGGCGTCGTCCACGTAGTGCATCGTCTCGTTCCAGTCGCAGATGTTGATCGCCGCCTCTACCGAAGGGTGTTGTTTGGGCTCCCACTCCATCAGGTATTTCTTGAACCGCTCCGGAGCCGCCTCCCAGTTGGCCACGAATCGCTCTCGCTCCTCGATGTCCTCGATCGGCTGCTGCGGGAAGGACCCCTCGATCTGCGTGATATTCATCTTCTCGCCGGTGGCGTACATCAGGAAGTACGGGTAGTTGATCATCCCGAGCTTGATCGGAACCTGCTCGAACTTCTTCATGGTATTGTGGTCGAAGGCCTCGGCCCCCTTGCCGATCTGGCGCGCCGCCCAGTAGACGCCGTTGGCCAGCACGTCTCCGATGCCATCCCTGCGGACGACCTTCTCCACGAGGTAGAAGAACCGTTCGGCTCCCTTTGCAGGAAAGCCGGGGAGATCCTGATCCGTCAGGATGCCTGCCTCGTAGAGCTCGACGGCAAACGCGAGGACCTGAGGCGTAGAATAACCGTCGAGGCCGTATTCCTGCGTGACGCCGAGAATGTCGTAGTCGAAATCCAGCTCTTCGAACGCCGCCATGGCATAGGTGAGCTTGCTGTAGCACTTCTGGAAGTAAGGGCGGCGCCCCGGATACCGGATGGCCTGGTGGCACCCCTTGGCACAGTTGTAACAGCCGACCCAACGGGCTCGGATGCTTTCTTCCAGCGCCTTCCAGCGATCTTCTCGTTCCTTGTTCCAGTACCCCCTCATGCGGGTGCGCGCGTTGCCCCAAGCGAAGTTCTCCACGTGGAACTCGTCGCCTTCCCCGTGGGCCATGGAATCCCCGCAGTGGGGGTTGTCGCGGATCTCCATCTGCATCCGCAGGCACTTCTCCATGAGCTCGCTCGGCCGGGCGACGTTGACGTCCCTCGTGCCCCGCACGGCGATGGCCTTCAACCGCTTGTCGCCCATGATGACGCCGACCCCGCGGGAGGCGCTGGCGACGTCGTGCTCGATCGAGGCCATGAAGACCCGGTTCTCGCCGGCCAGGCCGATGGCGGCGACCTGGGCGTCGGGCTCCCGCAGCTCTTCCCGTATCCTGTCGGCGGTCTCGAGGGCCCCCCTCCCGCTCAGATGCCGGGCGTCGCGGATCTCGACCCGGTCGTCGTGAATGTGCAGGTAGACCAGTCCCGAGGCCCTTCCCCGAATCACGAGCTTGTCGTAGCCCGCATGCTTCATCTCCGGCCCGAAGTACCCCCCGAAGACCGAGTGGGAGTATCGGTCGGTCTGGGGCGAGAAGGTGTCGACGAACGTGCGGTTCGCCCCAGGGACCGGCGTGCCGTGCAGGAGCCCCGTGCTGAAGATCAGCAGGTTGTCGGTGGAGAACGGTGTGAGCTCGGGCTGCACGCGCTCCCACAGGATCTTCGCCGCCGTGCCCTGCCCCCCCAGGTGCCGGCGCATCCCGTCTGGGTCGGTCTCCACTCTCTCGATATTGCCGGTGGAGAGGTCGATCTCGAGTTGAAACCCGGTCTCCGCGTAACGCATGGCGCCCCCGATCAGCCCTCGTCCGCCTTGTAGACCTTGCAGAGCAGCCCCCGCAGCGGCCAGCCGCCGCTGATGGGGTTGCAGACCTCGGGATCGTCGTCGGTGAGGACGTTGCAGTTCGATTTCCACACCCCATGCAGGGACGGCTCGGCGCCCTCCTCCTCGGGGAACCACCAGCCGTGCTGGACGTGGACCACCCGGGGGTCGATCCCTTCGAACAGGCGGCATTTTTGCCGGATCCTGCCCCGGGGCGACTCGATCCAGACCCAGTCGTCGTTGCCGATGCCGAGCCCCGCCGCAGTCTCCGGGTGGAGCTGCACGATGGGATCCGGGTGCATCTTGCGCAGCGAGGCGTTCTGCCGGTGCTCGGAGTGGTAATACGGCTGGTGCCGTCCGCCGGTGATGAGGATGAAGGGGTACTCGGCCGCCAGGTCCGGCCGGCTCACGGGGCTTTCGGCGGGCTCGCGGAAGTCGGGCAGGGGATCGTACCCCAGGGACTCGAGCACGGTGGAGTACAGCTCGACCTTCCCCGTCGCCGTGCCGAACCCTGTCTTCTCGTACCGCTTGGGCTCCTTCTTGGCGCCCATGTGCCCACCGCGGGCCATGAACTCCGAGAAGGTGAGGCCCAGGGGTTTGAGCCGGTAGTCGTAGACGTCTTCCAGGGTTTCCCAGGGCCAGTCCTCCGGGCTCTGGCCGACCTGGAGACCCAGGCCCCTCCAGATGTCGTAGTCGTCGCGGCGGTCGTAGGCGCCGGGCACCATCTTGGGAAGGGCGCGCTCCCCCCCGACGATGCCCGAGTACGCCCAGATCCACGGGCGCTCCAGGTACGTCGTGGCCGGCAAGACGTAGTCCGCCAACTGGGCGCTGGGGGTCATGAAGAAGTCCGCCACCACGTAGAGATCCAGCTTCTTGAGCGCCCGGTGGACCAGCTTGGTGTTGGGCGCCGTCACCATGGGATTGCTCGACAGGGTGATCATGCCCCGCACCGGGTAGGGTTCGTCCGTGAGGATGGCCCGGTAGATGGTCGGCCCGTGGGCGTAGACCTCGTAGGAGCTGCGGGCGTGGGCCTCGCGGCCCCACACCCTGGCCACGGCGTCCTGCACCCGGTCGAAGCCCTGGCGCGAGAAGAACCGGAAGCGCTCGATCCCGAGCGTCTTCTCGATCTGCCCCGGGGGCAGCCGGTCGTGGGCGGCGATCTCCTGCTCGTGGATGAAGCCCGGCATGGGCGTGGTGAACACGTCCCCACCCTTCTCCTCCAGGTGCCCGCACAGGGCCGCCAGGGCGAAGTGAGCGTGCAGGGTCTCGATCACCGTGGCTTGGTGCTCCAGGCCCATGCCGTGGCTGGAGGCGGCGGGCCGGAGGGTGGCATACCACTCGGCGGCCTGGCGAATCTGGTCCGCCGGGAGCCAGGTGATCTCGCTGACCTTTTCGACGGGGTACCGGGCCGCCCGCTCCCGCAGCTCGTCGAAGCCGTGGCACCAACGGGAGACGAAATCCTTGTCGTAGAGCTCCTTTTCGATGATGTGGTGGATCATCCCCAGAGCGAGGGCGACGTCGGTTCCGGGGCGGAGTTGGAGCCACAGGTCCGCGTGCCGGGTGGAGTCGATTCCCCGGGGGTCGATGACGATGATCTTGGCGCCGTTTTCCTGCCGGGCCTTCTTGGCCGCCTGCCAGAACACGTCCCAATACCGGGGCCCCCCGCCCCCCCACAGGAGCACGCACTGGGTTTCCGCCCGCACCACGGGGAACACCCGCCACCCGAAGATGGTGTGACTCATGGCGCAGAAGGGCCCGTAACAGATCTGTCCGGCGCCGGTGTGATTGGGGGTGCCCAGCAGGTTCAGGAACCGCTGTCGGATCTCGTCGTGGGTCCGGCCCGTGCCGCTCGTGCAGGCGATGGTCTCCGCCCCGTAGCGGTCCACGAGCTGCCGCATCTTGCCTCCGATCTCGGCGAGGGCCTCGTCCCACGAGATCGCCTGCCATCGGTTTTCTCCCCGGGCGCCGACCCTCCGCAGGGGGTAGTTGAGCCGTTTCGGGTGGTTGAAGTACTCCAGCACGTGCCGACGCCGGGGGCACGCCTTGGTGATGGGGTACGAAGACCGGGTGCCGGGGAAGCCCTCGTCCGGCTCCACGGCCACCAGGCACCCGTCCTCCACCGTGGCCGCCAGCCGGCAGCCGTTGTGGCACTGGATGCAGATGACCTTCTTGACTTCTGCCATGGAGGGCTCCTCTATGACCCTGGAAGGGTCCGTCATTCAGAGCGTTTCGCCTGGGCGTCCGCCTGCCGCAGCTTGAAGCGCTGCAGCTTTCCCGTGGCCGTCTTCGGAAGCTCCGACACGTACTCGATCCACCGCGGGTACTTGTACGGAGCGATCCTGTCCTTGACGAACTGCTGGAGCTCCCCGGTGAGCTCGGGAGACGGCGTCCACCCGCTGCGCAGGACCACATACGCTTTGGGTTTGACCAGGCTCTGCGGGTCGGGCGAGCCGATCACACCGCACTCGGCCACGGCCGGGTGGAGGCCCAGTGTCGCCTCGACCTCGATGGGAGCGACCCAGATCCCACCGCTCTTGATCATGTCGTCGCCCCGGCCGGCGAACCAGAACCGGCCCTCCTCGTCCCGGGAGAACTTGTCGCCGGTCTTCACCCACTCCCCCAGGAACGTGCGCTGGGAGAGCTCGTGCTTGTTCCAGTAGCCCGCCGCCACGAAGCCCGCCCGAACCAGCACGTTCCCGATCTCGCCCGGCCCCACGTCGGCTCCGTCTTCATCCGCGAGCCGTACACCCACCCCCGGCAAGGGCCTTCCGGTGGAGCCCGGGGTGATCTCCTCCGGGCGGTTCGAGATGAAGATGTGGTAGCACTCGGTGGCGCCGATGCCGTCGACGATGTCGAGGTTCCAGGCCGCCTTCCATCCCTCCTGCACGGCCGGGGGGAGAGCCTCGCCGGCAGACAGGCAGAGACGAACCGAGCGAAAGTCGAACGCTTCCGTAAAGCGAGGAAGGGCCAGCATGGCGTTGTACGCCGTGGGAACGCCGCAGAAGACCGTGGGGCGCTCGCGGGTGACGAGCTCGGCGATGGTGTCCGGTTCGGGGCGGTCCGGCATCAGGATCGTCGTGGCGCCTGCACCGAAGGGGAGATACAGGGAGTTGCCCTGTCCGTAGCCGAAGAAGAGCTTGGCCACGGACAGGAAGCGGTCGTCCTCGGTGATCCCGAGCAGGGCATGCGCATAGCTCTCGAAGTGGCACAGGATGTTCCTGTGCATCTGCACGATGCCCTTGGGAACCCCCGTGGTCCCGGAGCTGTACTGCCAGACAGCCGAGTCATCCCGGCAGGTGTCGGCGGCCGAAAGCTCCTCACCCGCCGCCGCGACGAGGTCCCGGTAGGCCAGGTGCCCCCGCCCCCCCTCCCCGATGACGACCACGCGGCGAAGGTGGGCCAGGGTCGGACGCGCCGCCTCCACGGGTTCCAGCAGGGACTCGTGGACGATGGCGACCTTGGCTCGGCTGTCCCTCAGGATGTAGGCGATGTCCGCCGCCGGGAGGAGGGTGTTCGCCGCGATCGGCACGGCCCCGATCTTCATGCTCGCCAGCAGGCCGAAGACCAGCTCCGGGAGGTCGGGAGAGAGCAGGAAGACCCGGTTCTCGATCTCGACGCCCAGGCCTCGGAGGGCGTTGCCCAGACGGTTGACCTCCCGCTGCACCTCCCGGTAGGTCCAGCTCTGTCCGCGGCACATCAGGGCCACCTTGTCCCCCCGGCCCTCGGCCAGGTGGCGGTCCAGCAGAAAGGTCGCCGCGTTGAACCGTTCGGGAATCTCGACGCTGTGCATGACTGGCTCCTTCGCCTCCTTGGGACGGTTCAGTCGATGACTTCCACCAGCACCCCGTTCATGAAGGCCGGATTGAGAAAGGCATACCGGCTCTTCTCCCAGGCCCGGGGGGTCTTGTCGAGCATCTCGAAGCCGGCAGCTTTCAGCGTTGCCATCGCCTGCACCGTGTCCGGGACCTTGAAGGACACGAGCATGACGCCCTCGCCCCGCTTCCGGAGGAAGCGGTCAACGTCGCTCCCCTCCCGCGTGGACGCCATGAGCTCGTAGCCCACCTCGCCGACATAGTAGCGGGCCACGTCGATCGCCTCGGCCTCGTGGCGGTAGGCCAGGTCCGGGCCCGCCTTCCCCAGGAACGGCTCCCACACCTTCCTCGCCTGCTCCAGGTCCTTCACCGCGATGCAGATGTGGTCGATCTTCTCGATGCCGAGCATGGTGGGCTCTCCTTTGGGCGATTGCCGTGAGTGGGTATGTGGCTCAAGGTCTCCCTGGGTCGTTTGCGAAATCCGTGCCGTGCCCAGACACGCCGACTACCGGGCACGGTCCGCGTCGGTTGTTGTCGAAAAGCCACACTACGATCCGAATCGCTGGGGTCGCGGCTGAAAATAACTTTCAAGTCAACGCCTTGCGAGTGTTGGGGCTGTCGTCGGTCCTGTGGCGTCAGCGCACCGCAGCGGCTCCGCCGCCCCCCGGCGGGCGTCCGTGGAGGAGGCCCAGGGCGGCACGGGTCAAGGCCGCGCCGGGGTCTTGCCAGTCCAGGATCACATCGAAGTGGTTGCGGCCGAAGACTTCGAAGCACTCGACGGGAAACCCGCGGGCCGCCCAGGCCCCGCCGTAGCGCAGGCTTTGGCGCTTGAACTCGTCGGTCTCGGCTTCGGCGTAGGCGAGCACGAGGGGGCAGCCCCGCTCGGGGAGGTGGTAGAGCGGACTCATCGCGCGGGCCGTGGCCGTGTCCAGCCCCAGCCACTCGTTGACGTGGGTGCGGGGAACGAGCGACAGATCGTAGAGGCCGCTCACCCCGAAAGCGCCCTTCACGACGTCGTCGGGCACCCCGGCTGCCTCCTGCCACCCCCCCGCGAGCACCATGCCCGCCAGGTGGCCCCCGGCGGAGCTGCCGGCGACCACGAGACGGTTGCGGTCTACGCCGTAGTCCTCACCGTGGCGCCAGAGCCATGCGACGGCACGGCGCACCTGTGCCACGATGGCCGGCAGCGTGGCGGCCGGGGCGAGGGAGTAGTCCACCGAGACGACCGCTGCGCCCGCCCGTGTGAAGGTCTCGGCCATGAAACAGCCGTCGTCCTTCGAGAGCAGCCGCCAGTATCCCCCGTGGAGGAAGATGAAGGCCGGGGCCCGGGGGACGCCCGGGACGGGAAAGACATGCAGGGTGTCGGTCGCCCCTCGGCCATAGGCAAGGTCGCGGTGGCACGGCAGCGACGCCAGCGCCTTCGCCGACTCGCTGCGGTACGCCGCGAGGAAGGGCGCCACGTCGGCCACGGTCCCGCGGGCGTTGAACTGTCGATCGAGCTCTTCCTGGGATGCGTACACGGCACCGCCCGTTCAGACGCTGAGGTACCGGCTCACCGCGTCCCGGTCCCGACCGAGCTCGGCGGAGGTGCCGGACCACACCACCCGCCCTTTTTGGAGGACGTAGTGGCGGTCGCCGATCCGGCCCAGGGCATCGACGTTCTTGTCCACGACCAAGATGGCCTGGCCCTCAGTCTTCAGCCGGGCCAGGCACGACCAGATCTCCCGGCGCACCAGCGGGGCCAGCCCTTCCGTGGCCTCGTCGAGGATGAGCAGGCGCGGGTTCGTCAGGAGTGCGCGACCGATGGCCAGCATCTGCTGCTCACCCCCAGAGAGGTTGCTGCCCAGGTTGCCCGCGCGTTCCTCCAGGCGCGGAAAGAGCTGATAGATCCGGCCCAGAGTCCACGGGGAAGGCCGACCTGTCCGGTTGGCCGCCGTAGCTACCAGATTCTCCCGCACCGTGAGGTTTGGGAACACGTGGCGCCCCTCCGGGACCAGACCCATTCCGGCTTTGGCCACGCGGTAGGCCGGCCACCCGGTGATCTCCCGGGCGCCAAACCGGATCTCGCCGGCGGCGGGACGCATCAAGCCGGTGATGCACCGGAGGGTGGTCGTCTTGCCCATCCCGTTTCGTCCGAGCAGCGAGACGCACTGCCCCTCCTCCACCTCGAGGCTCATGCCGAAGAGGACTTGGGAGAGCCCATAGCGGGCCTCCAGCCCGCTCACCGACAAGAGCTCGCTTCCCATCAGCCGCCTCCTCCGATGGGTGCCGTGCCGCGGCCGGCCGCCCGGGTGCCGGGCACCCCGGTCACATCCCCACCAGGTGCATGAACTCGTCGCCGCCCTGCTCCCCCAGGTAGGCGGACCGGACGTCCGGGTCGTCCCGGATCTCTGCCGGCGTGCCGCAGGCAATGACGCTCCCGTAGACGAGGACCGAGATCCGGTCGGCCAACGCGAACACGGCCTCCATGTCGTGCTCGACCAGAAGCATGGTCACTCCCCCTTTCAGCGACCCCAGAAGTTCGGTCATCGCCTGGGTTTCCTGGGGGCTCATGCCGGCCATGGGCTCGTCGAGCAGGACGAGCTTCGGGCGGCTCGCCAGCACCATCGCCAGCTCCAACTGCCGGCGCTCGCCGTGACCCAGGCGAGCGACCCGGATGTCTTCGCGGCCGGCGAGGCCGACCTTGCCCAGGGCCTCTCGGGCCGGGCCGTTCAGGGAATCGGCACGACGCGTCGCCTGCCAGAAGCGAAAGCTGTGCCCCTGCTGCGCTTGGACCGCCAGGGCCACGTTCTGCAGGGCGGTGAACTCGGGAAAGACCGAGGTGATCTGGTACGAGCGCGCAAGGCCTCGCAAGGCCCGCCGGTAGGCGGGCAAGGGAGTGACGTCCTCCCCTTCGAACCAGATGCTCCCCGAGTCGGGGCGCAACGCGCCGGCCACCTGCGAGATGAGCGTCGTCTTGCCGGCGCCGTTGGGCCCGATGACCGCGTGCACCTCCCCCGGGCTGACGTCCATGCTGAGGTGGCAGGTCGCGGCCAGCCCGCCGTACGACTTGACGAGGTCTCGGACCGACAGGATCGGCTCGGTCATCCCCGGTCTCCTGCGCCTTCCGGCACAAGTCCCACGATCCCTCTCTTGGCCACGAGAGCGATCCACACGATGATGGGCCCCAGCACGATCATCCAATGCTCCGTGAAGGCCGACAACACCTCCTCGAGCAGCAGCAGGCCCGTCGCGCCGACCACCGGGCCGATCAAGGTGCCCATTCCCCCCAGCACCACCATGACGATGAGCTCGCCGGAGCGCGTCCATGCCATGTAGTCCGGCGAGGTAAACCCCGTCAGGTTGGCCAGCAGAAGGCCCGCGATCGAGCACACGCAGGCCGAGATCACGTAGGCCGTGAGCCGATACCTCAAGGTGGGAAAACCGAGGGCCCGCATCCTGGGCTCGTTGCCCATGCTGCCCCGCAAGACCATGCCGAAGCGCGACTCGATCAGACGCCGGCTCCCATAGAGCGCCAACAGCAGCAGACCGAAGACCGTGTAGTAGAAGACGACCCGGTTTCCGAGATCGATGAGGCCGAAGTCGCTCGGCTGGGGGATGGTCATGCCCTCGTCCCCCCCGAACTGCCGCAGGCTCACCGCGAGGAAGAAGAACATCTGCGCGAAGGCCAGGGTGATCATGATGAAGGCGATGCCGGCGGTGCGCAAAGAGATCAGCCCCGTCAGGAGGGCGACGGCGGCGGAGACGCCGAGGGCGGCCGCCAGGTGGGCCCATCCGCTGGAGACGCCGAAGTGGCTCAGGATGCCCACCGCATAGGCGCCGACCCCCAGGTAGAGGGCGTGACCGAAACTCACCATGCCGCCGTAGCCGAGCAGGAGGTTCAGGGACAGAGCTGCCAACCCGTAGACCATCATCCGCAGGACCAGGGTCAGGTAGAACGGTTGGCCCAGTGCCGTGGCCACCGGCGGGACCAGCGCCAACAGCAACAGCATCCCGACGGTGAGCGCGGCCCGGGGCGAGCGGAGGAACGCCTTCATGTCGGGAGTCTCCGAGGTTGCGGATCGATCTCCGGACCGAGCCGGACGGTCGAGATGCGAGCCGGGCGAGGAAAAAGCCCGCAGCCACCGCTGGGCCCTGCGGCAAGGGTTTCCGACGAAGCCCGGCGAAACAAAGCGGCCGTCGCGGCGACGGGAGGGGATGGATTCACAGCCTCTCAGCCTTTCTTGACGGGAAAGAGCCCCTGGGGTTTCACCGCGAGAACCCCGGCCATCAGCAGGTAGATCAACATCGACGCGATGGCGGGCCCCGCGGCGTTGGCGGCCGCGCGGTCCAGGACCTCGCGCAGGAGGATCGGCAGCATGGTTCGCCCCAAGGTGTCGACCATGCCCACGATGACGGCACCCAGGAAGGCGCCCCGAATCGAACCGATGCCCCCGATGACGATGGTTACCAGCGTCAGGATGAGAATGGGCTCTCCCATGCCGACCTGAACCGAGAGGATCGGCCCCACCATCACCCCGGCGAGGCCCGCCAGCGCGGCTCCCAGACCGAAGAGGAGGGTGTTGAGCAGCTTGATGTTGACCCCCAGGGCGCCGACCATCCAGCCCACGGAGGCACCGGCCCGGATCAGCATGCCGAGGCGGGTCTTCTGGATGAGCAGCCAGGCGCCCACGGCCACCCCGAGGCCCACCCCGACGATCAGCAGCCGGTAGACCGGATAGGTCCGGTCCCCGATCAGGCGGACGGCTCCCGAGAGCGCCTCGGGCACGTCCATGTAATACGGGCTGGGGCCCCAGATCATCCGCGCCGCTTCGTTGAAGAACAGGACCAGGCCAAAGGTCGCCAGCACCTGGTCCAGGTGATCCCGCTCGTAGAGCCGCCGAAGCGCGCCACGCTCCACGGCCACCCCGAGGAGAAAGCTGCCCCCAACGGCCCCGAAGGCAGCCGCCACGAACGATCCGGTGGCGCCGTACAGCGTCGCCGCGAAGTAGGCCCCCAACATGTAGAAGGAACCGTGGGCGAGGTTCACGAAGTTCATGATGCCGAGCACGAGCGTCAGCCCGGCCGCGAGCAGGAACAGCAGCACCCCCAGCTGAAACCCGTTGAGGGCCTGCGTCAGAACCAGGGATAGGTCCATCGCCAATCCGGAAGCAGCGTGTGCGTGGCGGGGAAGGGGGTGGCCGAGCGGGCGCCGCGGCCAGCGGGTCCGTCACCCGCAGGCCGCGGCGCCCCAGGTTTCCGATCTACTCCATGGGGCACAGCTCCCGGTAGGCGACGCGGTGCTCCGACAGGGTCTTGCCGCGGAACGCGAAGGACGGGTTTGCGTCCCCGGGATTCTTCACGACCTCCCACATGTACCAGTCGGTGATGGGGAACTGATTGGTGTCGAACCGGAAGTCGCCCCGCAACGACTGGAAGTCCGCCTGCTTCAGGGCAGCAAGGAAGGCCTTCTTGTCCGCCACGTTGCCGTTGGTCTTCTCCAACGCCGAAGCGATCAACTGCGCGGCGTCGTACGACTGGGCGGCATAGAAGGAGGGCGAACGCCCGTACTTCGCGGTGAAGGCCGCGACGAACGTCTTGGTTTGGGGGTTGTCCAGCGCCGGCTCCCAAGGCGCGGCGGTGATGGCGCCGATGGCCGCATCCCTGATCGCGGGGAGCGTCGAGCCGTCGATGGTGGAGGTGGAGATCAGGGGAATCCTTCCCATCAGGCCCGCCTGCCGATACTGCTTGACGAAGTTCACCCCCATCCCGCCCGGGTAGAAGACATACACCGCCTCGGGCCTCGCTGCCTGGATCTGGGAGATCTCGGCCGAGTAGTCCGGCTGGTTGATCTGTGTGTACACCTCGTCCACTACGGTGCCTTCAAACAACCGCTTGAACCCGGAGATCGCGTCCCGCCCCGCCTGGTAGTTCGGAGCCATCAGGTACACGTTCTTGTAGCCTAGGATGTTTGCCACCGCACCGCCGTTCTCGTGAAGGCTGTCGTTCGTCCAGGACGTGGAGAAGAAGTACGGGGAGCACTGCGCTCCCGCGATGGGAGACGGCCCCGCGTTCGACCCGATGAAGATCGTCTCGGACCCGACGATCCTCGGGTAGACCGCCATCATCACGTTCGAGAAGATCACGCCCGTGACGAGGTCGACCTGGTCCTTCTCGATCAGTTCCTGTGCGAGCTGGGCGCCTAGATCGGGCTTGAGCTGGTCGTCCTTCCGGATCACCGAGACCGGGACGCCGCCCAGCTTCCCGCCGTTCTGTTCCACCGCGAGCATGAAGGCGTCGTACTGGTCCTGGCCCAACGTGGCCCCGGGCCCCGAGAGGGTAGTGATGAGGCCGATCTTGACCTGGGCGGCGGCGGGCGAGACACCGAGGAGCAGAAACAGGGTCGCTGCCAGAAGGATGGGTCGGGAGGCCAATCGCATGAAGTTCTCCTTGTGAGGGGGGTTTCGTTTGCCGGCCCGGCGGTGCCTCGGCTTGCGACAGCCGGGGCGCCCCGGCACTGTCGGGTTGGAAGAACGACGGGTCGCGCAGGTGCGAACATACCTTTCTAGCCAGAAACGTGCCATACCAAAACGGCGTATCAGGGCAGATCGAGCTCGGGGTGGCGGTGCGAGAATGCAACACGGCACCTCCCCTCGAAAGGGTGCCACGGGAAACTATGGTTAATTTTCAGGTAGATACAGGGCCGTCGCGACCTGGTCGCCTCATGGTGCCCAGGCGCAACAAGAGGCGAAGATGCCCGGCCTCAACGGAGCCGGGACCTGGATCCGGGACGAGAGATCCTGCAGATAAACGTAATTTTGTCAACCCGGGCCCGACCGGCTCCGACTCGTGGAGTGCCGCGAGTGATGCCCCCGGGAACGACCCGTCAGAGGTCTCGTAGGTCGATTCCGTACTGTTTGGCTTTCCGCGCGACCGTGGAGTGGTCCACACCGAGGACTTTGGCGGCGCTTCGCCCCGAGCCGAACCTGCCCACCGCCCTGTGGATGAGCTCCCGCTCGAGAATCTCGCGCCCCTCCCGCAGGGAAACCACATCGTTGACGACGACGCTCTGTCTCTTTTCCCCGCCCAGCCCGAAGTACTCCACCAAGACCTCGTCGCTCATGCCGATGGCGACTTCGCTCGACGACACGACCAGGCGCTCGATCACGTTTTCCAGCTCGCGAATGTTTCCGGGCCACTCGCAGGACTTCTCGAAGAACCCGATGACGTCCGGGAGCAGTCTCGTTTGCCTCCGGTACTTCGTATTGTATTTGTCCAGGAAGGTCTGGGTCAGGCGAGCCACGTCCTCTCTTCGTTCCCGCAGGGGCGGAATCCGAATGGCGACGACATTGAGCCGATAGAAGAGGTCCTCTCGGAACAGACGCTGCTTGACCATGGACTGCAGGTCACGGTTGGTGGCGGCCAAGAAACGGACGTTGGTCGATACCGGTTTCACCCCTCCCACCCTCAGGAACGTCTGCTCTTGGATCGCGCGCAGCAGTTTGACCTGCAGGGTCAGCGGCATCTCCCCCACTTCGTCGAGCAGCAGCGTTCCGCCGTCCGCCACCTCGATCAACCCCGCCTTCCCCTTGGGGCCTGCCCCGGTGAAGGAGTGCTTCTCGTGGCCGAACAGCTCGGACTCCATCAGGGTCTCGGGGATCGCGCCGCAGTTGATCGCGGCGAACGGCCCCTCCACACGGGGGCTGAGGCGGTGGATGAGCTTCGCGATCCTCTCCTTTCCGACCCCGGATTCCCCCGTCAGCAGCACCGTCGAGTCGACCAGCGCCACGCGCTGCACCAGGTCCAAGACTCGCTGCATCCTGGGGCTGCCCGAGGTCAGCTCGTCGGTCGCCAGAAGCCGGCTCCTCAGCTCCTGAAGCTCGGCAAAGTACCGCGTCGTCAACTCCTTCAAGGCGGCGATGTCGGTGGCGTCCCGGAAGACCGCGACGGCGCCCGTGACGACGTCGCCCTCCCGAACGGGGGTTACGGTGGTGACGATGTCGACGGAGGCTGAGACCACCCGGGTCGGCTGGTTGACGACGGCTTGCGCCGTACGCAGGACATCGAGAACGACCGAGGTCGGCTCGATCTCGGCGAGCATGCGCCCCACGACCTTGTCGGCCGAGACCCCGAAGATCCGCTCGTACCCCGGATTCGCCAGGACGATCCGGCCGCCGGCATCGACGACCATGAGCCCGTCGTGGATCGACTGGAGAACCGCGCTCTGATCCATCGTCCTGGGACCTCCGGTTACGGCCCTCCGCCAAGGTGCTCTCGGAAGGTCTCGGGCTCGGACCCGCCGGCGGTTCCACCTGCGGCCGACCGGCGCGGGTGTTCCTGCCCCATCCACGCACCTTGGGAACACGGTCCATGCGGATCGCCACGGCGGCCCTGCGCCGTGGCCTGCAGCAACCCGGACGGCCCCGGTTGCCGCACGCGGCGGAAACTCTCTTAGCATAGCACCGGTGAGGACGGGGGTCACTGCGGTCGGCGGCAGCCCATCGCCCCGGCAGCTCGCCCCCAACGAGCACCCCCAGGGAGCGCCCGCCGCAGGGGATCCCCGCGCCGGGAAGGCCGGGGGTCCATTCGCCCGCCCTGGAGCCGGCGCCCCTGCCGCCGCCTAGCCTTCCCGCAGCGCCTTGGCCCGGCGCAGGTTCTTCCGGTCGGGGCCCTTGTCGTCGAAGCCGGGCGTCTCCAGCACGAAGGGGGCGTGGCGCAGGGCGGGGTGCCGCACCCAGAAGCCGAGGCCCTCCATGCCGATGGCCCCCTCGCCCAGGTTCTCGTGGCGGTCGCGGCGAGACCCCAGCTCGGAGCGCGAATCGTTGAGGTGCACGAGCCCCACCCGCCCCAGGCCGACGGCCCGGTCCAGGTCCGCGAGGTAGCCGTCGCAGCCCTCGGGGGTGTGCACCGGGTGCCCGGCGGCGAAGAGGTGGGCGGTGTCGAGGCACACGCCCGCCGTCAGATCTTCCGGTAGCACGTCCAGGAGGCGGCGGAGCTCCCCCGGGCTCGCCCCCACGGAGCCCGTGCCCCCGGCGGCCGTCTCGAGAAGCAGCGGGGGCAGCGGCCGGGGAGCCGCCTCCGGGGCGGCCAGCCCCAGGGCCTCGCGCACCGCCGAGGCTACCCGCCCGAGGGCGGCCTCGAAGCCCTCCCCCCGGTGGGAGCCCACGTGGGTGACCACGCCGCACGCCCCGGCCCGCGCGCCGAAGACGAGGGCATCCGCGAGGGCACGGCTCGACTTGCGCCCCAGGGCGGGGTCGGGGGAGGCCAGGTTGATGAGGTAGATGGTGTGGACGGCGAGGGGCCTCCGGGACCGGCGCAGGGCACCCCGGAAGCCCCCCAGCTCTTCGGGGGAGACCCCGGGGCGGAGCCACTGGCGGGGGTTGCTCGGGAAGACCTGGAGGGCCTCCGCGCCGATCCCCCGGGCCCGCTCCAGGGACCGGGCCAGCCCCCCGGCCACCGAGACGTGGGCGCCGATGCGGGGCAGCCTCACCGGCGACGGGGGGCCCCGGGCGCCGAGGGCGTGGGCCTCAAAACTGGAGCAGGCTGTGGACGGGCACGTCGGTGAGCTTCTCGCGCCCTCGGAGGGCCAGGATCTCGGCCAGGAAGGCGCACTCCACCACCTCCCCCCCCATCTGCCGCACCAGGTCCGTCACCGCCCGCACGGTGCCGCCCGTGGCGAGCACGTCGTCGGCGATGAGCACCCGCTGGCCGGGTTCCAGGGCATCCTGGTGGATCTCCAGGGTGTCGGTGCCGTACTCGAGCTGGTACGTGGTGGCGTGGGTCTTGTACGGCAGCTTGCCGGGCTTGCGCACCAGGATCACGCCGCGGTTGAGCTTGTAGGCCAGGGCCGCTCCCACGATGAACCCCCGCGCCTCGATGCCCACCACCACGTCGACCCCGCTCTCCAAGTACCGGTGCCCCAGCAGGTCCACGGCCCGGTTGAAGCTCGAGGCGTCTCGCAGGAGGGTGGTGATGTCCTTGAAGATCACCCCCGCCTTCGGGAAGTCGACGATGTCCCGAATCTTCCCCTTCAGCTCCTCCACGCCGCATCCTCCTCACCCGTCGCCCGCCCCCCGGTCACCGTTCACTGATCACCGGTCCCAGGTCACCCGTCGCCTCCCACCCGTCAGTACAAGCTCTGGAACCCCACCTTCTGCTGGGCCGTGAGCCGGCGCAGCTTTCGCAGGGCGCCGACCTCGATCTGCCGGACGCGCTCCCGGGTGACGTGGTATCTCTGTCCGATCTCCTCCAGGGTCCTGGGCTCCTCGTCCTTCCCGAGTCCGTACCGCAGCTCCAGGATCTCCCGCTCACGGTCGTTCAGGCGGCGCAGCCATTCGGCCAGGAGCCGGAGCCGGTCGTCCGCCAGGACCCGGTCCGCCGGGTCCGGGGTCTCGGTGTCCTCGAGGGTGTCCTGGAGGGAGTAGTCCCCGGCCTCCCCCAGCGGCTGGTCCAGGCTGAAGGAGCGCCGGGCAAAGCTCAGGAGGCGCCGCACGTGCCCCGGTGGGACGTCCATCTCGCGGGCCAGCCGGTCCAGGTCGGGTTCCTGTCCCTCTGCCGCCCTCAGGTGGGAGGCGACCCGAAAGAGCCGCGCGATGTCGTCGGAGATGTGCACCGGAAGGCGCACCGCGTTGGCCTGGTTCACCAAGGCGCGGTCGATGGACTGGCGGATCCACCACGTGGCGTAGGTGGAGAACCGGCAGCCCTTGTCGGCCCGGAACCTCTCCACCGCACGGATGAGCCCGAGGTTGCCCTCCTCGATCAGGTCGAGCAGGGCAAGGCCTCGGTGTGTGTAGCGCTTCGCGATCTTGACGACCAGCCGCAGGTTCGACTCGATCATCCGCGCCCGGGCGCCGTCGTCCCCCTGCTCCACCCGACGGGCCAGATCGAGCTCTTCCTCGGGGGTGAGGAGATTCGTGCGGCGGATCTCGGACAGATACAGGGCGATGGCGCTCGGGGCCAGCCGCCGCGCCGCCTCCCGCTTCGCCGCGCCGCCTCCCGCCTCGAGCTCGGCGGTCTCTTCCCTCATCCACGACCGGCGATCGTTTCCCATGGACCTGGCTCATTCGGGAGAGGGTCGGGCAGAGCTGCCCGCCGCCGCGAGCCCCCCGCGGCGCGGTGAGTCGGAACGGCGAACGCGGGATCCCGAAGACCCCCGCGGCTCCGCCCCGGGGCCCGCGGGGTGACCCCTCCGCGCGGGCTGTCGAGCGATGGTACGGGAGCCCTCAGCGGGCGGGCAAGAACAAAAGCGGATCGGTCGGCTCCTGTCCCCGCCGCACCTCGAAGTGCACGTGAGGGGGCAGCGTGGGGTCCCGGGAGCCCGAAACGCCGACCACCTGGCCCTGCTCCACCCGCTGGCCCCGCTCCACCCGGTGGTCCCGAAGGTTTCCGTACACCGTGAAGAGACCCCCTTCGTGCTCGACGATCACCAGGGGACCGTAGGCGCTCGCAGGGGTTCCGGCGTACGTCACCGTCCCCCCCTCCGCCGCCGCCACGGGGGTGCCGGGGGCCGTTCCGATGTCGATCCCCCGGCTCTCGCCGGCAGGACCCGTCCCGAAACCCCGGAGGATCGGGCCTTCCACCGGCCACCGCAGGCGAGCCCGGCCGGCGGGGGCGGCCGGGGGGGGCGTGCGGGTCGCCGCGACGGGCGGCGGGAGGGGTTGCTCCGGGGCCCGTTGGGCCGCCGGAGGCGGGGCAAGGGGCGCAGAAGGTGCCGGAGGAACCGCCCGGGGCGCGGGCGCAGCGGGCGGGGCCGGAGCAGCGGGTCCCCCCGGCCCGGGCAGGAACAGGATGTCCCCGGGGGCGACCCGGTCACCGGGCTCGAGGCGGTTGAACCGCCGGAGCTCCCCCTCGGTGAGGCCGTGACTCCGGGCGATGGACCCCAGGTCTTCCCCGGGCCCCACCCGGTGGCGCACGGCGTAGGACGTCCCGCAGCCCAGGGCGACGAGCAGGATCAACGACACGAACGCACGTCTCACGGTCTCCCTCCCGCCAACGTCAGCGCCAGGGCGGCCGCCTCCTCCGGGGAGTCGGCGAGCCGCACTCCTTCGACCTCTCCCCACGCGCCGCAGCACACCACCGGCCTGCCGGTCTTCAGGGCAAGGGCGATCTCGCTCAGGGTTCCCCAGGAGCCCGGCAGGGCCACCACCGCGTCCCCTGACTGGACCACCACGGCGTTCCGGGCGTGCCCCAGCCCCGTGGCCACCACCACCCCGGCCCAGGGGTTGGCGTCCCGGGGTTCCGCCCCCGGCAGCACCGCCACGGCCAGCCCCCCCGCCTCCCAGGCCCCCTGACAGGCTCCGGCCATTACCCCGCTCAGCCCCCCGCACACCACCACGCCCCCTCCCCGGGCCACGGCCGAGCCCACCCGACGGGCAAGCTCCCGGAGCTCCGGCCCCGCCTCCCCCGCGCCGACCACGCTCACGTGGGGAGCCCTCCGGGGCGACGGACCTCCTGGTCCCGCGAAACCGGCCCCCTGAGTCATCCCATACCTCCCCTCCCCACGAGGGGAACGAAGCGACAGGGCTCGAGGGTCTCCTCGGCCCAGCTCGCGGGGCCGGTGCGCACCAAGCGGCGGAGGCTCTGCCCGTCCTCCTCGGCCACCGGCAGCACGAGCCGCCCGCCCACCTCCAACTGCTCCAGCAACGCCCGAGGGGTGCCGGGGGCGGCCGCCGTCACGAGGATGCCGCGGAAGGGCGCCGCCTCCGGCCAGCCCTGGGCGCCGTCGCCGGGCCGCACCGAAACCCCGAAGGCCCCGACCTGGACCAGCACCCGGCGGGCCCGAAGGGCCAAGGCCGGAATCCGCTCCACGGTGTACAGGCGGACGCCGAGGAACGCCAGAACCGCAGCCTGGTAGCCCGAACCGGTCCCCACTTCGAGCACCCGGTCCCCCGGGGCAGGGTCCAGGGCTTCGGTCATCCGCGCCACGGTGGACGGCTTCGAGATCGTCTGGCCGTAACCGATGGGGAGCGCGTCGTCCGTGTAGGCCCGGGCCCACAGCGCTTCCTCGACGAAGAGGTGGCGGGGCACCCGGGCCAGGGCCCCGAGCACGCGGTCGCTCCGGGAGGCGCCGGACGTCTCCGCCACTTCCCGGAGCAGTCGGCGCAGCGCCCCGTCGAACCTCACCCGGCGACCCTCCCGCCCAGAACCGCCCGCGCTGCCCACACCCCCGAAGCGCTGGCCTGCATGAGCCCCCGGCTCACCCCCACACCGTCCCCCGCTCCGTAGAGGCCCCGCACCGGCGTCTCCAGGCGGCGGTCGAGGGCGAGGCGGCCCGAGTAGAACTTCACCTCCACCCCATAGAGCAGGGTGTCCGGGCCGGCCAGTCCCGGGCAGAGGGCGTCCAGCGCCCAGAACATCTCCGTGAGATCCACCAGGTGCCGGTGAGGCAACGCGAAGGCCAGATCCCCCGGAGTGGCGTCGTGCAGGGTCGGGGCAATGGAGGCACGGGCAAGGCGCTCGGGCGTGGACCGCCGGCCCGCCTGGAGATCCGCGAACCGCTGCACCAGCACCCCGCCGCCCAGCAGGTTGGCCAGGCGCGCGATGGACTTGCCGTACGCGATCGGGTCGTCGAAGGGTTCGGTGAAGGCCGTCTTCACCAGCAGGGCGAAGTTGGTCGCCTCGCCCCGGCCGGCCGCGTAGGCGTGTCCGTTCACCGTCAGGCAGTCTTCGTAGGCCTCGTGCACGACCTCACCCCGGGGGTTCATGCAGAAGGTGCGGACCTCGTCCGAGAAGGTGGGGGAGGTGTAGTGGAGCTTCGCCTCGTACAGGGCAGCGGTCAGCTCCTCGAGCACCTGCGCCGGACACTCCACCCGGATCCCGATGTCGACGGGGTTGGGGACCGTGGAGATGCCCAGATCCCCCGCCAGCCCCCGCACCCACTCTGCCCCGAGTCGGCCGGGGGCCAGGATGACCGCCCCCGCGCCGATCGTCTCGGCACCCACGCGCGCCCCCACGGCGCGCCCGTCCTGCACCTCGACCCCCGCGCAGGCAGTGCCGAAGCGCACCTCCACTGCCCCGCGGACCTCTTCGAACAGGCTCGCCAGGACATCCCGGCACCGGTCCGTTCCCATGTGCCGGACCGGGTTCTCCACCAGGGTCAATCCCGCGGCTCCCGCCCGCTCCCGCAGGCCGTCGAACCCCGCCACCCCCAATCCGTGCACGCGGTCCGGCGCCCCGTGCCTCCGGTACACGCCGTCCACGTAGGACAGCAGACCCAGGAGCTCCTCCGGGGGAACCAGCTCCGAGAGTACCCCCCCGACCCGGGGGGACAGGCTGAGCTTGCCGTCGCTGTAAGCGCCGGCTCCGCCCCAGCCGGCCAGGAGCCGGCAGTGGACACAACGGCGGCACGCCCCCCCGGCCTCCCGTCGGGGACACTCTCGCGCCGAGAGATCGCCCCCCATCTCGACCAGGAGCACCCGGGCCCCGGCGAGCCCGAGCTCCCGGGCCGCGAAGATCCCGGCGGCGCCGGCCCCCACCACCACCGCGTCCCACCGCCTCACAGCCGCCACTGCCGCAGTTCCTCCAGGAAGCGGTGATCCGTGAGGTCCGTGCACACCGGCGTGACCGAGACGCAGCCGTGGCTCACGGCCTCCACGTCGGTTCCCACGTCCTCCTCCACGTACCCCAGCTCCTGGGCGCCCACCCAGTAATAGGAACGGCCCCGGGGGTCCACCTTCTCCACCACACCGCTCCCGAACACCCGCCGGCCCTGGCGGGTCATGCGGATTCCCCGCAGCTCCTCCCACGATCCCACGTTGGGGACGTTCACGTTCAGGAGCGTCCCCTGGGGCAACCCCCGCGCCGCAACGGCCTCGGCCACCATCCGGGCCACCCGCCCCGCCACCTCGAAACGATAGTCTCCCCGGGCGGCGAGGGAGACCGCGAGACTCGGCACGCCGAAGAGCGTCCCCTCCAGGGCGACGCCCACGGTGCCCGAGTAGGTGACGTCGTCGCCCAGATTGCCGCCGTGGTTGATCCCCGCGATCAGGAGGTCCGGTTTGCGCTTGAGCACCCCGTGGATCCCCAGGTGCACGCAGTCCGTCGGCGTGCCGTCCACGCTGTAGCGTTCGCGGCCGAGGGGAGAGATGCGAAGGGGGCGGTGCAGGGTGAGTGCGTGCCCCACGGCGCTGCGCTCGCGGTCCGGTGCCACCACCACCACCCGCCCCAGGGTGTCCAGTGCCTCCACGAGCGCCTGGAGCCCCGGGGCGTGCACACCGTCGTCGTTGCTGACCAGGATGAGCACGTCGTCTCCGGGTGGAAGAGAAGGGCGCCGCCCGGGGAGCACAGCCCTCCGCGGCCACCCGGTGGGCCCCAGGGTATCCCACGAGGCGGCCAGGATTCCAGCGTTTGGCGCACCAGCGGACTCTCGGCCTCCGGGGGGCGGAATGCGGGATGGAGATCACCCCCCCGACCACTGCGACGGACAGCGCCCGCCGGCTTCAGCAGCATGCCGGCGAAGAACGAGGCGCAGCCGACGAGGGACAGGCCCATCGCCGCCTCGACCCTGCCAACGACCATGCTGAGCAGCAGGGGCAACCCGGCCGGCATCACCATCACGGCGCAGAGAAAAAAGGATCATCCGGGGAGTGCCCGGGTGCTCGTGTCCAGGGACGATCGGGTGGGCCCGACCACGTAGGCGGACGGCCGCTCGA
>JAWSUI010000040.1:0-35701 GCA_033551855.1 Deferrisomatales bacterium
CCCGCTCTCCAGGAAGGCCCCGCGCCCGACTTTGATGCAACTCTCGTTGTAGTACCAAGCGGAGCGCAGGAGCGAGGGTGCGAATCACGAGCGCGGCTCCCGGGCGCGCGCGCCCATCAGAAGGTGGCCGTTAGACCGGCCCGCCACGTGCGCGGCGGCATGGGGAAGCCGGGATTGACCTCGTAATCCCGGTCGAAGAGGTTGTCCACTCCCACCGTGACATCGACGGCGACGGCGTCGGCCACGATGACCGGCCGGGAAACCCGGGCGTCGAACACCGTGTAAACGGGATCCGGCCGGTTCGGCGCCGACGGGTAGCGGGCGTACCGGCCCGTGAGCCGGAAGCGCAGGTCCCAGATCGGCTCCACGTCCACGTGGGCGCTCGCCTGGTGTCGGGGCTTTCCGAGGAGGAAATCCCCCGTGTCCCGGTCCACGGCGTGGAGGTAGGTGTAGTTGGCGCCCAGCCCCAGCCCCTCGTAGAGAGACAGGGCCGTGAACGCCTCCGCGCCCCAGGTGCGCGAGGTGCGCACGTTCACCGGGCTCCACACCGAGAAGGGGTCGGCGGCGTCTTCGGGCTGCCAGTCGATCAGGTCCTTGGCGTCTCGCCGAAATCCTGTCAAGGACGCGCTCCCCCAGTGACCGAGCCCCTGGGAGACCCCCACTTCGTATTCCCAGGCCCGCTCGGGGTCGAGGTCCGGGTTCCCTCGGGTGAAGCCGTCGAAGGGCCAGAAACGGTCGTTGAACGTCGGCGCCCGGTAGGCCCGGCCGGCGGACGCGCGCACCTGGCCGGAAGCCCAGGTGGAGAGGAGGAGGCTCGTGCGCGGGCTCCACTCGTTCCGAAAGTCGGAGTGGCCGTCGTAGCGGACCCCGAGGAGCACGGAGGCCCAGGGGGCGACCGCGAGCTCCTGCTGGCCGAACGCCGCCCAGCGGGCCTGGTCGCGGTTCCCAGCGGAGGAGGAGTCCAGGAAGTCTCGGTAGAGCTCGCTTCCCAGCGTCAGCCCCTGGCCCCGGATGGGCGTGTCGATCTGCACCTCCCCCCCTACCGTCTCGGCGAGATGCCGGTCGTCGGTCGGGAAGAAGGCTCCGGGGTCCCGGAAACGGTTGTCGAAGCGGTCGTATCCCCCCCGTCCGGTGAAGGTGACGGGCCCGAGCGGGCCCCTGAGAGACAGGGAGGCGGAGGTGTTCTCGTCCCGCTGGCGGGCGTCGGGAGTTTCGAAGAAGCCCTCCATGCCCGGCACACCGATCTCTTTTTGCAGATGATACCCGTGTCCCTCCAGCACGAAGCCTCCGGGCAGGTACCAGGCCAGCAGGCCGTCGAGGGTGGTCCGGTCCAGATCGGAGTTGTCCCGATACCCCTGGGAGTGGTCCCGCGACGCCCCAAACCGGTACCCCAGGGAGCCCACGCGCCGGGAGGCCGAGAAGCTGAGCTCGCGGGTGTCGTGGCGCGCCTCGCTCCAGGAGAAGGTCGTGCGCGGCTCGGCCTCGGGACGCCGCGTGATGACGTGGATCACGCCGGCGAGGGCGTTGGACCCGTAGAGGGCGGAGGCCGGACCTCGCAGCACCTCGATGCGCTCGATCTGTTCGAGGGGCACCGGAAGGTTCGCCAGGTCGAACTGTCCCAACTGGGAGGAGTTGAGGCGAATCCCGTCGAGCAGCACGAGCACCTGCTGCGCCTCCGAGCCCCGGATGCTCGCCGTGGCGAGGGAGCCCGGTGCGCCGGTTTCCACCACGGTCACCCCCACGGCGTCGCGGAGCACCTCCTGCAGCCGCCGCGCGCCGGAGGCGAGGATCTCCTCGGCCGGGATCACGGTGACGGAGGGCCCGACCTGCGACACCTGGCGGGGTGTCCGGGTCGCGGTCACGACCACCGGTTCCAACGTCGCGTTCTGGGCAGGGGCGGGTCCGGCGCTACAGAGAGCGATACCCAGGAGTGCGGGGCCAAGGATTCTTCGCATGGGTCCTCCTCGTGGTCCCCTGCGCGAGCGGCGTGAGGAGACGGGGGGCCGCAAACGCGAAAAGCCCGCACAGATTCGCTGTGCGGGCTTCCCGTATTCGAAGCGCCGGCATTCCCACTCTCCCGAGGCGCGAGGAGACTTGGTGTGGGCCGTCCGCTCCGGCAGGTCTTCTGGCTCGCGATTCATCCTCGGGGCCGCCTTCCCGGTCCGGCTGCGACCAGTGGCTCCGTGGCCCTTCGTCCTCGCATACAGCGGCGGGTCCGCGGGGGCTTCCCACCCCACTTCCCTTTTCAGCCCTCGCGGGCACCGGCGGACGTGCAGATTCGATTGTGAGCGGAGGTGTACGCGGGGAGGGCGGTGCTTGTCAAGTCGGATCTGGGGCCAGGGTCCAGCGTCTGCCCGGCACGCGGGGTCCGGGAGCCCCTCCCACGACGTGTGGTGGATTCTGGGCGACTACCGGCCGGCCGGTTGCGCGACCGCTTCTCTGTCGCTAGGTTCCCTGAGGGGGGGAGGAAGGAGTGGCCCATGGGCGAGAGAATCAAGGAAACGGCCGGAGAGTACCTCCACGACTTGCGCGAGGCCGGGGGGCGCGTCTGGGAGGCGACCCAGCACACCGTCGCATCCGCCGGCGCGCGGGCGGCGCAGTACGGGAAGGCGGTGCGCCAGCGCCTGGAGCTGGCCTCGGTGGACCGGAGAATCGAGGACGGCCACCGGGAGCTCGGCAGGATGGCGTTCGCCGCGCGCCGCGGCGGGCAGGACGAGCTCTTCGCACGGCCGGAGGTGGCGCAAGTGCTTGCCCGGCTGGAAGGGCTCGACGCTCGGCGAGAGGCGCTGGTGGAGGAGATTGCCTCCGCTCGGGAGACATCGTCCGCCGGCGCGGCGCATTCGATCGACGACGCGACGTCGAGGGGGCCCGTGGAAGAGGAAGAGGAACGCCACCTCTAATGGCTTGTGATGGGGCCCCGGCGCCCGGGAGTGGACTCACCGGGGCGCTGCGGCGCCACGGGGGGGAGCGGGCCGGCAGGGTGCAGAGCGGCCAGTGGAGTGGTGCGCGAGGAGCGAAACGGACCGGGGAACGCAGCCGGTCAGGGAGGGAGTCATGGCATTTGCACGAGAAGACATCCAGGCAAACCGTCGGTACTTCGAAGACAAGCTCCGGAGCACGAAGCAGCTCCACGACGTGATCCAGAAAGTGGAGGCGGGCAGTGGCGACTTCCTGCTCCTGGACACCCGGCCGCGAGAGGCCTTCGCCCAGGGGCACATCCGGGGGGCCTGGTGCGCGCCCCTGGCCGAGCTCGCGTCCCTGGCACCGGGGCTGCCCAAGGACAGGGAGCTGGTGACGTACTGCTGGAAGGACACCTGACACCTCAGCGCCAAGGCGGCTCTGCAGTTGGCAGAGATGGGGTTCTTCGCGAAGGAGTTGAACGCCGGCTGGGCGGAGTGGACGGCGGCGGGCCTCCCCACCCACCAGGGACCCGCCGAGGGGCTTCGCTGCACCTGTGCCGGCGGGTGACCGGGGAGAGCCCCCCTGACTATCGGCTCTTCCGGGAAGAGCCCGGTTGAGCCCGCCCGCTCCGGCGGACGATGCCGGGCAGGGGAAGGCGTCCGTGCCCGCGAACGATCCGGAAGCGCTGACGGGAACGCAGCTCCCCCGGGGTGGCGGGGTCATCGAGCCGCCGTCCGCCTGCGCCGTCGGACCCGCCCGTCCGTGCGTGGGCGCAGGGACCCGGTCATTCCCCGGAACAGCTTTTCCGCGTTGGCCCGGGACGGGAGAGCACGCCCGGCCGCCGCCGACACTGCACCCCATTCCCCTCCCAACCCCCCCCTTGAAGGGGGAGGAGCTCAGGGGCCGGATGCCGTCCACGGCCGTCCTCCCCCACAGATCGCAACAGATCCCGCAAGGGTGACCCGATCCGCGCCCGTGTCAACGCCGGTTCCGGAGGACCCGGGTTTGAGGCGGTGCGGTGCCCCGGGTAAAGTGAGGTGCAGGCCGGCCGCCGGGGGAGGGGAGGGAAGCGACGTGAAGTCCGTACTGCGCAGGATCGTGGAGCGGATGGGCGCCCGGGGCGACGCCCCTCGTCATCGGCTGCAGTCCGAGCTGGAGCTGGCCGACGAGCTGGGCATCGCCGTCGAGGACGTGCGAATCGCCGTCCAGATGATGCGGGCTCAGGGGCTCCTCGAGCCCCGTGTGGAGGGGGGGGAGCCCGGGCTTGCCCTCTCGGAGGAGGGGCTTCGGGAGTACCGGGCGTACCGGGGGGAGGAGCCGGCCTGAGCGCGAGCGACGCCCCCCATCGGGGCGGCACCGATTCCGTCGCCCCGTCGGAGGGGCGAGGAGAGGACGTAGACCGAACCGCTCTCGACCGCCTCGCGGCCCGTGACTGGGAGGGGGTGCGCGGGGTCCTGGCGGCACTGCCGGTCCCCGAGGTCGCCGAGGTCCTGCGCGCTGCAGAGGGGCAGGACGGGCTGCTTTTCTTCCGACTCCTGCCGCGGGAGCAGGCGGCCGAGGTCTTCTCCTACCTCGAGGCACACGAGGAGGACGAGATCCTCCGTCAGTTGACGGAGGCGGAGGCCCGGGCCCTGCTGGCGTCGATTGCCCCCGACGATCGCACGGGCCTACTGGAAGAGCTTCCCGGCGCGGCCGTGCAGAAGCTGCTGAACCTGTTGTCGGCGGAGGACCTCCGGGAGGCGAGGCGGTTCCTCGGGTTCCCGGAAGAGAGCGTCGGGCGCCTGGCGACCCCTGACTACGTGGCCGTGCGCCCTGACTGGACCGTCGCCCAGGCCTTGGCCCACCTCCGGCGCGTGGGTCGAGACAGCGAGACGATCGACGTCATCTACGTCACGGAGAAGCCGTCGTGGCGCCTCGCGGGGGTGGCGGAGCTGCGGCGCCTGATCCTCGCGGACCCGGAGTCCACCGTCTCGGAGGCCATGCGGGCGCCCCACGTCGTCCTGCAGGCCACCGACGACCGGGAGGAGGCGGTCCGTGCCATGGGGCGCTACGACCTGCCGGTGCTGCCCGTGGTGGACGCCGCCGGGGTGCTCATCGGCATCGTCACCCACGATGACGTCTTCGACGTGGCCCAGGAGGAGGTCACCGAAGACATCCACAAGACCGCATCGGTCTTCCCGCTGCGGGCGAGTTACCGCCGCGCGAGCGTGCTGCACCTCTACCGCAAGAGGGTCGGGTGGCTGGCGGCGCTTCTGGTGATCAGCCTGCTCTCCTCCAGCATCATCGCGGCCTTCGAGGAGACCCTGGCCCGAGTGGTGGCGCTGGCCTTCTTCATCCCGCTGCTCATCGGCACGGGGGGCAACACCGGCTCCCAGTCCGCGATGCTCATGGTCCGCGCCCTCGTCACGGACGACATCTCGCTCCGGGACTGGTTCCGGACCCTGCTCAAGGAGCTCGCGGTCGGGGCCCTGCTCGGTGCGACCCTGGCCTTGGGCGCCTACGCCCTGGGGGCGTGGCAGGCCGATCCCCGGGTCGGCCTCGTGGTCGGCGCCTCCCTGATGGCGATCGTGGTCGTGGCGAACCTCGTCGGGATGCTGCTGCCGTTCCTCCTCGCCCGCCTGCGGCTCGACCCCACGGTCGCCTCGAGCCCTCTCATCACCACCATCGCCGACGCGGGCGGGCTGCTGATCTACTTCGGGATGGCCACGTGGCTGCTGGGGCTGTGAGTGAATCGCGCGCCCCCGGGAAACGTGCCGGAAGACATCCCCTGCAACGGAGAAGGTGCCAACAGGCTGCCCGACGGGTCGCGCTCCCCCTCCTCACGGCGCCGCGGTGTTCTCGCGGCCGGGGCCTTCGGGACCGGACACCCGGAACCGGGTCATCCTCCCCCGGAATCCACATTGCGGGGCGGAGTCCGGGAGCCCAGGAGAGCAGCCCCGCACCGCATCCACCGACCGGACGAGTCCGGCGCAAGCGGGTGCAGCCCGGCGCATAGGGGACTGCCGGGACACTTCCTCGAATGGCCGCGGGTTGCGGGGCGAAACGCAGGGGTTCCCGGACTCCGCTTGCGGACCGGCCGGTGGATCCATGCTCCCCGCCCCCGCTTGACATCGCCCATTCTCGCGGTCTACTTCGCTTCTCGCCGGCAGACGACGGAGCCCTGCGGACCCGGACGCCCATCCATCCACCCCATCCTCAGAGGAGGGCCGTACCATGCGCAAGGTCCTAGACCAGAAGACTCTGGAACGGGAAGCCGCGTTTTGGCGTGCAGTGAAGAAGGCAACCGAACAGGTGCCGATCAGGCTTTGCCACAAGTGAAAGAGCTGAAAGAGCTAGGGTTGCCGGTCCGGCAACGAGACGGTTAGATCCCGCACCCCGGGTCCGCAGACCCGATTCCTCCGAGACGCCGAGGCGATCGAGGCCGTGAGCCGTCACCCTTCCTTCGACACACCCCTTGCGCCTGCCGCCGGGCAAGAGTTCTTTGTCCAGTGGCACGTGACGGAGCGGTGCAACCTGCGCTGCCTGCACTGCTACCAGCTCGGCTGCGCCGGCGAGGAGCTGCCCCTCGCTGAGCTCCTGTCGGTGGTGGACGAGGTGGACGACGCGTTGGCTGCGTGGTCCGACGCGTACGGCATCTCCTTCGCGCCGAGGTTCCAGGTCACCGGCGGCGAGCCGTTGCTGTGCGAGGACCTGTGGGACGTCTTGGCGCGCTTGCGCACCGGGGGCTTCCCGACCCACCTCCTCTCCAACGGCACACTGGTGGACCGGGACACGGCGGAGCGGCTGGCAGGGCTCGGGGTGGCGGGCGTCCAGGTCAGCCTGGAGGGGCCGGAGGCGGTCCACGACGCGATCCGGGGCCCAGGGAGCTTCCGCAAGGCGCTGCGCGGGGTGGACCGCCTGCTGAGGGCCGGGGTGCGGATCGACCTCAACGTGACGCTCTCCGCGCGCAACGCCGACCGGGTCGATGAGTTGATCGACATCGCACAGGCCGCGGGGGTGCCGCGGATCGGCTTTTCCCGCTTGGTGCCCTACGGCCGGGGAGCCGAGCTTCTGGGCGAGACCCTGCCTCCCGACCGCGTCCGCGGGCTCTACGAACGGCTGCGGTCCGTCCAGGTCCCGGGACTCGCGATCGGCACCGGGGACCCCTTGGCCGCCCAATTGGACCTGGGCGGAACCGACGGGGCCGGCTGCACGGCCGTGGGCGGCTGCGCGGCCGGCGTTTCCGGGATCACCATCCTGCCCGACGGCACCCTGCACCCCTGCCGGCGCCTGCCGATCCCCATCGGCAACCTCCGGACCGACTCCTTGCGGGAGGTCTGGGCGACCTCGCCCGTCCTCGCCGCACTCCGGGACAAAGGGCGCTATCCCGGCCGGTGCGGGTCGTGCGAGCGCTGGGCGGCCTGCCGCGGCTGCCGCGCGATCGCCTATGCCGTCACCCTGGCGCGCGGCCGCGGCGACTTTCTCGCCGACGACCCCCAGTGTTTCCTCTAGCTAGGCCTCGGCATTGGGCAGACGGGCGGCCCCGCGGAGTCGCCGCTTCGTCGGCGACGAACCGTGAACAGGGGAGGTGAGCCCATGGCGAAATGGATGCTCGACCCGGAACACACCTCGGCCACGTTCGAGGTCCGCCACATGATGGTCACCTGGGTGACCGGCCGATTCGATCGGATCACCGGCACACTCCTGTTCGATCCGACGGACGTCGGGGCCTCGTCGGTCGCGGTGGAGATCGACGCGTCGTCGATCTCCACCGGCGTCGACCGGCGCGACGAGGATCTGCGGAGCGACAACTATCTGGACGTGAAGCGATTCCCGGCGATCACCTTCCGCAGCACCGGTGTCGAGTCCGCCGGGCTGGACCACTGCCAGGTGCACGGCGACCTCACCATCCACGGCGTCACGAGGCCCGTCCTCCTGGACGTGCGCTTCTGTGGGCCCTCTCACTTTCAGGACGACGACCGCCGGTACACGACCTACGGGTTTCGCGCCAAGACCCAGATCAACCGAGAGGACTTCGGCATCCGGTCCAACCTGGAGATCGAGAACGGAGGCTTCATGGTGGGAAAGCACCTCTTCCTCACCATCGACGCGGAAGCGGACTTGCTGGACGACTGACCACACCGGCGCTCCGAAGGGTTGGACCGGGCGGAGACAGGGCGATGCCCTCCTGGGCCGGAGGGAGCAGATGCCGTCTCCCCGCGACGTGCACACCCTGTACGCGACCGCCTTCCTGAGGGCCCTGTCCGTCGGCATGGTCGGGGTGCTCCTGGGCATCTACCTGGCGAAGCTCGACTTCGGCGCGGCGCAGATCGGGTTGGTGGTGAGCACGGGCTTGGCGGGGGCGGCCCTGGCCACCCTGCTCGTGACCCTCTGGGGAGACCGCGCCGGGCGCCGCCGGGTCCTCTTCCATCTGGCGGTGTTGGCGGCAGCCGGTACCCTGGCCGCGGCCCTGGTGTCAGGGCAGGCGGCGATGGCCGCCGCCGCGTTTCTCGGCATGCTCAACGGCATGGGGCGGGACCGGGGGGCTGCTCTGGCGCTGGAGCAGGCGATCCTGCCCGGAGCCTCGGGAGAGCAGGGAAGGACCCGGGCGTTCGCCTGGTACAATGTCCTGCAGGACGCCGGGCACGCCCTGGGGAGCCTGCTCGCGGGGGTGCCGGCGGTGCTGGGGGCTGCGCTTCCCCTGGGGGAGACCGCCCCGTTTCGGATCGCCGTCGGCCTGGCCGGCTTCCTGGTGCTGGCGAGCGGGCTGTTGTACCTGCGTCTCTCCCCGGCGGCGGAGGCCCCCCGAGGCCGCCCGCGCCCGGTTCTCAGCGCCCAGAGCCGGCGGATCCTGGGCCGGATCTCCGCGCTCTTCGCCGTGGATGCCCTGGCGGGCGGCTTCCTCGTCACGGCCCTGCTTTCGTATTTCTTCTTCGAGCGGTTCGGGGCGACCCCGGGGGTCGTGGCGGCGCTCTTCTTCGCCGCGCGCCTCCTCAACGCCGTGTCCCATCTGGGCGCCGTGTGGCTCGCTCGGCGCATCGGGCTGGTGAACACCATGGTGTTCACCCACATCCCTTCGAGCCTGCTCTTGATGACCGTCCCCTTCGCGCCCAGTTTCGGTGTGGCGGCGGTCCTGTTCCTGCTTCGCGAAGGGTTGGTGGAGATGGATGTGCCCACGCGGCAGTCCTACGTCATGGCGGTGGTCCGCCCCGAGGAACGCACCGTGGCGTCCGGCGTCACCCACCTGGTGCGCGTGGGCGCTTGGGCCGTCGCGCCGCTCCTCGCCGGCGCCCTGATGCAGGGGGTCTCCCTGGGCGTCCCGCTGGTGATCGGGTCTGGGATGAAGGTTGCGTACGACCTGCTCCTCTGGGGTTCCTTTCGCCGGATCAAGCCGCCCGAGGAGGGGGGATAGGCGGCGCCGGGGCGCCCGTCACCGTCGCCCCTCGGCCCCGGCCTGGCAGGTGAGGCAAAAGGGGGTCTCGGGGCGGGCCTTGAGCCTCCGGTAGCCGATCGGCTCCTCGCACATGCGGCAGTGGCCGTAGTCCCCCGCATCGAGAGCGGCCTGCGCGACGCCCACCTGCCGCAGGCGAAGCTCCAGTGCCTCGAGGCTCGCCCGGGCCATCTGCTGCTGCTGGAGGGCGTCGATCCGCGACACGCGGCCGATGGGGAGACCCAGGTCGACGGGTTTGGCGCCTTCCCGGGCCGTGGCCAGAATCCCCTCCAGCTCTTGGCGCAGCGCGGCGAGGTCCCGGCGGAGCTCCTCGGTTTGGTCCTCGGTCAGCTCTTCCACGGTTTGCCCCTGTGGCCTTTCGTGTGCGATGCACGCGAAAGGAGATGCGGTGTCCGCCAACCGTGTCCACCCCAACAGGGGCCGGCTGGGGAGCGTTCTTGGGAGTGCACTGCCGTCTGCACGATGCTCTGGGCACGATGCCGCCTGCAGGGTACCACGGAGCCCGTCCGTCAGAAGGGCTTTTGCCCGTCGACCGCGGGCCTGTTATAACGGCTGTCCCGCCGGGGCGGCGGCCGGGACCCGGTTGCCGGCGAACCGGGAGGCTTCGTCGGCCGCACCCTGGTCCGGGGAGCTGGACGGATGATTCTTGGTCCATCCGGGAAATGACCGGGTCCTCGTGTCCAGGGACGACCGGGTGGGCCCGGCCACTCGACGGGAGCCGCCGTTTCGGGAGCCGCGATGCCGCCAGGATTCCGGATGCGGCCCGGGAGCGCACCTACCGTACCGTCCGGCATCGTCCGCCGGAGGGGGCGGGCCCACCCGGTCGTTTACCGGAAGAACCTGAGTCTTGAACCTTCCCATGACCGGGAGCCGGGGCCTTGATCGAGGTCGAACTTCTCCGCCAACTCGGGCTGATCCTCCTCGCGGCGGCCGGGGCGCTGCTTCTGGCCCGGCTCGTGCGCGTCCCCTCCATCGTCGCCTACCTCGTGGCGGGGGTCGCCCTGGGGCCGGCGACCGGCCTCTTGCCGGTCTCCGGGCCGCTGGACCTCATCGCCCACGTGGGGATCGCCCTACTCCTCTTCCTGGTGGGGCTCGAGCTCAGCCTGGACAAGATCCGCGACTTGGGGAAGGTGGCGGTGGTGGCCGGGCTCGGGCAGGTTGGCTTTACCGCAGTAGGCGGGTTCGCACTGGCGTGGGCCCTGGGCTTCTCCCCCATGGAAGCCCTGTTCCTCGGCGTGGCCCTCACCTTCAGCAGCACGGTCGTGGTGGTCAAGCTCCTGGACCAGAAACGGGAGCTCGACACGCTGTACGGCCGGATCTCGGTGGGGATCTTCCTGGTGCAGGACCTGGTGGTGATCGTGTTCCTCACCCTGCTCGCCGGTCTCGGGCGCCACGAGCAGGCCGACCCGCTGGTGATCGCCTCCGGCGTTCTCCTCGCCTTCGGGGGCATGGCGGTCCTCTTGGTCACTGCGCTCTTGGCCTCGCGCCACGTGCTGCCGCGCCTCTTCGGGTGGGCCGCCTCCTCTTCTCAGACCTTGTTCGTGTGGAGCCTGGCGTGGTGCTTCCTGTTCGTCGTCGCGGCCGAGAAGCTCCAGCTTTCCCTGGAGATCGGCGCCTTCCTCGCCGGCATCAGCTTGGCCCAGCTTCCGTACAACCACGACTTGCGGCGGCGGGTCCACCCGCTCATGAACTTCTTCATCGCCGTCTTCTTCGTCACCCTGGGGGCCCGCATGGAGATGGCGGCCGTCCTCGGCCACTGGCCTGCGGCGGGGGTTCTGGCGCTGTTCGTGCTGATCGGCAACCCCTTCATTTTTCTATGGATCATTGCCCGGATGGGCTACGGCGAGCGCACGGCCTTCCTGACCAGCGTGACCGTGGCCCAGATCAGCGAGTTCTCCTTCATCTTCGCCGGCATGGGCCTCGCCTCCGGGTTGATCGACGAGGCGGTGCTGGCGGTGGTGACGGCGGTCGGGTTCGCCACCATCGCCGCGTCGGCCTTCATGATCCTCTACAACCACTCTCTCTACACGTGGGTTAAGAGGATGGGACTGCTGCGTCCGTTCCGCGCCCGCCAGGAGACGCCGGAGGAGGCGGTCCGGACCGTGGGAGGCCCCTCCGGGCACGTCATCGTGGTGGGGATGAACGCGCTGGGTCGCCGCCTGGTGGAGGCGCTGTGCAGCCGCGGGGTGCCGGTAGTGGCCGTGGACACCGACCCGGCAAAGCTCGCCGGCCTGCCCTGCCCCGGCCTGATGGGAGACACCGAGTACGCCGGCGTGCTGGAGGAGGCCGGCCTGGCCAAGGCGCGCCTTCTGATCTCGGCCCTGAAGATCGAGGATGCCAACAACCTGCTCGCCTACCGCAGTCACCGGGCGGGGGTGCCGGCGGCCATCCACCTCTTCGACGCTTCGGTGCGCGGGGACCTCCAGGAGTTGGGGGTCGAGTTCCCCATGAGCTCCAAGGGCTCGGGGCTCAAGCGCGTTCTGGGCGCGCTGGAAAAAGAAGGAGTGCTCCGGCCGTGGTCGGAATCGCCGTCCTCCTGATCGCAGCTTCCGCCGGCTTCACCCTGTCCCGGTGGCTGAGGGTCCCGGTCCTGCCCATGCTGCTGGTGGCAGGCTTCGCCCTCTCCGCGGCCGGCCTGCTCCCGGAGGAGAACTTGGCCGAGACGGTGGTGCTGGGGGTCACCTTCCTCCTCTTCGTCACCGGCATCGAGCTCAACTTCGATCGGGTCCGCCACCAGAAGAGGGCGGCGCTCTGGGTGGGGATCCTGCAGTTCCTGGTCCTGGGGGCGGCCGGTTGGGGGGCGGGATGGGCCCTGGGCTACCCCCCGGAGTCCTTGCTGTACCTGGCGCTGGCGTTGAGCGCGAGCTCCACCCTGGTCGTGGTCCAGCTTCTCCAGAGCCGCCAACAGCTCTTCGAGCCCTTCGGCCGGCTGGTGGTGGGCGTGCTCCTGATCCAGGATCTGCTGGTGGTGGTGCTGATTCCGGTACTGCTGCGACTCCCCGGGGGGGCGGCGGACGTGGCCGTGGGTGTGGGCGGGGTGGGCCTGCTGATGGCCCTCACCTGGGTGTGCCGGAGCCGGCTCTTCCCCCGCGCCCTCCTGGCCGTTCAGGAGGACGGCGAGACCTTGCTGGTCCTGATGCTCGCCGGCCTGTTCGTCTACCTCGGCATCGCCGACTTCCTGGGCCTTCCCCTCATGGTCGGCGCTTTCCTCGCCGGCCTCGCCTTCTCGAGCTTCCCGTTGAGCGGGGTCTTGCGCGCCCAGCTGCGTTCCGTCTCGGACTTCTTCCTCGCGGTCCTGTTCACCACCTTGGGGGGGCTGGTGGCGTTGCCCTCTCTGCGGGAGGCGACCGGCGCGCTGGTCCTGGCCCTGGTGGTGATCGTCCTGACGCCCCTCATCGTGACCCTGATCGCCGAGCGCTTCGGCCTGGCCACGCGGTCCGCGATCGAGAGCGGCCTGCTCCTGTCCCAGACCAGCGAGCTGTCCTTGGTGGTGGGCATCCAGGCCCTGGCCGAGGCACGGATCGGCGAGCAGCTCTTCTCGACCATCGTCCTGGTCACCGCCCTGACCATGACCCTCACCCCCCTGCTCGCCACCGACCGCATGAGCCGATGGCTGATGCACCTCCACCCGCTGCGCCACCGCCCCCGCCTGGAACGCCCGATGCGCGGGCACGTGCTCCTTCTCGGATGCGGGGAGTCCGGCATGGTCCTCGTCGAGACCTTCCTCGTGTTCGGCCATGAAGTGCTCGTGATCGACGACGATCCGGTGGTGATCAGGGGGCTGCAGGAGGCGGAGGTGCCCTGCCTGCGGGGGGACGCCTCCGACCTCGAGCTGCTGGAGACGGCGGGGGCTCGCCGGGCGTCGGTGATCGTCTCCACGCTGCGCCGCGCTCGGGACAACGAGACGCTCCTGCGCCACGCCGCCGGGGTTCCCACTCTGGTGCGGGTGTTCGACGACTCCGAGGCGGAGGCGGTGCACGCCCTGGGGGGCACGCCCGTCGTCCTCGCCGATGCCACCGCGGACGACCTGCTGGCGACGCTCGAACAGGAGGGGCTCCTGGGACGCACCGGCTGACGGCGTGTGTCGAGGGGCATCGGGACTCCGCTTGCCGACCAGCCCGTGGATCCAGGGGCACCGGAGACCTTGCCCTGGGGCCGGCTGCCAGCTATCCTGAACAGGACTGTTCATCTGGTCTGTTGAGATGGAGCATGGCCATGCCGATCCAGGTTGGAGCCTTCGAGGCCAAGACCCACCTCTCGCGACTGCTGGCAGCGGTGGAACGGGGTGATCGGGTGACCATCACGAGGCGGGGGAAGCCCGTCGCGGTCCTGGTTCCTCCCGAGGCGGCGGCGGAGGGGGACTTTTCGGAACTGGTGGAGCAGTTCTCCGAGCTTCGCGACCGCACTGGCACGGGGCCGGATTCGATCCGGATGCTTCGGGAGGAAGGTCGCAGGTGGTAGACGGACCGGTCGTCGATGCATCGGTGTCGGCGGCGTGGTGTCTCAAGGACGAGACCAATGCCGCGGCGGATTCGGTGCTGATGTCTCTCGCGGGCGGTGGGGTGGTCCCTGCCCTGTGGGTCTGCGAGATGGGGAACATCCTCGTGACGGCCGAGAGGAGGGGCAGAATCAGCTCGGCCGATGGCAGGCGGGCTGTTGAGCTGCTGGGACGACTCCCGCTGCGCATCGACCCCGCGACTGTGGACACCATGCGACGGGTGCAAACGACGGCCCGAGAGTATGGAATCACGGCCTATGACGCCAGCTACCTGGAACTGGCCGTTCGATCCGGACAGGCGCTGGCCACCTTCGATGCCGACCTTGCCCATGCGGCGCGGCGGGCCGGCGTCCGCCTCATGCCGGCCGGCTGACCTGGTGTGAGTCGGGGGGCTCCCTGCTGCTTCTTCTGCCGTATTGCCTCGTCAGATCCCCTTCCGCGCAAGTTGCCTCGGCACGGCGGTCTCCGCATTGCTCTATTGGACCGGCGTGCAACTTTGACCCAGATCGAGGCGCGATCGGCGCCCAACCGTGACCCGTCTCACAACCTGGGAACGGCAGCGGCGGCCAGGTTTCGGGGTACGGAGGTGGGTCTGTCTGCAGGCCGATCCTGGGTCGATCTTGAGTGGCGATCAACAACAGGTCGGCGCCGAGTCTACCTCCGCACCTGGTTTCGGCCGCCCTTCTTGGCCCGGTAGAGCGCGCGATCCGCCGCCTTGACCACTTGCTCCGCGCTCGCGGAGCGCGGAGCCCTCTCCGCGGCACCGATACTGACGGTCACCGGGATTTGCCGACGCCTGCCCGGTGTGCTCGTCGCCTTCCTCGGTTTTCGCTTGGTTCGCGACGCACCGCGCACCACAAAGCGGCTCGCCGCGACCGCCTCCCGGAGGCGCTCCAAGTGGGGTAGCGTCTCCGGGAGTCCCTTGCCCGGGAAGAGCACGGAGAACTCCTCGCCGCCGTAACGGTACGCCGTTCCCCCGCCGGTGACCCGAGCCAGTTGGGCCGCCACCCTCCGCAGCACCTCGTCCCCGGCGTCGTGCCCGTGCCGGTCGTTGACCTTCTTGAAGTGGTCGATATCGACCATGGCCACCGTGTAGTGACGACCCAACTGGGGAAGCCTCTCGTTCAAGGCCCGACGGCCGGGAAGCCCGGTGAGATCGTCCCGGAAGGCCATGGCGTACGATGACTCTATGGCCGCCAGGACGAGGACCAGGGCAGCTGCCGTGAAGTAGAGCGTCGGCGTCCCCTCCCGGCCGTGGTGCGCGGTGGCAATGGAGGCTGCGGCCAGCGCCCAAAAGAACCCTGCGTCGAGAGGAGTTAGACGGCGTCCAAAGGGGCAGAGCAGGACGACGGCTGCAGTGACGTGGGTCGCGAACGCCGCCTGGTGGTGCGGGAGCGCGCCAAGCCAGTGCCAAGGGACAAAGGAGCGCTCGAGCCAAGCCGCCGTCGCGAGGCCGTGGTAATGGTACAGCCACAGAAAGAGCACAAGAGGTGCGAGGAGGAAGCCAAACTGGGCAAGGCGCCGTAGGTTGGAAGGCGAGGTGCCGCTCGTCCGGGCCAGCAGGGCAAAGACCAGCGGCAGGGAGACCGAGATCGCGTTGGCCGCATATCGGCCCGAATCGCCGCCAGGAAAGCTCAGGAGGAGCCGATCCGCCACCGCCAGCGTGAGGAGGGCGACGATCAGGCCGGTGCGCCGGAACCGCCAGCCGAGGAAGATACCCAGGGACAGAATCACGGGGGGCGCGTAGGCCAGGTGGGCCTTGAGTGTTGGCGCCTCAGGTAGGTTTCGGGCAGCGAGCAGCACGCCAATGAGGACGAGGCCGCCGGGCATGAGGAATGGGTGGAGCATGCTTCGCAGGGCTGCGCGCACGAGACAGACCCCTTCGTTTCGCGTGAGTGAGTGCCGTAGACCGCGCCGGTCGCGGGCGGCGCGTGCCCTATGGATCGGGCGAGAGAAGGGGTGACTTGAGAGGTGGGGTGTGGGGCGAGGTGCTGTGGCTTCCGGGTGAACCGGGCTTCCGTGAGGCTTTGAGCTTCACCTGTGACAACCTCCATTCAGGCTAGCGTGGAGGAAGGAGCCGTTTGGGGCTGGGTGCCCCCCGCGTGCCCCTACTCCACGGTCACGCTCTTGGCCAGGTTTCGGGGTTGGTCCACGTCCGTGCCCTTGAGCACGGCCACGTGGTAGGCGAGGAGCTGGAGGGGAACGGTCGCGACGATGGGGAGGAGCTCCTCCGGGAAGTCCGGCAAGGGGATCACCTGGTCGGCCATGCCGGCCACCTCCGTGTCCCCTTCGGTCACCAGGGCCACGACCCGGCCGTCCCGGGCGCGCACTTCCTGGACGTTGGAGAGCATCTTCTCGTAGGTGGAGCCTCGGGGGGCGATGGCGACGACGGGGAGCTGGTCGTCGATGAGGGCGATGGGGCCGTGCTTCATCTCGCCGGCGGCGTAGCCCTCGGCGTGGATGTAGCTGATCTCCTTGAGCTTGAGGGCGCCTTCGAGGGCGATCGGGAACTGGAGGCCCCGGCCGAGGTACAGGGCGCTCCGGGCGTCCACCAGGGTCTTGGCCACGGCTTCGATGTGGGGGTCGAGCTCGAGGGTGCGCTCCACGACCGCGGGTACGGCGCGCAGGGCCTCCATCTTCTGGACGAGGTTCTCGCGGGTGAGGACCCCGCGGGCCGAGGCCAGGTAGAGGGCGAGGAGGTAGAGGGTGACGAGCTGTGTAGTGAAGGCCTTGGTGGAGGCCACCCCGATCTCGGGGCCGGCGTGGGTGTAGAGTACCGCGTCGGAGGCCCGGGGGATGCTCGACCCGACGACGTTGCAGATGGCGAGGATCGGCGCGCCCTTTTCGCGCCCCTCGGCCAGGGCGGCCAGGGTGTCGGCGGTCTCGCCCGACTGGCTGACGAGCAGGAGCGCCGTGTCCCCGGAGAGGATCGGGTCCTGGTAGCGGAACTCGCTGGCCAGGGAAACCTCTACGGGCAGGCGTGCGATCTGCTCGATCCAGTACTTGCCCACCAGGCCCGCATGCCAGCTGGTGCCGCAGGCCACGATGTGGAGGCGCGAGATGCCCCGGGCAATGGCGTCGGCCTTTTCTCCGCCGCTCAGGTACACGGCGCCCTCCACGGGGTTGAGCTTGCCGGTGAGGGTGTCGGCGACGGCCCGGGGCTGCTCGAAGATCTCCTTCAGCATGAAGTGCTTGTACCCGCCCTTCTCGGCCATGGCCGGGGACCACTGGATCGTCTGGACCTCCCGGGTGACGGGGCTTCCGTCCAGGTCGGTGATCTCAACCCCTTCCCGGCGGCACACCACGACGTCGCCGTCTTCCAGGAAGACGAACCGCCGGGTGTGGGAGAGGAGCGCCGGGATGTCGCTCGCGACGAAGCTCTCGCCTTCCCCGATACCCGCCACCAGGGGGCTCGCCCGGCGGGCGGCCACCAGGAGGTCGGGCTCCCGGGCCGAGAGGACCACCACCGCGTAGGAGCCGGCGAGGCGCTTGAGGGACCTCCGCACCGCCTCGACGAGGCCGCACCCCGCATCGAGGTGGCGGTAGATGAGGTGGGGGATGACCTCGGTGTCGGTCTCGGAGCGGAATTCGTGCCCCTGGGCGGCGAGCTCGGAGCGCAGCGCCAGGTAGTTCTCGATGATGCCGTTGTGCACCACCACTACGTCCCCCGCCGCGTGGGGGTGGGCATTGGCCTCGCTGGGGCGGCCGTGGGTGGCCCACCGGGTGTGGCCTGCGCCCACGGTGCCGGCGAGCTCCACGCCCCGGAGCTTCTCGTCCAAGTTCAGAAGCTTGCCGGCGCTGCGCACCACCCGAAGCGCTCCATCCTCCACCACGGCGAGCCCGGCCGAGTCGTACCCTCGGTACTCCAGGCGCCGGAGCCCGTCCATCAGGATCGGCGCACAGCGCTGCGTTCCCACGTACCCCACGATGCCGCACATGATGTCGTCCTCAGTCCTTTGCCCGGTGTCCGTTCAGGGTTGTCCGTTGGGGCGCCGATGGGACCGAATGGGACGGAAGGGACGAACGGAACCTCGAGCTCATCCCGCCCGTCACACGCCATCCGGAGCCCGCGGCTTCCTCCGGGAGCTCCAGCCTTCCAGGTTCCGCTGGCGGGGGCGGGCGACGCCTAGCGCCCCCGCCGGCACGTCTTGGGTCACCGTGGAGCCGGCGCCGACGACCGCTCCGGCCCCCACGGTCACCGGGGCCACCAGGCTCGTGTTGGAGCCGATGAAGGCGTGGTCGCCGATCACGGTCCGGTGCTTGTGGGCCCCGTCGTAGTTGCACGTGATCGTGCCTGCGCCGACGTTGGCCTTCTCCCCGACGGTGGCGTCGCCGAGGTAGGTCAGGTGGTTGGCCTTGCTCCCGCGGCCCAGGGTGGACTTCTTCATCTCCACGAAGTTTCCCACCCGGGCCTGCTCCTCCAGGACGGTGCCGGGCCTCAGGTGGGCGAACGGCCCGACCACTGTTTCGGGCCCCAGCCGCGCCTCGGTCAGGACGCTGTAAGGCTTGACGTGGGCGCTCGCCCCGATATCGGAATCGACGACCACCGCCCCCTGGTCGATGCGGGCGCCCCCGGCTACCCGGGTCGTCCCCTGGAGGCGGCAGCCGGGTCCGACCGTGACGTCCGGCGCGAGCATTACGCCCGGCTCGATCCACGCCGACCCGGGGTCCTCCAGCGTCACCCCGGCCTCCATCCAGGCCCGGTTGATCCTGCGGCGCAGCGCCGCCCCGGCCTCCGCCAGGTGGGTGCGGGAGTTGATCCCCATCACCTCGGCGGGGTCCTCCAGGAGTACGGAGGCGGCCCCGCCCTCCCGCGCGGCCGCGGCGACGACGTCGGTGAGGTAGTACTCCCCTTGCCTGTTTCCGGTGCCCAGCCCCTCCAGGGCTCCCCAGGCCCACGGGAGCTCCAGGGCGTAGGTGCCGGTGTTGACCTCCCGCACGGCCCTCTCGGGGGGTGAGGCGTCTGCCTCCTCCACGATCCCCTGGAGCCGTCCCGCGCCGTCCCGCACCAGCCGGCCGTACCCCGTCGGGTCCGGGGGCTCCATCGAGAGCACCGTGACCCGCGCGCCGGCCTCCCGGTGGGCGGCCTCGAGCCGCACCAGGGTCTCGGCGGTGAGCAGCGGCACGTCGCCGCAGAGCACGAGCACCGTCCCGCGGAAGTCACCCAGGGCTTCCCGGGCGCACAGGACCGCGTGCCCCGTGCCCCGCTGTTCCGCCTGGAGGGCGAAGGTCACGTCCGGGGCCCCCAGGGTCCGGTGGACCTCCTCGGCCTGGTGTCCCACCACGACCACCGTCCGCCCGACGCCGGCCGCCCGGCACGCGTCGAGGGGGAAGGAAAGGAGGGGCCGACCCAGGAGGGGGTGAAGCACCTTGGCCGTCGAGGACCGCATCCGGGTACCCTTGCCGGCCGCAAGCACCACGGCTGTCACGTCGTTCATGGAAGATCTCCTCCGCGCCGCCCTCCCCGGGGAGGCGCGATTATATGCTGGCGGGGCGCCGCTTCAAAGGGTGACCCCGACCGGCTCACACGCCGGCCCTCTGGGACGGCGCCTCGCTACCGGGGAGAGAGCAGGAGCGCGGGCTCGTCGGCGCGGAGCTCCACCCGGAAGAGGGCGAGAAAGTTCATCCCCAGCAGCCCGTCTGCGCCGGGTACGGCGTCATGCACCACCACCTGGAGGGGGCCGGCCCGCCGCCCCCCCACTTCGATTTCGGCCACCTGCGCGAGACCGGCCCGCACGGTGCCGCCGGCCGTCCGGACCAGGACCGGCGGCTCGGTGCGAACGGTCAGACCCAACCGCTGCGCCACCTCGGGGGAGACCACGGTGGAAGAGGCGCCCGTGTCCACGACCAGCCGAACGAGGGCGTGACCGTTGAGTCGGGCCTCCACGACGTAGCCGATGTCGGCCTGCTCCAGGGGGATCGCGCGGGGCACAGCGGCGTGGGGCTCGCCCTCGGGGAGGGCAGTGGCCTGCCCCCGCCGATCGGGCGGCACCGAGTGGAGATTGTCGGTGAAGTGCACCGTCCCCTTCTCGTCCGTCCAGCGGTAGATCTGTGCCTGGGCCGCCGCGGCGGCCCAGAGGAGCAGGGCCACCGCCGCCGCGGCGCCCCGGCGCGCGAGGCACCGGTCGGCCGGCCTGCCGGCGGGTACGGGCAAGCGGGCGGAGGGAGTTGCCCATGCCCTTCGGGTCACGCCGAGGGAGAAAACGCCGATCGGTCGCGGGCCGGTCGCCCTCACCCCGGGCTCCTCTCCCGGGGGGAGAGGGGATTCAAGGAAGGTGAGTTTCTCTATGGGGCACATGGGGCATCGTCTCCAGGGGCGTGGAGGCCCCTCAGCCGAGTCGCGGGCCGGCCGCCGGTCAGCAAACACAGGATACCGCCCTCCAGGATCGGCACGGTGCCCGGCCGGCTTGACCGGCAGACTTGACCGGCCGGCCGCGCCCCGACGGGCGCAGGCACGGCGCGGCGCGCGCCCTCGCCGGCGCCGTGCCCCGGGGCGCCGTTGGGGCCCGATCTCCCGGGGGGCAACTTGCGCTCCGGTGGGGGAGGTGTCATCCTAGGCCCTCCCGGGGGGTTGGTACCCGGGGCCCGTCCGCAGGCGGGCCGCAGGCACTCTCACATGAGGAGGGACCCGATGAAGAAGTATCAGTGTACCATCTGCGGCTACATCTACGATCCGGCCAAGGGCGATCCGGACAACGGGGTCTCCTCAGGTACCGCCTTCGAGAGCCTCCCCGACGACTGGACCTGCCCCGACTGCGGGGCGGAAAAGGCCATGTTCGAGCCCATGTGAGCCATGGAACCCGTAGAGATCCTTCCCGGAATCCGGTGGACCGGGGTGCTCGACCCTCAACTTCGCGTGTTCGACGTGATCATGCGGGCCGAGCACGGTACCACCTACAACTCCTACCTCGTGGAGGGGGCAGAGAAGGTGGCGGTGATCGAGGCCTCCAAGGCCAAGTTCACCGACCAATACCTGGAAACCCTGGGGAAGGCGGTGGACCCGGCGCGGATCGACTACGTGGTGCTCAACCACCTGGAGCCCGACCACTCCGGCGCCCTGGGGGCGCTCCTGGAACGGGCCCCCAGGGCCCGGGTGGTGGTGTCGAAGACCGGCCGCGTATTCCTGCAGAACGTCCTCAACCGGGACGTGGACCCCTTGACGGTGGGGGACGGGGACACCTTGGAGCTCGGGGGCCGGACCCTGCGCTTCTTTCACGCCCCGTTCCTTCACTGGCCCGACACCATGTTCACGTATGCCGAGGAGGACGGGGTGCTCTTCCCCGGGGACTTCCTCGGCGCCCACTACTGCGACGACCGCCTGTTCAACGACCGGGTCGACGACCACAGCGGCGCCTTCGAGCACTACTTCCGCGTCATCATGCGTCCCTTCAAGGAGTACGTGCGCCAGGGCCTCGAGAAGATCCGGGGCCTGCCGCTGCGAACCGTGTGTCCGAGCCACGGCCCGATCCTGCGCACCGGGATCGAGAGGTGCCTGGAGCGCTACGAAACCTGGAGCGCCGAGCCTCCCCGGGGTGACCGCAAGCGCCTCCTGGTCTTCTACGCCAGCTCCTACGGGAACACGGCCCGCATGGCGGAGGCCGTGGCCCGGGGCGCGGAGGCCGCGGGCGCGGAGGTGGCGGTGTACAGCCTCCAGGGGCACGACCTGGGGGTCGCCCTCGACGAGATCGAGGCGGCGGACGGCTTGGCGGTGGGGTCCTGCACCATCAACGGCGATGCCCTGGAGCATGTGTGGGCCCTCTTCGGGGCGATGGCCACGATCAAGGTCAAGGGCAAGCTCGGCGCGGCCTTCGGGTCCTTCGGGTGGAGCGGCGAGGGCCCCAGGATGATCGCCGACCGCATGCGCGGCCTCCGCTTCCGGGTGCCCGAGGAACCGGTGCGGGTGCAGCTCGTCCCCACGGAGGAGGACCTGGCCGCCTGCGAGGCGTTCGGCATGCGCCTGATCGAGACGCTGTAGCCCGCAACCGTCCAGCACCCACAGCCCAGACAAGAGAACGCCGAGAGGCCCTCGGGTCGGGCGGGTCTGCCGGACGGGGCGGTGGAGGTTCCCCACGGGTCCGTGTCGCGACCCCGCGGTTCGGGGTGTGGTGAGAGCGCCGGCGATGACCGCTGGGTCCGAGGGACGATGGTGCCGGTGAATCCAGCGCGCGGGCTGACGCTTCGGGCGCCCGCCAAGGTGAACCTCTTTCTGCAGGTGTGCGGCAGGCGGCCGGACGGCTACCACGACCTGCGCATGTTCCTGGCGCCCGTGAGCCTGTTCGACGACGTAGAGGTGACCCTCCTCCACGAGGACGGCCGGGTCGAGGTGTCGGCGGAGGGGGCCCCGGAGGTCCCCGGCGGCGAAGGCAACCTCTGCCACCGGGCAGCTCGCTTCTACCTGGAGGAGACCGGCGTCGGCGGGGGAGCCCGGGTCCGCGTGGTCAAGCGCGTGCCTTCCGGCGCCGGCCTCGGGGGTGGGTCCAGCGATGCGGCCGTGACCCTTCTCGGCCTCGAGCGCCTCCACGGCCGGCCGCTCTCCCCGGCCGGCCGGGCCCGCGCCGCCTTTGCCGTGGGGGCCGACGTCCCGTTCTTCTTCGCGCGCGGCCCGGCGTGGGTGGAGGGCGTGGGCGAGGTGGTCCGCCCGGCCCCCCCGTTCGAGCCGCTGTGGCTCGTCCTCGTCCACCCCGGCGCGTTTCTGTCCACCGCACGGGTGTTTTCTCGCTTCACTCCGGGGTTGACATCCCCGGACACCCCCCATACCATAGCGCAGTTCAATTTTCCGGGGTTCGTGCGGGCGCTGCGCAACGATCTCGCGGGGGCGGCCCGGGCGCTGGAGCCTTCGGTGGGGGAGGCTTTGGAGGCACTGGAGGCGGCCGGGGCCTCCGGCAGCGACATGTCGGGGTCCGGCTCCGCCGTGTTCGGCCTCTTCCCGGACGAGGCCGGCGCTCGGCGGGGGGCTTCCCTCCTGGATCCGGTCGCAGCCGGCAAGGGCTGGCGGGTCCACGTGGCGAGCACGTTGCCGCCGGGCGCGTTTCCGTTTGTCGAGTGACGTTCGGACTGGGGCGTAGACAAGCGGTAAGTCACCGGATTTTGATTCCGGCAATCGGAGGTTCGAATCCTCCCGCCCCAGCCAGTCCGTGGCCCTCCGTGCGGAGCACCCTGCTCCTCGAGACCATCGATGCACAACGTCCGCATTTTTTCGGGGAACGCCAATCGCTCGCTGGCGGAGTCGATTGGACGGCACCTGGGGTTGCCCTTGGGACGGGTGACCTGCAAGAGCTTCAGCGACGGCGAGATCGCGGTGGAGATCGAGGAGAGCGTGCGCGGCTGGGACGTCTTCGTGGTCCAGCCCACCTGCCCCCCGGTGAATCACCACCTGATGGAGCTTCTGGTGATGATGGACGCCCTCAAACGGGCGAGCGCCAGTTCCATCTCCGCGGTCGTGCCCTACTACGGGTACGGTCGACAGGACCGGAAGGTCCACCCCCGGGTTCCCATCACCTCGAAGTTGGTGGCGGACCTGCTCACGGTGGCCGGAGCGGACCGGGTGCTCACGGTGGACCTGCACGCGGGGCAGATCCAGGGGTTCTTCGACATCCCGGTGGACAACCTCTTTGCCGCGCCGGTGCTGCTCGACGACTTCCGCAAGCGTTTCCAGGCGGATCACCTGGTGGTCGTGAGCCCGGACGCGGGCGGGGTGGAGAGGGCCCGGGCCTTCGCCAAGCGCCTCAACGCCGGCCTGGCCATCATCGACAAGCGCCGGGAGCAGGCCAACGTCAGCGAGGTGATGCACATCATCGGCGAGGTGGAGGGCATGGTCGCCATCCTCCTGGACGACATGGTTGATACGGCGGGCACCCTGACCAACGCCGCCCGGGCCCTCAAGGCCAACGGGGCGGCGCGCGTGTACGCCGCGTGCACCCACGCGGTGCTCTCCGGGCCGGCGGTGAGTCGCCTCGTGGACTCCCCGCTGGAGGAGCTCATCACCACCGACACGATCCCCCTCGGGGCGGAAGCCCGGCAGTGCGGGAAGATTCGGGCCCTCACCGTGGCGCCCCTCCTGGCGGAGGCGATCCGCCGGATTACCGAGTGCGGCTCGGTGAGCTCCCTGTTCGTGTGACGCCGTTACCGTCCGATCGACTGATACGAGAAAGGAAGCCCCGATGCACACCGAAGTGGATTTCGCGGTAGAGGCCAAGGCCGCCGCAGGAAAGGGGGCGGCCCGCAAGCTGCGGGCCCAGGGCAAGATTCCCGGGGTCGTCTACGGGCCGACCCTGGAGCCGGTCATGGTCACCTTCCGGGAGCAGGACCTGGCGAAGGCCCTTTCCACCCCGGCCCAGCGCAACGTGTTCCTCCGGCTCCGGTCTCCCGACCAGCGGATCGACGGCATCCGGACCATCGTCAAGGACCTCCAGGTGCACCCCCTCAAGAGGGTCTTCGTGCACGCGGATCTGTACAAGCTCGATGCGGACCGGGAGATCCGCGCCACGGTCCCGATCCGCGTCGTGGGCACGGCGGCCGGGGTGAAGCTCGGCGGCATCCTCCAGGTGGCCCGGCGGGAGGTCGTCGTGGTCTGCCTGCCCGACCGGCTCCCCGAGGCCCTGGAGGTGGATGTGACCCATCTGATGCCCGGCCACTCGATCCACGTCTCCGATCTCCCGGTGCCCGAGGGGGTGACGGTCCTCACCGGCTCGAAGCTCGCGGTGTGCGCCGTGATCGCCCCCTCCAGCGCTCTCGAGGAGGCGGAGACCGGCGGAGCCGAGGCCGAGCCGGGGGCCGGCTCGGCCTAGGCGCGTGGCCTCGCCGGGCCCCGACTGGCTCGTGGCCGGGCTCGGCAACCCGGGTGCCCGGTACGCCGGGACGCGGCACAACGTGGGCTTTGCCGTGGTCGATCGCCTGGCCGGTCGGTGGCGGTCGGGACCCTGGCGGGAGGAGGGGCCCTGCCGAGTGGCGGAGGCCGAAGTGGAGGGGGCGGGCGTACTCCTCGCCGAGCCCCAGACCTACATGAACCGGAGCGGCCTGGCCGTCGCCCCGCTGGCAGGCCGGGCCGTGCTGCCGCCGGAGCGGATCCTGGTGGTCCACGACGACCTGGATCTCCCCTTCGGCCGGTTGCGCATCCGGGTCGGCGGGGGGGCAGGGGGCCACCGGGGGGTCCTCTCCATCGCCGAGGCGTTGGGGACCGGCGCGTTCCTCCGGCTCAAGCTGGGCATCGGGCGCCCCGAGGCTCGGGGCGAAGAAGCGGAGCACGTGTTGTCGCCCTTCTCGGCGGAAGAGCAGGAGGCACTCGCCGGGTGGGTCGAACGGGCCGCGGACGCTGCGGAGAGCATCATCGTCGAGGGGCCCTCGCGGGCCATGCACCGTTACCACACATGACCTCGAGAGGAAGAGGGAAAGGGAGGAACGCATGGAGAACCTGATGGTATGGACCGTCTACGCACCCTTTTTCGGGGTGGGGGGGCTGATCGTCGCGGCCCTCGTGTACTCCTGGATCAAGAAGCAGCCCGACGGCAACGAGCGCATGCGGGAGATCGGCGACGCCATCCATGAGGGCGCCATGGTCTTCCTCCAGAGCGAGTACAAGATCCTCGCCATCTTCATCGCCGTGGTCTTCGTGCTGCTCTTCTGGCAGATCGCGCCGATGACCGCGTGGTCCTTCCTCTTCGGGGCGGGCTGCTCGATGCTGGCCGGTTTTTTCGGCATGAAGGCGGCCACGCGGGCCAACGTGCGCACCTCCGAGGCCGCGCGGGAGTCGGGCATGGGCAAGGCGCTCTACATGGCCTTCTCCGGCGGCGCCGTCATGGGCCTCTCCGTGGCCAGCCTGGGTCTCCTGGGATTGGGAACCCTGTACTACTTCTTCGGGACCCCGGACACCGCCCTCTACATCAACGGGTTCGCCATGGGCGCGTCCTCCATCGCGCTCTTCGCCCGCGTGGGCGGCGGCATCTACACCAAGGCGGCCGACGTGGGCGCCGACCTGGTGGGCAAGGTGGAGGCGGGCATCCCCGAGGACGACCCGCGCAACCCGGCCACCATCGCGGACAACGTGGGCGACAACGTGGGCGACACCGCGGGCATGGGCGCGGACATCTTCGAGTCCTACGTGGGCTCGGTGATCGCCACCATCGCGATCGCCGCCACGAGCGCGGTGATCCCGGCGGAGCAGAAGCTCGCGTACATGGCCTTCCCCATCCTGGTGATCATGGCGGGCCTCGTGGCCAGCGTCATCGGGGTCTTCTCCATGAAGCTCCTGGAGAGCCAGGGCCCGGCCCACGCACTGCGCAACGTCACCTTCATCTCGGCCGTGCTCCTGGTGGCGGCAGCCTACGGGATCGGGAGCGGGCTGGGCCTTCCCACGGGCGTCTTCTGGGCGGTGGTCTTCGGCCTGGTGGCCGGGATCCTGATCGGCCTCACCACCGAGTACTACACCTCGGCCAAGCCGATCATCCGGATCGCCGAGGCCTCCCAGACCGGGCCGGCCACCAACATCATCACCGGGCTGGCCGTGGGCCTGGAGAGCACCGCGATCCCCGTGCTCCTGATCGCCGCGGCCATCTTCGGCGCCTTCGAGATGGCGGGTCTCTACGGGATCGGCGTCGCCGCGGTCGGCATGCTCTCCACGGTGGGCGTGACCATGAGCGTGGATGCCTACGGGCCCATTGCCGACAACGCGGGCGGCATCTCCGAGATGAGCCACCTCGGCCCCGAGGTGCGCGCGATCACCGACACCCTGGATGCCCAGGGCAACACCACCGCGGCCATCGGCAAGGGCTTCGCCATCGGCTCCGCGGCGCTGACCGCCCTGGCCCTCTTCGCCGCCTACCAGTCCGCGGCTGGCCTGGCGACGATCGACCTGACCCAGCCGCGGGTCATCATCGGGCTCCTCATCGGCGGGATCATCCCGTTCCTGGTGGGTGCCATGACCATGACCGCCGTGGGCGATGCGGCCTACGAGATGGTGAGCGAGGTCCGCCGCCAGTTCCGGGAGATCCCGGGCATCATGGACGGGACCGGCAAGCCCGACACCGCCGCCTGCGTGGCGATCTCCACCAACGCCGCTCTCAAGCGGATGATCGTCCCCGGCCTCACCGCGGTCATCGTGCCGGTGGCCGTCGGCTTTTCCCTGGGCGCCCAGGCCCTGGGCGGGCTCCTGGCCGGGGCCACGGTGACCGGGGTGCTCATGGCGCTGTTCATGGCCAACTCGGGCGGCGCGTGGGACAACGCCAAGAAGTACATCGAGAAGGGCGCCCTCGGCGGCAAGGGCAGCGACGCCCACAAGGCCGCGGTGGTCGGCGACACCGTGGGCGACCCCTTCAAGGACACCTCCGGGCCCTCCATGAACATCCTGATCAAGCTCATGAGCATCGTGAGCCTGGTCATCGCCCCCCTGCTCCCCCACCTGCTCACGTAGGACTGGGAGGAGCGTGGCAGTAAAGAAGGCCGGCCCCCGCGGCAAGCCGTTTACCAAACGTGGGGGGCGTCCCAAGATCGCTTGACAAGCAGGAAAGTGGCAGAAACCTTCGGGTTTCTGCCACTTTTTTTTGTTGGTGGGGCGATGACTAGGGGCCCTTAGGGTGGTGGGTACTTAGGTCCGGCTCGCGAGGACGAAATCGCTCAGTTCATCGAGCCGGTGCGCCCAGAAGATGACCATGGGGGCGGCCTGTGCCGCCTCGATATCCTCCGCCCTGAAGAGCCCCTGGACGGCGACGGCTGGAACCAACTGGTCGATGCCGTAGCGACTCCCCCAGCGCCGCGCCGCCTGAGCGGCCTCCTGGAGGCGCGCGGCGCCCACCTTCTCCGCATCGGTGGCCACGCACCTCAAGGCCAGAGTCCGGCCGTCGACGAGGCCAACCAATAGATCGGCTTCGTCCTCCCCGACCAGGCAGAGATCATCAGAAAACTCCCCCGGTGCGGGCGCTTCCCGCTGGAGGTCTTGCACCTTCCAGGCGGAGCGCGGCTGCATCCTTGCGTCCAGCAGTCCCTTGCGGGCCTCGCTGGCGAGCGTTCCCCGCTCCGTCCGACGGTAGGCGATTTCGGTCTGTCGGCTGGCCGTCAGCGCGGCGGTGATCAGGATCGCCTCTTCTTCCTCGGCGAGTCGCGCCGGGCGGCGCTCGCGCAGCCATCGAAAGCGCACCGGATCAAGGAACCCGGCGATCACCGCGCGCAGCTCATTGGTAAGCGGCGGGTGATCGAGGAAGAGAGCCGCGTCGAGCGGAGCGCCAACCAGCGCAGCCAATTCCGCCTTGGTGACCGGCGGGGCGGCAAGGCAGCACAGGATGTCGAGCTGCGCCTCGTCGCGCAGCAGGTCGGCAATCTGGGTAGGCCCATTGGAGGATTCGAGTAGCTGGGGCAGGCTGTGGATCAGGCTCCTACAGCCCTGCATTGCTTCCTGGAAGGCTTCGGGGTAGGTCTGCTGGGCGAGCTGGAAGCGGTGTCCGCAAAACTCCCTCCATGCTTCACCGACCTCGCTTCGGATCTGCTCCCGGGACCATTGCACGGCACCTCTAGGCCATTGAGACATGATGTGCTCTCCTTGCAGATGTGCATTGATATTGAATAGTGCATTAGGATAGTACGCTCAACGCGAAACAACAACCATTAACATCCGGTGGCAACCCCAAGGCTTTTGCGCGATATTCCTGTTCGCTTCCCCTCTGCAAAAAGCACGGGGCGGCAAAATGCCGCCCCGTTGATATCGGAGGTAATCAGTCCTGCTGAATTCAGAAGGGAGGCGCATGGTAGGCGAAGATCGCGCTTGCGCCCTCCGGAAGCTCCAGATCCAGAGAGGCGCGAAACTGCATCATCTGTTTGCCATGGCGCTTGGACCTCAGGGCGGGAACCTGGATCTGCTTCTCCGCGATCGGCGAGCCGTCGGGCCGCAGAAAGAGCACATCCACATGTCCGGGCATCCGCACCCGGATCGGTCGCTCCAGACTCCCGCTGACCAGCACCTTGCCATCCTGACGTATCGCCTGAGCTTTGGACACCGTGACCGGGGACGTTTTCCGGGCCTCTACCGGGACGTGCTGCGCAAGAGTGGCTGTGGGCCGCGGTGCCGCACATCCGCCGGCGAGCAGCGAGAGGACGAGAGCCGCCGGGATAAAAATCTTCATCTTCATACGTTCTCCTGTGCAAGGGGTTGCTTTGCGTGTTTCGGCGCCACCAGCAGATAAAGGGCAGGCAAAACAAAAAGAGTAAGAAGGGTCGAGGTCAGCACGCCGCCGATGACGACCGTCGCCAGCGGGCGTTGCACTTCAGCGCCGACCCCGGTGGAGAGCGCCATCGGGAGAAAGCCCGCAGCGTCGGTGATCGCCGTGGCGAGGACCGGAATCAGGCGTCGGCGGGCGCCACCCGTGACCGCCGCGAAGAGCTCGTCTCCCCGTTCCAGATTCTGCCGGATGGCGGTGACCAAAACCTGTCCGTTGAGAACGGCGATGCCGGAGAGGGCGATGAAGCCGATGGCGGCGCTGACGCTGAAGGGGATGCCGCGCAGCCACAGGGCAAACACCCCCCCCACGGCGGCGAAGGGGATGCCGGTGTAGATGATCAGAACGTGGCGCAGATTCTTGAGGCTGAGATACAGAAGGAGGAAGATCAGCGCCAGGGTAATGGGGACGACGACCGCCAGGCGCTTCTGCGAACGCTCCAGATTCTCGAATTGCCCGCCCCATTCGATGAGATAGCCGTCGGGGAGCTTCACCTCGGCGGCGATCTTCTGCCGCGCCTCGGCGACGAAGGAGGCGATGTCGCGCTCGCGCACGTTCGTCTGCACCTTGATCAAGCGCCGCCCCCACTCCCGGTTGATGGTCGAGGGGCGGTCCACCTCGGTGAGCTCGGCCAGGGCGCCGAGCGGCACCACCGCGCCGGTGCGGGTCGGGATGAGGGTTTCGCGCAGCGCCTCGACGTCGGTGCGCTGGGCGTCGGGGAGGCGCACCACCAGCGGGAAGGAGCGCTCCCCCTCGAAAACCTCTCCGGCTTTGAGCGAACCGACGGCGGCGATCATGTCGAGCACCTCGCGGGCGGCGACGCCGTGGCGGGCGATGGCCGCCTGATCGATGCGCACCTGCAGCGTCGGCTGGCCAGTGATCTGTTCGACCGCAACATCGCTCGCCCCGCGGATGTCGCTGAGCAGGTGTTCGATTTCTCCCGCCAGCACCACCAGATTGCCGAAATCCTCTCCATAGATCTTGATCCCCACGTCGGCGCGGATGCCCGAGAGCATCTCGTTGGTGCGCAGTTCGATGGGCTGGGTGATGACCGTGCGGATGCCGGGAAGCCCGGCCATCGCTCCCTCCACCAGCTTCTCAAGTTCCCCCTGGTTTGCGGCCCTGGTCCACTGATCCCGCGGATGCAGGGCCATGAAGAGATCGGTCAGTTCCGTCCCCATCGGATCGGTGGCGACCTCGGCGCTGCCGATGCGGCTCCAGACGAATTTGATCTCGTCCGGAAATTTCTCCAGCAGCAACTTCTCCAGGTGCGTGTTATAGGCGACCGACTCCTCGATGGAGACTCCCGCCAGGCGCACCACGCTAGCGACCAGCGACCCTTCGCCCATGCGGGGGAGGAATTCCCCGCCGAGTCGCAGGGCGAGCCCCCCGGTGCCGGCCAGCAGAATGAGGACGACGGCGAAGAGCGCCCCCTTGCGCCGCAGCACCGGGAGCAGCACGGCCCCGTACCCCTTCCGCAGCGCCCCCTCCACCCGTCCTTCGCGTTCGCGCAGGCGTTTGGGCAAAAAGCGCTCGGAAAGGACCGGCGTCAGGAAGACCGCCACCAGCAGTCCGCCGATCAGGGCAAAGATGAAGGTCCAGGCCATCGGCTTGAACATCTTCCCCTCCACCCCCTGCAGGGTCAGCACCGGCAGGAAGACGAGAAGGATGATCAGCATGCCGAAGAAGATGGGGCGCACCACCTCCTTGCTCGAATGGGCGATACAGGCGGTGCGCTCGGCGGCGGTGAGCGGGCGGCCGAGTTTCATCTGCCGCTCGGTAAGCCGGCGCAGGTTGGCCTCGGTCATCACCACCGAGCCGTCGACCAGGATGCCGAAGTCAATGGCCCCCAAAGACAGGAGGCTCGCCGCGATCCCCATGCCGTGCATCCCCAGCGCGGCAAAGAGCATCGAAAAGGGAATTGCGGCGGCGACGATGATGCCGGCGCGCAGGTTGCCGAGGAGCAGAAAGAGGACGGCGATGACGAGCAGGGCGCCCAGCAGGAGGTTGTGCTGCACCGTGTCGATGACCTGATTGACCAGATCGGTGCGGTCGTAGACGACCTCTAGCGTCACATCGGCCGGCAGGACAGTCCTTACTCGCTCCAGGCGCTCCTTCAGGGCGGTGGTAACGGCGCGGCTGTTCTCTCCCATGAGCATGAAGCCGAGGCCGAGGACGACCTCCCCGTCCCCTTGCGCCGTAACCGCGCCAAGGCGCAGTTCGTGGCCGAAGCGCACCTCGGCGACGTCGCGGATGCGCACCGGCGCGCCGCCGTGGGCGGCGATGACGACGTTACCGACTTCGGCCAAGCCCGTCACCTGCCCGAGGCCGTGCACCAGCATCGTCTGCCCGCCGGAGGTGACCTGGCCGCCGCCGACATTGGCGTTGTTCTCTTCCAGGGCGGTGAAAACATCCTTGAGCGTGAGGCCGTACTTGACCAGCAGCTCGGGAGCCACGATCACCTGATACTGCCGCTCCAAACCGCCCCAGGAGTTGACCTCGGCCACGCCGGCGGCCTTGCGCATCTCGGGTTTGACGACCCAGTCGTGCAGTGTGCGCAGTTCATCCAGGGAGCGAGTCTTAGAGCGCAGGACATAATGGAAGACCTCGCCTAGGCCGGTGGAGATCGGCCCCATCTCCGGGCGCTCGATCCCCGGCGGCAGGGCCACGCCGGCCAGGCGCTCCATGACGAGCTGGCGCGAGTCGTAGATCGGCATGGCGTCGGAAAAAGTGGCGACGACCTGGGAGAGGCCGAATTTGGAAATCGAGCGGACACTCTGCAGTTCGGGCAGACCGGCGATGGCGAGTTCCACCGGCAGCGTGATCTGCCGCTCGATCTCCTCCGGGCCCAGGTTGGGGGCGACGGTATTGATCTGCACCTGGACAGGGGTGGTGTCGGGGAAAGCGTCGACCGGCAGATTCACCAGAGCCCAGGTGCCAAAGCTCAGGGCGGCGGCAAAGAGCAGAACCGTCAGCAGGCGGTTCCTCAGGACAATATCGATCAGGCGTTCAAGCATGAAAAAATCTCCGCAAGAGGATTGCAGGGCAGCTTGAGGGGCTACCGCATTGACAAGGGGACAGCGCCATCAATGATCGGCGCAGGACGCCCCGAGCCGTGCCCGCAGCACCTCGGACTTGAGGGAGAAGGCTTGACCCGTGACGACCCGGTCGTTGGCGCGGAGCCCCTCGCGAATGATCACTGCCCCTTGCGAGCGGCGCCCTGCCGTCACCCGACGCAGTTCAAATAGGTCGTCCTCCAGGCGCACGAAGACAAAAGGGTTGCCGTCCACCGTCTGCAGGGCATCGGCGGGGACGGCAAGAGTCCCCCCGGCCGCTTTGCCCGTCGCCTGCACCTGCCCGAAAAGGCCGCTGCGCAGCAGGCCGTCGCCGTTGTCCACCTCCGCCAGAACCTTGAGCATGCGGGTCCGCTCATCGAGGGCGGCGGCGATCCAGAAGACCTTCCCCTGGAAGGCTCGCCCGGGGAGCCCGGAAAAGGAGGCGACGACGTTCAGCCCGGGATGGACGTCGAGAAGAGCATCCTCGGGGATGGACGTCTCGACCCAGACGGTACCCAAATCGGCCAGAGTGAAGAGGGTGCTCCCCACAGAAACCGTTTCACCGGTGACCGCGGCGCGTTCGATTACAGTGCCGGCAAAGGGGGCGCGGATCGGCAGGGCCGAGCCGGCACTGCCTTGGGCCAGACCGAAGTCCTGCATCTGCCGGCGGGTGCGGATGGCGGCGCTTTCAGCCTGTCGGTATTCGGCTTCGGCCTGCTGGAAGTCGTGGCGGGAGGTGATCCCCTTCTCCAGCAGATCCTGCTCCCGCAGGTAGACGGCTTCGGCAAGGGCGCGGCGGCTTTCCGCCGCCGCCAGTTCAGCCCGCAGCCCTGCCGCTTCTGACGAGGCGATCTCGGCCAGGATCTGCCCCTTGGCGACTTTCTCCCCCAGCCGGACGTTCACCTTCTGCACGGTTCCAGTGGCCAGGGCGGAGAGGCTCGCCAGGCGGTCGCGATTGAAAACGACCTGTCCCGGCCAGGTCGCGCCCCCTTCGCCGGCGGGCAGCGGGGTGGCGGTGGCGATACCGATCCGCCCGGCCGTCTCGGGCGCCGCCAGGCGGACCTTCATCCCTTCTCCGGGCTGGAGACGGGAGACGAGATCGGGCTGGCAAAGTGCATCCTCGTTTTCCGGGACGTTGTGCTCCGGGCAGATCTCGTCCCCGACTTCTCCACCGGAGTGATCGTGCCCGGCATGAGGGTCTTTCTTCCGGGGGGCCGAGGCGTGCGCGGCGTGATCATCGCCCTCTTCGTCATCGTGATGCTCGTCAGGGGTGACCTTGTCGTCGGCGAATAGGGCGTCTAGGTCTTCATCCTCTTCACCGCTGTGGTCGCGCGGTTCCCTGGCAGCCTCCCCGGCGTGTCCATGCGGATTTTCCTTCGCTTCTTCTTTTCCGTGAGCGGGTCCGTCATGGCCCGCCTCGGCGGAGTGGGAGGGGCCGGCAAGGGTATAGGTTCCCCAACCCACGCCGGCGGCCGCAGTCAGGAGGAGCAGGGAAAGGATCAGCTTCTTGGCGCTCTTTTTATTCATGGGTTATCACTCCTGGACGGTTGCGGAAAGTCGATAGCGGTGGCTGTCGGAGCGACAGAGGTCCCCAGGAGCCGCTCCATTTCGGAGGCGGCGCGGTGGAACGCCCGCAGGGCCTCAAGATACTGCTCCTGCACTGCGACCAGCGTTCGTTGGGCATCGAGGACATCGAGGAGGCCGAACTTGCCGGCACGGTAGCCGTATTCGGCGGATTCCAGGGCCAGCTTTGAGGCGGGAAGGATGTCGTCGCGCAGCGCCCCGGCTTCCGCGCGGGCGGCGCTCATCTTCTGGTGGGCGGCGGCGAGGGCGGCTTTGGCCTGCAAAAGCGCGCTGCGCTCTTCAGCGCGGGCCTGCGCCGCGCGGCTGCGCGCGGCGGCAATCGTCCCCTGGTTGCGGTCGAAGAGGGGCAGAGGGATCGAAACCCCCAGGATCAGGGCCGTGTCGTCGCTCTCGCGCAGATAGCGGGCGCCGACACCGATGTCCAGATCGGGAATGGGGCGAGCCTCCTCCATGCGGATGGCCCGGCGGCGGCGCTCGCTTTCGGCGACCCGCCGGACCATCTGCGGGCTTTCGGTCAGCAGCCTGTCCAGCTCCGCCTGCTCCGGCGGGGAAAAGAGGTCCGACAGGTCTCCGGCTGCGAAGCCGAAATCGGCCTCTTCACGCCCCATCAGGGCAGCCAGGGCGGCGCGGGCAGCGGCAAGCTCGCGGTGCGCCTTTTCCAGGGCGATCTGCTGCTCGCGCACCAGGATACGCGGCCGGATCGTTTCGGTCTGCGCACCTCTGCCGGCGGCGACGCGTTCCTCGGCCGCGCCAAACACTCGCGTCGCGAGATCGAGCAGCTCCTCTGACAGGCGCAGGCGCTCCTGTGCCGCAAGCACGGCGAAGAAAGCATTAGAGGTGCGCGCAAGAAGGTCGGCCTTTACCACATCGAAGTCGCTTTGGGCGACGCCCGTCTCCGCTTCGGCCAAGTGACGGCGCAGGTCGCGCTTTTTCCCCAGCTCCACCTTTTGGCTAATCGAAAGGGTGCTTTCCGCAGCGTCGGTTCGGGAGAACGGACCGCTGCCGAAGACGTTTTCGGCTTCGAGGGAGAGCAGAGGGTTCGGGCGCAGCCCAGCCTGGTGAGCTTCGGCCTCACGGCCGCGGATCTCCAGGGAGTAGAATTCCAACTCGGGATTGTGGCGCACAGCCTGGGAAAGCGCCTGCTGCAAGGTAAGCGCTGCGCCCTGTTCTTCGGCCATGGCAGCGACCGGGGGAGTAACCGCAGCTTGGGCCGTGCCGGGCCCCCAGAGCGGGAGCAAAAGGATAAGTACACCAAGGATGAGCGCTTGATGGCGCGGCAGTACGTCCGACATGCTAGCGGACCTCCGGAAATGGATGGAAAAGGATGTAGTAAGGCGCAAACCCCGGCGGCACTAAGCCGCGGGAAGAGGGAGGAACGCCCGGAAATGGGCGGGGAGGATTAATTCAGCAGGACGATGGTGCGAAGCGCAGCGAGGGCGTGATAGGGGCGCGGCGGAGGCTGGGCGAACAGGGTGGGCGACGAGTCCCGCAGAAAAGCGGAGGGTGTGATCGAGACGAGTGGCGGCAGGAGACCCGGAGGGGAAAGATCCTGATCGCTTTGCGAGCGGCCATGTGCGAAGTCGAGGCTGGTGGAGAGATCCTGACAGGGACCGCAATGATCGTGAGTAGCGAGTGCTCCCTCCGTGCAGGAGGGCGTTTCGGCAGACGCGCATTTGCCGCCAAAAGCCTGCTCGATGGCGGTGCTGCCGCTATCAGCGATGCACAGGACAAAGCTCGAAGACAGACCCTGCCCGGCCGTGAAGAGGACCAGGAGGCTGATGAGCAAAACAACATATGGGGAGGAGGCTTTTTTCACGCTGTTTCCCATGGTGAACACAATCTGAACAAAAGTATCAAAAGCGGGACGCGCTTTCAAGAACATTCACGAAAGGGGCGCCTTCTTTTGCAAATTGCCCCCCGATGGAACGTTTTGGAGCGATCCTGGGCGGCCTTGCCCCACACATAAGGACTCTTAGAGCCAATACTGTTCACTTTAACATGACCACCGTGGGGTGGACGACCTGCGGACCTG
>JAWSUI010000041.1:0-35455 GCA_033551855.1 Deferrisomatales bacterium
AGAGTATCCCGCGCTTCGAAAGAGGTATTGGGGACAACACATCTGGGCTCGAGGCTACTTTTGTGCTTCGTCGGGAGCGGTGACGGACGACATGATCCGAGCGTACATCGAGAACCAGAGCGTACCGCCCGACGATGGGTTCAAGGTGGACGACGAAGCACGGGCTTGAGCCGGCTTTCAGCCGCAGAGCAGCGGCTTCAGCCGCCATCGGCGACTTTCAGTCGCAATCCAACCTACCGGCTTCAGCCGGTAGGTTGTTGAGTTGCATTGCAAGCCCGGCCAGGGTGACAGCGGTGGTAACGGTGTTTCCCGCCAGCGTCAGCTGCGCGCCATCCAGTTGGTAGCGCTGATAGCGGCGGGTGTCAAGGTAGTTGTCGCCTCGGGTCACGTCATGCAGCGTCTCGAAGGGGGGGCTGCTCCCCCCTCAGGGTTGGGTTGAGGTAGACGGCATCGACGGGTTGCCAGTTTCGCGTGTTCTGAGCCCAGCGCCAGGCGACGAACCCGTCCACCCAGCCCTGGGCGAGCGTGAGGCCGGCAAAGGGTTGGGACGGGAATCCCGGCCGGTATTTGAGAGTCCGAAAGAGGGCCTCAGAGTAGGGATTGTCGTCACTGACCCGGGGGCGGCTAAAGGACGCCACGACGCCCAGCTTCTGGAGCGTGGCCAGCATCGTCGCCCCCTTCATCGGGCCGCCGTTGTCGGAGTGCAGGACCAGCCCGTCGGGGTCCAGGCCCAACCGGCGGCAGGCCTGCACAAAGAGCCGTGACGCGTGCTCGTTGGACTCCTCCGCATGGACCGTGGCGGCGACGATCTTTCGGCTCCACACGTCCAGGATCACGTAGAGGTAGAAGAATTGCCCCGAGATCGGGCTCTTCAGATACGTGATGTCCCAGGACCACACCTGGCAGGGCCCTGTGGCCACGTGCTCGCGTGGCCGACGCGAGGTGGCCGGCCGGGAGGGTGCCCGGTGGGTGAGCTGACCCTGCTCCCGCAGCACCCGGTAGAAGGTCGACTCCGAGGCGATGTAGTCGCCCTGATCCGCCAGGCGCGGCACGATCTGCTGGGGCGAGAGATCCCGAAACGCCGGGGCGTTGGCGATGCCGAGCACCCGGTCTCGCTCGGCCGGCGTGAGCTTGTTGGAGGGCGCCGTGTGCGGGCCACGCCGGCGATCCGCACCGTCGTCCTGCTGTCGCCAACGCTGGAGGGTGCGCGCAGTCAGCCCAAGGGCCTCGACAGCAGCCTCCTTTCTCGCGCCGCCGCGGGGGGCCTCATCGACCAAGCCCGCGATCATCTGCCGCTCTTCTTCTTGCCCATGGGGGCGTCCGCGTCCCCCCAGAGGGCCTGGACTTTTTTTTGGAACACCAGCAGCGCCGCCGTCTCGGCCAAGGCCTTGTCCTTGCGGTCCAACTCCTTTTCCAGCTCCCGAATGCGGCGCGCGCCTGCGGTGGAGGGCTTGGCTCCCGTGCGCTGCGGGTGGCTCTGGAGCCCGGCGAGGATGATCGTGCGCCACTCCTGCAGCTGGGCCTCGTGGAGCCCCTTGCGGCGCAGGAAGGCCCCCATCTCGTCCTCGCCGAGCGCCTGCGCCTCGAAGACGGCGTTGAGTTTCTCCTCGGGGGACCAGTCTCGGGGGCGCTTGGGTGTCATGGGCTGTTCACGTCCTTGGACAGGGGGAGCGATCGACACAGGGGGTTTTCGGAGAGCGCGCGCAACCCCCAGGGTTGCACCCGAACCCCAGGCGGTGGGTTTCGAAATAGAGAATCAGGGTAAATGTGCGGGCGGGCGTAAGTCGGCGTGGACACGCCAGAAACGACGAGACCCCGTGGGGTGATCCCCACGGGGTCTTGCTTTAAACAAGAACCGCTGAAATCAGCGGATTGAATTTTGGCTCCGGTGGTAGGACTCGAACCTACAACCCTGCGGTTAACAGCCGCATGCTCTGCCGATTGAGCTACACCGGAAGAAACCGTCGTTTCGGCCTGTTGAGGGGCGGAACGCCCCGGAGTGCCGAGGGCCGTCTTATACCCGCTCGCCGGGGGGGGCGTCAAATGGAAAACCCGGGTCGAACGGCTCGCCACAACCGAAGAGGGGCCCCTGGTGGGCCCCTCTTCAACACTCCCCGGCCGGCCGGCTCAGGCCAGCTCGCGGAAGTGCACGCCTTCCTCGGCGAAGGCATCCTGCAGCTTTGCCAGCGCCTCCACCTGGATCTGCCGGATGCGCTCGCGGGTGACCCCGAACACCTTTCCGATCCGCTCCAAGGTCATCGGCTCGTCGTCCTCGAGGCCGAAGCGCAGGTCCAGGATCCTCTTCTCCCGGTCGTTGAGGATCGTGAGCTTGCTCCGGAGGCACCGCTTGATCTTCTCCGCGTGGATCTCCTCCACAGGATCCGGCACGCTCGGGTCCTCGAGCTTGTCCTGGAGCGTGAAGTCCCCATCGACGTCCAGGGCCTGATCGATGGAGAGGATCTTGCGTCGGATGGACAGCAGCCGCCGGACGTAGGCCTCCGTGAAGCCCGTCTCGGCGGCCAGTTCTTCCTCGGTGGGAGGCCTGCGGAAGAGGCGGTTCAGGTTCTCGGTGACCCGGTTGAGTCGATCGATATCGTCGGAGACGTGCACGGGCAGCCGGATCGTGCGCACCTGGTTCGTCAGCGCCCGCTCGATGGACTGGCGGATCCACCAAGTGGCGTAGGTGGAGAAGCGGCACCCCTTGGACGCCTTGAACCGTTCCACGGCCTTGATCAGGCCCACGTTGCCTTCCTCGATGAGGTCCATGAAGGGGAGGCCGCGGTTCACGTAGCGTTTTGCGATCTTGACGACGAGGCGAAGGTTCGACTCGATCATCCGGCTGCGTGCGGCTTCGTCGCCCTTTTCGATCCGCAGGGCGAGCTCGATCTCCTCCTGGGGGGTCAGCAGGCGGGTCTTGCGGATGTCGCGCAGGTACAGCCCCATGGAGCTGCCGGGGGCGGCAGGGGCCCGCTTGGTCTCCGGTTCCAGGGTCTCGGGGAAGACGGCAGCCGCTTCTGGACTCATCGATCCCTCCTGGCAGGGGTCAGCGTTCCGACGCGTTCACCATAGCGGAGGGGGTTGGGGGTGCCTAGGGGGGGGGCGGCGCTTTTACCCGGTGGGGTATCAAGTCTACCCAGTCGGTTATCTTTCCCCCGGACCCTGGGTCGAGAAACCCTCCTCCAGGGCGCGCACCAGGCAGGACATGACCCGGTGGGCCGGCGTCGGGACGCCGAGCCGTTGCCCCTCGCGGCAGAGGGCCTCGTTCAGGCTATCGATCTCCGTGCGCCGGCGGGCCTCCACGTCCTGGAGCATGGAGATCTTGTTGTCCCGTACCCCAGCCAGGGCCCACCGGCAGAACTCCCCCGGCCTGTCGAGCTCCGGGAACGCGAGCCTCCGGGCCCGGGCCACGGCGGCCGCCTCTTCTGCCAACAGGTCCACCAGGTCGCAGAGGGGGGGGCTGGCCAGGATGCGGGCTCCGGTGCGGCCGGTCACGGCAGCCACGGGATTGGTGGAGACGTTGGCGATGAGCTTTCGCCACAGGGCGGGGGCTACGTCGTCGAGGACGTGGACTTCGAAGCCGAGGTGCGCGAGGCTGCTGCGCAGTTCCTCCAGCAGCGGGCGAAAGGGGAAGGTGGTCCTCGGGTCCAATGGGCCGGCCGCGACCAGCGGGCCCGCACCCCCCGCCCAACGGACCCGGTCCTCCCCCAGGGCCTGTCCGCTGTGGGCGGTCACCCCGCCGAGCACGCGGTCTCCCCCCGCGGTCTCCGCGAGGGTTTCCAGGTTTCCGAGACCGTTCTGGACGGAAAGCACGGCCGTCTCGGGCCCCAGGAGGGGGACGAGGTCTCGGGCGGCGCCCCGGGTGTCATAGCCCTTGACCGATACCTGGACGAGATCGAAGGGGCCGAGCCCTTCGGGGAGCGGGTAGCCCACGGCCGGCCCGCCGACCCGAGCCTCGTCTCCGTCAGGCAATTCCAGCATGACGCCGTCGGAGGCGAGGCGGTCCACCCGGCGGGGATCCTTGTCCACGAGGAGCACGCGGTGGCCGGCCCGGCGGTACAGGTGGCCGAAGATGGACCCGATCACCCCGGCGCCCACGATCGCGATCCGGAGGGGTCCGGAGGGATGCCCGCCCTGCCGCATCGGTGCCTCGCGATCCCCCCGGTGGTTTTCTCTCCTGGCCGACCTGTGCCACACTGACGCCGCCCACCGGCGCGGGATGGCCGAGACAGGGTGGGGTAGGCGGCGGCCGATGTCAATGCGGCAGCGGCTCCGGGATTCCCCGCCTGCTCGGCAAACGGGGTCCGGGAGCCCCTGCGCTTCGCTCCGCAACCCGCAGGGATTCCGAAGGGTGTCCCAGCAGGCCCCGGTGCGCCGGGCTTCACCCGCTTGCGCCGGACTCGGCGGGCCGGTCGATGCGGTACGGGGCTCCCGGGCTCCCGGACTCGGCCCACGGTGTGGCAGTGGATTCTGGCGTTCTTCGATGCGCCTGCCGGGGGCCTCGAGGCTCGGCGTACGTCCCGAAGCAGGGAAGGGGAGACACCCCATGCCTCACCGAGGGGTACACAGCGCGGGACCCCGGGGGTTTTCTCCTGGCAGGGTGTCGCGGTGGTGACAGCAGGCGTGCTCCTGGCAGCAGGCGCGTCCCGCCGCATGGGGAACGTGAACAAGCTCCTCCTCCCGGTGGGGGGGATACCCATCGTGCGGCGCGTCGCGCGGGCCATGCTCGAAGGCGGGCTCTCCCCGGTGGTCGTGGTATTGGGGGCCGACGGGGCGGCCGTGCGCAGCGCCCTGGAGGGCCTGCCTGTCCGGTTCGTGACCAACCCGTGGCACGAGGAGGGTATGGGCACCTCGGTGGCCGCCGGCGTGGGGGCGTTGGGGGCGAAAACGGCTGCCGCGGCGGTCGTCCTGGGGGATCTGCCGGGTCTCCGACCCCGAGAAGTCCGCGCCGTGGCCGATGGCTTCGCCGCTTCCCGGCGGGGCATCGCTCTGCCGGTGCGGGAGGGGCGGCGCGGTCACCCGGTCGTGTTCGACCTCGGCCGCTACCGGGGGCGTCTGACGGCCCTGGGGGGGGACGAGGGCGCACGTGCCCTCCTCGCCGAGCATCCCGAGGACGTGGTGGAGGTCGAGGTGGAAGATGCCGGCGTCCTGGAGGATCTGGACACGCCGGGTCAGTACCGGAGGCTCGAGACGGGAGGGCTCGTGGGAGACGCGCAAGGCTCGGCGATGGCGGGAGGCGGCGAGGACCGTCTGCGCGACCCGGTGATCCTCCGGGAGCTCAACGACCTGTGGGGCTCGGTCTACCCCTGGCTCGCGGGGCATCTGCTGGCGGCTGCCGGCTCGACCTCGGGCCGCCTCCTGGAGTTGGGACCCTTTTCCGGGGGTATCTCGGTGGAGGTCCTTGTCCGATGTGAGGGCTTCGAGGCGGTCGTGCAGGACGAGGGCGACCCCGTGCTGCGCTGGGCGGAGGAACGGGCCCGGAGCCACGGGGTGGGGAGTCGGCTTCGCACCCGGCGGGACTCTCTTGTTCCCCTTCCCTGGCCCGACGGGTGCTTCGACGTGGTCGTGGTGCGAGGGGCGTTCTTCTTCCTCGGCCCGGACCTGTTGCGTGAGGTGCATCGGGTGCTGCGTCCGGGCGGCTTCGGATGGGTGGGTGGCGGGTACGGCCCCGGTACCCCCGAGGAGGTCATCCGCCCCATGGCCGATCTGTCGCGGCAGCTCAACGGAGCCCTCGGCAAGCGCTGGGTCTCTGCCCCTGGGGCGGCCCAGTTGGTGGAGGATGCGGGCCTCCGGGACAACGCGAGGGTCAGTGGGGAGGGGGGGCTCTGGATCGAGGTGCGGGGGTGAGGCAGGTGCCCGGCGGCGGTCTCGCAGACGCGTTGGGTGCCTCGAGCGGCGGCCTGATCTCCCTGGTGGGAGGAGGGGGAAAGACGACAGCGCTGTATCGCCTCGTGGGGGAGTGGCGTGGACGGGGCCTTCGGGCCTTTGCCGCCACCACCACGAGGATCGCCGTTCCCGAGCCGGGGGAGCCGGAGCTGCGGTTGGCGGAGACGTGGGAGGCGCTGCACCACGTTGTCCAGACCCGCTCAAAGCATCCGGTGGTCCTCGGTCGGCGGGTGCTTTCCGAGGGGAAGGTCGAAGGCCTCCCGCCGGAGTGGTGCTCTCGGATCTTCGCCGAAGGCCTCGCGAAGGCACTGGCAGTGGAGGCGGACGGGGCAGCCCGTCTACCGGTCAAGGCCCCGGCCCCCTGGGAGCCGGTGGTCCCGGCGGCCACCACGGTGTTCGTGGCGGTGGTGGGCCTCTCCTGTCTCGGGAAACCACTGGACGGGAACAACGCCTTCCGGCCGGCCCGGGTTGGCGAGGCGGCGGGCTTGAGCTGGGGGGAGGCTATCGGGACCGGGTCCCTGGTGCGGCTCCTCCGTGCCCCGCAGGGGCTGGCCAAGGGGTGCCCCCCGGGTGCCGCGGCGGTGGCTCTCCTCAACCAGGCCGACGGGCCGAAGGGCGTGGCCGATGCCCGCGCGGTCGCCCAGGGGTTGCTCGAGCCCGGGGGCCTGTACGATCGGGTCGTGGCGGCCTCCCTGCGGACCGAGCCGCCCGTCCGGGCGGTGTGGCTGCGATAGGGCGCAGCCCGGGCGAAGCACGGCCGCGACGGGGGACGGAGACGAGGAGCGACGGGCACGAGAGCGAACGGAGGGGCGGCCGGATGAGCCAGCGGGACGATCGGCAGGGGGTGCAACAGGGGCGTGTGGGGCCGGATCCGGTGGAGGCGATCCGCGCCGCCGCCCGTCGGGAGCCCTATGCCCGGAAGCTCGGGATGGAGTGCGTCGAGGTGGGCCGCGGGTGCTGCCGGGTGGAGATGACGCTCACCCACGAGATGCTGAACTTGTTCGGCACCGCCCACGGGGGCGCCGTCTTCAGCCTCATCGACGAGGCTTTCCAGATCGCCGGGAACTCCGAGGGCCTGACAGCCTATGCGCTCAACCTCTCGGTGACCTACGTGGCCGCTGGGCGCGCCGGCGATCGACTCGTGGCCGAGGCCCGGGAGGTGGCCGCGACCCGCCGTACCGCGTCGTACGAGATCCGGGTGACCCGTCCGAGCGGCGAAGTGGTCGCGCTCGCCCAGGCCCTGGCCTACCGAACCGGGGGCTTGCCGCCGTTCCTGCAGGAGGAGTCAGGGCCCGTCCAGGCCGGCCGGGACTGAGCGCCCGTGAAAGGGGTTCTTCCGGTATGCGACCGGGTGGGCCCGCCCACTCCGGCAGACGAGGCCGGGCTGCACGGTTGGTGTTCTCCACCGCCGCGTCCGGAGTCCTCGCGGCATCGCGACTCCCGAAGCGGCTGCTCCCGTCGAGCGGCCGTCCGCCTACGTGGTCGGGCCCACCCGATCGTCCCTGGGCACGAGTACCCGATCATTTCCCGGATGATCCGTGAAAGAACCGTCTCCAGTAGACCGGGGAGGGCCCAACGGAGCCCGCCGGTCGTCCAGGGGCCGGATTCACGGCTACCGCTGGAGGCGCCACCCGGATTCGAACCGGGGATGGACGTCGTGCAGGGCAATCGCCCGGGGTGATTGTTTCTTCCCGGTTTTCCAACCTCCTGCCCGTACAGGGTTTTCTTGCCGTCCTTCGGAATCTCTCGGCTCTCTCCGAGGGGATTTTGGGTTTGTCACGGTGACAGAATCGTTACAGCCGCCGGCCCTGCTTCCCAGCGTCTTTCCGGTCAGTGTACGGTAACCCTCCGAGGCCCGCCAAGACGGCAAGCTCGCCGAGCGCAGGCCAGCACCTCACGCGCCCGACGAACAGGAGGCCCTCGTGGAGATCGTCCGCCGCCGCCCGGCGGAGCGTTGCCGCGAGCGCCGGACCGCCGAAGCGGAACAGGCTCGGGCCGAGCACGGCCGGGGCGAGTCTCGCCGGCTCGTGGGCCTGCCGGGCAGGCTACGATTTGCGCATCCTCGAAGGGTGAATCGGGAAGGACCGGCGGGGCACGATGGAAGACGAGGAGCCCGGGGAGGCGAGCGCTTCCTCCCCGGGCCCGAGACACGCTACAGATCGCCCCAGGGGACGAGCCCCGAGTCCCAGTCGGGGGTGCTGTCCCCGTCCGTGTCGGCCTCCAGCCGGTAATGGGTCGAGGAGACCGCCGTGAGCCGGACCCAGGTGCCGTCGGCCCCGTCCGCCCGGAGCACGCCGCTCGAGGGGACGTCGTCGCCGAAGGCCACGAGGAACGGCGTGGCGGTGGTCACGTCCACGTGCCCGTGCGCCGAGTGGAACGCGCGCCCGGTCACGGTGACGCGCTCGCCCCCAGCCACCTCGACGGAGCCCACGACGAAGTCCTCGAGGCGGATCGCCTCCCCTGCGCCGTTGTCCCGAACGGTCAAGTCGATCACGGCGGTCGTGGCCGTTCCGCCGAACGTGTAAGACAGCGACCCGCCCATGGCGACGTCGGTCTCCCCGCCCTGGACCGAGAGGACGGGGATCGTCAGCTTGAGCTGCAGGAACTCTCCCGTGTCGATGTCCACCTGTCCGTTCATGGAGATCGATCCGGAGAAGATCACGCCCCCCTCGCAGAAGTTCTCGAAGGAGAACGTGCCCTGGAAGACTCCCGTCTCGTCGTCGCCCGAGCCGCGGATCCAAATGGATCCGCCGCAGGAGCCGTCCATGGACTCGTCGAACTCCATCCGCCGGTAGGTTCGCCGCGCCGGTTCCATCTCCTGGCCGATCAGCCGGGTCGCGAGTCGCGCGGCGCCGAGAGGCAAGTCGGAGGACGGAGCTCTCACCGTCCTGGCCGCGCTCCGGAAGGCGATGTCGCCGCCCACGAACCCGAGGTCGCGGCTCGTCTCGCCCCCCGCCATGGCGACGCCGACCAGTTCCTGGGCGTTGTCTTCGGTCACCACCGCCTTCTCGGTCTTGCCCCCATATTCGACGCCGATTCCCCCTCCCCCGCCGCCCCCCCCGCAGCCAAAGGCCAGAAACATCGCTCCCGCAAGGACTGCGGCCCCTGTGGCCCGCCCAAGATACCTTCTGCTCATCGTTTCCTCCCTGGGGCGGCGTAGCCCCTCCGTGCAGCTCCCGGTGACCTCGCGTCTGCCGTTCCCGGGGACCGGATCGGCCGCCACGCGACGGCGACGCGAGAGATTCCGTCGCAGCGGCTCCTCGTGCCGACGTGGACTCGACCCCTCTGAACGGCAGACGTCGGCCATCACAGTATTTTCGGCACCGGGAGCGTCAACTTTAGGTTCATCCGGCAAACGACCGGGTGGGCCCGCCCACTCCGGCAGACGATGCCGGGCTGCACGGTGGGGGCGCTCCCGCACCGCATCCGGAATCCTCGCGATATGGCGGCTCCCGAAGCAGCTGGTCCGGTCGAGCGGCCGTCCGCCTACGTGGTCGGGCCCACCCGATCGTCCCTGGAGACGAGTACCCGGTCATTCCCCGGATGAGCCCAACTTTAGGGATCCTCCGCGGGTACCGACCCGGAAGGGCGACGCCCGGGCCACGGCAGACTCGGGGATCTCCCTGCAGCCGCCGGCCTTGGGCCCGCCGGTTCGTCGGTCCCGGAAAGGGGGAACGGGCAATGTCTTGTCCCACCGGGGGTGCGAATGGGCGTCGAACGTCGGCTCACTTGGAAGATCGACCGGCCTTCGATGGTTGACCTGTGTGTGCGGGGTGGGGGGGACGTCGATACCGACGACGAGATGCTCCGAGGGGCCTCGAATCTCCGCTCGCAGGGCGCGAAAGACCCAACCGGGCCCTGTTCGCCACGCTGGTAGCGGGGCGGAGACGTGGTTGTCGGGCGAGGAGAGGGGAACCGGCGGCCCTTGGGCGGAGACCGTGGAGAGCGCTGTAGGTGATCACCTGGGGGGGAGGCAGGAAGGGGGGCGGCGGGCTCCAGGGAGGCCGAAGGTGGTCCCGGGAAACACGACGGCCGCCCGGAAGGCGGCCGTGCTGCATCTCCTGACGGTTGCCGTTTCAATTACAATCGCCCCGGCCAGGAGTCGTAAGTGCTGGAGGCGCCACCCGGATTCGAACCGGGGATAGAGGTTTTGCAGACCTCTGCCTTACCACTTGGCGATGGCGCCTCGAAAGGTGGGTAACCTACTCGGACGTCCCGGCGGTTGTCAAGATCGGCTCCGCCAACACATCGCCTCCGCCCGCGATCCGCGGCGTCGCGGACGGAAGGGGAGGATACAGGGCTTGACGCGCTCGCCAAGATCCACCGCCAGATTCTCGGGCGGGGGCGGGGGGCCGTGGTGTGCAGCCCCGCACCGCCTCGACCGACCCGCCGAGTCCGGCGCAAACGGGTGAAGCGGGGCGCACCGGGGCCTGGGGGGACACCCCTTCGGACGGCCGCGGGTTTCGCGGCGAAACGCAAGGGCCCCCCGACCCCGCTCACCGCCGAGGCGGGGGATCGAGGGCTCGCCGGGTTCGCGGGGTTCGTTGACTTGGCTGGAACCGTTCCCCTATAATCCGCGGCGTTTGTCTTCCCTGAAGCTTCTTTTGCCCCCGGGTGAGGAGGAAAGAACGTGGCCGAGAACGCTACCCGATTCCAGCAGTCCCTGCTCGACAAGAACGCGCTCAGTGTCACCTGGGAGCTGGTGCCCGGGCGAGGGGCGTTCGAGAAGGCGCAAGAGGTCGTGATCTCCTCGGCCGAGGAGGCGGCAAAGGCCGGGAAGGTCCATGCCCTCACCATCACCGACAACCCGGGGGGCAACCCGGCCATCTCTGCGGAGATGCTCGGCGCCGAGGTGCTGCGGCTCGGGATCGAGCCGTTGGTCCACTTCACCTGCAAGGACAAGAATCGCAATCAGCTCGAGGGCCTCCTCTACGGGATGGACCGGGCGGATGTCCGGAACCTGCTGATCATGACGGGCGACTACACCTACAGCGGGTATATGGGGCGCTCCAAGCCCGTGTTCGACATCGACCCCTCCATGCTGCTCCACATGGTCTCGGATCTGAACAAGGGCCTCGAGGTGCCCACGTTCAAGGGGACCACGACCCTCAGCCCCACCCGCTTCTTTGCGGGTGCGGCGGTGAGCCCCTTCAAGGCCCTCGAGTCGGAGCAGATGGGTCAGTACTACAAGCTCAAGAAGAAGCTCGAGGCCGGGGCGCAGTTCATCGTCACCCAGCTGGGGTACGACGCCCGGAAGATCCACGAGGCGCTGCTCATCGTCACACACCTGGGCTTCGGCGATGTGCCGGTGGTCGGCAACATCTATCTGCTCCCGCTGGGTGCGGCCCGGCTCATGAACCGCAACGGCTTGCCCGGGTGCGTGGTGACCAACGAGCTGGTGGCGGCGATCGGGAAGGAGGCCGAGGCCGACGACAAGGGCAAGGCCAAGCGCCTCGAGAGGGCGGCGAAGATGTACGCCATGATGAAGGGCATGGGCTTTGCCGGCGTGCACATCGGCGGCCACGGCATGAAGTACGCCGAGGTGGAGGAGATCCTCTCGCGGGGGGAGGAGCTCGCCCCCAACTGGACCGACCTGGTTCGGGAGTTCGACTTCTCGCAGCTCAACGGCTGGTACTACTTCGAGAAGGATCCGAAGACGGGGCTCAACACCGAGACCCCCGTGGACCGCTCCAAGGATGTGCCCTCCGCTTCGATCGGGTACAAGACCTTCAAGGTGCTCCACAACGTGATGTTCGAGGAGAAGGGCTTCCTGTTCAAGCCGATGCAAGCCCTGGCCCGCGCCGTGGACGGGTCCGCGGTGGAGCACGCCTTCACCCGGGTCGAGCACTTCATGAAGGTGATGACGAACGAGTGCCTGCACTGCGGCGACTGCGGCCTCTTCGACATCGCCTACCTCTGCCCCACCAGCCAGTGCCCCAAGGGGCAGCGCAACGGCCCCTGCGGCGGGAGCTTCGAGGGGTGGTGTGAGGTGTACCCGAAGGAGAAGGAGTGCATCTACGTGCGGGCGTACCCCCGGCTCAAGAGCCACGGCGCCGAGGACACCCTGGGGGCCTATCACGTGCCGCCGGTGAACTACGACCTGCTCTGGACCTCCTCGTGGCTCAACTTCTACCTGGGCCGCGATCACTCGGCCAAGAGGCTCGGGATCAAGCCCCCGGTCAAGAAGTGACGCCTCTCTGACGCCCGCCGGGAGAAGGGAGGCCCTGGGCGTCCCCTCTCCCGGCTCATCCAGGAAGTGGCCGGATGGGTCCGCCCACTCCGGCGACCGACGCCGGACACCCAACGCTTGCGAGCACTCGGGTCCCCCGGAACGCCCGAAGGGACTACGGGCCCCGACGGGGATAGGGTGATCGAGCGGCCTTCCGCCAGCGCCGTCGGACCCATCCGGCCGTCCTTGCGCACGACAACCCGTCATTCTCCGGAAGGGTCTCCTTCTCGTTTTCTCGGCCGGGAGAAGCCCATGGGGTGCCTCGACCGCCTCAGCGTCGTGTTGGTGGAACCCCTCTACGGCGGCAACGTGGGGAGCGTCGCCCGGGTGATGGCCAACTTCGGGCTCTCCCGCCTCGTCCTGGTCAATCCGGCCCCCGGGGTTCGCGAGGATCCGGCCCTGGGACCCATGGCTCGAACCGCAGAGGGGCTGGTCCGAGGGGCCGACCTGGCCGGAACTCTCGACGAAGCCCTCGCCGGGGCCGACCTGGCCCTGGGTTTCACGACGCGTCTGGGCAAGCGGCGGCGGGACGGCCTCGACCTGCGGCAGGCCCTGGAGCGGCTGGCCCGGGAAGCGGGCGGGGCTCGCGTCTCGGCCGTCTTCGGGAGGGAGGACAAGGGGCTGACCAACGCCGAGTTGGAGCGTTGCCAGTGGCTCGTGCGCATCCCCACCGCTCCGGGGCTCCCGAGCCTGAACCTGGCCCAGGCCGTGGGGCTCTTCTGCTACGAAGCTTCTCTTGCCCTGGGGGCTCGGGGCAGCCCGGCCGGCCCGCGGCCTGCGGCGGTTCCGGAGCTCGAGGGGCTGTACCGCCATGCGGAGCGGGTCCTGCAGGAAATCGGGTTCATCGAGGAGGCGAGCCCGAGGAGAATGATGAACGAGGTGCGGCGGATCTTCTCCCGGCGCCTGCCCGAGCCGCGGGACGTCCGAATCCTGAGGGGGATCCTCGCCAAGATGGAAGGAGCGCTGAAGAGAAGCGGGCACAAGGGGTGAGAAGGGGTCCAAGGGGCGACGGGCCGGCCGTCACCCGTGACTCGTGACGTCTCATTCGTCCAGTGCGTCGAGCCGCCTCTTGCGCTCGTCTTGGGTGCGGGTGACCCGTGCGGCGGTTTCCTTCGCGATCTCCATCGGTTCCAGGACGGTATGCTCGCCCCTGGTGCCCTGGAGGACCTCCAGGTCGCGGACCACCAGATAGGTGACGGTCAGCAGGGCAAAGAGGATGACGAGCCAGCCGAAGCCTTTCATGGGGTGCCTCCGGAATGGGAGTCGGTGCCGGTGCCGGTGTGATCGGCGCGCGGGGGGCGGCCCTTGAGCCCGGGGGCCTTCGTGCCGTTCCCGGAGCCCCGGCGTTTCGCCACCTTCGTGGGGCGGCGCCAACGCTTTCTGGCGGACGTGGTCTTGGAAGACGGCACCGCCGTCGTCGCCCACTGCCCCAACACCGGTTCCATGAAGGGGTGTCTCCACCCCGGCCGCCCGGCCCTCCTCTGGGACAGCCGCAATCCGGCCCGGAAGCTGCGGTATACGTGGAAGGCGATCGAAGGCGAGGAGGGGTGGATCGGCGTCGACACCGGCGTGCCCAATCGCCTGGCGGAGCAGGCGATCCGCGCCGGCCTTCTCCCGGCCCTCGCGGGTTTCACGAAGATCGCTCGGGAGCAGCCGATGGGGGAGCGGAGCCGGGTGGATCTGGTGCTCTCCGTCCCCGGTACTTGCTACGTGGAGGTGAAGAACGTGACCCTCGTCGAGGGAGGGGGCGCTCGTTTTCCCGACGCCGTGACGGCGCGGGGGCGCAAGCACCTCGAGGAGTTGGCGGCACGAGTGCGGGCGGGCCACCGGGCAGCCATGCTCTACGTGGTCCAGCGCCAGGATGGGCGTTGGTTCGAGCCCGCGGAAGACATCGACCCCGCCTACGCTCAAGGTTTGCGGCACGCCGTGGGGGCCGGGGTGGAGGTCTACGTGCTGGGGGCCCGGGTCACGCCCGAGGGGGTCGAGGGGACCGGGCTCCTCCCGGTCCGGGGGGTTTGAAGGGGGCGACCGTGGCGACGCGGGGTGGCCGAAAACGGCCACCGATTGGCCGCGGACGGCCCGTGAGGCAGGTCCCCGACGGGACCGGCGGCGGCGCCTGGCTGTTCCTGAGAGGAGGAACGCCGCCCGGCGATTTCGGCACGGCGTTTGCTAGTGACCTACGGGAGAGGGCGGCAGAGCCCGGGGATTTGACACCCTGGGGCCCTGCGGTAAGGTCTTCGCCCCATCCACCGCAGCGGGTCTTGACCCGTGTTCTCGAAAGGAGACGACCATGAACAAACGATGGACCATCGCCCTGGGCCTTGCGGCCGCGGTTGCCCTGGCTCTGACGCCGATAATGTCCTCGGCGAAGAAGCGGTTGGCCTACGGGGGCGGCCCGGTGGGCGGCACCTTCATGTACTTCGCCAATGCCACGGCGATCCTGATGTCCCGGAACATCCCGGACGTCGAGGTCTCCGGTGAGGGCACGGGAGGCTCCGCCGAGAACCTGAAGCGCCTCAACAGCGGCGACATCGATTTCGGGATCGTCTACGCCGGCGACCTTTGGCTCGGCGCAAAAGGGGAGTTGCCGAGAGACCCGCAGAAGTATGAGCGGGTGCGTCCCATGTCGTATCTCTACGGAGCCCCCGCCCAGCTCGTGACCTTGAAGGCCGCCGGGATCACCGACCCGAAGCAGCTTGCCGGCAAGAAGGTGGCCGTGGGGAACGCCGGGTCCGGCGCCGCCCTCTCGGCCCAACGGTACTTCGAGACCATCGGCATCTGGGACAAGATGGAGCCCCAGTTCCTGGGGTACTCCGCTGCGGCCTCGGCGCTGGGCGATCGGAAGATCGACGCCTTCTGGGTCCTCGTGGGCTACCCGAACGCATCGATCATCGAGGCCAGCACCACCAACGACATCGCCCTCGTCGATCTGGTGGCCGCCGGCGAGGCCGCGGGCTTCTTCGAGAAGTTCCCGTTCTACGCGGCGACCAAGATCCCGGGGGGCACGTACCGGGGCCAGGAAGGCGAGGTCAAGACCTTCCAAGACTCCACCCTGTGGTGCGCGGGCGACAGGGTCGACGCCGACATCGTGTACCAGGCCCTCAAGGTGGTCTACTCCCCCGAGGGGCTCGCGCACATGGTCCAAGCTCACAAGGCCGCCACCGAGATGAGCCTCGAGACGGGCCTGAGCGGCATTCCGCTCCCCCTCCACAAGGGTGCTCAGAAGTTCTGGGCGGAGAAGGGCAAGGAGATCCCGGACGCCATCAAGTCCAAGGACTGATGATCGTGCCGTGAGGGATGCGCGACGGGAGGGGGCTCTGCCCCCTCCCGTTTTTTCTCGCTGGGGCCGAGAGGGGCGCAAGGCCTCCGACACACTTTGAGGGGAGCACTGCCATGTCGGTGGAGGAATTCCGGGAGGCGGCCGGCGGCGGCGAGACCGAGATCAAGGACGAGAAGCTCAAGAAGTACCTCGAGAAGGAGGAGAAGAGCGTCCGCAAGGTGGGGGGGGTCTGGCACTGGATCGCCGCCCTGCTCATGGCGGCGATGGTGCTCTTCTACTTCTACTCCTCCGGCATTCGGCCGGTCTCGGCCGAGCTCCACCGCGGGATCTACGTGCTCCTCACGTATGTCCTGGTGTTCCTTCTGTACCCGGCCGGGTCCCGCTGGTTCCGGCCGGTCCTGTGCCTCCTCCTGGGGAGCGGCCTTTCCCTCTTCGCTTCGATCCGGGTGGTGTTCGGGAGCGTGAACGACCTGGATCAAAGGGTCGTGACGATCAAGCGCCTCTTCGAGGACGACGGTCTGGGGGCCGCTCTCGGTGCCCTGGGTCCGTTCTGGGGGGTGTTGGCCGTGGGGGTGCTTGCCGCCGCCGTCCTCTACGTGCTGGACCTGTGGTGCGACCGCCGCTTCCCCGACTCCCCCAGCCTCACCGACGTCCTCTTCAGCCTGACCTCTGCGGGCGCCGTGATCTACTGGATCGCAGAGTTCGAGGCGCTGGCATACCGGGCGGGCAGCGAGTGGCCCATCGACTTCTACGTCAGTCTCGTGGGAATCATCATTTCCATCGAGGTGGCCCGCCGGGTCCTGGGCTGGTCGATTACCCTGATCGGGATCGGTTTCGTCCTGTACTGCCTCTACGGGCCCTACATGCCCGAGATCATCGCGCACCGGGGCTTTCGGCTGGAACGCATCGTCAACGCCCTGTACCTCACCCAGGACGGCGTGTTCGGGGTGATGGCCGACGTGCTCGCCACCTACGTGATCCTCTTCATCTTCTTCGGCGCGTTCCTGCAGAAGTCCGGGGCGGGCCGCTTCTTCATCGACCTGCCCCTGGCCCTGGCCGGGCGCAGTGCCGGCGGGCCGGCCAAGGTGGCGGTGATGGCCTCGGCGCTCTTCGGCTCCATCTCGGGGAGCGCGATCGCCAACACCGTGGCCACGGGCGCCTTCACCATCCCCATGATGAAGCGCGCCGGGTTTCGGCCCCACGTGGCCGGCGCCATCGAGCCGGCGGCGTCCATCGGGGGCATGTTCATGCCGCCCGTCATGGGTGCCGGCGGCTTCCTCATGGCCGAGCTCACCGGCATCCCCTACGTGAGCATCATGCTCATGAGCATCTTCCCGGCCTTCCTCTATTTCCTGGCCGTGCTCACGATGGTCCACTTCGAGGCGAAGAAACACAAGATCCAGGGGATCACGGAGGACCTGCCCCGGGCCCGGGACATCCTGCGCAGCGAGTGGTACATGGCGCTGCCGCTGGTAACGATCGTCGTGCTCATGCTCCTGGGGAGGTCGCCCGGCTTTGCCGCCTATTGGGCCACCCTGGGGTGCCTGGTGATCACCCTGCGGGCCAAGACCCTCCAACGGGGGCTGCTCTGGTACGGGGCCTTCCCCGCGGCGGCGGTCCTGGGTCTCTGGGCCCTGGGCTTCGACCCGGAGGCATCGGCCCAGGCCTGCGCCTTCGCCTTCATCCTGCTGAGCTGGGTGAGGGGAGAGAACCTCATGGGGCCCCGGGAGACGTGGGAGGCGATCCTCACCGGTTCCCGCAACACCCTCATCATCGGGGCCACCGTGGGCGTCATCGGGATGATCGTGGGCTCCATCGCACTCACGGGGATCGGACTCAAGTTCTCCGATATCATTATTTCCCTTGCCGACGGGAATCTCCTCATCGCCATCGCCCTCATCGCCATCGCGTCCCTGGTGCTCGGCATGGGGGTGCCGGTGACCGCGGCCTACCTGATCGTGGCGGTGCTGGCCGTGCCCGCCCTCCGGGAGATGGGGGTCATGCTCATCGCGGCCCACCAGATCGTGTACTGGTTCAGCCAGGACTCCAACATCACCCCGCCGGTCTGCGTGGCCGCCTACGCGGGGGCGGCCATCGCGGGGTCGGACCCCTGGAAGACCGGCTGGACGAGCTTCAAGTTCGCCAAGCTCCTCTATGTGATGCCGCTCCTGTTCGCGTACACCCCGGAGATCCTGCTCTGGAACTGGGACGTGGCGCCGGCCCAGATGTTCCCCCTGATGGATGTGGGCATGTCGTTCTTCTCGGCGACGGCCGGGACCCTGGCCTTCTCCGCCCTCACCATGGGGTACCTGGTGCGTAGGACCACGCTCCCGGAGTGGATCTTTTTCGCCGCCGCCACGGTGCTGTGCTACATTCCCGGGGTGCTCACCGACACGGTCGGCATCGGCATGGTGGCCGCGCTCTGGTGGTGGCAGAAGCGCAAGAACCGCCTCGAGGAGGCCGCCGCGGCGGCCTAGCCCCGGAGCACGCAGGAGGAAGAACGTGAAGCTGCCCGAGATCCGGAAGATCCTGTACTGCACCCAGCTCGGCCCCAATGCGGCGTACATCTTTCGTTATGCGTACGCCCTGGCCGAGAAGCTCGGGGCCCGGATCACCGTGCTGCACGTGGTGGAGACCCTGACTCCTCGGCAGGAGGCGATGGTGGAGGGGTACGCGGGGGTGGGCACCCTCCACGCGGCGGTGGAGCGGGAAGAAAGGGGCGTGGAGGCCCGGCTGCGCACGCGCATCCGGAAGTTCTGCGCGGCGGTGGTCGGGAAGCCCGACTGCTCCGAATTGGTGGAGGGGATCCTCGTGGCCGAGGGGCACCGTCCTTCCGACGTGATCCTGCGCCACGTGGGGAGCACGGGGGCGGATCTGGTGATCATGGGGGCCCACGCCGAGTCGACGGCGCTGGCCTCCCTCATGGGGAGCACCGCGCAGCGGGTCGTGCGCAGGTGCCCCGTCCCGGTGCTCACGGTCCAGGTACCGGAAGGGCAGCAGGAACTTACCTTGACGGACTGAGAGTGCGGCTCACCCTCTTCCCCAAGCTCCTCCTCGCGTTCCTCGCCCTGAGCCTCCCAGGGCTGCTCTGGCTGAGTCTGGATGCGACGCGCCGCATCGCAGCCGTCGGGGAGGAGGCGGTCCACGTCTCCGTGCAGGTGCTCGACGACAAAGCGAAGCAGTCCCTGGAGCTCCAAGCCTTCGGCCTGGCCGAGCAGGTCTCCCGGTTCCTGGAGGAGCGGGTGCAGGACCTGCGCATCCTCGGCGAATTGCCGAAGGACCCCCAGGCGTTCCTGCTCTTCTGCCGCAGCCGGACCGGTGAGGTGTGGACCCGGCGGCGGGATCCGGTGGGCGGCGTGCAGGAGTACCACCACCGCTTGCCCATCTACTCCGAGGTCTCCTGGATCGGGGCTGACGGCCGCGAGGTCTTCCGGGTGGACGGCGACTGGATGGCTCCTCACCGCTCCCTGCGGGACGTCTCGACCCCCTTCCGAACGACCTACGGCATTGAGACGTACTTCCAGGATGCGGTTCGGGCCCGGCCCGGCGAGATCCTCGTGGGCCGCCTCGTAGGCCGCCACGTGGGCAAGGCCGAGCAGTTGGCCGGGGCGGGGACCCCCGAGGAGGCGGTGGGGGGGGCCGAGTACGTGGGGCACGTCCGGTTCGCCAAGGTCGTGTGGGAAGGGGAAGAGCTGCGAGGGGTGGTGGCCCTGGCTCTGGACCACCGGCACCTCATGGAGTTCACCCAGCACGTGCTACCCCTGAGCCGGGAGCGCGTGATCTTCCCCAGTTATCTCTCGGGCAACTACGCCTTCCTCTTCGACGACCGGGGCTGGATCATCACCCACCCGAAGTTCTGGAACCTACCGGGCCTGGACGAGCAGGGGCGGTGGGTGCCTGCCTTTTCCCCCTCCTCCGCCCCCGAGGACGTGGAGGCAGGGCGGATCCCCTTCAACCTCGACGCCGCAGGCTTCGTCCACCCCAACTACCCGGAGGTCGCTCGGGCCGTGCGAGACGGGGAGTCGGGGGTCACGCGGACCTTCAACGTGGCCGGCGTGGACAAGGTGATGGCCTACGCACCCATCTACGTGCGGCCTGGACCCGGGGAGTCCCCGTTCGTCTTCGGGGGGGTGACCATCGGCGCCCTCACCGAGGCGTTCCACCGGGAGGCCGCAGCCACAGGGCAGGCGATCGAGGAGGCCTCCCGTGAGACCCTGCGCACGGGCCTCACCTTGGCCTGGGCGCTGGGTTTGGCGGTCCTGGGGGCGGCGTTCTGGCTCTCGCGGGCCATCGCCCGGCCCGTGCACACGATGGCACAAATGGCGGGTCGGATCGCGGGTGGGGACCTTTCCGCCCGGGTGGGGGCGATCCCCCGGGACGAGGTGGGCCACCTGGCGCTGGCGCTGAACCGCATGGGGGAGCTCCTGGAGGAGAAGGAGCGGCGGCTCGGGGAGAGCCGTGGCGAGCTGGAGCGGTCGCGGGACGACGCCCACGCGTACGCCGAGCGCCTGGAAGAGCAGCTCGCCACCCTCAGCCATATCCAGTCGATCAGCGGGTTCCTCGGAACGACGTTCGACCGGGAGGAGCTGCTCCAGATCATCCTGCGCACTTGCGTGGAGGGGCTGGGGTTCGACCGGGTCCTCCTCTACGTGCTCGACCCGGATGGGGAGCGCCTCCGCTGCGTCGGGGTGAACGGGTTCGACGGGGCAGAGGAGGCCCGCGTGCTGTCCGCATCCTTCGAAGTCTCCCGCGACCAGGGGGTTCCCGTGACGGTGGTGCGCACCGGACGGCCCATCCACGGGGCCGAGGGCGGCGGCCCGACCGGGCTCTCCCGCGCCGGTCGAGGGGTAGCCGAGGGGGACCTGTCCCCCAGCTCTGTCTACGTGCCGATGAAGAGCCGGGACGCGGTGGTGGGGGTGCTCGGTGCGGACAGCGCGGTCACCGGGCGACCCATTCCCGAGCACCGGGTGGGTGCTCTCCAGATCGTGGCCGGCCAGGCGGCTCGGGCGATCGAGCGGGCCCGACTTTATGAGGAGGCTCAGCGGGCACGGGCGTTCATCGAGGCGGTGGTGGACTCCTTGGGCTCGGGGCTGATCACCCTGGGTGCCCGGGGCGAGGTGCTCACGGTGAATCGCTACGCTCAGACAGCCCTAGGTCTAGAGGAGGCCTCGGCCAGGGGGAAGACCCTGGAGGCGTGCGGCGTGGACCGGAATCTTCCCCGCTGGGTGGCGTCCCTCGGCCGGGAGGGGATCGCGGAGGCCGGAGAGCTCGAGGTCGTCACCCCGCTGGGACGGCGCACCTTCACCTGGGTCCCGAGCCGTTTCGAAGCCGACGGGGGACCCGGGCTCATCCTCCAGTTCCGCGACATCACCGAAGAGCGCGACATGGCCCGGACGCTGGAACGGGTAGACCGACTCGCGTCCCTGGGCCGGATGGCCGCCAGCGTCGCCCACGAGATCCGAAACCCCCTGACGGGGGTGGCGTTGCTCCTCGACGATCTGCACGACCGGCTCCCCGTGGGGGCGGACCGGGCCCTGGCCGCCCAGGCCCTGCAGGAGGTCGAGCGGCTCGAGGGGATCATCCAGGAGCTGCTCGCCTATGCCCGGGTTGACCGGAGGGAGCATCGGGAGTGCCGCCTGGAGGAGGTGCTGGAGCAGAGCCTCTTCCTGCTCAAGAAGCAGGCCCACAACCAGGGCGTGCGGGTGACGTTCCGTGCGGCGCCCGGGCTCGCCGGGGTCCGGGGTGACCCGGAGAAGCTCAAGCAGGCACTCCTGAACCTGTACCTCAACGCCCTGCAGGCCATGCCGGACGGGGGAGAGCTGCGGGTGCTGGCCCGGGCCACGGAGGACGGGGTAGAGGTTCGGGTGGAGGACACGGGGCCCGGCGTGCCTCCGGAGGAGGCGGAGCGGATCTTCGAGCCCTTCTACACTCTCAGGTCCGGAGGCACGGGGCTGGGGCTGTCCATCGCCTACACCATCGTCGCCGACCACGGCGGGCGCATCGAGGTCGAGCGCCGGGCGGGACGCGGGGCGACGTTTCTCGTGTACCTCCCCGGGTCGCGGAGCGCCCTCTCCGAGGCCGCCCCTGGGGATGTGGCCGTGGCGGCACAGGAGAGGCAGATCGCCCCATGAACGCCGAGTCCATCCTCATCGTCGACGACGAGGAGTTCCTCCGGGGGCAGCTCGAGCGGATCCTGGGGGAGGAAGGGTACGCGGTTCGGGGCGTCGAAAGCGGCCGCCACGCGCTGCAGGCCATCGACCGGGAAGGCGTGGACCTAGTGCTGCTCGACCTCAATCTCCCGGACCTCCACGGCGTCGAGGTGCTCCGCGAGCTGCGCAGCCGCGACCCCGACCTCCTGGTCATCGTTGTTACCGGCTACGGGTCGGTGGAGAGCGCCGTGGAGAGCCTCAAGCTCGGTGCCTACGACTATATCAAGAAGCCCTTCAAGGCGGACGCCATCAAGCTCATCGTGCGTCTGGCGCTGGAGACGCAGCGACTGCGGCGCAGGGTCCGTGCCCTCGAGGAGCGCGAGGTGGGAGCCGGGCAGGAGGTCGTGGCCGAGAGTCCCGCCATGGGCCGGGTCCTGGGCCAGGCCCGGGACGTGGCGCGCCACCGGGACACGACCGTCCTCCTGACCGGAGAGAGCGGCACGGGCAAGGAGGTGGTGGCGCGGTTCATCCACGCCTGCTCCGAGCGGGCGACCGGCCCGTTCCTGGAGATCGACTGCGCCTCCATCCCTGGTCCGATCCTGGAGAGCGAGCTCTTCGGCCACGAGCCCGGGGCGTTCACCGATGCCCGGAAGGCGAAGGAGGGGCTCCTGCAGACAGCGAACGGGGGAACGGTGTTCCTGGACGAGGTGGGGGACATGGGCCTGGGCCTTCAGGCGAAGTTGCTGCGGTTCCTGGAGACGCGGAAGATCCGCCGGCTGGGGGGGGTCCGGGAGGCACTGGTGGACGTGCGGGTGGTGGCGGCCACCAATCAGGACCTGCAGGAGGCCATCGAGGCCCGGCTGTTCCGGGAGGACCTGTATTACCGCCTGAACGTCTTCCCTATCCGCATCCCCCCCCTCCGTGAGCGGGCGGAGGACGTCCTGCCATTGGCCGAGCACTTCCTCCACCACTTCGGGCGCAAGTTCCACAAGCCGCTGTCGGACATCGCGGCTGAGGCGCAAGACGCCCTGCGTGTCTACGGGTGGCCCGGGAATGTGCGGGAGGTCCGCAACCTCATGGAGCGGCTGGCCATCACCTGCCGCGGACCGGTGCTTCGGGCCGACGATCTGCCCGCCGAGCTCCGCCCCTCCCCCACGCCCCCCCTCCAACGGTGGGCCCTTCCCCTCGAGGGGTGTCGCTTGGAAGCCCTCGAAGGGGAGCTGGCCCGGAGCCTGATCACCCAGGCCCTCGAGCGAACCGGCGGCAACATCTCCCAGGCCGCCAAGCTCCTGGGCCTGCCCCGGGGCACCCTGCGCCACCGCATGGAAGCCCTAGGCTTGGGGGGAAGTTAGGGAGCAGCGCGCTTCCGGGGGACGAGGCGGGTTGCCGGGGGATGCGCTCGACTCGTTCGCGGGGTCAGCCTTTGACGACCCCCAGGGGCCGAAGCCGCGCCACGCGGCGGGAGATCCCGGCGCCGGCGACGGCGGCCACGACCTCGTCCACGTCCTTGTAGGCCTCGGGCATCTCCTCGGCCAGGGTCTTGACCCCCGCGGAGAAGACCCAGATCCCCGCCGCCTCCAGCTCCTTTCGCACTTGGGCGCCGTGCTTCCGCTTCAGGGCGGCGTGCCGGGAGAGCAGCCGGCCCGCGCCGTGGCAGGTGGAGCCGAAGGTTTCCGCCATGGCCCCCTCGGTGCCCGCCAGCACGTAGGAGGCCCGTCCCATGTCCCCCGGGATCAGGACCGGCTGGCCCAGGTCGCGGTACCGGGAGGGTACCTCCGGGCGGCCCGGGCCGAAGGCCCGGGTGGCGCCCTTCCGGTGGACCATCACCCAGCGCTCCTCGCCATCGACCCGGTGCCGCTCCCTCTTGGCGATGTTGTGGGCCACGTCGTACACGAGCCGGAGCCCCAGGTCTCTCGGAGAAGAGCGGAAGAACTCCTGGAACGCCTCGCGGGCCCAGTGCATGAGGGCTTGCCGGTTGGCCCAGGCATAGTTGGCCGCACCCGCCATGGCTCCCAGGTACTGCCTCGCGGCATCGGTCGAGAGGTAGGCGCAGGCCAACTGGCGATCCGGCAGCTCGATGCCGGATCGGGCGACCTCGCGGGCCATCACCTTCAGGTAGTCGTCGCAGACCTGGTAACCGAACCCCCGGCTCCCGGAGTGGATCATCACCGTGACCTGGCCCTGCCGCAGCCCGAAGGCTCGGGCTGCGTCGGCGTCGAAGATGGTCTCTACGTACTGGACCTCCAGGAAGTGGTTGCCCGAGCCGAGCGTCCCCACCTGGTTGAACCCCCGCTCGTAGGCCCGGGCCGAGATGGCGGTGGGGTCCGCGCCGGCCAGGCACCCTTCTTCCTCCGTGACCTCCAGGTCCTCCGGCTCCCCGTATCCCGCCTCCACGGCCCAGGCTGCCCCGCGGGCGACCACCGCCCTCTGTTCCCGCCGGTCGAGGCGGATGGGGCCCGTGGAGCCCACCCCCGAGGGTACCCGGCTGAAGAGAAGCCCGGCCAGGTCTCGGATCTTCGGCGCCACGTCGGCGCGATCCAAGTCGGTGGTGAGGAGCCGGCACCCGCAGTTGATGTCGTAGCCAACCCCCCCGGGTGAGATCACTCCCGTCTCCCCGTCGGTGGCCGCCACACCCCCGATGGGAAAGCCGTACCCCCAGTGGATGTCGGGCATGGCCATGCTGGCGCCCAGGATGCCGGGCAGTGTGGCGACGTTGCGCACCTGCTCCAAGGCCTTTTCGGAGCGGATCTGGGGGATCATGCCCTCGGTGGCGTAGACGAGGCCCGGCACCCGCATGTCCCCCTCCTGGGGGATCCGCCACCGATAGTCGTCGACCCGTTCCAGCCGTACCGGTGCGTCCATGGGGGTCCTCCTGTCAGGCGCGCGCACAGGGAGTCTACCGTCTCCCCCGGGACTGCGAAAGCCGGAGGCGGAGGGCCGCCCGCCGGGTCCAGAACGCGCGGGCCCCGGTCTGCTGCATGCCGGAATCCACGACCACCTTGTGGGGCGGAGTCCGGGAGCCCAGGAGTGCAGCTCCGCACCGCATCCACCGACTCGACGGGGTCGGGGCAAGCGGGTGAAGCCTGGCGCACTGGGGACTGCTGGGACACTTCTTCGCATGGCCGCGAATTGCGGGGCGAAACGCAGGGGCTCCCGGACTCCGCTTGCCGCCCGCCGGTCGAACCTGGCACGGCGCCTGCCTGGCCGGAGCGGCACCCCTGGGGTAAGGTGCCGAGACATTTTCAACCCAGCGAACGGAGGTTGTCATGCGAACCGGGATGCGGATCGCCGTCCCTGCGGCCCTGTTCCTCTTCCTTTCCCTCCCTGTCCCCCCGTCGGCGGACGCCGGCGGCAGGGCCGTCACCTACGAGGTCGGCGGGAAACCGTACGAGGGGTACTTCGTCTCCCCACGGCCCGACGCGCCCCTCGTTCTTCTCATCCACGACTGGGACGGGCTCAACGACTACGAGGTGAAGAGGGCGAGCATGCTGGCGGAGAAGGGCTACGCGGTCTTCGGGGCCGACCTGTTCGGCGCGGGGGTGCGCCCGACGGCGCTCGAGGACCGGCGCCAGCACACGGGGGAGCTCTACACCGACCGCGCAAAGATGAGGGCTCTGATGGACGGGGCCCTCCAGGCAGCGGCGCGGGAGGGGGCGAACGTGGGCAATGCCGTGGCCGCGGGGTACTGCTTCGGGGGCGCGGCCGTCCTGGAGCTCGCCCGGTCCGGGGCGGACCTCAAGGGGTTCGTCTCCTTCCACGGGGGGCTGAAGACACCCGAGGGGCAGGATTACTCGCGGGCGAAGGGGGAATTCCTCGTCCTCCATGGCAGCGCGGATGCGGCGATCAGCCTGGACGAGTTCGCGGCGCTCGCCCGGGAGTTGGAGGCGGCAGGGCTCCCCCACGAGATGGTGACCTACGGGGGCGCCCCCCACGCCTTCACGGTCTTCGGTGAGGAGCGCTACCGCGAGGACGCCGACCGCAAGTCGTGGGAGCTCTTCCTCCGTTTTCTGGGGGACGTCCTCGCCCGGTAAGCCTGCCCGGCGGGCCCTGGGGACCGACGTCCCGTGCTGCAACGAGCGATCGGTTCCCCGCGTGCGTTTGGCGCGAAACCACCCCTCCGGCGGGCAGGATCCCGGCGCGCAGCTCAGCTCGCGAGACGGCTTCGAACGGCCCTGCGGCCCTCCGGTGCGCCCAGAGCATCGTTCCAAGGCCGCCTGCCCGCTCTCCAGGAAGGCCCCGCGCCCGACCCCGACGCAACTCTCGCTGCGGTACTAGGCTCGGGCCGCCCGGTTCAGCTCCTCGAGGAGCTTGGCAAGATCGACGTTGTGGATCATGGCGCTCTGCGTCACGGTCTCGGTGGCCTGCCCGGGGCACGAAAAGCACCCGGACCCGTAGTACTTGCGGAAAACCGCCTCCGTCTCGGGGTGGGCGGCCAGGATCTCGCCCAGGACCTGATCCGCGCGAATGACCGGTCGCCCCTCCTCCCCGGCAGAGATCGCGGCCCTCAGCTTCCGGAGCATCTCGTCGAGGTCCACCCCGTGGCGGCTGCAGGCCATCCCCAGCGTCACCGGGAGCTGCTTCACCTGCTCCCGGTGGTCTGGGTCGGCCAGAGCGGCAAAACCGCTCGCTACGAAGAGGTCGGCCGTGTGAGGCCAGCGGGAGAGAATCTCCCCGACGCGGGTGTCGGCCTCGATCGCGGGCGGGGGCCCGGGCGGGGAGGCCGGGGCCGGCTGTCGGGCCTCGGCCTCCCCCGGGAACCGGCCCCGGGTCCTTTCCGGCAGGAGGATGGTGGCGGCCAGGTTCACGGCGAAGAGCAGGACCGAGACGGTGGAGAGACCCGAAAAGAGGAGGAAACCTGCCGAGGGGATCTCCGGGTAGGTGACCACCATCCCGACGAGACCCACGTTGGCTGCCCAGAAATGGATGGGCAGCCAGGAAGGCCAGCGGAGCTCCCGGGCGTTGAAGCGGGGCAGCACGAAGTACCCCACGCCGTAGATCATCATCGCCATGAACCCGAGGAGGTTGAGGTGGACGTGGGCGAACCGCGCCCAGGACGGGGCCGGCGCGACGCCCATCCACATCCCGAGCACGGAGGCGATGGCGAAGTACAGAAGCGACGCGACGATGAAACCCTTCGTGTAGCGGTCCATGGGAAGCCCTCCGGGATCGTCCGCAGTTGGCTCGTCCCCGGAAACATACCGCACCGGGGGGCAGGGCGAAAAGCGCGGCGGCCCCCCGGAATCCCCCGCCCGCGAATCCGGCGGTGGAGCTGGCCCCCACGGGAGCGGGAACCCCTGAGCCGGCCCCGCGGCTTCTTGACAGGGACACCCTTGCGGCTACCCTGCCGGAAGGACCCGAACGGCGGCGGAAGGGGATCACGATGCCCGGGCGCGCGCCGGAGCCGCGATCCTCCCCCGGGCGCTCCGGCACGCCGGGGAGCCCCCCGGCGAGGAGCTCCCCATGGTGGTGATCGACGGCTCCGCCGGGGAAGGCGGGGGGCAGGTGCTGCGGACATCGCTGGCGCTCTCCCTGCTCACCGGCATGCCGTTTCGCATCGAGAACGTCCGTGCCGGCCGGAAGAACCCCGGACTTGCGGCCCAGCACCTGGCGTCCGTGCTGGCCGCCGTCGCCGTCGGGGGCGGCAGGGTCGTCGGAGCCGAGAAGGGGTCGACCTGCGTGACCTTCCGGCCGGGGCGGGTTTGCCCCGGCCACTATCGGTTCGCCGTCGGCACCGCGGGGGCCGCCTCGTTGGTTCTCCAGACGGTGGCCCTTCCCCTGGCCCTAGCCGGGGGTGCCTCGTCCATCGCCGTTTCCGGCGGTACCCACGTGCCTTGGAGCCCGAGCGCCCACTACCTGGAACGACAGTGGGCGCCGGCGCTGGCGAGGCTCGGCGTGGTCGTCGGGGTCCGGCTGGTGCGGGTGGGGTTCTACCCGCGAGGCGGCGGGGAGATGGAGGCGCGGCTCCAGCCGACGGGGACCGTGTCCCCCCTCCGGGGGGTGGTGCGAGGAAAGCTGCTTCGGATCTCCGGGCTCTCCGCGGTAGCCGGACTGGATCCCGCCATCGCCGTTCGGCAGGCCCGCCGTGCCAGGGAACGGCTGGGGGAGATGGGGGTTCCCGCGGAGGTGGAGGTCGTCCGGTGGGAGGCGCCGTCACCGGGGACCTTCCTCTTCCTGGAGGCCCACTGCGAAGGCGGCTGCTGGTGCGCGGGCAGCCTGGGGGAGCGGGGCAAGGCCGCCGAGGCGGTCGCGGACGAGGCTGCCGACGAGTTGGGAGAGCTCCTCCGGACCGGCGCCGACGTCGATCGCCACATGGCGGACCAACTGCTGCTGCCGCTTGCCTTGGCCCGCGGAGCATCGGAGCTCAGCACGGCACGGGTCACGCGACACCTCACGACCAACGCCGAGGTGATCCGACGGTTCCTGCCCCGTGTCCGGATCGAGGTGGAAGGTCCCGAGGGCAGCCCGGGAAGGGTGCGGGTGGACCCGGGGGGCTGAAGCGCGCAGGGGCGAGAGGCGATGATGAAGATCTGGGGCTTCCTTCTGCTCACCCTGGTTGCGGCCCCGGCGGGCGCGGAGGAGCTCGCGCGAGCCCGGGAACGGATGCTGGCCGAGATCCGGGCAGACGTGGAGGCGACGAGCCGCCACATCGGGAAGGGGGCGCTGGACCCCCGGGTCCTGGACGTCTTGGGCCAGGTGCCGCGCCACGAGTTCGTTCCCGACCGCCTAAGGGGACGGGCTTACGAGAACCGGCCCCTTCCCATCGGGCACGGGCAGACCATCTCCCAGCCCTACATCGTCGCTCTGATGACCGACCTCGCCGCGGTCTCCCCCGGGGACTCGGTCCTCGAGCTGGGAACCGGCTCAGGCTATCAGGCCGCGGTCCTGGCGGCCCTGGGGGCACGCGTCTACACGGTGGAGATCGTGCCTCCGCTGGGAGAGGAGGCGAGGCAGCGGCTCGAGCGCCTCGGATATACCGGCGTGACCGTCCGGGTGGGGGACGGGTACTACGGTTGGGAGGAGCATGCACCCTTCGATGCCATCCTCGTCACCGCAGCGGCGAGCCACATCCCGCCGCCCCTGGTGCGCCAGCTCAAGCCGGGCGGACGCATGGTGATCCCGGTGGGCAGTCCCTTCCAGACACAGCAACTCACCCTCGTGGAGAAGTCTCCCGGGGGGACGGTCACGACCCGCCAGTTCCTCCCGGTGCGCTTCGTTCCCCTGACCGGCGGGCACTGAACCGGTCCGATGTTCCTTCTCGCCGTCTCCGTGCTCTCGGCGAGCGCCCTGGCATATCAGGTTCTCCTCATGCGCCTGCTCTCGGTGGTGCTCTGGCACCACTTCGCAGCCATGGTGATCAGCTTGGCCCTGCTGGGGTACGGGATCAGTGGAACCGCCCTGACTCTGACCCAGGACCGGCTTCGCGGGCGGATCTCCCACGCGTACCCTCTGGGCTGCGGACTCTTCGGAGTGCTTGCCCCGGGGGCGTTTGCCGTTGCCCAACGGGTGCCGTTCCACCCCCAGGAGGCGGTCTGGGACCCCTGGCAGTGGGCGGCCTTCGGGGCCATGTACCTCCTCCTGGCGGTCCCCTTCGTCCTGGTCGGGGGCTGCCTGGGCCTCGCCTTCCGGGAGCTCCGGGACCGGATCCCGAGTCTGTACCGGGCAGATCTGGTGGGGGCGGGTGCGGGGGCCCTGGGGGTCCTCGGCCTGCTCTTCCTCTTGCCGCCCGCCGAGTGCCTGCGGGTGGTGGGGGCCGGGGGGTTCGTCGCTGCCGCCCTGGGGGCCGCCGGCTTGGGCAGACGGTCCGCCCGCGGAGCCGTTCCCTTGGGGGTCGCCGCCCTTGGGGCAGTGGTTTCCCTGGGGTGGCCGGCCTCCTGGCTGGAACCCCGCCCCTCGGAGTTCAAGGCCCTGAGCCAGGCGCTGCGAACGGCGGGGGCCGCGGTGACGGCGGAGGCCTGGAGTCCGCTGGGTCACCTGGCGGCGGTGGAGTCCCCCGAGGTCCCCTTCCGTCACGCGCCCGGGTTGAGCCTGGGGTGCCCCTGGGACCTGCCCCCCCAGGTGGCCCTGTTCTCCGATGGGGGGTTCTCCGGCACCGTGGACCGGGGAGACGGGGACCCCCGTTACCGGGACTGCCTTCCCACGGGGCTCCCGTATCGACTGGCCGAGAGGCGCACGGTGCTCGTGCTCGGCTCCGGTGGCGGGCTGGAGGTGCAGGCGGCGCTGGCGCAAGGGGCACAGAACGTTGACGCCGTGGAGCTCGATCGGCGGCTGCTGGGCCTGTTGGACGGGCCCCTGCGGCCCCACGCAGGGCCCGTGTACGACGCCCCGGGAGTCGCCGTCCACGCGGCGGACGCCCGCGCCTTCGTGGCCCGGGCGCACCGGCGCTACGACCTGATCCAGATCTCCCTGCTGGATGCCCTGGGCGCCTCTCTGGCGGGCACACAGGCGGCGTCGGAGAGCTACCTCTACACCGTGGAGGCCTTCGGCTCCCTCCTGGACCGCCTGGAGCCGGGGGGGGTCGTCTCCGTCACCCGGTGGCTGGAGTTGCCGCCCCGCGGCGCGCTCAAGCTCTTTGCAACCGCCGTGGAGGCCTTGGAACGCCGCGGCGTGGCCTCCCCGGGAGAGCGGCTGGCCTTGGTGAGGACCTGGAGCACGGCCACCCTGCTCTTGCGAGAGGGTCCCTTCCCCCCCGAGGAGCTCCGACGGCTCCGGGAGGCCTGCGGGGCCCTGGGGTACGACCTGGAGTGGCTCCCCGGGCTCTCGGCCGAGGAGGTCAACCGTCACAACGTCCTCGACCGGCCCTGGCTCCACGAAGGGGCTCTGGCGATCCTCGGGCCGGGCAGGAAGGCCTTCTACCGGGACTACAAGTTCTTCGTGGAGCCCGCCACCGACGACCGGCCCTACTTCTTCCGCAGTTTCAAATGGGGCTCCCTGCCGGAGCTGCTCGCCGCCCGCGGCCGAGGGGGCGCGGCACTGGTGGAGTGGGCTTCCCTCTTCGCACCCGCGACCCTGCTGCAAGCCCTCCTGGCGGGGGGCGCCTTGATCCTCCTGCCCCTTCGGGTGCTGCGGAGGGCTCCGCGGGGAGGCACGGGCCCCCGGGTCGTGGTCTACTTCGCGTCGCTGGGGTTGGGTTTCCTGCTGATCGAGATCAGCCTGATCCAGCGCCTCACCCTGCTTCTGGGTCACCCCGTCTATGCGGCCGCGGCGACCCTGGCCGCCTTCCTGGCGTTCGCGGGGCTGGGCAGTCAAGCGTCGGCACGGTGGGCCCGGTCGCGCTCGCGGGCCCATGCCCTTGGAGGGGCGATCCTCGCGGTGGTGGCGCTGACGCTGACGTACCAGGCGGCCGTGCCGTGGCTCTTCACGCACCTGGCGGGGCTCCCCCTGGCGGCACGGGCCGCTGTGGCGGCGGGCTGCATCGCCCCCCTGGCCTTCTTCCTCGGGATGCCCTTTCCCTTGGGGCTCCAGGCCGTCGCGGCCCGGTTCCCGGAGGCTGTGCCGTGGGTGTGGGGCATCAACGGGTTTGCCTCGGTGGTCAGCGCCGCCCTGGCGGCGGTGCTGGGGGTCCACGTGGGGCTCAGCGGCGTGGCCGTCATCGCCGCCCTCCTGTATCTTGTGGCGGGCTGGGCAGGCCGGGGGTGGAGAGAGGATGCGCCGTGACGCCAACGAGGAGCGGGGACCGACGCCCCAGGGTCGGGTTGGCCCTCGGGGGGGGAGCCGCCCGGGGGTGGGGGCACATCGGCGTGCTGCGGGAGCTCGAACGCCTGGGAGTGCCGATCGATGTCGTCTGCGGCACCTCCGCCGGGGCCCTGGTCGGGGCGATCTACCTCTGCGGCGGGCTCGACTGGTTCGAGCGGTGGCTCCGGGGGCTGAGCCGGCGAGAGATCCTGCGCTATCTCGACGTATCTCTGCCGACGGGGGGCGGGCTGCTGGAAGGCAAACGCCTCATGGACTTTCTGCGAGAAAACCTGGGGGATCCGGAGATCGGGAACTTGGGACGCCCCTTCGCCGCCGTGGTCACCGATCTGGGGACGGGTCACGAGCTGTGGTTGCGCGACGGTCCTGTCTTCGGCGCGGTCCGCGCCTCCATGGCCGTTCCCGGCCTCTTCACGCCGGTTGCCCTCGACGGTCGGTGGCTGGTGGACGGCGGCCTCGTGAACCCCGTTCCGGTGTCCGCCTGCCGAGCCCTCGGGGCGGAAGCCGTGATCGCGGTCCATCTCAACGGAGACCGGGGAGGTAGGCGCAGCGGCGCGGGGGCGCTCAGCAGGAGGCGGTCGCCCGAGGACGACGAGGAGACCTTCCTCGAGCGGCTGGTTATCGAGGCACGCGCCCGGGCTTCCCATCTGGCGTCCGTCCTGCTCGGGGGGGCGGATGCGCCGGGGCTCCTGGACGTAGTGACGGGAGCGGTCACCATCATGCAGGAGCGCATCACCCGAAGCCGGATGGGCGGTGACCCCCCGGACGTCCTCCTGGAGCCCCGCCTCGGAGGCATCGGGCCCCTGGAGTTCGATCGGGCCCAGGAGGCGATCGAGGAGGGACGGCGCTGCACCGAAGCGGCGGGAGCGGCGATCCGGGAGCTTGCCGGTCTGGGGGAGGCTCGAGGGTGAAGGGCAGGGTGACGAGGGAGGACGGAGCCGGGGAAGCCCTCGGGGTCCCCTACGCGGGGCTCACGCCCGAGAGGGTCCTGGACGCCGTCGAGGGTGCCGGGTATCGCTGCGACGGCCGCCTGCTCGCCCTCAACAGCTACGAAAACCGCGTGTACCAGGTGGGCTTGGAGGACGGGGAGCCGCTCGTGGCCAAGTTCTACCGGCCTGGCCGCTGGTCCGACGAGGCGATCCGGGAGGAGCACGCCTTCTCGGAGGAGTTGGCCGAGGAGGAGATTCCCGCGGTGCCCCCCCTCGGGGACAGGACCGGCGAGACCCTCCACGCCTTCGAGGGGTTCCGGTTCGCGCTCTACCCCCGCAGACCGGGGCGCTCCCCGGAGCTCGAGGATGCGGAAACCCTGCGGTGGCTGGGGCGGTTCCTCGGGCGGCTCCACGCCGTGGGCGCGCGCCGGCCCTTCCGGAAGAGGCCGGCCCTCGACCCCGAAACCTTCGGGGACGAGCCCCTGCGGTATCTACTCGGCAGCCGGCTCCTCCCCGGGTATCTGGCGGAGTCCTACCGCGCCGTCGCCCTGGCGGTGATGGCGGGCGTGCGCCGCTGCTACGAGAGGGCCGGTCCCGTGGTGGTCATCCGCCTGCACGGCGATTGCCACGCCGGAAATGTGCTCTGGACCCGCGAGGGTCCGCACTTCGTCGATTTCGACGACAGCCGAAACGGCCCGGCGGTGCAGGACCTGTGGATGCTCCTCTCCGGGGACGGCCCGGCCTTGGCGGAGCAGCTCGGGTGGGTTCTCGAGGGGTACGGTGTGTTCCGCGACTTCGACCCGCGGGAGCTGCACCTGATCGAGGCGCTGAGGGCCCTCCGGATGATGCACCACAGTGCCTGGTTGGCCCGTCGGTGGGACGACCCGGCCTTTCCCGCTGCGTTTCCCTGGTTCGGGGAGCCCCGGTACTGGGAGGGCCAGATCCTGGCCCTGCGGGAGCAGGCGGCCCTGCTCGACGAGCCCCCCGTCCGGGTCGATCCCTGAACCCCGCCGGGGGAGAACACCCGCCGTGCAGTCCGGCCTCGTCTGCCGGAGTGGGCGGGCCCACCCGGTCGTTTACCGGAAGAACCCGAATTCCGCGAGGGCAAGATCCACTACCAGATCTTCGGAGGGAGCCGGGGAGCCTCGGAGCGCAGCCCCGTACCGCCTCGACCCACCCGCCGAGGCCGTCGCAAACGGGTGAGGCCCGGCGCACCAGGGCCTGCGGGGACACCCCTGCGCATGGCCGCGGATTGCGGGGCGGAGCGGAGGGGTTCCCCGGCTCCGAGCACGATTCAGGCGGTGGATCCCGGGAGGGCGCCCCGCCTTGACTCCCGGGTACCTTCTGATAAGCAGGAAGACAACCCCTTTCCACCCCGATGGGGTCCTGAACCCGAGCCGGCCGGCATGCCCGCCGGAGGAAGGATGCGAAGATGAGCGTCGGACAAAAAGCCCTGGGAATCCTCGTCGCCGTCCTCCTCTTGGGGCTCGGTTCCGCCGCTCCGTGCCTGGGGGATGCGCCGCGCATGGGCAAGGAAGAGCTTCGAGCCCTTCTGGGGAGCTCCGGCGTGGTGGTCGTGGACGTCCGGACGGGGGGGGACTGGAGGCGGAGCGACGAGAAGATCGCCGGCGCCGTGCGGGAGGACCCCGGGGCCGTGCGCTCCTGGGCCGAGAAGTACGGTAAGGAGACGACCCTCGTCCTCTACTGCGCCTGACCCGACGAGGCCACGAGCGCCCGTGCGGTGCGCCATCTGCAGGAGCTGGGGTACGAAAAGGCCTACGCGTTGAAGGGAGGCTGGGCCGCCTGGAAGGAGGCGGGCTTCCCCGTGGAGAAGAAATAGGGTTCTTCCGGTAACCGACCGGGTGGGCCCGCCCCCCTTCGGCGGACAGTGCCGGACTGTACGGGAGGTGGGCGCCCGCGCCGCATCCGGAATCCTCGCGGCATCGCGGCTCCCGAAGTGGCTGCTCCCGTCGAGCGGCTGTCCGCCTGCGTGGCCGGGCCCACCCGGTCGTCCCTGGACACGAGTACCCGGTCATTTCCCGGATGAACCAGAAATAGGGTTTCACCCGGCCGTCTTCGAGCAGGGCAACCCGTCGTTCACCGGATGAGACAGAAAGGAAGGAACTCGGTCAGGCGGCCTCGTCGCCGAACACCACACCGACGCTTCGGGCCGTCGCGACCTGCTCCCCCTTGGGGTCCACGAGCTTCAGACGCGCAACGGCCTCCTTCACCGACGCACGCACGATGCGTTCTCCCCGCACCGCGGGCATGGTTCCCCAGGCGCAATCGACGGCGGCCTGCAAGGCGGCGACGCCGAAACGGGTTCCGAGGATTCGGTCCAGGGGGGTAGGGGCCCCCCCTCGCTGGAGGTGGCCCAGCACCACGTAGCGGACCTCGAAGGGCAGGGCGCTTTCGAGCTCGTTGGCGACCACCGCGCCGATGCCGCCCAGGCGCACCGGCTCGGCGCTTCCCTCGACCATCCGCTGGACCACGGTCTTCCCGTCCGGGGACTTGGCGCCCTCGGACACCACCACCAGCGAGGAGCGGCGTCCCCGTCGGGTCCTGCTCAGGATCCCCTCGCAAATCTGCCCATAGCGGAAAGGGATCTCGGGGATCAGGATGACGTCGCCCCCGCCGGCGATCCCGGCCTCCAGGGCGATCCAGCCGGCGTTTCGCCCCATCACCTCCACCACCATGATCCGATGGTGGGACGCCGCGGTCGTGTGCAGGCGGTCCACGGCCTCGGTCGCCACGGCCCGGGCCGAGTCGAAGCCGAAGGTCACGTCGGTCTCGGAGAGGTCGTTGTCGATGGTCTTGGGCACCCCGACGACGGGCGCGCCCTTGCGAACAAGGCGGTCGGCGATCGAGAGGGTCCCGTCTCCCCCCAGGGTGATCAGGGCGTCGATCCGGTGCCTCTCGAGTGTCTCCAGAACCCGGTCCGAGCGGTCCTCGTGGAGGGTCCCCTCGGGGCCGGGAACCGGGACGCGAAACGGGTCGTCCCGGTTGGAGGCCCCCAGGATCGTGCCTCCCTGGTTCAGTATGTTGGAGACGTCATCGAACCCCACTTCGCGACTTCGGTTCTCCAACAGTCCCGCGAAGCCGTCCAGGAAGCCGGTGACGCGGATGCCGTGGTCCAGCACCGCGGACTTGACGATGGCGCGGATCACGGCGTTCAGGCCGGGGCAGTCTCCCCCTGCCGTCAGCACGCCCACGTGGCGGACCTTTGTCACGGTGCCTACTCCTAACGAGGCTCCGCCTCAGACCGTCGAGGCGTGGGTTTCAGAAACATAGAGGG